>NZ_CP163444.1:4361000-4984000 GCF_041053105.1 Streptomyces sp. R44 | reverse complement strand
CGACCCACACGATCGTCGAGGAGTACGAGCTGCCCGAGAGCGGGACGGGGAGCCTCTCGCTGTCGGCCACTCACATCGCCTGGGTCGAGAAGTCCGCGGACTCCACGACAAAGGTGGCCGTGACCCGGCGGGGCACCGACCAGACCGTGCGTCACGACCTGGGCATCACGGCCTCCGTCGCCATCGAGCTGATCGGCGACTGGGTGACGTACCGCCAGTTCGGAAACTACGCACCGATCCAAGAGCCGAACGCCCTGTTCGCGCTGTTCGCCCGCTCCCTGACGACCGGTGAGACGGTCAAGCTCCTGGAGCACGCGACGAGCTCCGTCACCGACGCCGGCGGAGCCCAGATGGCGCGGGGCGGGACGCTCGACCAGGGCGAGGGCCTCTACCGGATCGCCCCCGGCGCCGACGGCGCCCGGCCGGTGGTCAGCCTCGTGGCGAGCACCGGCCAGCCCACGACCTTGGAGCTGGTGAAGCAGGACGTCCCCGAGACGATCGACTTCGACCGGACCCCCGCCCCGGTTCCCCTGTCCTGGACCCTGAGCCGGATCGGGGCCACGGCGCGCGTCGAACTGGTTCACAAGGCGACCGGAAAGCGAGCGACCGTCCAGGCCTATTATTCCAACGGATCCCGGACTGCGAATTGGGACGGCCTCTTCAGTGACTCCGTCACCGCGTACAACGGCGACTACACCTGGAAGATGACGGCGACTCCCAACAACGGAATCGGCCCCGCCCTCGTCGTCTCCGGCACCTTCAAGGTCGTCCGCCAGTCCACCTCGCACGACTTCGACGACAACGGCAGCTCCGACCTGCTCGTACGGAACAGCAACGGCGAGCTGTTCGTCCACGACGGGTACACGAACCGCTATGGACCGAGCTGGCAGGACAAGAACCCCGTACGGATCGGCACGGGCTGGAACGTCTACGACCAGCTCGTCGCCCCGGGCGACGTCGCCGGCTCCTCGTACGCCGATGTCGTCGCCCGCGACAAGACCGGCGTCCTCTGGCTCTACCAGGGCGCCGGCCGCACGCTCGCGCCCCGCGTGAAGGTCGGCGGCGGCTGGGGCGTCTACAACAAGCTCACCGCCGGCAGCGACCTCAACGGCGACGGCCGCCCCGACCTCCTCGCCACCGACACCTCCGGCGTCCTTTGGCTCTACAAGGGCACCGGCTCCGCCACGACCCCCTTCTCCACCCGCGTGAAGCTCGGCGGCGGCTGGGGCATCTACAACACGATCACCGCCACCGGGAACATCGGCGGCGGCCCCGCCGGCGACCTCGTCGCCCGCGACACGGCCGGCGTCCTCTGGCTCTACCTCGGCAAGGGCGACGGCACCTTCGCCGCCCGCACCCGAGTCGGTGACAACTGGGGCCCCTTCCTGCCGGTCGGTGTGGGTGACGTCGACCGCGACGGACGCCCGGACCTGGTGGGATACGCCGCTGGGGGTGGGGTGTACCTCGCCAGGGGAACCGGCGACTGGAAGGCTCCCTTCCAGGAACTCGACCTGAGGACCTACGTGTCTCCGGACTCCTCTCCCACCACCGTGTTCTGACGTGCCAGCGGGACGGTCGCCCAGACCGTCTTGCCGACGGACCGGTCCTTCACCCCCCACGCCGTGGCGAGGGCGGCGACGAGCAGCAGCCCGTAGCCGCCCTCGTCCGGCTCCCGGGCCGGCACCGGCCGCCGCTCGCCGCGCGCGTCGGACAGCTCGACCCGTACGTGGTCCTCGCCGCGCTCCATCCGCACCTCGAAGTCCCGCCCCGGCACCCAGCCGTGCTGGACCGCGTTGTTGGCGAGCTCGGCGACGACCAGCTCCACGGAGTCCGCGGCGGAGCCCCTCAGGCCCCAGTCCCGGAGCTGCTGCACAGCGAGTAACCGCGCCAGGCGTGCGCCCCGGCGCGTTGCCGAGAGCCGGAGCGTGAACTCACTGGTTGGGGTGGCTGTTTCGGATTTCATGCCCCCGAGCCTGGGCCCCCGGCCGTACGCTGACCAGCAGCGACGCGACGACGCTGGGTAACTGTACGGGTACGCCAAGAGGGCGGTACGGATGTCGGGGAACGAGGAGGAGCGGCCGGAACGGCCCTCCGAGGTGGACGGCACGGCGCACCTGTTCCGTGCGCTCGGGAAGATCATCAAGGTCCTGCGCAAGAACGCGGGCCTGAGCCAGGCGGACCTGGCGGACATCACGCATTGCAGCGAGGACCTCGTCTCCGCGATCGAGCGAGGCGTACGGACCCCACAGCCGGACTTCCTGATGCGGGCGGACCCTGCGGTGAAGGCGGGGGGTGTGCTGGTGGCGGCGGTGGATGACGTGCGGGAGGCGTTGGCCCGGGCGCGGACCCGACATCCGGACTGGTTCCAGGACTTCGCGGAGGCGGAGGCGAAGGCGGTGGCCAACCACTACTACGAGGTGCAGGCGGTCCCGGGCCTCCTCCAGACGCCCGCCTATGCCCGCTCGCTCTTCGAGCGCAGCCGCCCGATGCTGGACGAGGCGACTGTCGAGAAGCGAGTGGCGGACCGGATCTCGCGGCAGACGATCTTCGACCGGTGGCCTATCCCGACGATCACCTTTGTCCTGGAGGCAGCGGTACTGCTCCGACCGTTCGGCGGGCCCGAGGTCCACCGCGAGCAGCTACTACGCATCTTGGAGGTGGCCCAGCGGCGTACGGTGGAGCTGCAGATCCTTCCCCAGGACGGCACGGAACACCCGTACCTGGGAGGTCCGTTCACGCTGTTGACCCCGAAGGGGCGACGCGAGGTCGCGTACACCGAGATCTATGGCCATGCCCGACTGATCGTCGACCCAGAAGAGGTACGGCACTACTCCGAGCGCTATGGGATCCTGCGATCACAGGCACTCACCAAGCGGGAGTCCCTGGATTGGATCGAGAAACGGCTGGGAGAACGATGAACACCGCTGATCTGGCCTGGTTCAAGAGCAGTTACAGCGACGCCTCGGGCGGAAACTGCATCGAAGTCGCCTACGACTGGCAGAAGTCCAGCTACAGCGGCGGCGAGGGCGGCAACTGCATCGAAGTCGCCGCCCACCCCGCCCTCATCCACATCCGCGACTCCAAGAACCCCCACGGCCCCCAGCTCGCCGTCTCGCCCGCCTCCTGGGCCGCCTTCCTGGACGTAGCATCCCGGGCGTGACCTCCATAAAGTTCGTTCTGTTCGACGTCGACGGCACTCTCATGGACGCCGTCGAGAACCAGCGCCGCGTCTGGCACGAGTGGGCCGCGCGGTACGGGCTCGACGGGGGCGAGGTGTACGCCACGGCCCTGCGGACGCGGCCCGTGGAGACCTTCGCCGCCGTCGTGCCGGACGCCGATCCGGACGAGTGCCTCGCCCTTCTGCACGCGCTGGAGGACGAGGACGTCCGTACGGGCGACTACTCGGCCTTCGACGGGGCCGTCGAGCTGCTCGGCGCGCTGCCCGCCGACCGGTGGGCGCTCGTGACGTCGAACTACGAACACCGGGTGCGGGGGCGGTTCGAGCGGACCGGCCTCCGCTTCCCCGGGCTCATCGTCGACGCGGCCTCCGTGGCCGAGGGCAAGCCGTCCCCCGTCCCGTACCTCACCGCCGCCGAGAAGCTGGGCGCCGACCCGGCGGAGTGCCTCGTCATCGAGGACGCGCCGTCGGGGGTCCGCTCCGGGCTCGACGCCGGGATGACGGTCTGGACCGTCAACACCCCGGCCCCGCACCCGGACGCCCACCGCCACTTCCCGACCCTCGCTGAGGCGGCGCCGCGGATTCTGGGCGCTCTCAGCTGACCTTCCAGGGGCGGAGCTTCTCGGGGTTCCGCACCGCCCAGATGTGCCTGATCCGGTCGTCCGCGATCTCGAACGCGAACACGGTCACGAGCTCGCCGTCCTGCCAGGCCACCAGGCCGGGCACGCCGTTGACCGTGCGCTCCTGGAACGTCGTCCGGCCGTCCCACAGACGGGCGATCTCGGCATAGCCCTCCGCGATCCGCTCGGCGCCCACGAGCGGGCGCAGGTGGGTGACGGCGAGCCCGCCGCCGTCGGCCGTCGCGACGGCGGCGGGGTCGAGCAGGCCGACCAGGGCCTCGATGTCCTTGGCCTCCCACGCCGTCCTGAACTTCCTCACGACGCCCGCCTGCCCCGCGCTCGGGCGCGCGGGGCTCTGTGCCGTACGGACGCGGCGGCGGGCCGACGAGGCCAGTTGGCGGCAGGCCGCCGGGGTGCGGCCGACGATCTCGGCGACCTCGCCGAAGGGGTAGCGGAAAACGTCGTGCAGGACGAACGCGACGCGCTCGGCGGGGGTCATCGCCTCCAGGACGACGAGGAAGGCCATCGTCACGGATTCGTCGAGGGTGATCCGGTCGGCGGGGTCGCTCCCGCCGTCGCCCTCGGTGGGTTCCGGCAGCGGTTCCGGGATCCAGTCGCCCACGTACGTCTCGCGCCGGGCCCGCGCCGAGCCGAGCAGGTTCAGGCAGATGCGGCCGGCGACGGTCATCAGCCAGGCGCCGGGCTGCTCGATGGCCTGCTGCTCGCGGGCGGACAGGGCGTACCAGCGGGCGTAGGTCTCCTGCACGACGTCCTCGGCGTCCGCGAGGGAGCCGAGGAGCCGATAGCCGAGGTTGATCAGCCGACGCCGCTCGCTCATGATCTCGGCTCCCGTGGTCATGGTCCGGCCGTCTCCCTCGCTCGTGTGTGTGCCTCTCCCCGTATAGGACAGGGCAGCCCTCCGGAATGTCAGGCCGTCGCGCCACCTCACATTCCGGAGGGCTGCCTTGTCCTCTCGGTGGAGACGTCAGCAGGAGCGAGAGGAGAACCCCGATGAACGACTTCCAGGCCATCGCGGACCGCGTCGAGATCGAGGCGCTGCGCGGCGAGTTCACCGACGCGGTGATGATGCGCGACCGGCCCCGTCTGGCGGCGCTGTTCACCCCGGACGGCGCCCTGCGCATGCCGAACATCCCCGTCGAGCAGATCGGCCGGGAGGAGATCATCGCCGGGGGCGAGCGGCTGCAGGCCCAGTGGGACTTCTTCGTGCAGAACACCCACCCCGGCACGATCGAGCTCGACGGCGACACGGCGACCGGCCGCGCGTACATCCAGGAGATCGCGCGCACCCTCGACGGACGGCAGGGCCAGAACTACGCGGTCTACCACGACCGCTACCGGCGGACGGAGGAAGGCTGGCGGTTCGCGGAGCGGGTGTACGAGGTGAGGTATCTCGACACCTCCCCGCTGGCGGGTACGGCGCCCGCCTCGGCCAGGTCCGCCCCGGCCGCGTCCTTCACCGCCCCCGCGACGGACGAGCGTCTCGAACGGGTGGCCGCCGCGCTGCGGGCCAACAACTTCGCCGTCGAGATCCTCGACGACGTCGCGGAGGCGCGGACCCGGATCAAGGAGCTGATCCCCGAGGGCTCCAGCGTGTTCACCGGGGCCAGCGAGACCCTCCGGCTCTCCGGCATCGACGAGGACCTGAACGCCGGCGGCGCGTACGACGCCGTCAGGCCGCGCATCCTGTCGATCGACCGGGCGACCGGCGCCGACGAGATCCGGAGGCTGGCCGCCTGCCCCGACTACGTCGTGAACAGCGTCGCCGCCGTCACCGAGACCGGCTCGCTCGTCCTCGCCTCGGGCAGCGGCAGCCAGCTCCCGGCCAACGCGGGCGGCGCCGCGCACGCGGTGTGGGTCGTGGGCGCGCAGAAGGTGGTGCCGGACCTGGGCGCGGCCCTGCGGCGCGTCGAGGAGCACGTCCTGCCGTTGGAGAACTCCCGCTGCCAGGCGGTGTACGGGCAGGACAGCGCGGTCAACCGCCTCCTCGTCCTCCACGCGGATCCGCACCCGGGGCGCGGCACGGTGCTGCTGCTCCGGGAGGCCGTCGGGTACTAGGACGGCGGCCGGAATAGCGCTGCGCGGGGGCCGGTTGGACCCGAGCATGCGACGTGATCAGGAACCGTCCGGCGGCGGCATACATCCCCTGCTGGTCGGGCGGTTCAGCCCGTACCGCTTCGACCCGTCGGCGGTCGTCGACGACGCGTCCCTGCGCCTGCTGCTCGAAGCGGCGCGGTGGGCGCCGTCCGCCGGGAACTCCCAGCCGTGGGGTTTCTTCGTGAGCCGGCCGGGTGAGCCGGACCACGAGCGGGTGGTCCGGCACCTGGCGCCCAGCTCGGCCCGGTGGGCGGTGGACGCGGGGCTGCTGGTCGTGACGCTGACGCGCCGCCATGTGGACGGCACGGAGGTGCTGTACTCGGAGTTCGCGGACTACGACCTGGGGCAGGCCATCGCCCACATGACCCTCCAGGCGGAGGCGCTGGGTCTGGCGTCGCACCAGTTCCGGGCCTTCGACATGGAGGGCCTCACCAAGGAGCTCGACCCGAACCCGGGATGGGCGGTCGTCTCGATGGTCGCCCTGGGGAAGGCGGCCGGGGAGCCGCCGGAGGGCCGGGACCGGCGCAGTGTCGAGGAGCTGCTGTCGGGGCCTTGGGCGCCGTCGGCGTAGGGCCCGTTCACCCCACCTTCGA
Organism: Streptomyces sp. R44; assembly: GCF_041053105.1. NCBI lineage: Bacteria > Bacillati > Actinomycetota > Actinomycetes > Kitasatosporales > Streptomycetaceae > Streptomyces > Streptomyces sp. R44. Next base: position 4,977,494 of record NZ_CP163444.1, on the reverse strand, counting down.
ACTCAAGTTGATTGCCGTACAACCCCTCCGGCGACTCGTGGGTCTCATGAGGTGAGGGCGCACGAAGCGTCCCCAATGCCTTGACCGGGGGGATATCACCATGCTTCGCGCATCCCGCACATTGGCGGTCAGCGTGGCCACTGTGCTCGCGCTGACCGGCGGCGCGCTCGCCGCCGCCCCCGCGACCGCCGCCACCACGGCCGGCCCCGCGGCCCCGGCCACCGGGCAGCAGGCCGCGCTGTCCTTCCCCGCCAGGAGCGAGATCGTCGGCGCCGGAGCGACCGGCTTCCTCAGCAAGGGCGAGAAGCTCCTCTGGACCCGCTTCTCCGACGGCTCGACGACCGAGCTCCCGGGGACCCCGATCGGCGAGATCCGGTCGGACGTCGTCGGCGTGACGACCGCGCCGAACGTCTTCCGGCTCTACGACATGGCCACCGGCGCCGAGCCCGTGACGATCGACCTGAGCGGCCGGGGCTTCACGTTCGAGGCCGCCGCGGTCAGCGGCACGACGCTCGCCGTGTGGGCCGGCGACCAGCTGCACCTGGTGAGCAAGGAGGGCGACCGGATCACGGACCGGCCCGTCCCCGACGTGGTCGCGCCTTGGCATACGCGCAAGGTCGTGCCCACGCAGTCCGGAGAATTCGCGGTGAGCCACCCGGGGGACACGGGACGGCCCTTGTCCTTCGTGGACATCGCCACGGGCACCGTCACCCAGGCGTTCTCCGATGTGCCGTCTCCGGACTTCACCGCCACGAAGTCCCGCCTCGCGTGGGTCGACCACATGTGGAACGACTCCCCGGACTACGCCCTCAATCTGACCGTTCTCGACCGGGCCACCGGCGCGCGCACGGTCACGCCTCTGGGCACGGGCCGCCAGGCGTCGGTGGAGGCACTCGGGGACTGGTTCCTCACCGCCGACCGGCAGGGACTGACCAGGGCCGAGCACCCGGACCTGGTCCCGCTGGTCGCACACCACGCGGACGGCCGGACCGTACGGCTGCTCGACCACCGCTCGTCCTCGGCCGTGGCCCCTGACGGCTCCCTCCTTGCACGCGGCGGTACGAAGGAGCACGGCGAGGGCCTCTACCGGATCTCGCCGGCCGCCGACGGCACCCCGACCGCCGAGTTCCTGGCGGGCAGCGGCGAGTCCGTCGAGCTCGGGGTGCCGGTGGCGACCGTGCCCGAGGCCGTCACGCTCAGCACGTGGAACAAGGGCATTCTGTTCTCCTGGGGCGTCTCCCGGACCAATGTGCGCTGCGAACTCACCCTGCGCCACACCACCACCGGCAAGACCGTGACCGACACGTTCAACGGCTCATGGAGCAACCCTCCCACCACGATCAACCACTTCATGGGCGGCCTGTACGAGGAGAGGCCCATCCCCAGCGGCGCCTACACGTGGGAGCTCACGGCCACTCCGCTCAACGGCATCGGCGAGGCCGTCCGCTCCTCGGGGGCGATCACGGTGGCCCGCGTGACCGCCGCGCACGACTACACGGGCAACGGCACGCCCGACGTCCTCGCGAGGGACGCGGCCGGCCGGCTGTGGCGCGACGACACCACCTACCCCGACAACGTGCTCCGTTCGGCCGGCCGTTCCTCGCTGGGCGGGGGCTGGCAGGCGTACGACCGGATCGAGGCGGCCGGGAACCTCGGCGGCTCCGACACGGACGACCTCCTCGCCCGGGACCGGAACGGCGGCCTCTGGCTCTACCAGGGCAAGGGCGACGGCGGGTTCACGCCCCGCGTGAAGATCGGAACCAACTGGCAGATCTACGACAAGATCGCCGCAGGCAGCGACGTGTCCGGAGACGGCAGGGCCGACGTGCTCGCCACCGACAGGTCCGGCGGCCTCTGGCTCTACCCTGGCACCGGAAACGCCAACACCCCCCTCGGGGCCCGCAAGAAGATCGGCACGAGCTGGGGCGTCTACGACCTGGTCGTCGCCACGGGGAACAGCGTCGGCGCGCCGGCCGGGGACGTCTTCGCCCGCGACAGGGCCGGGGTGCTGTGGATGTACCTCGGCAAGGGCGACGGCACCTTCGCCCCGCGCGTCAAGGTCGGCGGCGGCTGGAACGCCTACCAGCACCTCGTCCCCGTCGGGAACGCGGACCGCTACGGCCGCCCCGACCTCCTCGCGATCGGCCCGACCGGCGCGTACCTCTACCGCTCCATCGGCACGTGGAACCGGCCGTTCTCGTACCGCGACCGCGCCGCGCTGTACGCGGGGGAGACCGGCGCGTTCAACGACTACTCCTGACTCTCTTCTCCGCTCCACACCGGCCCGGCGGCCTCGCGCCGCCGGGCTCCTCGGAAGGAACCGACCTTGTCCCACGCCTCTCGTGTGACGTCCCGGTCCCGGCGCCTGACCGCGGCGATCACCGCCGCCCTCGCCGTCACCGCCGGCACCCTGGCCACGGCGCCCGCCGCGCTCGCCGCCACCACCGCCGTCTCCGCGCCCGCCGCCGCCGGGGAGGTGACCCCGTTCCCGCTCGCCTCCGAGATCGTCAGCGCGGGCGCCACGGGCTTCCTCAGCAGGAACACCTCCGGCGAGTACCGCTGGACCCGGAACGAAGGCGGCGCCTCGACGGTCGTCGCCTCCCAGGCCGCCGTCCTCGGCGCGGCCTCCGACGTCCTCGTCAGCACCGTCGGCGACCGCGTCCTGCGCGTCCAGGACATGACCGGCGGCGCGGCCCCGGTCGACATCGACCTCAAGACCCTGACCGACGGCACCCACACCGCCTTCGGCGCGGTCGGATCGACCGTCCTCACCAGCGTGAAGACCCCCGCCGGCGCCACCGAACTCCACCTGGTCAGCGCCTCGGTCAGCGGCATGATCACCAACCGCACCGTCTACGGACTGCCCGCCGGGGCCGGTTCGTTCACGGTCAGGGCGGCCATCTCCGGCACCGCGATGGTGGGCTTCCAGGCCGCCGGCAAGACCCTCTTCGCCGTGGTCGACCTGGCCGCCCCGGAAGTGGTCGCCAAGACGTACGAGAACCGGAATCCGGCCGCCGACTCGCCCTTCGCCGCCCTCTCCGCCACGCACGTCGCGTGGACCGAGTACACGAAGGACGCGTCGAACCAGGACATCGGAGTGGTGGTCGTCACCGACCGGAAGACCGGCGCGACCCGCAGTTTCCCCGTCGGCGCCCACAAGCACGTCGAGCTCGGCCTGACGGGCTCCTGGCTGGTCCACGAGACCATGCGGAACGGCGAGACGGCCTTCGACGCCAAGTCCCTGAACGATGAGCCCGCGAAGCAGCTCCTCGCCCACGCGACCAGTCTGGCCACCGCCCCCGACGGCGCCCTCCTGGTGCGCGGCGGCTCCCTGACGGAGGGCGCGGGCGAGGAGGGGCTGTACCGGGTCGCCCCCGGCGTCGAGGGCGCCATCACCCGGCAGCTCGTCGCCGCGACCGGCGAGCCGACGCAGCTCGTGGTGACGCCGCGCATACCGCAGGTGATCGACCTCGACAAGAACCGGGGCGTGTTCCCGTTCACGTTCGACGTGAGCCGGGGCCGGGTCTACGCCGACATCGCCCTCTCGTACGGCGACCAGGATTGCGAGTTCGCCTGGGGGAACTACGACTGGTGGGCGCAGGCCTCCGCCAAGGACGCTCCGTCCGGCCCCGGAAGCATCAGCCTCACCTGGGAGGGCAGCCGTCACGACCGCAACGGGGAGTTCAACTCGTACGGCCAGGCGGCGAACGGCACCTGGACGTGGTGTGCCACCGTCAGTCCGCTCGACCACGTGGGGCCCGGGTGGTCGCAGCGCGGCACGTTCACCGTCACCCACAAGCCCCACCCGCACGACTTCAGCGACAACGGCTCTCCGGACCCGATCGTGGTGGGCCCCACGGGCGGCATGGGGTCGTACGACGGTGACTACTCCCCCTCCATCGATTTCGTCAGCTGGGATGACGTCCGCCCCGTCTGGGGGACGGGCTGGAACGTCTACGACAGGTTCACGGTCCCCGGCGATCTCGGCGGCACCGCCGACCCCGAGATCGTCGCGCGGGACAAGAGCGGTGGCCTGTGGCTCTACTCCCGTGCCTGGCCCAACCTGAGCCCCCGGATCAAGATCGGCTCCGGCTGGCAGGTGTACGACAAGATCAACGGCACCGCGGACATGACCGGGGACGGCAAGCCCGACGTCCTGGCCGTCGACAAGTCCGGCGGCTTCTGGCTGTACCCCGGGACCGGCAACGTCAACGCCCCGCTCGGCGCCCGCAAGCAGATCGGCGCCGGCTGGGGCATCTACAACCAGATCATCGCGCCGGGCAACCTCGGCGGCGCCCCGGCGGCGGACCTCCTCGCCCGTGACGCCGCCGGTGTCCTGTGGATGTACCCGGGCAAGGGCAACGGCACCTACGGTCCGCGCGTGAGGGTCGGCGGCGGCTGGAACGGCTACACCCGGCTCTTCAGCTTCGGCGACGCCACCCGCGACGGCCGTCCCGACCTGTTCGTCTCCTTCCCCGACGCGAGCACCTATTCGGGTACGGGCGGCTACCTGTACGAGGGCACCGGTGACGCGAACGCCCCCTTCAAGCTCCGCAAGAAGGCCTACGTCCCCGTCGACAAGACGACCGTCGCCGTCTTCTAGGCGCACGCGCTCCGCAGACCACCCCCAACAGAGCTACGTCACAGTCGAGTTACCGCCGGGCCCCCGCAACCTGAGCAACGTTCAGATATGAGGGGGGCTCGGCTACTGTGTGCCGCATGCAGGGGGAACCGGAGGACCACTCCACTTCGGACAGTTTGAGCGGCAGTGGTGCGATGCCGCTCGAAGCGGGCGACCCACGGCAGATCGGGGCTTTCAGACTCCTCGGCGTGCTCGGGTCCGGCGGCATGGGCCGGGTCTATCTCGGCGCCGTGCCCGGGAAGTTCGCGGCGGTGAAGCGGGTCCTTCCCGTGCTCGCCGAGGACGCCGACTTCCTCAGCCACTTCGGACACGAGCTCGACAACCTGGCCCGGCTGCCCGCCGGCGCCAACACCAAGCTCCTCGCGAGCGACCGCACGGCGAAGCCGCCGTGGTTCGCGACCGAGTTCATCCCCGGGATCACCCTCAACGAGGCCATCCGCCTCAACGGCGGCCCGCTCTCCGGCGGCGCCCTGTGGCGGCTCCTCCGGGAGGCCGCGGCGGGGCTGCGGGTGGTGCACGGCGCCGACATGGTGCACCGCGACCTCAAGCCGTCGAACGTGATGCTGACCGGCGGCGGCCTCTCTCTCATCGACTTCGGCGTGGCCCGCGCGGCCGATCAGAGCCGGCTGACGAAGACCGGCATGGTCATCGGCACCCCCGCCTACATGGCGCCCGAGCAGGCCGTCGCCGACCGCGATCTGACCGGCGCCGCCGATGTGTTCGGCCTCGGCAGCCTCCTGCTGTACGCGGCGAACGGGCGGCCTCCGTTCGGGGACGGTTCCGGTCCCGACCTGCTCTACCGGGTCGTCCACGGCGAGCCCGACTTCGGGCGCCTCACCGAGGGCGACCCCGAGCTCGCGGAGCTCGTCCGGAAGTGTCTCGCCAAGGACCCGGCGGACCGGCCGACGGCCGAGGAGCTCGTCGCGCTCGCCGACGAGCACGCGGCGGGCGCCGTCTGGCCGGCGGCCGTCGCCGAGCGGATCGCCGAGCGGGCCGTCTTCGCCGCGGGGGCGCCGACCGCCGAGCAGCTGGAGGAGCTGGAGCGGACCGACCCGACCCGGGACGTGGCGACGGCCTCGCTGACCCCGCAGGTCCCCAAGGAGCCGGCCACCGCCGCGCCCGACCCGCTGGCCGTCACCGGTCAGGCCGCCGGGACCACGCCCCGGTGGCGGCGCAACAAGTTCGTCGTGTTCGCCGTGCCCGTCGTCGTGGCGACCGGCACCACACTGACCGTCGCCCTCAGCCCGTACGTCGGCCGCCTCGGCGCGACCCCGGAGGCGTCGCCGTCCACGGTGGCCTCGCAGCCCGCTTCCGTACCGCCGTCGACGGGGTCGGGCACGCCGTCGGCGCACCCCTCGGGGAAGCCGTCCGCCAAGCCGTCGGGGAAGCCGCCGGCCGGGTCGACGGCCCCGCCCCCGGACGCCGCCGCCGGCGGCGGCGCGGGCGGCACCGACACCCTCCCCGGCGGCTCCGGCGGGGGCGCGGCCGCGACGGGCGGCGGCTCCGTGACGGGCGGCGGATCGAACTCCTCCACGTCCTCGGGCGGCTCCGGCTCCGGTCCCTCCGGCGGCACCACGACCCGGCCGGCCCCGAAGCCGACGACGAACGCGCCCGCCCCGCCACCGCCGTCGAGCTCGACGCCCTCGGGGACGTACTCCCTGAAGAACGCGTCCGAGGGCAAGTGTCTGGGCGAGTACAACGCGGGCTTCGGCATCTTCGCCAACGCCTACGACTGCGGCTCCAAGGACAACTCCGGCCAGCCCATCTGGTACAGCTGGACGTACTCGCCCGGCGCGAACGGCACCTTCCGGCTGGTCAACCGGCAGAGCGGCCGCTGCCTCCAGCCGAACGGGAACCCCGGCGCCACCACCGCCCCCTGCGACGGCTCCAGCGGGCAGTCGTGGCGCATCCAGGCCACGACGGCCAACGGGCGGACGCTCAAGAACGTGGGCAACGGCCAGTGCCTGGTGGCCGGGCCCCCGTTCACGATGTCGGCCGACTGCAACCCGGGCGACCTCCGTCAGCTCTGGAAGAACATCTCCCCCCTCTAGAGCCCGAAGACGGGAACTGTCACGTCACCTTCCCCGCGGAAGGTGACGGTCAGCTCCATCCCGATCCGCAGGTCGCCCTCCGCCACGCCCACGACCTCCGTCATCATCCGCGGCCCCTCGGCGAGGTCGACGACGGCCGCGACGTACGGGACGCGCCCGCCGAAGGGCGGGAGGTCGTTCCGGTGGACGACGGACCAGGTGTAGAGGGTCGCGCGGCCGCTCGCCCGCTCCCAGCGGACGTCCTCGCTCCAGCAGTACGGGCAGAACTCGCGCGGGTAGTGGTGGGCGCGGTCGCAGGCGGCGCAGTGGCGAAGCAGCAGGTGTCCTTCGGCGGCGGCGTCCCAGTAGGGGCGGGTGAACGCGTCGATGTCCGGTGTGGCCGTCATCAGAAGAGTCCGATCGCGGAGTCGAGGGACCAGGTCTGCCAGGACAGGGCGAGGAGGGCGACGAGGGAGATGAGCGCCATCATCGCGTTCTGCCCCTGCTCGGCCCAGTCGTGGATCATCAGGACGAGGTAGAGGAGGTTGAGGAGGAGGCCGCCGACGAGGGCGATCGGGGTGAGGAAGCCGGTGATCAGGCCGAGGCCGAGGGCGAGTTCGGCGTAGACGACGACGTACGCCATGAGCTTGGGGCGGGGGGCGACGACGGTGTCGAAGCCGTTCTTCACGGCCGGCCACCTGTGCCTGCCGGCCACGTCCGCGGCCCAGGCGATGCCGGTGCCGCGTTCGAACCAGCCCTTCTTGTCCTTGTGGCGCCAGCTCTCCAGCCACCACAGGCCGAGGCCGATGCGGAGGACGGCGAGCCATTCGGCGCCGGTGAGCCAGACGGTCTGCATGGGGCCCTCGCGATCTCGTCGAGGCGAATCTGACGATACGTCAGTTCAGCGCAGAGCGGCGGGCGGGCGCAAGGGGCGGGCACGCGGGCGGACGGCGGCGGGCTCTCCACGTGACCGATTCGCAACCGAAATCCCCTCTTGACCGAGACCCACGGCGTGTACACGTCATTACGCTCTGCATTCATGGCCACCACACCCCCCGCACCTCCCGTCCATCCCGTGTACGTCATCGGCGGCGGACCCGGCGGGCTCGCCGTCGCCGCCGCCCTGCGCGCGCGGGGCGTGCGGGCCGTCGTCCTGGAGAAGTCCGACGCCGTCGGCGCCTCCTGGCGCGCGCACTACGACCGGCTGCGGCTGCACACCACCCGGCGGCTCTCCGCCCTCCCCGGCCTGAAGATGCCCCGCTCCTTCGGCCGCTGGGTCGCCCGCGCGGACGTCGTGCGGTACCTGGAGACGTACGCGGAGAAGCACGAGCTGGAGGTCGTGACCGGGGTCGAGGTCCACCGGATCGAGCGGGCGGGCGAGGACTGGCTCCTCCACGCCACCGGCGGGCGCCGGCTCACCGGGCGCGCCGTGGTGGTGGCCACCGGGTACAACCACACCCCGCGGCTGCCCGAGTGGCCCGGCCGCGACGCGTACGCGGGCGAGCTGAGCCACGCCCGGACCTACCGCAACCCGGAGCCGTACACCGGGAAGGACGTCCTCGTCGTGGGCATCGGCAACACCGGCGCCGAGATAGCCGCCGACCTCGCCGGGGGCGGCGCGGCCCGGGTGCGGCTCGCGGTGCGGACGGTCCCGCACATCGTGCGCCGCACGACCCTCGGCTGGCCGGCCCAGCGGTCCGGGATCCTGGTGCGGCGGCTGCCGGTGGCACTGGTCGACCGACTGGGCGCGCTGTCCGCCCGGTTCGCCGTGCCGGACCTCACGGCGTACGGGCTGCCCCGGCCGGACAAGGGGCTCGCCACCCGGCAGCGGGAGGGCGCGATCCCGGTGCAGGACGTCGGCCTGATCGACGCCGTGCGGGCCGGGAAGGTCGAGATCGTCGCCGCGGTGGAGGCCTTCGAGGACGGCGAGGTGGTCCTGGCGGACGGCAGCCGGATCACCCCGGACGCGGTGATCGCGGCGACCGGCTACCGTCGCGCCCTGGAACCGCTCCTCGGCCACCTCGACGTCCTCGACGGCCGAGGGCTGCCGGTGACGCACGGACCGCGGAGTCCGCGCGAGACCCCCGGCCTGTACTTCACGGGCTTCACGAACCCGATCAGCGGCATGTTCCGCGAGCTGGCCCGGGACGCGGAGCGGATCGCGCGACGGATCGCGCGGACCCGCCCCTCCGGACGGTGAGCGCCCGGCCCTCCGGCGCCCCGAGGGGAGCCGGAGGGCCGGCGGGTCAGTGGCCGGAGAGCCGGTCCCGGTGCGCGAGCCCGTGAATCCCCTCCACGCACGCCTATTCCTGACTACCCGTCAGTTCTGTAATCTGACTGAACGTCAGGTCATCTGTCTTGGGCGGAAGGGTGGAGCGGAACGATGCTCGGATCGACTCACGGCACCTTCACCACCGATCTCCGCGCCCGCGTGGTCGCCTGCGGAGAGACACCCAGGGACGCCGTGCACGGCGTCACCGCCGTCGCCGGCGACCTGGACGTCAGCGGGCGGCCCCTGCACCTGCCCGTCCCCGACCTCGACCGGTTCTTCCGGCCCGAGTCCGTCGCGGTGATCGGCGCCTCCGACGCCGAGGGACGGCCCAACACCGGCATCACCCGGCAGCTGCTCGCCTGGGCCGAACGGGTCGGCGCCCGGCTCGTGCCCGTCCACCCGACGCGTACGAGCGTCTTCGGGATCGACTGCGTGCCCTCCGTCGGCGCGCTCGCCGAACCCGTGGACCTCGCCGTCCTCCTCGTCGCCGACCCGCTCCCCGTGATCGAGGAACTCGCCGAGACCAAGGTGAAGTTCGCCGTCGCCTTCGCCTCCGGCTTCGCCGAGACCGGCGAGACCGGCGCCGCCGCACAGGAACGCCTCGCCGCCGCCGTCCGCCGCTCCGGGCTCCGCCTCCTCGGCCCCAACACCAACCTCAACGCCTTCGAGCGCTTCCGCGACGACCTCGAAGGCCCCGCCGTCGCCCTCATCACCCAGTCCGGCCACCAGGGACGGCCCGTCTTCACCCTCCAGGAGCTCGGCGTCCGCCTCTCCCACTGGGCGCCCACCGGCAACGAGGCCGACCTGGAGACCGCCGACTTCCTCTCGTACTTCGCCGGACGCCCCGAGGTCGGGGCCATCGCCTGCTACGTCGAGGGGCTCAAGGACGGCCGCTCCTTCCTCCTCGCCGCCGACCGGGCCGCGCGCGAGGGCGTCCCCGTCGTCGCCGTGAAGGTCGGCCGCACCGAGACCGGCGCCCGCACCGCCGCCTCCCACACCGGGAAGCTCACCGGCGCCGACCGGGTCGTCGACGCGGCCATGCGGCAGTACGGGGTGATCCGGGTCGACGGGCTCGACCAGCTCCAGGACACCTCGGCCCTCCTCGCCCGCGCGCGCCGGCCGGTCGCCGACGGCGTCGTCGTCTACTCCATCTCCGGCGGTACGGGAGCCCACTTCGCCGACCTGGCCACGGCGGCCGGCCTCTCCCTGCCGGTGCTCCCGCAGGCCAAGCAGGACGAACTCCACCAGTGGATCCCGGACTACCTGAACGTCGCCAACCCCGTCGACAACGGCGGGCACCCGGTGGGCGACTGGCGCGGCCGGAAGATCATCGACGCGATCCTCGCCGATCCGTCGGTCGGGGTGCTGATCTGTCCCATCACCGGCCCCTTCCCCCCGATGAGCGACAAGCTCGCCCAGGACCTCGTCGACGCCGCCGAGGCCACCGACAAGCTGGTGTGCGTGGTCTGGGGCTCCCCCGTCGGCACGGAGGAGGCGTACCGCACGACCCTCCTCGGCTCCTCGCGCGTCGCCACCTTCCGTACCTTCTCCAACTGCATCGGGGCCGTGAAGGCCTATCTCGACCACCACCGCTTCACCGCCGCCTACCGCTCCCCCTTCGACGAGGCCCCCCGCACCCCCTCCCCGTCCCTGCGCAAGGCCCAGGCCCTCCTGCGCCCCGGCCGGCGGCTCAGCGAGCACGCGGCGAAGCAGCTGCTCCGGGCGTACGGGATACGGGTGCCGCGCGAGCAGCTCGTGACGAGCGCCGCGGCGGCCGTCCGGGCCGCCGGGCTCGTCGGCTACCCGGTCGTGATGAAGGCCTCGGGCGCCCAGCTCGCGCACAAGACGGAGCTGGGCCTGGTGAAGGTCGGCCTGACCTCGGCGAGCCAGGTGAGGGACGCCTACCGCGAGCTGACGGACATCGCCCGGTACGAGTCGGTGGACCTCGACGGCATCCTCGTCTGCCAGATGGTCGGGCGCGGGGTCGAGATGGTGGTGGGCGTGACCCACGACGAACTCTTCGGCCCGACGGTCACCGTGGGCCTCGGCGGCGTCCTCGTCGAGGTCCTGAACGACACCGCCGTCCGCGTCCCGCCCTTCGGGGAGCACGAGGCCCGCTCGATGCTCGGCGAACTGCGCGGCCGGGCCCTGCTCGACGGCGTACGCGGCGCCCCGCCGGCCGACGTCGACGCGCTCGTCGAGGTCGTGCTCCGGGTCCAGCGAATGGCCCTCGAACTCGACGGCGACCTCGCCGAACTGGACATCAACCCGCTGATGGTGCTGCCGCGCGGGCAGGGGGCGGTGGCCCTGGACGCCCTCGCGGTCTGCCGATAGGAGCTCCTGTGTCCGACGTCCTGCACACCGTCGAGAACGGCGTCTCATGGATCACGCTCAACCGCCCCGAGGCGATGAACGCGGTCACCTGGGACCAGCGGGAGCGGATCATCGCCCTGCTCGCGGACGCCTCCGCCGACCCGGAGGTGCGCTGTGTGGTGGTGACGGCCACCGGCCGCGGCTTCTGCGCGGGCGCGGACCTGCGGGGCGCGCCGTCGACGGGCGAGCGAAGCGAGATGGGGGTCCCCCCGGCCGGAGGCCGGGGGAGGGTGGCCGGGGACGTGGCGCGGATGATCCGGCTCGGCGCGCAGCGCTTCATCTCCGCCGTACTGGACTGCGAGAAGCCGGTGATCGCGGCGGTGAACGGGACGGCGGCCGGGATCGGGGCCCACCTCGCCCTCGCCTGCGACCTGGTGCTCGCGGCGGACTCGGCACGCTTCATCGAGGTGTTCGTCCGCCGGGGCCTGGTCCCCGACGGCGGCGGCGCGTACCTGCTCCCCCGGCTGATCGGGCCGCAGCGGGCGAAGGAGCTGATGTTCTTCGGCGATGCGGTGTCGGCGACGGAGGCGCTCGGCATGGGCCTGGTGAACCGGGTCGTCCCGGCCGAGGAGCTGCCGAAGACGGCCCGGGAATGGGCCGAACGCCTCGCCCAGGGCCCGACACGGGCCCTGACCCTCACGAAACAACTGGTCAACGCCTCCCTGGACGTGGACCGCACCGTCGCCTTCGCGGCGGAGGCGTCGGCCCAGGAGATCAACATGACGACGAGGGACGCCCAGGAGGGCGTGGCGAGCTTCGTGGAGCGGCGGGAGGCGCGGTACGAGGGGCGGTAGCGGAGGCTGTCGTACCGGAACCCTAGAGTGTGGCCCGCATATGCCACACACCGCTCCGGGGGGAACGGAATGCCCAACTCCGCGCGCTCGCGCAAAAGATCACGAAGATCCGGAAGATCCCTTCTTCTGGTTCCCGCCCTGCTGACGGCCCTCCTGGGCCCCCTGCTCCCGACGGGCACGGCGCTGGCGGCGTCGTCGACGCCCTCGGTGGTGTCCGAGCCCACGCCGGATCCCACCACGGATCCCACGCCGGATCCCACCATGGAGCCCACGCCGGATCCCACGACGGACCCGACGCCCGCGCCGACACCGACGGTCGAACCGACACCGACGGTCGAACCGACACCGGCCCCGACGGCCGATCCCTGCCCCGCCCTGCCCCTCGCCCCGCTGAACGGCCCCGGCGACGCGTCCCGCCCGTTCGTGGTGGGCCCGGACGGCCACGCCTGCTTCACGGTCACCGTGGAGAAGCCGGGCCTGCACCGGGTGCTCGTGGAAGGCGGGATCGGGAACATCACGTTCCTCTCCGGCGGAACACGTGTCGCCTGCCCCGAGCTGACCAGCAGCCCCTGCGAGCTCGCCGCCGGCACGTACACGCTCGACCTCACCCGTGGTGGCTCGACGAGCGCTCAGGTCGCGGTCGTCCCGCTGATGGCGGGCCCCGGCTGCTCCGCCCCCGCCGACACCGCTTTCGGCACGGCCCCGGTGACCGGGACCTCCTCCGGTGACCTCGGCGTGGTCTGCCACCCCTTCACCGCCGCTCAGGGCGAGCTGGTCAAGACGGCCCTCGGGCCGCGCGCTTCCGCCAACGTCAGCGCGTGGATCACCGACGACACGGGCAAGTGGCTCTGCAGCGTCGGCTACGACTGCGTCCTGCCCGCCGGGGTCGGCGGCTACCGCGTCCTCGCGCACCTCGACCCCAACGCCGGCGTCTACCCCGTCCCGTACACCCTGACGGTCCGGCAGCTCTCCCACCCGACGGGATGCGCGGTCGTCGGCGTGACGCCCTACGGTTCCGCGCCCGCCGAGGTCTCGCCCCCGGCCGAGTGCAAGACCTTCACGCCGACCGCGACGAGCGCGTACGGGCTGGAGAGCCGCACGGCGTCCGGCGGCATCGGCGAGATCGGCATCTACGGGCCGAACGGACGGATCTGCCAGTATCTGGTCTCCTGCACGCTCACCGCAGGCGTCACGTACACCCTGGTCACCAGCGACACCGTGCGGATCCTCGACCGGACCTCCGCCGCGGAGGGCTGCGAGGACGTGTCGCTCGGCCGGCCCCATCAGGGCTCCTTCACCGCGCCCGCCGAGGTCGACTGCGTGAACCTGCCCGTGCCGCAGGGCGCCCACGTGGCGATCCTGGCAGCCACCTCCGCCGACGGCGTGAAGCCCGGCGGCTTCACGGTCCTCGACGCCACCGGCACCACGCTCTGCTGGTCCGATGCGGTACTGGCCGCGGGCACCTGCGTCCTCGGCGGCACGGCCCCCTACCGCGCCATCGTGAACAGGGGATACGTGAGCGCGGCCACCGGCTCCTACGCACTCGTCGTCCGCCGCACGGACGCGCCGAGCGACTGCCGGGCCTTCCCCGCGGGCGACTTCGGCACGGACTCGGCCCGGGCGACCCTGAGCACCGGCGTCGACGTCTTCGCCGACTGCCTGACGATCCCCGCGGACGACCACTCCGCGCACGAGCTGATGACCCTCGCCCCCGTGTCGGGTGCCAGCCGGGCCCTCGACATCAGCGTCCTCGACGAGCACGGCGAGCAGGCCTGCGCCGACCAGGCGTACGGGGAGAACCTGCTGGACTGCGTCCTGGTCCCCGGCCTCTCGTACACGGTCCTCGTCCAGGGCGACGGCAGGCCCGCCGAGCACACCCTCACCCGCCGGGACGTCACCGGCACCGCACGCGGCTGTGTGGAGACCCCCGCCACGGCGGTGGGCGCCCCCTCCCCGGAGGGTGTCCCGGCCGAGCCCGGCACGCTCCTGTGCCACCGGGTGACCACGGCCGACGCGCGGGACACCCTGCACCTGAACGTCCGGTACACGGCGGCGGGGCGCGCGACCGGATTCGGGGTGTACGACGCGAACGGCGAGGCCGCGTGCGAGGACTTCGCTTCGGGCTGCGCCGTCACCGGGTCCACCGGCTACCAGGCGATCGTCGAGGTCGGCACGGGTGACACCACCGCCCCCGCCTACCGCTTCGACGCCCTCCGCATCGGCACGGCCACCGGGCCCGCACCCGAGTGCGTCAGGGTTCCGGACGTCACCTACGGCTTCGGGCCGCTCGCCGGAACGCTGAGCGAGCAGAAGCCGGCGCTGTGCGCGGTGCTCCCGACGGCGTCGTACGACTGGCTCAAGCTGTCGTTCGCGCCCGCGCTCGAACGCTTGAAGTCGCCGACGCCGTGGCTGTACGACGGGACGGCCGGCCAGAGCGTCTGCGACCGGACCAGCAGCGGGTACTACAGCTGCAGCGTGCCGTCCGAGGACAGTTACGGCGGCGACCCCCGGCCGACGACCCTCGTGATCGGGCTGCCGTCGATTCCCGCGCAGGCCCCGACCGACGTACAGGCCACGGCGTACTGCCCGTACGGCTGCGGCACCGTGACCCGCACGGTCACCGCCGTCGGCCCCGGCACCGTCGGCGCCGGGACGATCACGATGAAGGTCACCGGAGCCGCGCTGCACGAGAAGGACGTGGTCGAGGTCGCCGGCGGCACCTACCGCGCCCGGTCGACGACCGTCTCCGTCACGCCCGACCGGCGGGGCATGGAGGTCTCCCTGGACCTGACGAGCGCCCCGCGCACCGCGCTGAGCCTGAGCGTGCTCACGCACGACGGCGAGCGGTACTCCCTCGGCACCGTCACCGTCATCGCCCCCCTCCACACCACGGTCGCCCCCGTCGTCGCCGGCACCGCCGTGATCGGCGGGAAGGTCACGGCGAACGCCGGGACCTGGTCGCCTGCGCCGGAGTCGTACGCGTACCAGTGGCGGGCCGACGGGGTCGCGATCGCCGGAGCCACGGCGTCCACGTACACGATCCCCGCCGCGCTCCAGGGCAAGCAGCTGTCCGTGGCCGTGACCGCGCGGAAGGCCGGGCATCCCGTCGTCACGGCGACGAGTGCCGCCGTGGTGGTGAAGGGCCTCGCGCCCCAGCCCACCAAGGTGCCGTCCGTCTCCGGGACCGTGCGGGTCGGGAGCAAGGTGACCGCGGTCGTCGGCACCTGGTCGCCGACGCCGACCTCGTACGCCTACCAGTGGCGGGCGAACGGCGTCGCGATCGCGGGGGCGACCGGGGTCTCGTACGTGCCCGCCGCGTCCGTCCTCGGCAAGAAGCTGACGGTGACCGTGACGGCGCTGCGGACCGGGCACCTGAACGGGGCGTACACGACGGGCGCGTACACCGTCGGCGTGGGTCTCGCGCCGAAGGCGACGGTCGTTCCGTACGTCACGGGCACGGTCCGGGTCGGGCGGACGCTCACCGTGAACCGGGGTACGTGGACGCCGGCGCCGACCTCGTACGCGTACCAGTGGTACGCGAACGGGCGGGCGATCAGCGGGGCCACGAAGACGACGTTCCTGCTGACGAAGGCCCAGCGCGGGCTGAAGATCACCGTCCGCGTGACGGCCTACCGGACCGGGCACACGGCGGGTGTCGCCTGGACCCGGGCCACGGTGACGGTCGCCGGATAGGCGATCGGTGGCCGTCGTCCCCGAGGGCTTCCCATCTGACGCACCGTCAGTTTCAATGAGTGGTGTGATGGGACACGCGGGGATGGCGGCCACCGTCGTCCGACACCTGAGAGCGGCCGGTTCGCCGACGGCCGTGGAACCACTGCCCCGGCCGGTGCTGCGCGCCGTACGGGAGGACGAGCGGCCACCCGTCGACGCGGCCGAGTTCCGCCGCGTCCTCGGGCACTTCGCCAGCGGCGTCACGATCGTGACGGCCCTCGACGCGGACGGTCCTGCGGGCTTCGCCTGCCAGTCCTTCGCCTCCCTCTCCCTCGACCCGCCCCTGGTCGCCTTCATGGTCGCCCGGACGTCGACCACCTGGCCCCGGATCGCGGCGGCGGGCTCCTTCTGCGTCAACGTCCTCGGCGCGGGGCAGGTCGAACTGTGCCGGTCCTTCGCGGTGAGCGGCGCCGACAAGTTCGCGGGCGTGGAGTGGGGGCCGGCCCCGTCGACGGGCTCCCCGCGGCTCGCGGGCGCGCCCGCCTGGATCGACTGCACGATCACGGCGGTGCACACGGGGGGCGACCACCTGATCGTGGTGGGGCGGGTGGAGAGCCTGGGCGCGGAGGAGGAGTCCGAGCCGCTGCTGTTCCACCGGGGCCGCTTCGGCCGCTTCAGCGCGTAGCCCGTTGTGGGCAGGCGTTCCGCAAGGGGCGGCGCCCACCCCGTTGTGGGCAATCGTTCCGCAGGGGCGGAACGGGTGGGCACAACGGACGGCGCCCCTTGCCGGGCCTAGGCTCCCGCGCCTGAACCCGCACCACGTCGTGCGCCGCGCAAGGTGGTGCGGGCCAGGGCGCGGAACGCGGAGGCGCCGCGAAAGGGCGCCGTCCCGTGTGCCCACCCGTCCCGCCCTGCGGGACGATTGCCCACACGGGGCGTGCGGGTCAGGCGTCGATGAGGTTCAGGTCCACGATCAGACCGCCCGTCAGGAAGGCCGTCAGGACGGCCAACGTGCCCCAGAGAAGCAGCCCCACGAAGTAACCCCGCCGCGCCGCGCGGGTGAGGAGCGCCGCCACGGCCAGCACCGCACCGCCCGCCACCCACCCCCACACGCCGCCGACCGGCGCGAGGAGGGTCCCGGCGAGGGCCGCCAGGGACAGCTGCCACCAAACGGGGCGGCCTCCGAACCTGCCCCCCAGGTCCTCGCCGAGCAGCACCACGGGCAGGACGAGGACGGCGGAGACCGCGAAGGCTGCGAGCACTCCGGCCACCGCCAGCAACGGCAGCGCCATCAGGAGCATCCCGCCGCCGCCGGTGTCCTCCCCCGGATCCGGCTCCATGCTCAGGCCGACCGTCATCAGCGCCGCCAGGGCCACCCCGGCCTCCAGGCACAGGGCCAGCGTCGAGACCCTCAGCATCCGGGCAAAGCTCCGCCCGCCGTCAGGACCGCTCATCGGCGATCACCCCCTGACGGTCATCATGCTCCTGCCAGGGACACCGGCTCCGTCCGGGGTCGGCTGATGACCAGGGCCATCAGGGCCGCCGCCGCGCACAGGGCGCCGGAGGCGTACCAGACGACGTCGTACGTGCCGAAGACGTCACGTGCCACGCCGCCCGCGAAGGCGACGGCCGCCGCGCCGACCTGGTGGGAGGCGAGGACCCAGCCGAAGACGATCGCCGAGTCCTCGCCGTAGTGCTCGCGGCACAGGGCGATCGTCGGCGGCACGGTGGCGACCCAGTCCAGGCCGTAGAAGACGATGAAGAAGAGCATCGGCGGGTGCACCGAGGGCGCCAGGAGCATGGGGAGGAACAGCAGCGAGATGCCGCGCAGGGCGTAGTAGACGGCCAGCAGGCGCCGCGGCGAGAAGCGGTCCGTGAACCAGCCCGAGGCGACCGTGCCCACGACGTCGAAGACGCCGATCACCGCAAGGAGGCCCGCCGCCGCCGTGACCGGCATGCCGTGGTCGTGCGCTGCCGGGACGAAGTGCGTCTTGACCAGGCCGTTCGTGGAGGCCCCGCAGATCGCGAACGAGCCGGCGAGGAGCCAGAACGGGCCCGTGCTGGCAGCCTTGAGGAGGACCGTGACCGCGCGCCGCGCCGCGCCCGTGACCGGGGCCGGCTTCTCGACGTACTCCCCGCCGTACGGGGCCAGCCGGACGTCCGCCGGGTGGTCCCGGAGCAGCAGCCAGACGAAGGGCACCACCGCGAGGGCCGCGAGGGACACCGTGACGGCGGCCGGGCGCCAGCCGTGCTGTTCCACCAGCCAGGAGAGCAGGGGGAGGAAGATCAGCTGGCCCGAGGCGCCGGCCGCCGTGAGGATGCCCGTGACCAGTCCCCGCCGCGCCACGAACCAGCGGTTCGTGACCGTCGCCGCGAAGGCGAGGGCCATGGAGCCGCTGCCGAGGCCGACGAGGATGCCCCAGAAGAGGACCAGCTGCCAGGCCGCCGTCATCCAGACGGTGAGGAGCGAGCCCGCCGAGATGATCGTCAGGGCGACCGCCACGACCCTGCGGATGCCGAAGCGGTCCATCAGGGCGGCGGCGAACGGCGCCGTCAGGCCGTACAGGGCGAGGTTCACCGAGACGGCGAAGCCGATCGTCCCCCGCGACCAGTGGAACTCCTCGTGCAGCGGCTCGATCAGCAGGCCCGGCAGGGAGGCGAAGGCCGCGGCGCCGATGATCGTGACGAAGGTGACCGCCGCGACGAACCAGGCGCGGTGGATGCGGGGGGTACGGGGCTGTCCCGCGGGTGTACGAGTAACCGTCTCGGTTGTCTGGGCCATGCCATTGAGCATTCCGGGCCGCTCCCTCCCCCTGCCATTGGCCCGAATGACAAGTTTCCAACGGATCGGGACAACGGATCGGGACACGGGGCGGGACAGGGGACTTACACGCGCGGCAGCGTTCTGATCGGTCTCACCACCAGCAGCGCCGCCACCACGAGCACCGCGATCCCCGCCCCCGTCAGCAGCACCCGCTCCGCACCGACCACCGCCGCCACCGGCCCCGACAGGGTGCGGCCGACGCCCATCATCAGGAGCGAGCCGGCCACGTCGTACGCGTGCATCCGGTTCAGGGCCTCCTGCGGCACGTGCGTCTGGACCGAGGTGGACCACATCACCAGCCAGAAGGCGAAGGCCGCCCCGCCGACGAACTGGCCCGCCCCCAGCAGGACCACCGGGGCGCCCAGGCCGAGCAGGGCCAGGTTCACCGGCAGACCCAGGAGCGCCACCGCGCCCGACGCGAGGGGGCGGCCCGGGCGCAGCCGGATCGCGAGGAGGCCGCCGACCGCGCTGCCGGCGCCGTTGACGGCCATGAGCACGCCGTACGCCGCGGAGCCGTGGTCCTCGGTGACCAGGCTCGCGGTGAGCGGCACCATCGGTCCGGCGACGGTCAGTCCGTACACCGTCCAGATGGAGATGACGCCCCACAGCCAGTTCCGGGAGCGGAACTCCCGCCAGCCGCCGACGAGTTCGGCGCCGAGGGAGTCGCGCCGGGCGGTGTCGGACGGGATCGGCGTGAGGCGTATCAGCAGGAAGCAGACGGCGCTGACGGCGAAGGTGACGCCGTTCACGGCGAAGGCCGCGCCCGCGCTCCACAGGGCGACCAGCAGGCCCGCCGCGGCCGGTCCCGCCATGGTCATGAGGGCCTCGACGACCCGCAGGACGGCGTTGGCGCGCTGCACGTCGGGAGCGATGCGCGGGATGGTGGAGGCGACGCCCGGCTGGAAGAGCGCGGCGCCGATCCCGCTGAGCACGGACAGGGCGTACACGGCCCAGAGCGGCGGGCTGCCGAGCGTGAAGGAGACGGCGAGGACGACCGCGCCGGGCAGCCGGAGCAGGTCGGCGAGGATCATCATGCGGCGGGCGGTGAACCGGTCGGCGAGGACGCCACCGAAGAGCACGAAGAGCGCGAAGGCGGCGGTCCAGCCGCCGAGCGCGTAGCCGACGGTGGAGCCGGGGTGGCCGGCGCCGAGGAGTCCGGCGGCGAAGGCGACCGGGACCATGCCCTCGCCGAAGACGGCGACGCCCCGGGCGACGAAGAAGAGCCGGAAGTTACGGTTCCACAGCGCGGGCGGCGCGACCGGGGCGTTCGGCTCGACCGGGGCGGGAATCCGCCCGGCGGCCTCAGACTTGTACGTGTTGTCCGTCACGGACAAGTAGAGCTACCAGCAGGTGGTCTGGACCACCAGCGATTTACGGAGGGAGTACCGCCCGTGCAGCAGCCGCACCGCGTCGCCGTTCTCGCCCTGCCCGGCATCCTCCCCTTCGAGCTGGGCATCCCGCACCGCATCTTCGGCCGCGCGAAGGACTCCGAGGGCCGACCGCTGTACGAGATCGTCACCTGCGCCCCGGCCGCCGGTCCCGTGCGGACGGACGCCGACTTCTCGATCCACGTCGAGCACGGCCCGGAGGCGCTCACCACCGCCGACACGGTCGTCGTCCCCGCCTCGTACGAGCTCGGGCCGGTCTACGACGAGGGCAGGCTCCCCGAGGAGCTGGCGGCGGCGCTCGCGCGGATCCGGCCCGGCACCCGTCTCGTCTCCATCTGCACCGGCGGGTACGTCCTGGCCGCCGCCGGTTTCCTCGACGGGCGCCCGGCCACCACCCACTGGTCGTCCGCCGAGCACTTCCAGCGGCTCTTCCCGAGCGTGCGGGTCGACGCGGACGTGCTGTTCATCGACGACGGCGACGTCCTCACCTCGGCCGGCGTGGCCGCCGGGATCGACCTGTGCCTGCACATCGTGCGCCGCGACCACGGCACGGCCGTCGCCAACGACGTCGCCCGCAGGACCGTCGTCCCGCCGCACCGGGACGGCGGCCAGGCCCAGTACATCGAGCGGCCCCTGCCGGAGGCCGGCACGCACACCACGACCGCCGCGCGGGCCTGGGCGCTCGCCCACCTCCACGAGCCGATCCAGCTGCGGGACCTGGCGGAGAAGGAGTCGATGAGCGTACGGACGTTCACGCGCCGTTTCCGCGACGAGGTCGGCATCAGCCCCGGCCAGTGGCTCACCCAGCAGCGCGTCGAACGCGCCCGGCACCTCCTGGAGTCCACCGCCCTGCCCGTCGACCGGGTCGCCCAGGACGCGGGCTTCGGCACGGCCCAGTCGCTGCGCGTGCACCTGATGACGGCGATCGGGGTGACGCCGACGTCCTACCGGCGGACCTTCCGCGCCTCGACGGGCGCGGACTCTTCCGTCTGAGACGCCGGGGCGAGCCCGGCGAGCCGCCACTCCCCCGCCGCGCCGACCGCCGTGAGCAGCACCGTCAGGCCCACCCCCCAGAGGATCGCCGTCGACGGCGCCACCACCTTCAGGAGCCCGCCCGCGAGGGTGCCGCTGGCCGCGTAACCCGCGCCCACCGCCGCGTACATGAGCGAGTACCCGGCGGCCAGCGCGCCCGGCGGGAGCACCTGCCGCAGCGCCAGGTTCCGGGTGAGGCTCGCGGGCGCCTGGAGCAGCCCGGCGGCCACGAGCGCGACCGCGATGGCCGTCGTCCAGGGCAGTACGGCGACCAGGGCGACGCCCGCGGCCACCGCGAGGACCAGGACCAGGGACTGCACGGCCAGGGGGCCGGGCCAGCTCCCCCGGAGGCCGTACACGAACGCGCCGACCGCCGAGCCGATCGAGAACCCGGCGAGCAGCGGACCCGCCCAGCGGATGTCGATCCCGCGCTGTTCGAGGAGCGCGGGCAGGATCAGCTCGGCGAGTGCGAGCAGGGTGAGACCGGCGGCACCCAGGACGTACACCGGCCAGGCCCGCAGCAGCGCCCGCCGCATCGAGGCACCCTCCTCCCGCGCGGCGGCGGCCCAGCCGGCCGGCAGCAGCCACAGCCCGGCCACGGAAAGCCCCATCAGGGAGCCCTGGAGAAGGAGCGGTACGGCGGGGGCGACGCCGAGCGCCAGACCCGTGGTGAGCGCGGGCGCGGCCGCCCAGATCCCGAAGGTCAGCATCGACTCCATGCTCATCGCCTGGGTGACGGCCCGTTCCGGGACGAGGCTGGTGAGCAGCGCCCGCAGCGCGCCGGGCACGGCGGCGGGTCCGGCGCCCGCGAGCAGCGCGAGGGCGGCGAGGACGACGGGGTGGGCGCCGGGCGCGAGCCCGAGCCCGGCGAACCCGACGGCACCGGCCGCGAGCCCGACGACGAGCTGCGGCCGGGCCCGTTCGGGGTCGAGCCGCATGCCGAGGACGGGCGCGGCGACGATCTCCCCGAGGACGTACGCGGCGGCGAGGACGGCCCCGAGCGTGTAGCCCCCGGGCCGCTCCCGCACGAGGAACACGAGCGCGAGCGGCGCCATGGCGACGGGCAGCCGACCGGTGACCATGACGGCGGACCAGACGAGGACGGGGCGGGTGGCGAGCTCGCGGTAGGACATGCGGGGACGCTAACGGCCGCGCGGGCCCTGGGCCCACCCCGTTGTGGGCATGCGTTCCGCAAGGGGCGTGGGGGTCCCCCCTGCTCGAGCGAAGCCGAGAGCTTGGGGGAGGGTGGGCACACGGACGGCGCCCTTGCCGGCGCCAGAGGCTTCCGCGCCCCGACCCGCACCACCAGCTCGGTGCACGGGGTGCGGGTCAGGGCGCGGAACGCGGAGGCGCCGCGAGAGGGCGCCGTCCCGTGTGCCCACCCGTCCCGCCCTGCGGGACGATTGCCCACACGGGGGGGGTGGGCTCAGAACGTGAGGACCCCCCGCGCCACCCTCCCCCGCTCCGCGTCCTCCGTCGCTCGGGCGAAGTCCTCCACCGGGTACGTCGCCGTGACCAGTTCGTCCAGGAGCAGGGTTCCCGAGCGGTAGAGCTCCGCGTACAGGGCGATGTCCTTCTGCGGGCGTGAGGAGCCGTACCGGCAGCCCAGGATCGACTTGTCCAGGAACATCGCGGCCGGCAGGAAGCTCGCCTCCGCCTTCGGCGCGGTCATGCCGAGCAGGATCGCCTGGCCGTGCCGGTCGAGGAGGTCGATCGCGGTCCGGACGAGCCCCGTGTGACCGACGCACTCGAAGACGTGGTCGGCGCCCGTGGGCAGGATGTCCCGTACCCCGTCGGTGGAGGCGAGGAAGTGCGTCGCCCCGAACTGCCGGGCCACCGCCTCCTTCTCCGGGTTGGTGTCGACGGCGACGATCGTCAGCGCGCCCGCGATCCGGGCGCCCTGGAGGACGTTGAGGCCGATGCCGCCGGTGCCGATGACGACGACGGTCTCGCCGCGGCCGACCTTCGCCCGGTTGAGTACGGCCCCGACGCCGGTGAGGACGCCGCAGCCCATGAGGGCGGCGGAGGTCAGCGGGATGTCCTGCGGGATCTTCACGGCCTGGACGGCCTTGACGACGGTCCGTTCGGCGAAGGACGAGTTGGACGCGAACTGGAACAGCGGCTGCCCGGTCGACGCTCGTGAGAACGGCTGCCCCGGCATCCCGATCGCCTTCCGGCACATGGTCGGCCGGCCCCGGTCGCAGTCGGCGCAGGCGCCGCAGTTCGCGAGCGTGGACAGGGCGACGTGGTCGCCGGGGGCGACGTGCGTGACCCCCGGGCCCACGGCCTCGACGACCCCGGCGCCCTCGTGGCCGAGGACGACGGGCGGGGGGAAGGGGATGGTCCCGTCGATGACGGACAGGTCGCTGTGGCAGAGCCCGGCAGCGGCTATGCCGACGAGCACCTCCCCCGGCCCCGGGTCCCGTACCTCCAGGTCGTCGACGACCTGGACCTGCTTCCCGTCGAAGACGACGCCTCTCATGATCCGTTCCCCCTGCCCGTGTTGGGGCGCTCGCCGGCGGCCGCCGCCCTCGCCATCTCCTCCAGCTGCGCCAGCATCGGCATGGGGTCCGTCCCGACCGTCCCGGGCAGGAAGTCCGCGATGCGTTCGGGGGTCCAGCCGCCGCCCTCCGCGTACCCGGCGCGCAGCTCCCTCGGCTGGGCCCAGACCGCGATCTTGGGTCCGGCGATCGTGTACACCTGGCCGGTGATCCTCTCCTCGCGGGCCCGCTCGCTCAGCAGGTAGACGACGAGCGCGGCGACGTCCTCCGGCTCTCCGATCTCCTTGAGCTCCATGGGGACGTTCGCGGACATCCGGGTGCGGGCCACGGGCGCGACGGCGTTCGCGGTGACGCCGTACTTGTGGAGGCCGAGGGCCGCGCTGCGGACGAGCGAGATGATCCCGCCCTTCGCGGCCGAGTAGTTGGCCTGGGCGACGGAGCCCTGGTGGTTGCCGCTGGTGAAGCCGATGAGCGTCCCGCCGCCCTGCTTGCGCATGACGGCGGACGCGGCCCGGAAGACGGTGAAGGTGCCCTTCAGGTGGGTGGCGACGACGGGGTCCCACTCCTCCTCGGACATGTTGAAGAGCATCCGCTCGCGCAGGATGCCGGCGACGCACACGACCCCGTCGATCCGCCCGTACTCGGCGAGGGCGACGTCGACGATCCGCTGTCCGCCCGCCATGGTGGAGATGTCGTCGGCGACGGCCACCGCCGATCCGCCCGCCGCCTCGATCTCCTTCACGACCGAGGTCGCGACCTCCGAGGTCGGCTCGCCGCCCTCGATCGACACCCCGTAGTCGTTGACGACGACCTTCGCGCCCTCCGCCGCGCAGGCGAGGGCGACGGCGCGGCCGATGCCGCGCCCCGCTCCCGTCACGGCGACGACCTTGCCAGCCAAGAAGTTCCCCACGCCCGGCCCCTTCCCGCACTTTCTGACGGTCCGTTAGATTCGTTCGTCGTCAGGATTCTACGGTCCGTCAGATACCGGAAAACAAGACCCCGGAGGCCCCGATGTCTCTTCCCGCCGCCTTCCACGAGATCGCCAAGCGCATCAACAACTGGGGCCGCTGGGGCCAGGACGACGAGATCGGCACCCTCAACCTCGTCACCGACGAGGTCGTGCGCGAGGCCGTCGCCACCGTCCGCACCGGCCACCGCGTCCCGCTCGCCCTCGACCTCAAGCAGGACGGCGTGCAGACCGGCATGATCCCGGGCAGGGTCAACCCGCTCCACGTCATGGTCCAGGTCAACCAGGAGCTCTTCGGCCCCGGCACGGTCGCCACCAGCGACGACGCCGTGACCCTCGGGCTCCAGGCCGGCACCCACTGGGACGCCCTGACGCACGTCTCCCACTCGGGCCGCATCTACAACGGCCGCCCCGCCGCGACCATCACCCCGCACGGCCGCTCCGAGTTCAGCGGCATCCACACGGCCCGCCACCTCGTCAGCCGCGGGGTGCTCCTGGACGTGGCCGCCGCGAAGGGCGTGGACCGGCTGCCGGGCGACCACGCCGTCACCCCGGAGGACCTCGACGAGGCGGCGGAGTTCGGCGGGGTGACCGTACGGTCCGGGGACGTCGTCCTCGTACGGACCGGGCAGATCCAGAGCTACCTGGCCGGGGACAAGCACGGCTACGCGTTCCCGTCACCGGGGCTCTCGGTCCGTACGCCGGAGTGGTTCCACGCCCATGACGTCGCCGCTGTCGCCAACGACACGCTCACGTTCGAGATCTTCCCGCCCGAGATCGAGGACCTCTGGCTGCCCGTGCACGCCCTCGACCTGGTCGAGATGGGGATGCTCCAGGGGCAGAACTGGAATCTGGAGGCTCTGTCCACAGCCTGTGCACAAGAAGGGCGCTACGCCTTCCTGCTCTCCGCGATGCCCGAGCCCTTCGTCGGCGGCACGGGCACACCGGTGGCCCCGGTGGCCATCCTGTAGGACCTCGCGGGGCGGCGGCGCGCTCGCACGCGATCCCCCTCGGGCGGCGGCGCGCTCGCACGCGCCCCGAGCACGGCACGGCCCGCCGCCACCCGGCCGCGACCCGCACACGCCGAGGGACACGGCCCTCGGCTCCCCTCGCCACGAATCGCTCACAACAGAGTGGGCAAAACGGAACGAATCGTCAACAGCGCACCCGGCCGGGCGACAGCGTCGACACCGTCGTCGGCACGGGCGCGACCCGGTCCACCTCGCACCAGATGCTCTTGCCGGCGCCCTCCGGCTGCCAGCCCCACCGGTCCGCGAGCCCGTCCACGAGCTCCAGGCCGCGTCCGTTGGTGTCGTCGCCCTCCGCATGCCGGGGCCGCGGCGGCCGGTCGCTCGCGTCGGCGACCTCGACCCGCACCCCGCTGCCCTCCGCGGCGAACAGCATCCGCAGCACGGCCGGGCAGCCCGTGTGCACCACGGCGTTGGTCACGAGCTCGGAGATGAGCAGCACCAGCGTCTCGGCGAGCGGCTCGTCGTCCCCTATGCCCGACCCGGCGAGCCGCGACCGGGCCCACCTCCGGGCTCGTCCCACCTCTGCCGGGTCCGGCCCGACCTCCAACTGAACCTGAAGCACCTGCACCGCTCACACCATCCGAACCGGCGGACACACCTTTACGGAACGTGATTCCCTTGTGGGACAGCATGGTTGACGTACAGTCACCGCAACAAGCGCTTCGGGCATATTCCAGCGCGAAGGAGTACGCATGGTCCATACTGTGCGACGCACGCTGCGGGTAGTCGAACGCCGGGCGCGAGCGGCGGGCATTCCCGGCCGCGGAGCCACCACAGGGGCGACACCGGGACGATCCGGGCCAACGAGCACTCGCATCCCACGGAGCGTACCGGAGGCGGAGGCCGACTCCGGGCCGTGACGGCCCCACCGAAGGACACAACCCGATATCAACATTCCGTGACGCGTCGCACGCGCAGCGCTACAGTCCCGCGGCCACCGTCTCCTCGGCCCGGGCGGCGGTCATCCCCAGCTCGGCCCGCACCCAGGCCCGCTTCAGATGCAGGTGGACGTCGGCCTCCCAGGTGAACCCCATCCCCCCGTGCACCTGAAGACAGTCCCGCGCGTTGCGGACCGCCGCGCCGTCGGCGAGCAGCTTGGCCCCGGCGATCTCGACGGGATCACCGGTGACGGCGGCGGCCCACACGGCGGCCCGCGCGAGCTCGACCCGCACGAGCATCCCGGCGCAGAGATGCTTCACGGCCTGAAACCCCCCGATGACCTGCCCGAACTGCGCCCGCGTCCGCGCGTACGCCACCGCCGCGTCGGTGGTGGCCTGCGCACTGCCCACTTGTTCGGCGGCGGTGAGGAGAGTGGCCTCCGCCGCCCCCGTTGTGGGCAGGCGTTCCGCAGGGCGGAACGGGTGGGCACAACCCCCGGTGCCGGGCACCCGATGGAGCGGCGTCAGCGGATCGACCGACCGCACGGACACCGCACCCGTGACATCACCCACCACCACATCGGCCTCGTCCAGCCAAGGGACCAGCCCCTCGTCCACAGAGGTCACCACGACAGCCCCCTCCGCCGCCCCCGGCACGGAACCCGCCGCAAGGTGCGTCGCCACCACCGGCCCCGGCAGCAGCACCCTCCCCGCCTCCTCGAAGACGAGGACCGCCTCGGGCAGCCCGAGCCCGACGCCCCCCTCCGCCTCCGGGAGCCGCAGCGCGAAGAACCCGGCGTCGCCGAGCTCCCGCCAGAGGTCCCGGTCGAGCCGCCCGGCGGAGACGGCGCTCCGCAGCGCCTCCCGGTCGAAGAGCCGCGCGAGCAGCTCCCGCACCCCCGTCCGCAGCGCCCGCTGGTCCTCCGTGAGTCGGAAGTCCACGACAGAGTCACCGCCCCTTCGGCAGGCCGAGGATGCGCTCGGCGACGATGTTGCGCTGGATCTGGGAGGTGCCGGCCGCGATCGTGTACGAGAGCGAGGACAGCCGGTCGAGGGTCCAGTCGCGGCCGAGGTCGAGCGCGTCGGGTCCGAGGACGGCGGCGGCCGCGTCGTACAGCTCCTGGCGGGCGTGCGAGTAGTGCAGTTTGAAGACCGACCCGCCGGCCCCGGGCACCCCGCCCGACGCCTGGGCCTCGCTGACGTTGGCCTGCGTGAGCCGCCACAGCGCCTGGAACTCGGCGGAGAGCCTGCCGAGCCGGCGGCGCAGGACGGGGTCGTCCCAGGTGCCGTTCTTCCGGGCCGTACGGGCGAGTTCGCCGAGGAGCCGGCGGCAGGCGACGACCTCGCCGACGAAGGCGGTGCCGCGCTCGAAGGACAGGGTCACCATGGTGACCCGCCAGCCGTCGTTCTCCTCCCCGACCCGGTGGGACACCGGCACCCGCACCTCGTCGAGGAAGACCTCGGCGAACTCGGTGGACCCGGCGAGGGTCCGCAGCGGCCGTACGGTGATGCCGGGGGCGTCCATGGGCATGGCGAGCCAGGTGATGCCCCGGTGCTTGGGGGCCTCGGGGTCCGTGCGGACGAGCAGCTCGCACCAGTCGGCGACCTCGGCGTGCGAGGTCCAGATCTTCTGGCCGGTGACGACGTACGCGTCCCCGTCCCGTACGGCCTTCGTCCGCAGGGAGGCGAGGTCCGACCCGGCGTCCGGCTCGCTGAAGCCCTGGCACCAGACCTCGTCGCCGCGCAGGATCGGCGGCAGCCACCGGGCGCGCTGCGCCTCCGTGCCCTCGGCGGCGATGGTGGGGCCGGCGTGGAGCAGGCCGACGAAGTTGGCGCCGACGTAGGGCGCGCCGGCGCGTTCGGTCTCCTCCAGGAAGATGAGGCGCTGGGTCGGGGAGGCGTCCCAGTGGGTGTCGGCGTATCCGGCGTCGTACAGGCGTCGCTGCCAGCCGCAGTCGTACGCCCGCCGGGCCGGCCAGTCGAGCGGGTCGGGCCGCTCGGGGAGGCCGGGCAGGGTGGCGGCGAGCCATTCCCGCAGACGGGCGCGGTAGGCCTCCTCCTCGTCCGTGCAGGAGAGGTCCATCAGACGATCCCGAGACCGAGCATGCGGATGGCGTTGCCGCGCATGAGTTTGTAGATCGTCTCGTCGTCGAGGCCCTGGACGTGGTCGAGGGCGACTTCCTTGGTGTGGGGGAAGGTCGAGTCGACGTGCGGGTAGTCGGTCTCGAAGGTGGCGTTGTCGCGTCCCACCACGTCGAGCGAGGCGATGCCGTGCTTGTCGCGGAAGAAGCAGCAGAAGATCTGCCGGTAGTAGTACGTGGACGGGGGCTCGGGGATGAGGTCGCGGACCCCGCCCCAGGCCCGGTGCTCCTCCCAGACGTCGTCGGCGCGTTCGAGGGCGTAGGGGATCCAGCCCATCTGGCCCTCGCTGTAGGCGAGCTTGAGCCGCGGGAACTTCACGAGCACCCCGCTGAACAGGAAGTCCATCATCGAGGCCATGGCGTTGTTGAAGCTCAGCGAGGCCTGGACGGCGGGCGGGGCGTCGGGGGAGGCGGCCGGCATCTGGCTGCTGGAGCCGATGTGCATGTTCACCACCGTCCCGGTCTCCTGGCAGACGGCGAAGAAGGGATCCCAGTACCCGGAGTGGATCGACGGGAGCCCGAGGTGCGTCGGGATCTCGGAGAAGGTGACGGCCTTGACCCCGCGCGCGGCGTTGCGCCGGATCTCGGCGACGGCCAGGTCGATGTCCCAGAGCGGGATGATGCAGAGCGGGATCAGCCGGCCCCCGCTGTCCCCGCACCACTCCTCGACCATCCAGTCGTTGTAGGCGCGGACGCAGGCGAGGGCGACCTCCTTGTCGTGGGCCTCGGCGAAGGTCTGCCCGCAGAAGCGGGGGAAGGTGGGGAAGCAGAGGGAGGCCTCGACGTGGTTGAGGTCCATGTCCTTGAGACGGGCGGCCGGGTCCCAGCAGCCGCGGCGCATCTCCTCCCGTGTGATCCCCTCCAGGGTCATGTCGTCGCGGTCGAAGCCGACGGCGGCGATGTTCCGCTTGTACGGGAACTTGAGGTCCTCGTAGATCCACCAGTCCGTGGGCGGGCCTTCGGGGTC
Organism: Streptomyces sp. R44; assembly: GCF_041053105.1. Lineage (NCBI taxonomy): Bacteria > Bacillati > Actinomycetota > Actinomycetes > Kitasatosporales > Streptomycetaceae > Streptomyces > Streptomyces sp. R44. The sequence continues at coordinate 4,947,982 of NZ_CP163444.1, read as the reverse complement.
CATCGTGATCTGGTACTTGCCGGCGACGTAGGCGAGCTCGCCGATGCCGGCCGTGAGGGGCTGCGGCCCGCGGTCGCGGTACTTCTTCGGGAGCCAGGTCTCGAAGAGGTGGGCGGGCTCGATCACGTGGTCGTCGACGCTGATGATGCGGGGCAGTTCCGTCATGGAGCCTCTCCCGGATTCGGCGGACCGTTCGCGGCCCGTTACGGCGGACCGCTTCCGGCCCGTTTCTGATGACCCGTCAGATCTGACGGGATCAGGCTAGCCCCGCACCCCTGGACCGACAAGCGCCCGACCTCTACGCTCACCGCACGATCTGACGGAACGTCAGCCATGAGGAGTACGGACGAGAGGAGTACGGTCATGAACGAGACCGCGCACGCACTCGGCGAGTCCCGGACGCTCTGGGAGCTCGTCGAGCGGCGCGCCGCCCTCACCCCCGACCGGCCCGTCCTCCTCCAGGACGACCGCGTCCTCACCTTCGGCGGACTCCGCGAGCGCGCCGAGCGCTGCGCCGCCGGCCTGTACGGGATGGGCGTGCGCCCCGGCACCGTCGTCGCCTGGCAGCTGCCCACCCGCATCGAGACCGCCGTGCTCTCCTTCGCGCTCGCCCGCATCGGCGCCGTGCAGTCCCCGGTGATCCCCTTCTACCGGGGCAAGGAAGTCGGCTTCGCGCTGCGCGAGTCCAAGGCCGAGTTCTTCGCCGTCCCCGGAATCTGGCGCGGATTCGACCATGCGGAGATGGCGCGGAGGCTCGGCGCGCGCGGGATCTTCGAGGCGTACTCCCCCGAGAGCCTCCCCGACGGCGACCCGGCCGTGCTCCCTCCCCCGCCCGCCTCCGGCACCGACGTCCGCTGGATCTACTGGACCTCCGGCACCACCTCCGACCCCAAGGGCGTCCTGCACACCGACCGCTCGCTCCTCGCCGGCGGTTCCTGCCTCGCCCACGCCCTCCAGCTCACCTCGGAGGACATCGGCTCGATGGCCTTCCCGTACGCGCACATCGCCGGGCCCGACTACACGGTGATGCTCCTGCTGTACGGGTTCCCGGCCGTGATGTTCGAGCAGTTCGCGCTGCCGGAGGCCCTCGACGCGTACAACCGGCACGGCGTCACCGTCGCCGGCGGCTCCACAGCCTTCTACGCGATGTTCCTCGCCGAGCAGCGCAAACAGCCCGGGAAGCCCGTCATCCCCACCCTCCGCCTGCTCGCGGGCGGCGGCGCGCCCAAGCCGCCCGAGATCTACCACGCCGTGCGGAAGGAGCTGGGCTGCCAGCTCACCCACGGGTACGGGATGACCGAGGTCCCCATGATCACGATGGGCGCCCCCGACGACACCGCCGAGAACCTCGCCTCCACCGAGGGCCGTCCGCCCGCCGGCATGGAGATCCGGATCACCGCCGACGGCGAGGTCCGGCTCCGCGGCGAGGCCGTCTGCCGGGGCTATCTCGACCCGGCGCAGACGGCCGCCGCCTTCGACGAGGACGGCTTCCTCATCACCGGCGACGTCGGGCACCTCACGCCGAGCGGCCACCTCGTCCTCACCGGCCGCATCAAGGACATCATCATCCGAAAGGGAGAGAACATCTCGGCCAAGGAGATCGAGGACCTCCTCCACCGGCACCCGGACGTCGGCGACGCCGCCGTCATAGGCCTCCCCGACGCCGAGCGCGGCGAACGCGTCTGCGCCGTCGTCGAACAGCCCCCGGGCGCCGCCCCGCTCGCCCTTCCGCAGCTCACCGCCTTCCTGCGGGAGGCCGGGCTCTCCGTCCACAAGCTGCCGGAACAGCTGGAGGTGGTGGAAGCCCTGCCCCGCAACGACACCCTGCGGAAGGTCCTCAAGTACCAGCTCAGGGAGCGCTTCGGCCCGGCGCCCCGGTGACCTCCGCGAGGGCCTCCGGCACGTCCTCGTACACGTCGAAGAGACGCCGCACGCCCAGCGCCGAGAGCACCCGGCCGACGTGCCCGCCGTCCCGGTCCGCGGCGTCCACGGGCAGGATCAGGCGCAGCCGGCCGCCGCAGGAGCGGAGCAGCCGGCGCGACGCGATCAGCACGCCGACACCGCTGGAGTCGCAGAACCGCACGGCCGACAGGTCGATCACCAGATCGTGGCGGCCGCCCGCGACGGCGTCGTGGACACGTCGGCGTATCAGGGGGGAGGTGACCAGGTCCAGTTCCCCCCGGACGCGGAGAACCGTCCAGGGGCCGTGCTCGTCCTCGTCGACATCGATCGTCGTCACGGACGCCGCCTGCCCCACGAGCAGGCCGCGAAACCCCCGGCGTGAGGGATGACGCTTTCCTTACCATCCGCATCCGCGTCAAGGGCGCACTTGCGGCAAACAGGAGTGCGCTGTCCGAGCGGCGCATTACTTTGGAGGAGAACCGGGACGGAGGCCCTCATGGCGATGGACACACCACCGCGCTGGGACCGCAGGATGCAGCAGCGGCTGGCGCGCGGAGAAGCCGCCGCCCTCGGCGAGTTCTACGACCGGTTCGCCGCCCTCGTGCACAGCCTCGCCCACCGGGTCCTCGACGACGACGCGGCGGCCGACCAGGTCACCCGCGAGGTCTTCGGCTACATCTGGGAGAACCCCGACTCGTACGACCCGAAGCAGGGCAACATGCGCTCGTGGGTCGCCAAGCTGACCCAGCGGCAGGCCGTGCACCGGCTGCGGCAGGCCGAGACCCTGGCGTACGCGGAGACGGGGCTCGGCTCCGCCGAGGAACTGGAGCAGAAGGTCCACCGGGCCTCGGTCGCCGCCCGCGCCGACTACATCGTGACCTCCATGCCCGCCCCGCTGCGGGCCGCGCTCGAACTGGCGTACTTCCAGCGGCGCGACTACCGGCAGACCGCCGCCGACCTCGGCGTCACCGAGGACGAGGCCCGCCGGCGCCTCCGCCTCGGCCTCCAGCTGCTCTCCTCCGCGAACACCCGGCCGCTCGAAGGGTCCTCGCCGCCCGGCTACGGACGGACACCGTGACCGGGGCGAACGGCGACGGCGACGACGTCGCACGCGCCCCCTGGATACCGGGACCGCGCCGGTCCGCCGACGACCACGCGGACCTGACGGCACCGCTGCCCCGTGAGCCGGAGGAGGTGGAGGAGCCGGAGGAGCCGGAGGAGCCGGAAGTACCGGACCTCAGCCACAACGTGCTCAAGTCCCTGCTCGGGGCCTGGGCGCTCTCGGCGTGCTCCACCGGCGAGACCAAGGCCGTCGAGAACCACCTCACCGGGTGCGCGCCCTGCGCCGACGAGGCCCTCCGGCTCCGCGACGCCGTCGCGCTCCTCCACGAGGACCGCGACCTGGACCTCGACCCGCTGCTCCGCTCCCGGGTCCTGGAGAACTGCCTGGGCCGCCGCCCCGCCCGCATCCCCGTCCCCGACTGGGTCACGCCCTACGACGCCGAGACCGCCCGGCTCGACGCGCTCCTCCGGGACATCGGCGAGTCCGAGTGGCACGCGCCGGTACGGCTCAAGTGGTACGAGGAGGACCGCGTGGTGCGCCGCAAGGCGACCGTCGCGGCGGTCATCGGACACCTCCTGGCGGTGGACGGCCTGGTGTCGGCCGCCCTCGGCCTGGACGACCCGCTCGGCGCCGGGGTCCCGGAGCTGTCCCCGACGGATCGGACGGAAGCGTTCTGGTCGGCCCTGGACCGGCCGCCGAACCGGTCCCTCCGCGGTCCGTGGCGGGACCAGTCGCACGCGCTGATCCGTACGGTCGCGTTCGCGGGGCGGGGCGTGGCGGACCTGACGGTCGGCTACAAGGACTTCGCCCTCCCGCTCCGGGACTCCCTCCTGGAGCGGGCCTTCGAGTGCTGGCTGCACGCGGACGACATCGCGACGGCGGTCGCCTACCCGTACGCGCCGCCCAGCGGGGCGCACCTGCACGGCATGATCGACCTCGCGGCCCGGCAGCTCCCGGCGGCCCTCGCGAACCGCCGCCGCACGGGCCTGGCCGGCCCCGCCAAGGAACTCGTCGCCGCGGGCGCGCCCGGCCGCTCGCTCCACCTGGAGGTGGAGGGCGCGGGCGGCGGCCACTGGTACATCTCCCTGGACTCCCCGGCGGCCCTCGGCTCCCCGGAGCGGGCGGTGGCGCAGGTCGCGATGGACGGGGTGGAGTTCTGCCAGCTGGTGGCCGGGCACATCACGCCGGAGGAGGCGGCGGCGGGGCAGGACGGGGACCGGGAGGCGATCCGCGACGTCCTGTCGGCAGCGGCGTCCCTGAGCCGGCTGTAGGGCCCGGGCCCCCCGTTGTGGGCAATCGTTCCGCTGGGGCGGAACGGGTGGGCACAACGGACGGCGCCCTTGCCGGCGCCAGAGGCTTCCACGCCTGGACCCGCACCCCGTGCACCGAGCCGGTGGTGCGGGTCCAGGCTCGGAACGCGGAGGCGCCGCTGAGGGCGCCGTCCCGTGTGCCCACCCGTCCCGCCCTGCGGGACGATTGCCCACACGTGGGGTGGGCGCAGCCCACAACGGGGGCTACGCGAAGACGACCGTGCGGCGGCCGTTCAGGAGGATTCGGCGTTCCGCGTGCCACTTGACGGCCCGCGCCAGCGCCTGGCACTCGACGTCCCGCCCGATCGCCACCAGCTGGTCCGGCGTCACCTCGTGGCCCACCCGCTCGACCTCCTGCTCGATGATCGGGCCCTCGTCGAGGTCGGCCGTCACATAGTGCGCCGTCGCGCCGATGAGCTTCACGCCGCGCGCGTGCGCCTGGTGGTAGGGCTTGGCGCCCTTGAAGCTGGGGAGGAAGGAGTGGTGGATGTTGATGATCCGCCCGGAGAGCTGCTTGCAGAGGTCGTCGGAGAGGACCTGCATGTAGCGGGCCAGGACGACCAGCTCGACGTTCTCGGACCGGACGAGGTCGAGGAGCTCCGCCTCCGCCTCCGGCTTGTTCTCCTTCGTCACCGGGATGTGCCGGAACGGGATCCCGTACGAGCCCACCAGCTCCTCGAAGTCCCGGTGGTTGGAGACGACGGCGACGATCTCCACCGGCAGCGCCCCGATCCGCGACCGGAACAGCAGGTCGTTCAGGCAGTGGCCGAACTTCGAGACCATGAGCACGACCCGCATCGGCTGGTCGGCTCGGTTGATCTGCCAGTCCATCGCGTAGGCGTCGCCGACGGCGGCGAAGCTCGCCCGGAGCTTTTCGACCGTCACGGGGGCCTCGGCCGAGAAGTGGACCCGCATGAAGAAGAGACCCGTGTCGCGGTCTCCGAACTGCTGGCTGTCCTCGATGTTGCAGCCGGTGATGAAGAGGTAGCTCGACACGGCGTGCACGATGCCCTGCTTGTCGGGGCAGGAGAGGGTGAGGACGTACTGGTCGGTCATCCCGTCAGCCTGCCACAAGCGTCCCGCCGGGAGGACCACCGTCCGCCAGGCGGAACGCCTCAGGACCGCGTCATGATATGGAGCACATCGAGGGAGCGCGGGGGTGTGTCGGGGTCCTCGCCGTCGGCCTGGGCGAGGCGGACGTGGGCCTCGCGGGCGGCCCGTACGGCCTCCGGCCAGCCCGGGTGCTGCATGTACGCCGAGAAGGGGGCGTCCGGGCCCACCTGGTGCATGATCCGCAGCACGCGGAGGACGGCGACGTCGACGAGGGCGGCCTCGCCGGAGTCCCGGAAGATCGAGCCGACGTACTTCTCGGCGGACCAGTTGTCGAGCCAGGTGTCCTCGACGAGGCGGTAGACGGCGTCGGTGACGTCGCCGTACCCGTCCTGGCCGGCCAGCCAGGTCGTCTCGTGGAATCCGGGGTCGGAGAGCATGTGCAGCGCCGAGCGCGCGTTGCTGCGCCAGCGCCACCACGGCATGTCGTTGAGCGGCATGCCGCCCATGGTGGAGGAGCGACGGCCGCGACGGGAAGAGTTAACCGAACCGGAGACCGAACCGGGGACTGGACTGGACATCGTTCGATCGTACGTTTCCTTGTCCGGTAAGCGGACTCGCCCCCTCCCCATCCGATCGCCCGCCCCCGCAATTCACCTTCACGTCACCCCCCGTTGAACCGTGCTCACTCCCGCGTTACCCGTGAGGCGGAAATGTGCATGCCCATGACCGGTAGGCGACTGACCTCACTCCTCGCGCATGTCACGACCGCGGCGGCCGGAGCGTCGCTGCTCACCGGGTGTGGCGTGCTCCCTGGGGCCACGGGGGGCTCCAGGGAGCCCGTCACGGTGATGACCTGGGCCCCCGACCAGACCCGAGCGACCAATATGCCCGGAATGCCTGCCATGGCGCAGACCTTCGCCCGGTGGGTCAACTCCCAGGGCGGCATCAACGGGCACGAGCTGCGCGTCCTCACCTGCAACGAACAGAACTCCAGCGCCGGCGCCGCCGCCTGCGCCCGCCGCGCGGTCCGCGAGAAGGCGGTCGCCGTCGTCGGCTCGTACAGCCAGAACGGCCGCGCCTTCATGGCCCCCCTGGAGGCCGCGGACATCCCGTACATCGGCGGCTACGGCATCGCGGAGGACGAGTTCACGAGCCCGCTCTCGTACCCCGTCAACGGCGGGGTGGCCTCGCTCGTCGCCGGGCACGGCATGCAGCTCGCCGACTCCTGCGAGAAGGTCTCCCTCGTCCGCCCCGACACCACCGCCGGGGACAAGCTCCCCGACCTCCTCAACTCCGGCCTGCGCAAGGCGAGTCACCGCAGCGCCGTCGACATCCCGGCCATGGAGGACGCCGCCGAGTACACCCAGCAGGCAGGCCGCGCCCGCACCCGGGCCGGTGACGAGAAGGGCTGCGTGACCGCCGTCCTCGGCGAGCGGACCCAGACCTTCTTCGACTCCTTCCGCCGGCTCCCCGCGCAGCAGGAGGAGAAGAAGCGCGACACCGTCCGGATCTCCTCGGTCCTCGGCAGCGTCGACCAGCCCGTCATCGACCGCACCGGCGGCGCCCACAGCCCCTTCGAGGGCGCGTTCGTCACCGGCTGGTACCCGGCGGCGGGCGACGAGAGCTGGGCGCCGATGCGCAAGGTCATCCAGGAGCACGCCTTCGCCGACAACCGGGTCGACCCGGCCGACACCGGCGTACAGACCACCTGGATCGCGTACACGGTCCTCAAGGACGTCATCGAGTCCCTCGACGAGGACACGATCACGGCCGGGCAGATCACCCACGCCCTCGACCGGGGCGAGCAGATCGACACCGGCGGCCTCACCCCCAGCCTGCGCTGGAAGTACGAGGACCTGCTCGGCGCCCCCGGCTTCACCCGGATCGTCAACCACGAGGTGACGTTCCAGGTGGTGCGCCAGGGGCGGCTCGTGGCGCAGAAGCCCGGTTTCGTCGACGTCGGCGAGACCGTCCTCAGCACCCCGTAACCCTGCTCGGAGCCGATCCGGCTCAGAGCTGCGTCCAGCTCCGCTTGTCGAGGCCGTACTTCACGGCGGTCGGGTTCCACAGCCCGGCCGCCGTCTTCTTCGCGGCACTGGCCTCGCCGCTCTTCGCGTCGCCCGCGGCCTTCTGGCTGGTCGAGCGGGCGTGGCCGCCCTTGCAGGCCTTCTTGTTCTTCATCTGGTCGGCCCAGGCCGCGTAGTGGTCGTCGGCGGCGGCAGAGGCCTGCCAGGCCTGGGTGAGCGCCGCCGTCAGCGCGGCGTTGTCCGGGATCTTGTCGACCGACAGCGCCTGGAGCTGGGTGATCAGCCCGCGGCGCTGCTCGGCGGCGCCCCGCAGATCGCTCCCGGCCTTGTCGAGGTTCTTGCACTGGTTGATGGACGCGACCGAGTCGATCACCGTCTGACGGCTGCTGCTGCTGGTCGCGAGGAGCTTGCTGAGCTCCTGCGCCTGCGGCTCCGCCGGATCGGCCGGCTTCTCCGAGGGCTGCTGCCCCGAGGCGGACGGCGCGGCGGAGCTGGCCGCCACGTTCTGCCCGCCGGTCTTGGGGTCCTTCTCCTCGTCCCCGCCGCTGAGCAGCGCGCCGGCGCCGAGGCCGACGACCGCGCAGCCGACGACGACGGCGGCGATCAGCGCGAGCGGCGACTTGCGGCGCGGTTCGGGCTCCTCGTCGTCGTAGTAGGCGTCCTGGAAACCGAACTGCTGCGGAGGCTGCGGCGGCTGGTGCTGAGGCTGCTGCTGGTACGGGGCCGGGCCCGGCTGCTGGTAGCCCTGCGGCGCGTGCGGCTGCTGGGGCGGCCGCGGGGCCTCCGTACGGAAGAGGCTGTCGAACTCGGCGGGCGGCTGCCGCTCACCGGGCGTCTGCGCCGGCACGGGGGCCATGTACTGGGTGGCGTCCGAGGCGCCGGCCGGGGCGGCGGGCCCCTGGTGGGCGAGCGGGCCCGTGCCGAGGAACTGGGTGTCGGAGCCCCCGCCCTGCTGCGGCGGCACCGGCGCCATGTGCTGCGTGGCCTGCATGTCGCCGGCGGCCGGGGCGCCGGGGCCCGGGTAGCCGTAGCCGGGCTGCGGGGCGGCCGGAGCGCCCGGACCGGGGTAGCCGTACCCCGGCTGGGGGGCGGCCTGCGCCGGCGGCATCCCGCCCGGCTGCGGCGGCTGCACCGGGGGCATCCCGCCGGGGACCGGGGCGATGTGCTGGGTCGCCTGCATGTCGGCGGCGGCCGGGGCGCCGGGGCCCGGGTAGCCGTAGCCGGGCTGCGGCGGGGCCTGCTGCGGCGGTATCGGCGGCAGGTACTGGGTGGACTGCATGTCGGCGGCGCCCTGCGGCGCCTCCGGGGGCAGCGGCTGCGCGGGCGGCAGCGGCTGCCCGCCCTGCTGGCCGCCCTGCTGGCCACCTGCGGGACCCCAGGCGCCGCCCCACGGCTGACCGCCGCCATGCTCCGGACCCTGTCCGTTCTGCGTCACCGGGACTCCCACTGATGGACCAACCTACGGAATCGTCGGCTCACGCTACCGGGTGCCGACTGGGCTCCGCACACACGTGTGAGACCGGTTACACAAGCTGTTTACGAAACGTCCCCGGGCGTCCAGGGGGCGTACAGCTCCCTCGGCCACTACGCCGCGTACAGCTCCATCCGCACGCCGAACTCCCGCACCACCGGCTCCCCCGCGTACGGCTCGAGCCGCTCCCTCAGATCGTCCAGGTACTCGACGCCCCGCGACGACCGCAGCGTGCCGAGCAGTTCGAGGGCCTGCGTACCCGTCCGGCAGGCCTGCTCGACCTCCCGCTGCTGGACCTGCGCCGAGGCGAGCAGCGCGAGGCCGATCGCGCGCCGCCGCGCCCGCGACTCCGGATGCCCGGCGATCGACTCCTCCGCGGCCCGCGCCGCCTCCTCCGCCTGCCCCAGGTCCCGGTGGCAGTGCGCCAGTTCGTCCGCGAGGTAGGCCGCGTCGAAGTGGGCGATCCACGCCGGGTCGTCGCCCGCCTCCGGATCGGCCTGCCCAAGGGCCCGTACGGCACGGCCCGCCGCCGTCTCGAAGGCGCGGACGTCGCCCATCAGCGCGTGCCCGCGGGCCTCCGCCGCGAGGAACATCGCCTCCGCGCGCGGCGGCACCTTGCCGCGCGCGCCCTCCTGCGCGGCCCGCGCCAACTGGGCGATCTCCCGCGGGTTGCCGAGCTGCGCCGCGAGGTGGCTCATCGAGGCGGCGAGGACATAGCCGCCGTACCCCCGGTCCCCCGCCGCCTGCGCGAGCCGCAGCGCCTGGATGTAGTACCGCTGCGCCAGCCCCGGTTCACCGGTGTCCACCGCCATGTACCCGGCGAGCTCGGTCAGCCGGGCGACGGCCGCGAACAGCTGCCGGCCGACCGCCTCCCGGTACGAGCCCGACAGCATCCCCGACACCACGCTGTTGAGGTAGTGCACGACCACCGGCCGCACATGGCCGCTGCCGAAGCGCCGGTCGAGGTCGACGAGCGCGGCCGTCATCTCCCGTACGGCCGCCACGTCCGCGACCCCGACCCGGGCCCCCGCCATCCGCGCCACGTGCGCGTCGGGCCCCGTGATCAGCCAGTCCCTGCTGGGCTCGACGAGCGCGGAGGCCGCCACGGTCGAGCCGTTCAGGAAGTCGCGGCGCCCCACGTCGCTGCGCCACAGCTCGCAGACCTGCTCGATCGCCCCGGGCACGGTCGGCGCGAACTGCAGCCCCACCCCGGCCGCGAGGTTCCGGCCGTTGGCCATGCCGACCTCGTCGATCGTGACCGTGCGGCCCAGCTTGCGGCCGAGGGCCTCCGCGATGATCCCGGGCGCCCGGCCGCGCGGCTGCTGCCCGCGCAGCCAGCGCGCCACCGACGTCTTGTCGTACCGCAGGTCGAGGCCGCGCTCCGCGCCGACCATGTTGACCCTGCGGGCGAGGCCGGCGTTGGAGCAGCCCGCCTCCTGGATGAGCGCCTGGAGCCGTTCGTTGAGCTGACGCGGAACGAGTGGCCTGGCTGCCATGAGTACCCCCTGAGGCCGTGCGGTGATCACCGAGAAGAGATCACTGCCCGGTGGATATCCGGTCAATGCCGATGTGAACACGCGAAACCGGACACGTCGGCCGCACGGAGAAAAGCCACCCCCGCCGCCGGCGCCCCCACCTCTCCGTACCCACCCCCGCTCCCCGGCCCTCCGCGCGCCCCCGCCAGTGCACCCATGCGCCCCGCGTGCAGGATCGATGCGTCAACACGGCCCCCGCCACGCCCGTAACCCCAGGTGGCGGGGGAAGTTGTGTTCACCGTGGAAGAGACCATGGGAGTCACGGAAGCCGCACAGATCCCCAAGCAGCGGGGCGAGCAGCTGCTGGACAGCGCCGTGCGGTACGCGGAAGAGCGGCACTGGGACGTGTTTCCCGGGACCTGGCTGGAAGTCGTCGAGGGCAAGGAGCGCTGCTCCTGCGGCGCGGACGCGTGCGCCGTGCCCGGCGCCCACGCCGTCAGGCCCGACTGGTCGACCCAGGCGACCGGCAGCGGCGTCGGGGCGCGGCGGATGTGGTCGAAGACCCCGAAGGCCTCGATCCTGCTGCCGACCGGCCGCACCTTCGACGCGATCGAGGTGCCGGAGACGGCCGGTTTCCTGGCGCTCGCCCGCATGGAGCGGATGGAGCTGACGCTCGGCCCCGTGACCTGCACCCCGGACCGCCGGATGTACTTCTTCGTGCTGCCCGGCGCCGCGACCAAGGTGCCCGACCTCGTCCGCAAGCTCGGCTGGGCCCCGGCCTCCATCGACCTCGTCACGCGCGGCGAGGGCCACTACGTGGCGGCCCCGCCGACCCGGGTCGGCGGCTTCGGCGCGGTGCAGTGGGCGCGGCGCCCCACCCCGGCGAACCGCTGGCTGCCGGACGCGGAGGAGCTGATCAGCGCCCTCGCGTACGCGTGCGGCCGGGAGGCCGCGGAGGCGAGGGGCCGCGCGCAGTGACCCGCGGGCCCGGCGGGGCCCGGTCGTAGGGTGGTCCCCGTAAGTATGACGGGGACCATCGAAGGGTTGACGGACCATGCCTGACCAGGCATTTGACGGAGCGTTCGACAAGGCGGGCGCCGCACCGGGGGACGGTGCGGTGCCCGCCGTGCGTGTGGAGGGGCTGTGGAAGCGCTTCGGACAGCAGATCGCGGTGAACGGGATCGATCTCGTCCTGCCCGCCGGCCGGTTCATCGGGCTCGTGGGGCCCAACGGCGCCGGCAAGACGACGACCCTCTCCATGATCACCGGCCTGCTGCGGCCCGACCACGGGCGCATCCTCGTCGCCGGCCACGACGTGTGGGCCGACCCTGAGTCGGTCGCCCAGGTCAAGGCCCGCATCGGCATCCTGCCGGAGGGCCTGCGGCTCTTCGAGCGCCTCTCGGGCCGTGAACTCCTCGCCTACAGCGGACGGCTCCGCGGTCTGCCCGGCGCCGAGGTCGACAAGCGGGCCGCGCAGCTCCTCGACGTCCTCGACCTGACCGGCTCGCAGAACAAGCTGGTCGTCGACTACTCGACGGGCATGCGGAAGAAGATCGGCCTCGCCGCCGCGCTCCTCCACAACCCCGAGGTCCTCTTCCTCGACGAGCCCTTCGAGGGCGTCGACCCGGTCTCCGCGCAGACGATCCGCGGCGTCCTGGAGCGGTACACCTCCTCCGGCGCCACCGTCGTCTTCTCCAGCCATGTGATGGAGCTCGTCGAGTCGCTCTGCGACTGGGTCGCCGTCATGGCGGGCGGGCGGATCCGGGCGCAGGGCCCGCTGGCCGAGGTGCGGGGCTCGGCGCCCTCGCTCCAGGCGGCGTTCCTGGAGCTCGTCGGCGCGAACGGCCGCGCGGCGGCCGGGGACTCGCTGGACTGGCTGGGCGGCGGGGCGGGCACGGGCGGTACGCAGCGATGAGTGCCGCCACCTCTCCCGTACCGACGGCCACCGCTCCCGTACCGTCCCTCACGTCCGTCTTCGTACGGCTCAAGCTGTCGCTGCTGAAGAACGGGCTGCGGCAGTCCGGCGGACGCACCGCCGCGTACATCCTGTCGATCGTCTTCGGCGCGCTCTTCGCCGCGGGCATCGTCCTCACATTCGTCCTCATGCGGGGCAACGCGGACGCCGACACCGTGGCGATCCTCCTCATCGGCGCGCTCGCGCTGGCCTGGACGGTCATGCCGCTGTTCATCCCGAGCGGCGACGAGACCCTCGACCCCTCGCGGCTCGTGATGCTGCCGCTGCAGCCCCGGCCGCTGGTCCGGGCGCTGCTCGTGGCCTCCCTCGTGGGCGTCGGCCCCGTCCTCACCCTCGTCCTCGCCCTGGGCGCGGTCCTCTCGGTCGCCCACGGCGCCGCCGGCACGGTCCTCGCCGTCCTCGCCGTCCCGCTCGCGGCGGTGACGTGCGTGGCGCTGTCCCGGGCCGTGGCCGCCGCCAACGTCCGGCTCCTCACCTCCCGCAAGGGCCGTGACCTGGCGCTGCTCAGCGGTCTGGTGATCGCGGTCGGCATGCAGTTCGTGAACTTCGCCGCCCAGCGCCTGGGCCAGGCCGGCGGTCTGGAGTCCCTCGAACCGGCCACGGCCGTCGTCGGCTGGCTCCCGCCGGCCGCCGCGATCGGCGCCGTCGACGCCGCGAGCCAGGGCGACTACGCGGTGGCCGCGGCCCGGCTGCTGCTCACGGCGGCCGCGCTCGTGGGCCTCCTGTACTGGTGGCAGCGGAGCCTGGTGCGGCTGATGGTCGAGCCGGACGGCTCCACGATCGGCGCGGCCCCGGACGCGGGCGCCCAGGACAAGTCCGCCGGTTCGGGGCTGCTCGCGCGGATCCTTCCGGCCGGACGGACCGGCACGGTCATGGAGCGGGCCCTGCGGTACATCTGGCGCGACCCGAAGACGAAGGCGGCGTGGGTGACCTCGCTCGCCATCGGCCTGATCGTCCCCCTCTTCAACGCCTTCCAGGGCGCCGGCTCGGTCTACTTCGCGTGCTTCGCCTCCGGCATGCTCGGCATGCTGATGTACAACCAGTTCGGGCAGGACAGCTCGGCGTTCTGGATGGTCGCGCAGACCATCTCGACGGCGGCCGACGCGTACGCCGAACTCCGGGCGCGGGCCATGGCCCTGCTCATGATCACGCTGCCGTTCACGGTCCTCGTGACGGCTCTGACGGCCGGTGTCCTCGGCGACTGGGCGAAGCTCCCCGAGGCCCTCGGCCTGTCGCTCGGTCTGCTCGGCGCGATGGTCGGGACGGGCGCGGTGACCTCGGCGAGCTTCCCGTACTCGATCCCCCAGGACAGCGGCTACAAGAACGTCGCACCGGGGCAGGGCGGACTCGCCTGGATGTCGATCATGGGCGGCATGCTCGCGGCCGGTGTGCTGTGCTCCCCGCTCATCGGCGCGACGATCTACCTCCACGTCTCCGACCGGCAGTCCCTGCTGTGGCTCCTCCTCCCCGCCGGCCTGCTCTACGGCGCGCTGCTCGTCCTCGCGGGCCTCAAGCTGGCGGCCCCGCGCACGGCGAAGCGGCTGCCGGAGATCCTGGCGTCGGTCAGCAAGGGGTAGCCGCCTCCGTCAGTACGCGCGCGGGGGCGGCGCGGCCGGCCGGCAGGCCGCTTTCGCCCGCGCCTGCGCGCGTACCTCCGGAAATCCCTTTGCCGCGGTGAATCTGGGCGGACGATCCTCCCGGCATGAACCTTTCACCTGAGACGGTCATCGAGCTGGACGGCGGGGTCGTGCTCCGCGCGTTCGAGGGCGAGGCGGATCTTCCGGAGTTCTTCCGGGTCGTCGACGCGTCGGTGGAGCACCTGCGCCCGTGGATGCCGTGGGTCGCCGAGCACAGCCGCGAGAGCACGGCCCAGTTCCTGGCGTCCCGGGCGGAACAGTGGGCGAGCGGCGAGGCGTACAGCTACGCGATCGTGCTCGACGGGGCGATCGTCGGCTCCTGCGGCCTGCACCGGCACGACGACACCCCGGACGGGACCCTTGAGGTCGGCTACTGGCTGCACCCGGCCGCCACCGGCAAGGGGCTCGCGACGCGCGCCGCCCGGGCGCTCGTCGCGCAGGCGTTCCGCCTGCCCGGTGTGACCGCCGTCGAGGTCGCCCACGACGTCGCCAACCACGCCAGCGGCGCCGTCCCCTCCCGCCTCGGCTTCACCGCCCACCTCCGCCGCCCCCACGAGCCCACGGCCCCGGCGGAGACGGGCGAGGACCAGGTGTGGCGCCTGAGCCGGTGAGCTGCGTTCCTTCCACGTCCCCTTCGACGCTGATCCGACCCGCGCAACCTTCCCGGTCCCGGGTGAGTCTGAAGGGGAAACGCCTGTGGGGGAAGGAAGAGCGCTGTGGACGAGGTTCTGGTACGGGCCGTCACGTGGGTCGTGCGCGGCGCGGGGTTGGCCGTCGATCTGCTCCTCCTCGGTGGCGACATCCAGGAGCTCCGCAGGCGCAAGGCCCGCGAGAACGGCCGCTAGACGGGCATGCGTGAGGGCCCCCACCCGTCGGGGTGGGGGCCCTCAGTCGCTGTTCAGTGGGTCAGAACGCGCCGTTCAGGCCCCACCAGTTGCCGTCCTCCGGGACGCCCGTGTCGAACGCGCCCGTGCCCTTGCCGGTGTACAGGACCAGGCAGCCCACTCCGCGGCACTCCGGGGAGACGTACGCGGCGTTGGTGATCGTCGCGAGGTCGTTGCGGCCGTCGGCGTTGTAGTCGCCGACCGCGAGGAACGACGCCATGACGTTCCAGCCGCCCGAGCCGATCAGCACGCGCGAGCCGAACGTGCCCGTGGCCGTGACCGGGTAGAACCACAGCTTGCCCGTGGAGCCCTCGCGGCCGACCAGGTCGGGCCGGAGGTCGCCGTTCAGGTCACCGGTGGCGACGAGGGCGTTCATGCCGTTCCAGCCGCCCGTGCCGAGGAGCTTGCGCGCGCCGACGCCCGTGGCGGTGCCCGGGTACAGCCACAGCTTGCCGGTGGACTTCTCGACGGCGAGCAGGTCCGAGCGGCCGTCGCCGGTCAGGTCCCCGTACGCGGTGAGCTTGTCCATGGCGTTCCAGCCGCCGCTGCCGATCAGCACGCGCGAGCCGACGGCGCCGGTCCCCGTCCCCGGGTACAGCCACAGCTTGCCGGTGGAGCCCTCACGGGCGATGACGTCCTCGCGGCCGTCGCCGCTGAAGTCACCGTGCCGGGTCAGGGCGTTCATGGTGTTCCAGCCGCCGCTGCCGACCAGCTTGCCCGAGCCGTCGCCGGGCAGGAACCACATGCGGCCGGCCTTGTCGCGGACCAGGACGTCCGACTTCTTGTCGGCGTTCAGGTCGCCGAAGCCCGCCGCCTTCGTGGCGGTCGCGGCGTACCACTCGGGGTACGCGGGCAGGACGCACTCCCGCTCGGTCGGTACGAGCTTCACCGAGCTGACGGAGTTGCTTCCCGGGCCGCCCCACTCGGTGCCCGCCGGGTCCGGGGGCGTCGAATAGACGGCCCCCGACGTGCCGTAGCCGGCGTCCTCGTACAGGCAGGCGAACTTGTCGGTGCGGTTGACGACCGAGCGGAACGTGTTGTCCCAGCCGCCGAGCGTCGCCGCGTTCGCGTTCGTCTTGTACATCGTGCCGGTGCCGTTGTCGGTCTTCCAGGCACAGAAGTAGCCGGACGGGCAGTCGCTGACGGCTGCCTGCGCCGGCGCCACGCCCGCGCCGAACAGGCCGAGCGAGGTGAGCCCCAGCGTCGTGGCCACCGTGGCCACGCGCCGCAGCATGGATATGCGCATCGAGTTCCCTCCAACCGGCGCGGAGGCGTACTGCTCGACGCGCCGTGACAGGGACCGTACCGCGCCGGTTCTCCCGCTCCACCGCAGGGGCCCCGTTAGCGGAATGGCTGCTTCCCGGGGGCCTCCGCGTCAGGGGGTGAGCACCCCGTTCAGGAAGGGCTCCACGGCCTCGCTCCAGGCCTCCGGGTGGGTGTAGTGGAGGAGGTGGCCGGCGTCGGGGATCTCCGCGTACGCCCCGTGGGGCAGGACCCGGACCATCTCCTGGGCCTCCGCGCGGCCCAGCTCGCCGTCGAGGCCGCGGACGACGAGGGTGGGGCAGCGGACCTGGGCGAGCGAGTCCCAGTGGGCGTCGTGGACCCAGGTCTCGCGGGAGGTCAGCATCTGCTCCGGGTCGAAGACCGGCCGCCAGCCGTCGGGGCGCTCGGTCATCACCTCGGCGAAGAACGCGCCCCGCGCCGGGTTCGGGGTCTCCACCCAGGGATCCTCGTCGCCGAACCAGCGGTGGACGGCCTCCAGGGACGGGAAGGGCGCGGGCCAGCCGCGGAACCAGTCCTGCCAGGCGCGCTGCGAAGCCGCGCCGAGGGCCGAGGCGCGCATGTCGCAGATGACGAGGGCGCGGACGAGGTCGGGGCGCTCGGCGGCCAGCTGCCAGGCGGTCAGGGCGCCCATGGAGTGGCCGACGAGGGTGACGGGGCCGAGGCCGAGCTGCTCGACGACGGCGGCGGCGTCCGCCACGTACGCCTCGCGCGTGAAGGGGCCGCCCGGGGGCTTCTCGCTCGCGCCGTGCCCGCGCTGGTCGAGGGCGACGATCCGGTGCCCTCCGGTGAGCCGGCGGACGGCGGGCGCCCAGTGACCGGCGTGCCCCATCAGGCCGTGGAGGAGTAACACCCCGGGGGCGGGAGCGCCCGAGGGCCGTGCCTGCGGGACCCGTGCGGGGCGCAGGCCGCCGGGGCGCGCGACGGCGTCCGGCCCGGGCTGCGGGACGATCCCGCGGCTCTCGGGTCCGGGCGGGTAGCTCCAGTCCCCACGACCGGGGGCCGCCTGATCCGGGACCGGGTGGCCGGGGCCCTGGTGGCCGGGGCCCTGATGACCCGCCGCGGCGTAGTCCGCGGCCGCGTGGCCGGGGCCCGCGTGGCCGGGGCCCGGATGGCCCGCGGCGGCGTAGTCCGCGGCCGTGTGGTCCCAGGCCGCCAGCCGGACGCCGTCGGCCCCGGTGACGTCGAGTCGTCGCGCCATGGATCCGGCACCCCCTCTTTTCCGTCGAACCTCGCCAGACTATCGAACTCGCATTCGAAAATGCGCTCCTGCCGCGCAACACCCCTCGTTCGAGTGACAGGGCTCAAGGATTGACGCGCGCTGCCGAGGGGAGATCTTGAGCGGGAGGCGGACCGCTCGGGGAAAAACGGTCCGAGGGGAATGACCTTGAGAGCTCGGGGCTCCAGGTCAGCACAGGGGAGGACAGGCCCCGGCGCCGGAAGGTGCCGGGGCCCTCTGTCGCCCGCGGTCCGCGATCCTCCGCCGTCCGTAGCCCTCATGGCCCCACCCCCTCCACGCCCGGCTCCCACCAGCGTGGCACGGCGAGGGCGCGGGCGTGGCGATTCCGGCGTAAAACGGGGCGCACGACGTTTCGTTGGCCCTCCGAGGCCGAGCCGATACGGCTTCGTGACCCCGTCCCGCACAACTCCCACCGACAAGTGGACAGGGGGCGCCCCGCCGGTCGCTCACAGGACCGGCGGGGCGCCCCCCGTCACGTACGACCGCGGGAACTCAGCGCTTCGCGACGAACACGTGCGCCGCGACCTCCGCGTCCAGCTCCGCCGCCTCACCGCTGCTGCCCACCAGGACACCGCCCGGCGACTCCGACACCGACACCACCGAGCCGGGCTGCACGCCCGCCCTCCGCAGCGTGTACATCAGCTGGGCGTCCGTCTGGATCGGCTCGCCGATCCGCCGCACGATCACCGTCTTGCCGCCCGTCGCGTCCAGGTCGGCGAGGGACACCATCGAGTCGTCGAGGAAGGCCTCGGCCTCCGCCTTCTCGCCCAGCTCCTCCAGGCCCGGGATCGGGTTCCCGTACGGCGACTCCGTCGGGTGCCGCAGCAGCTCCAGCACCCGCCGCTCCACGGCCTCGCTCATCACGTGCTCCCAGCGGCAGGCCTCGGCGTGGACCTGCTCCCACTCCAGGCCGATCACGTCCACGAGCAGACACTCGGCGAGACGGTGCTTCCGCATCACGCGGGTGGCGAGGCGACGCCCCTCGTCCGTGAGCTCCAGGTGGCGGTCGCTCGCCACGGCCACCAGGCCGTCGCGCTCCATCCGGGCCACCGTCTGGCTCACCGTGGGGCCGCTCTGGTCGAGCCGCTCGGCGATGCGGGCACGCATGGGGACCACACCCTCCTCCTCGAGCTCGAGGATGGTGCGGAGATACATCTCCGTTGTGTCGATCAGTCCGGACATACGTGCCCCTCGATGAGTCGTGCGCTGGCCCTGCACCAATTCTTGCGCATCGGACGGACAACCGGGCCGATGCGGGGTGAGGCGGTATTGACAGAGCAATGGTCCAGACCGCACCGTGATCGGCGACCACGAGGACGAGAAGGAGCCGCCGCCATGGGCGAGAGCAAGCTGGCCGGACAGTTCTTCGACGCCGCGATCGGCCTGCTCCAGCAGGTCCGCGACGGAGACTCCGCCGAGATCGCCGCCGCGGGGAAGGCCATCGCCGAGGCCGTCGCACACGGCAACCGGCTCTTCGCCTTCGGCGCCGGACACTCCTCGCTCGCCGCCCAGGACGTCGTCTACCGGGCCGGCGGCCTCGCCCTGATGAACCTGCTCGCCGTCCCCGGCGTCGTCGGCGTCGACGTCATGCCGGCCACCCTCGGCTCCGCCCTGGAGCGCGTCGACGGCCTCGCCGGAGCGGTCCTCGACTCCTCCCCCGCCAAGGCAGGCGACGTCCTGATCATCATCTCCCTCTCCGGGCGCAACGCCCTGCCCGTGGAGATGGCCATGAACGCCCGCGCGCTCGGCCTCACCGTCATCGGCGTCACCTCGGTGGCGTACGCCACGGAGACGAAGTCACGGCACGTCTCGGGGACGTACCTCAAGGACCACTGCGACATCGTCCTCGACTCGAAGATCGCCATCGGGGACGCGGAGCTCACCCACGAGGGCATCGAGGCACCCTTCGCCCCCGCCTCCACCGTCGTCACCAGCGCCCTCATGCAGGCCACGATGGCCGCCGCCGCCGAGGAACTCGTACACCTCGGCATCGAGCCGCCGCTGCTGCGCTCGGGCAACGTCGACGGCGGACACGAGTGGAACGGGCGCGTGATGAGCGAGTACGGGGACCGGATCTTCTTCCGCCACTAGGCCCTCGGCCCGGGGACATACCGCAGCCGACCGTCCCGGTCGGTCACCGGCGTGTACCCGGCGGCTTCGAGACGGGCGGCGTACCTGACGGCGTGGCGTCGGCCGAGGACCAGCGGGACGGTCAGGAGGGCCATCGACGAGGCCCAGGCGACGCCCGCGATCGTGAGGGCGCCGGTCGCGTTCCCGCCGAGTTCGAAGCCGAAGACCAGGGACGCCGCGACCGAACCGACGACGGTGAGCACCGCTCTCTCCCCGGTGGAGTACCGGCCCCTGAGGTCCAGGTACATCCGCGCCATGAGAAGGTCCGCCGCCCCGGGCACGAGCGGCGGGAGCGCGCCCCCCGCGCCCGCGTGCGGATACCGGGCCCGGTTCTCCGCGGCGAGCGCCCGGGCCTCCGGGCCGGGGTCCGGCACGAGCGACATCACGAACCCGCCGTCGCCGGCCTGCCGCAGGTCCGCGTACGCGTACCCGAACCGCTCCGCGACGAGAGCGAGCCGGACGAGCCCCTTCATCGTCGTCATGGAGGAGGCCAGCTCGACCGGCTCCCCGCTCTCCATCCGCCGCAGCATCCTCCGCACACGCCTCTCGCGCACGGGTGGCACTACGCCGCGGGGTGCGGGGACCGTCCGTGGCGCGGGCGCAGGTAGCTCGCCGCGATGAAGGCGATGCCGACGAGCAGCACGGCGTTCCCGGCGAGGGCGCCCCAGGGCGGGTTCGGCAGGAGACCTTCCCGGACACCCATCCACACGGCATCCGAGACGAGCAGGCCCACGCCCGTCAGCGCGACACCGACGCCGTACACGCGGGGCCGCCGGACGTGCCGGCGCGCCGGCGGGATCATCCAGCCCCTGCGGAACGCGACCACGCCCAGCACCACCGCCAGCACGCCGAAAGGCATGCTCACTCCCAGCACCCACTCCACCACGACGGCCCCCCAGAGCTCTCGAACGTGAGCCCATCGTCGTCCCGCTCACCCGGGGCCGTCCATGCCGGGACCCGGCAGCATCCGGCCCCTCTTCCCTGCCTGCTACGGACGCGCCTGCCACGGACGGTCCAGGACCTGCGTCACGCGCGTGAAGCCGTCCGCGCCGAAGCCCCGGTCCACCGCCCGCAGCGCCAGCGCCTCCGCCGCGCGCATGACGCTCGCGTCGATGCCGTGAGCCTCGGCCGCGTGCACGACGTGGGTCATCGTCGACACGGCGGAGGTCAGGGGATTGCCCTCGCCCGAGTACGAGCCGCCGTCCACGTCCCCCGCCCACTCCTCGAACAGCGGCGGCAGGATCGCCCCGATGCCCTGCGCGAACGGTGCCAGCTCCCGCGCCGAGATCCCCTCCGCGCGGGCCACCGCGAGCGCGTGCACGTACCCCGTCATCGACGTCCAGAAGATGTCGAGCAGCGCGATGTCGTACGCCGCCGCCCGGCCGACGTCCTCGCCGAGGTGCGTGTGGACACCGCCCAGCGCGTCCAGGACCCGCCGGTGCTCCCCGTACAGCGCCTCCGGGCCGCTGTGCAGGAAGACCCCGGCGGGCGTCCCGATGCTCGGCGTCGGGGTCATGATCGCGCCGTCCAGGTAACCGATGCCGTGCTCCGCCGCCCAGCGGCCGGTGTCCCGGGCCCGCTCCGGGACGTCGGCGCTCAGGTTCACCACGGTCCGGCCCTTCAGCGCGTCCGCGACGGCCGGCTGCCGCAGTACGGAGTCCGTGGCGTCGTAGTTGACCAGGCAGATCACCGTCAGCGGGCTCGCCGCGACGGCCTCCTCGGCGCTCGCCGCCAGGACCGCGCCCCGCGCGCCGAGGTCGCCCTCCTTGCCCGGGGTGCGGTTCCACACCGTGGTCCGCACCCCGGCGTCCAGGAACGCGCCGGCCAACGCCCGGCCCATCGGTCCGAGCCCCAGGACGGTGACCGAAAAACGCTCGTCGGAAGAAGACATGACGGAACTCCCTTGCACATACGTGAGATACAGAGACGACTGACGAAGGAGAGGGACGCGCATGACACGCCTCCGGGCCCAGGACACGAACGTCTGCGGTGTGACCGCCGCGATCGCCGTCATCGACGGCAAGTGGAAGACGTCGCTGCTGTGGCTGCTGGAATCCGGCCCGCACCGGCCCGGCGAACTGCGCCGCAGGCTCCCCGAGATCAGCGAGAAGGTGCTGACGCAGGCACTGCGGGAGATGGAGACGGACGGGCTCGTACACCGCGAGGTGCACGAGGTGCTGCCGCCGAAGACCGTCTACTCGCTGACGGAGTTCGGGCGCGAACTCTCGGAACTGCTCGGCCCGTTGTCGGACTGGGGCCATCGCCGGATCGACCGGCTGACGGCGGCACGGGCCGCCTCCTGAGGCCCTGTCGCTCCCCTCTCCGTCCGGGCCGCGACCAGGTTCTCCCGGACCCGGAACGACGGACAAGTACCCACAAAAAAGTGGGTGTACGGGGGGGGCTAGGGGGTGCCGGCGAGGTCGAGGTGCATCGCCACCCGGGACGCCACCGCCTCCGCGTACACCACGTCCTCACGCTCGAAGGGCGCCCGGCAGGCGGCCCGCAGGAACGTCAGGACGCCGAGGGTCCGGCCCCGGGAGCGCAGGACCACGCACAGGGCGTGGGCCGCGTCCCCCGGCCACTGATGCGCCTCCGCCCACACCTCGGCCGTCCGGCCCGCGCTCGCCCGCACCGTGCCCAGCCGGTCCCAGGCCTGCAGGGCGGGGTGCCTCGGCCCGTACCGCAGCGGGATGCCGCCGCCCACGACGGGCGAGGACGGGCCGGGGACGGCACCCGCCGGGGTGGCCAGGGCCCGGGTGAGGCGCCGCTCCCCCGCCGGCCGGTCCACCAGGGCGTGGTCGGCGAACCCGGCCAGGGCGAAGTCGAGCAGCACCGTCGCCGCCTCCGCCGGGTCCTCGCACTCCGCGACCGCCGCGCCCGCCCGGTGCAGCTGGCTCCACCGGAACCGCAGCCGGTCCGCCTCGCGCGCCGCGAGCCGCTCCTCCGTGACGTCCTGGAACAGCCAGGCGACACCCAGCGGCACGGGCTCCTCCGCCATCGGCGACGACAGCCGCAGGAAGCCGCTGCGCCAGCACCGGCGCCGCTCCCCGGAGGAGGTCCTGAGCGTCACCCACACCTCGGCGGGCGCGGGCGGCGTGCCCTCCGCGAGCACGTGCTGGAGAGCCCCCTCCAGCTCCTCCACGCCCTGCAGGAGGACGTCCCCGAGGGGCCGCCCGAGCAGGGCCGTACGACCGGTCCCGAAGGCGCGGGCGGCGTGGCCGTTGATGACGGCCGGCCGCAGATCGGCGTCGACGAGCACGACGCCCCAGGACGCGTCCTCGAACAGCGCCTCGCTCAGGGCGACGGACCGCTCCAGGTCGAGCTGGACGTGGACCTCGCTGAACGCGCAGTACACCCCGGCGGGGCTGCCGTCGGCGCCCCGCACCCCGGCGGCCTGGCTCCGGACGAGGACCCGCCCGCCGTCCTTGCGCAGCAGCACGAACTCATGGACCTGACGTCCGGGCCCCTTCATGGCCCCCATCAGCCGGCCCAGGGTCTCCTCGGCGTCCGCGCTCCGCGCCGCCCACCCCTCGAACCCGCGCCGCCCGACGGCCTCCCCGGCGGACCAGCCGAGGATCCGCTCGGCCTCCCGGTTCCAGTGCGTGACCGTCCCGTCGGCGTCGAACGCGCAGAGCGCCGCGTCCATCCCGTCGAGCAACGCGGCCAACAGATCGGCCCCCGCCCCCGGGACGGAGACGTCGTCGCTCGTGGCCCCCGTGAATGCACTCATCCAGGCACCCCCCATGCTGCGACCATTCAACTGGAACGTGACGTGGAGCACACCACGTTCGCCCAAATCATTCGTTTCGAATCACCCCCATAAATCGCTTGAGCGGGGGGCGGGCCGTTCGTAGTGTGTGGGTACACGCGAAAGGAGGTGATCCGAAAAAATGGTTTCTTTTCGGACTCGTGAGGTGACTGCGGGCTAAGGCCTGCCAGTCGCACTCTGTGCACCTCGGCAGGCCTTCTGCCGAACACCAACGCAGTCACCCGACCCGTGAGTCGCCGGCAGTCCGGCCGGCAGGCATCCGTCCGAACCTAGGCGGACGGCGCCAAGACTCACGGGTCGCCTGCGTTTCCGGGCCCGTCGGGGCCCGCGGCCCTGAGAGCCGCCGTGGGCCGTCAGGGCGCCAGGCGCTCCACTCGCCAGGTTCCGTCCTGTTCGTGGACGTAGCGGAGGCGGTCGTGGAGGCGGTTCTCGTGGCCCTGCCAGAATTCCACCGTCTCGGGGACGACGCGGATGCCGCCCCAGGACGGGGGGACCGGGACCTGTTCGCGGTCCGGGTAGCGGGCGGCCAGTTCGTCGTAGCGGGCCAGGAGGTCCGCGCGGGAGGCGATGACCTGGGACTGGGGGCTCGCCCAGGCGCCGAGCTGGGAGCCGTGCGGGCGGGTGCGGAAGTAGGCCACCGTCTCGTCGCGGCCCACGTGCACCGCGCGGCCGGTGACGATGACCTGGCGGGCCAGGGGGTGCCAGGGGAAGAGCAGCGAGGCGTACGGGTTCGCCGCGAGCTCCCTGCCCTTGCGGGAGTCGTAGTTGGTGTAGAAGACGAAGCCGGCCTCGTCGTAGTGCTTCAGGAGGACCGTGCGGGACGACGGGCGGCCTTCGGCGGTCGCCGTCGAGACGATCATCGCGTTCGGTTCGTGGATCGCCGGATTCGCGGCGGTCTCCTTGAACCAGCGGGCGAACTGGCCGATGGGTTCGGGCGCGAGGTCGGCCGCGGACAGCTCCGTGGTGCGGTACTGCTCGCGCATGTCGGCGGGATCCAGGGCGTCGGTCACAGGGTCATCCTGCCGCAGCGCCCCAGTCTGCCCGGCACCGCCGGGCGCTAATCCTCTCTGCCCGAATCGGCGGAGTGTGCCGGATGTCACGCTTCCCCGCATCATCGGAACCGTACAGACTCTTGGGCTGGATGACTGTTGATTCCCCACGATCGCCTCGCACGGTTGATCGATCATCGATAGAGGAGCCGCCTGATGTCCGACTTCGTACCCGGGCTCGAGGGAGTCGTCGCGTTCGAGACGGAGATCGCCGAACCCGACAAGGAGGGCGGCGCCCTCCGCTACCGCGGGGTCGACATCGAGGACCTCGTCGGTCACGTCTCCTTCGGGAACGTGTGGGGCCTCCTCGTCGACGGCGCGTTCAACCCCGGCCTGCCGGCCGCCGAGCCCTTCCCGATCCCCGTGCACTCGGGTGACATCCGCGTCGACGTGCAGTCCGCGCTCGCGATGCTCGCGCCCGTGTGGGGCCTCAAACCGCTCCTCGACATCTCCGCCGAGCAGGCCCGCGACGACCTCGCCCGCGCGGCCGTCATGGCCCTCTCGTACGTCGCGCAGTCGGCGCGCGGCCAGGGCCTCCCGATGGTCCCGCAGAGCGAGATCGACAAGGCCGAGTCCGTCGTCGAGCGCTTCATGATCCGCTGGCGCGGCGAGCCCGACCCGAAGCACGTCAAGGCCGTCGACGCCTACTGGACCTCCGCCGCCGAGCACGGCATGAACGCCTCCACGTTCACCGCGCGCGTCATCGCCTCCACCGGTGCCGATGTGGCCGCCTCCCTGTCCGGTGCCGTCGGCGCCATGTCCGGGCCGCTGCACGGCGGCGCGCCCTCCCGCGTCCTCGGCATGATCGAGGAGATCGAGCGGACCGGCGACGCCACCGCGTACGTGAAGCAGGCCCTCGACAAGGGCGAGCGCCTCATGGGCTTCGGCCACCGTGTGTACCGCGCCGAGGACCCCCGCGCGCGCGTGCTCCGCCGTACGGCCAAGGAGCTGGCCGCGCCGCGCTTCGAGGTCGCCGAGGCCCTGGAGAAGGCCGCCCTTGAGGAGCTGCACAACCGTCGCCCCGACCGCGTCCTCGCGACCAACGTGGAGTTCTGGGCGGCGATCGTCCTGGACTTCGCCGAGGTCCCGGCGCACATGTTCACGTCGATGTTCACGTGCGCGCGTACGGCCGGCTGGTCGGCGCACATCCTGGAGCAGAAGCGCACCGGTCGCCTCGTGCGTCCGTCGGCCCGCTACACGGGCCCCGGCCAGCGGGACCCGCGCGAGATCGAGGGTTACGGGGACATCGCCGGCCGCTGATCGCGGCAAGGAGCCGGTGGTGGTGCCTGGCGAGCCCGCACAGCCCTGCCAGACCCCACCGGCCCGCACGTCCCGCCGGGGCCCGTCGACCCCACCGGCCCCCTACACCAGCTGCGCCGACTGCTCCTGCGGATGCAGCAGCAGGTCCGCGTGGTGGCGGGCCGTCGTCAGCGGGTGGGCGCGGAGCTTGCCCTTCAGTTCGTTGCGGCCGTACTCGGCGAACAGCGGGTTCGCCGGGTCGGTCGTGACGCCGGGGGCCCGGTCCGCGAACGGGAACTCCAGCGGCGCGATCCGGGCGTCGAGCCGCGGGTTGTAGAAGAACGGCACGGAGAATCGTTCCGTCGCCCCGGGCGGCGAGACCACCCGGTGGTTCGTGGCGATCAGGTAGCCGTTCGTGGCCACCTCCAGCAGCTCGCCCAGGTTGACGACGAAGGCTCCCGGCAGCGGCGGCACGTCGTGGAACATCCCGTCCTCGCGCTGCACCTGGAGCCCGCCGACCTGGTCCTGGAGCAGCAGGGTGAGGAAGCCGTAGTCCTTGTGCGCGCCGACGCCCTGGTCGTCGCCCTCGCCGCTGCTGCCCGGGTAGCGCACCAGCTTGAGGTGCGGGTGGGCGCGCGGGCCGAAGATGTCGTCGTAGAAGTCCTCGGGCGCGCCGATGGAGGCGAGCAGCTCGTGGAGGAGCCGCTCGGCGACGCCGCTGAGGCGGTCGATCCAGTGCAGGGCGGCCGTACGGAGCTCGGGGAGCGCGGCGGGCCACTGGTTGGGGCCTTCGAGCCACCAGTACGGGGCTTCCCAGGGCGCCGGTTCGCGCGCGGGCCGCTCGGCGCCGATGTCGAGCTGGTCGCGCCAGTCGCGGGCGCCGGCGGTGCGCTCGTCGCCGATGCGCGTGTAGCCGCGGAAGTGCGGCGAGTTGATGTTGTCCAGGGCGAGCCGGTCGGCCTCGGGCAGGGCGAAGAAGGCGTGCATGGCCGAGGTCAGGGCCTGGGTCTCGGCCTGGGTGATGCCGTGCCCGATGAGCTGGAAGAAACCCACGTCGTGGGCGGCCGAGTGGAGCTGTGCGTGGAGCAGCTTCCGGGCCTGGGGGTCTCGGTCTGCGGCCGAGAGATCGACGATGGGGAGCTGCGAGGAGTACGAGCTGTTCGTCATGTATGCATCCGCGGGGTGTACGGGTGCCCGGGGCGGCCGCCAAGGGTGGGGCGGGGGCCACGGGTGCCGGTCGGCTTGGGGCTCGGACGAGGGACCGCAGGGGTGTGGAGTGGTACCCCGGAAGGTCAGGCGGAGCGGCGACAGCCCATGCTCGTGACGCGGACGTAGTCCACGTGGCGACGGCGTACGAGCAGAGGCATGGAGTCAGCGTACTGCGGGCGTGAGCGGGCGACTGTGGCCCGCGTCACGTCCGGCTCCTGGATGGCTCAAAGTCTGTTCAAAGTGGCGGGTCTACGCGAAGATCGCCGCCACGCATGTTGCGTACACGCCATGCTTCCCGTCGCAGCATCCCATCGCAGGAGGATGTCCATGACCCGCCGCACCTCTCGTGGCCTGGTCGCCGCGGCCGCCGTCACCGTGGCCACCGCCACCGCGGCGCTGCTCCCGTCCGCGGGGGCCTCCGCGGCCACCGCGCCGCAGGCCCGCGTCTTCATGGTGAACCCGGTCCAGTCCTCGGGCGACCAGTCCCTCACCGACCACAAGGACGCGGTGAGCGACGTCCCCGCGTCCGCGTACGCCACGGTCGCGCTCCGCAACCTCGACGCGAGCGGCGCCCTGTCGGGGAAGTGGGCCGCCGTCCGCTCGGAGACCGGCAACCCCGCGAAGGCGGCCGACGCCGCCTCGTTCGACCGCTCGGACGACGAGTTCGAGCAGGTCATGGCGTACTTCTGGGTCAACGAGGCGCAGGAGTACCTCCAGGGCCTCGGCTTCGGCTCCGAGCTGCGCGGGGCGAACGACCGGGTGCAGCCGGTCCGCCTCAACCAGTGGGGTGCCGACAACTCCTTCTTCACCGACAAGAAGGCCGAGATCCGCTTCGGCAAGGGCGGCGTGGACGACGCCGAGGACGCCGAGGTGATCGTCCACGAGTACGGCCACGCGGTGCACAACGCCCAGGTCCCCGGCTTCGGCACCTCCGCGGAGGCCGGCGCGATCGGCGAGGCCTTCGGCGACTACCTGGCGGTGGAGGTCGGCACGAACGCGGTCTCCAAGTACGGCTGGCCGATGAAGACCGACCTGGCCTGCGTCGCCGACTGGGACTCGACCGGCTACAGCGCGGCCCCGCACTGCCTGCGCCGGATCGACGGCACCAAGACCTACGCGGACTGGGCGGGCGAGGTGCACGCGGACGGCGAGATCTGGTCCCGCGCGCTCTTCGACATCCGGAACAAGCTCGGCGCCCGCACGGCCGACCGGATCATCGTGAACGCGCAGTTCGGCTTCGCCGCCGACACCAGCTTCAAGGACGCGGCCCTGACGACGGTCGCGACGGCGCAGAAGATGTACGGGACGCAGGCCGCCGCGGCCGTACGGGACGCCTTCCGGGCGCGCGCCATTCCGGGCGTCTGATCCGGGCCGCCCCCTGGCCTCCAGGGCCTGTCTTTCGGGGCATGCCGGGTCGCGGGCCCGATCCGAAGGACCGGCCCTAGTCGCTCAGCGCCTCGCTCACCAGCCGCGCCCACTGGGACACCACCCGTTCCCGGCGGGCGCGGTCGTCCGTCAGGAGGGTGGCGAGGCCCAGGCCGCGGGCCATGTCCAGGAGGCCCTGGACGGTCTCGCGGACGCCGGGCCGTGACTCGTCGGCGCCCAGGACCTCGACGGCGACGCGGTGGGACTCGCGGCCGACGCGGGCCTCCAGCTCGGTGACCCGCTCGCGGAGCTGCTCCTCGCCGGACGCGGCGACCCACAGGTGGAGCGCGGCCCGGAAGAGGGGCCCGGTGTAGAGGCCGACGAGGGCGGCGACGGCCTGTTCGCGGTCGTCCGTGCGGACCGCCCGCAGCGCCTGCGAACGCTCCTCGGCGACGTACTCGACCGCCGCCGTGAACAGGTCCTCGCGGGTGGGGAAGTGGTGCTGGGCGGCGCCCCGGGAGACGCCGGCGCGTTCGGCGACGACGGCGACCGTGGAGCCGGCCCAGCCGTGCTCGGCGAGGCAGGACACGGCGGCTTCGAGCAGCCGCTGCCGGGTGGCACGGCTGCGGTCCTGCTTGGGGTTCCGGTCGGGCTTGGGCGCGGTCAGAGCCGCCATGCGGGGTCCCGTCGTTCGAGGAAGGCCGTCATCCCCTCGCGCGCCTCGGCGGAGGCGAAGAGCGTGGCCGACCTCTGCACCAGGTCCTCCGCGTCGCGTTCGAAGGTCTCCAGGACTCTAGCGGTGACCAGTCGTTTCGCCTCCCGCAGGCCCTGCGGGGAGCCGGCGCGGAGGGAGTCGAGGATGGTGTCGAGTTCCTCCGCCCCGGCCGTCACCAGACCCATCGCGACGGCCTCGCGGACCCCGAACCGCTCGCCCGTAAGGTAGTGCCGGGCGGCCGCGCGCGGTTCCAGCCGGGGGAGCAGGGTGAGCGAGATGACGGCGGGCGCGACCCCGATCCGTACCTCCGTGAGCGCGAAGTCCGCTCCCTCCCCCGCCACCACGATGTCGGCCGCGCCGAGCAGGCCGAGGCCGCCGGCGCGGGTGTGGCTGCCGGCGGTGACGTGGGCGACGACGGGTTTCGGGAGCTCGACGATCTGCCGGAGCAGGTCGACGAAGGCGTACGGGCTGGGCGGGGCCTTCAGGTCGGCGCCGGCGCTGAACGTGGAGCCGGTGTGGGTGAGGACGACGGCCCGGACGGCCGGGTCCTTGCCGCAGGCGGTGAGCGCGTCGGCGAGTTCGGCGACGAGCGGGGCGGAGAGCGCGTTGCGGGTGTGCGGGGAGTCCAGGGCGAGGGTGGTGATGCCCCGCTCCTCGGTGACGTCGATCAGCGGCTGGCTCATGCGCGGTCCCTCAGTTCCCTTCGGAGGATCTTCCCGGACGCTGCCCGGGGCACGGTGTCGATGAACTCCACGGCGCGGACCTTCTTGTACGGGGAGACCCGGGCGGCGACGTGGGCGATGACGTCCTCGGCGGTGAGGCCGGGTGCGGCGGGCTGGCGGACGACGAAGGCCTTGGGGATCTCGGTGCCGTCGGTGTCGGTGACGCCGATGACGGCGGCGTCGGCGATGCCCTCGTGGGTGAGGAGGAGCGCTTCGAGTTCGGCGGGGGCGACCTGGAAGCCCTTGTACTTGATGAGTTCCTTGACGCGGTCGACGACGAAGAGCCAGCCGTCCCCGTCGACGCGGCCGATGTCGCCGGTGTGCACCCAGCCGTCGGTGTCGATCATGGCGGCGGTGGCGTCGGGGCG
This sequence comes from Streptomyces sp. R44, assembly GCF_041053105.1. Classification (NCBI taxonomy): domain Bacteria; kingdom Bacillati; phylum Actinomycetota; class Actinomycetes; order Kitasatosporales; family Streptomycetaceae; genus Streptomyces; species Streptomyces sp. R44. The sequence goes on along the minus strand of NZ_CP163444.1, from coordinate 4,918,098 downwards.
GCCGAGGTAGCCCTTCATGACCTGGGGGCCGCGGATGGCGATCTCGCCCTCCTCGCCGGGCGCGGCGTCCTTGGCGGGGTCGTCGAGGGAGAGGATCCGCATCTCGGTGGAGGGCAGGAGCCTGCCGACGGTGCCGGGCGGGGGCGCCGGGGCGTCGAGCGGGACGACGTGGGTGCCGGGCGACAGCTCCGTCATCCCGTAGGCCTGGCTGACCGGCGGGAGGCCGAGCCGGGCCGAGCAGGCCTCGGCGAGGGCGGCGTCGAGGGGGGCGGCGGCGCTGACGATGTACTCCAGGGAGGACAGGTCGTAGTCGGCGACGGCCGGGTGCTTGGCGAGGGCGAGGACGATCGGCGGGGCGACGTACAGCCCGTTGATGCGGTGCTTCTGGATGGCGCCGAGGAAGGTGTCGAGCTCGAAGCGGGGCAGGACGACGACGGTGGCGCCGGAGCGGAGGGGCGCGTTCATGAGGGCGGTGAGCCCGTAGATGTGGAAGAAGGGGAGGACGGCGAGGATCCGGTCGCCGGGGCCCATCGGGATGACGGGCTCCAGCTGCGCCAGGTTGGTGGCGATGGAGGCGTGGGTGAGCATCACGCCCTTGGGTGTGCCGGTGGTCCCCGAGGAGTACGGCAGCGCCGCCACGTCCTGCTCGGGGTCGAGGTCGGCATCGGGTACGGGCCCGGTGGAGCCGAGGAAGTCCTGGAGCGACCGCACGCCCTCCCCCTCGTCGGCCCGGTCGCAGACGAGGATCTCCTCGATCCCGCCGGCGAGTTCGGCGGCGGCGCGGGCGGCGGCGAGCAGCGGGGACACGGTCACGATCCACCGTGCGGAGGAGTCGCGGAGCTGCTTGGCGAACTCCTCGGGCGTGGCGAGCGGATGGACGGTGGTGACGGCGGCACCCGCGCGCGTGGCGGCGTAGAAGGCGATGGGGAACAGCACGGTGTTGGGGCTGTGCAGGGCGAGGACGTCGCCCTTCCGCACCCCGGCCTCGGCGAGCCCGGCGGCGACCTTCCGGTGGAACGCGTCGACCTGCCCGTACGTGAGGCTGAGCTCCCCGGCCCCGTCGATCAGCGCGGGCGTGTCCGCCCATGCGGCGGCGCGCCCGAGGACGGCGTCGTGGATGGGGAGGGAGACGGTGGGAACGGGCTCGTACGCGCTGTGGAACACCATGCTGGCCCCCTGGGAGAGGTGGAAGGTGATCGCCAGGATCGCTGCTCAGGATCGCTGCTGCGGGCGGTACTTGGGGAGACCTTGTCAGTACCCCGGAAAACAATCAAGCATGCTTGCATGATTCGGGGGACGGCCGACGGCCCGCCCTCCGAGGAGGAGCGGGCCGTCGGAGAACGTCTCGGCGTGGCTCAGCCCTCGCAGGCCACGCCGTCGCCGTCGCGGTCCAGCTTCCTGCTGTAGCCCGGGTCGCCTCGGTGGATGGGGGCGGCGCCGGCGGCGCGGACGGCCGTGCAGTTCTCGTAGTAGACGTTCGACTCGTCTGCCGTCGCGCTGGGTTCGGCGGTCTCCGGCTGCTGGGTCGACGGGCGCGGCGCCGGGGTGCGCTTGGGCGTGGGGGTGGGCGTCGGCGCCTCGGTCGTCGGCACGGGCGTCGCGGACGTGGGCTCGGGCGTCGGCGTGGGCTCCGTCGTGGGAGCCGTCGTCGGGGTCGGCTCGGTGGTGGCCCCGGGCGTGGGGGTCGCCGTGGCCGAGGTGGCCGGCTTGGGGTCGGTCCCGCCCTTCTCCTCCGGCGGGTCGCTCAGGGCGAACAGCAGGAACCACAGGCCCGACAGGACGGTCGCGACGATCTTCTGCGTCCGACCCCACCGGCTCGTCCAGGTCAGGGCTATGCCCGCCGGCGGGAGGATCACCAACAGGGTGATGATCAGGGCGGGATGCTGCCACCAGCGCCGCCGGACGGGCATCGGGGCGGGCTGGTACGGGTGGGGCGGCGGGTACACGGAGGCTCCTGAGCGGTAGTCAAGTGACCCGGATCGTACACAGAATGTTCACAACTGATGCCCCTCTGTACGGAATCGACTCCGGACTGTGCCAGAAGCGGGGCGTACCCCGCGGAGCCGACGGCCGTTAGCCTGCGCCCATGGTGTTCAAGAGACTGTGGGGCAAGGGCGGGGACAGCAGCGGGATTCCGTTGATGGTCGACACCGTCATACCCGACGAGCCGGTGCAGCCGGGCGGCCTGCTGCGCGGAGAGGTCGTGCTGCGCGCACCCGAACGTGACGTGCGGGTTCGGGTCGTGAAGGTGAAGCTCGTCGCCAACACGTCGCCCGCGCTCGGCAAGAACGCAGAGGTGGACACGGATTCGGGCTACGTGTTCTCGCTCTTCCTCGGCACCGGCACGCTCACCGTCGGGAAGGGCCAGGAGCGGCGGGTGTCGCTCGAGTACCGGCTGAAGTGGGAGACCCCCGTCTCCGAGGTGCACGGGAAGCGGCTCGACGGGGTGCGGCTGGCCGCGTACACCGAGGTCGAGGCCGACGGCATCGAGGAACGGACGGACAGCGACCCCCTGCGCGTCGGCGCGACGCCGCTGCACGAGACCGTCCTCGACGCCTTCGCCGCCGCGGGCTACAGCTGCAGCAGCGCGCAGATCGACGAACTGGGCGACATTCCGCGCGCCGAGCGCCACTTCTCCCTGCGGCAGAGCTTCCGCCTGATCGACTCGCAGGCCGCGACCCGCTCGGACCGCCCGCAGCACCTGGAGGTCACCTTCCACACCAACGCGGTGGGGAGCGAGATCTACGTCCGCAAGGCGGCTTTCTTCCAGAAGAGATGGAACGAGAAGCCGCCCTGCGCGTACGTCACGGCCGCCCACCACGAGGTCGGCCAGGTCGACTTCGAGGCGAAGGTCCGGCAGTGGATCGACGAGGTCGCCGCCCTGCCCGAGGAGCGCGAGGACCCCCGGCTCGCTCAGTACGACTTGGGCAGGCCCAGCGTCTGGTGGGAGACGTAGTTCAGGATCATCTCCCGGCTGACGGGCGCGATCCTCGCCACCCGGGCCGCCGTGACCAGGCGGGCCAGGCCGAACTCCTTGGTGAGGCCGTTGCCGCCGAGGGTGTGGACGGCGGTGTCCACGGCCTTCACGCAGGCCTCCGCCGCCGCGTACTTCGCCATGTTCGCGGCCTCGCCCGCGCCCATGTCGTCGCCCGCGTCGTAGAGGTGCGCCGCCTTCGCCATCATCAGGCGGGCCAGTTCGAGCTCGATGTGGGCCTGGGCGAGCGGGTGGGCGATGGCCTGGTGGGCGCCGATCGGGGCCTTCCAGACCTGGCGCTCCTTCGCGTACTTCACCGCCTGCGCGAGGGCGTACCGGCCCATTCCGATCGCGAAGGCCGCCGTCATGATCCGCTCCGGGTTCAGGCCCGCGAAGAGCTGCAGCAGCCCCGCGTCCTCGTCGCCGACCAGCGCCTCGGAGGGGAGGTGCACATCGTCGAGGGTCAGCTCGAACTGCTTCTCGTTCGCGTCCAGTTCCATCTCGATGTGACGGCGCTCAAAACCGGGGGCGTCGCGCGGGACGATGAAGAGGCAGGGCTTCAGGCTGCCCGTGCGGGCGTCCGACGTGCGGCCCACGATCAGCGTCGCATCCGCGATGTCCACGCCCGAGACGAAGACCTTCCGCCCGTTCAGGACCCAGCCCTCCTCCGTGCGCGTGGCCGTGGTCGTGATGCGGTGCGAGTTCGAGCCCGCGTCGGGCTCCGTGATCCCGAACGCCATCGTCCTCGAACCGTCCGCGAGCCCCGGCAGCCACGCCCGCTTCTGCTCCTCCGTCCCGAAGCGGGCGATGACCGTGCCGCAGATCGCGGGCGAGACGACCATCATGAGCAGCGGCGCGCCGGCCGCGCCCGCCTCCTCCAGGACGATCGACAGCTCGGCCATGCCGCCGCCCCCGCCGCCGTACTCCTCGGGGAGGTTCACGCCCAGGTAGCCGAGCTTGCCCGCCTCGGCCCACAGCTCGGCCCGGTCGAAGCCGGGGCCGTGGCGGTGGCCGAGCGCGGAGACGGCGGCGCGCAGCGCGGTGTGCTCGGGGGAATCGATGAGGGTGCTCATGCGGGGTCTTCCTCCTGTGCTTCGGACGGGGCGTGTTCCTGTACGGCTTCCGGTACGGCTTGCTGCACGGCTTCCGGTACGGCTTCCTGTACGGCTTCCTGTACGACGGCGAGCAGGGCGCCCACCTCGACCTGGCGGCCGGGCACGGCGTGGAGTGCGGTGAGCGTGCCGGAGGCGGGGGCGACGACCCGGTGCTCCATCTTCATGGCCTCCAGCCAGAGCAGCGGCTGTCCGGCGGTGACCCGGTCGCCGACGGCGAGGCCGTCCGCGACCCGGACGACGGTGCCGGGCATCGGGGCGAGCAGGGAGCCGGGTGCCGACTGGTCGCGCGGGTCGGTGAAGCGGGGCCGGACGGTGAGGCGGTGGCCGCCCGCGTGGACGGTGTCCTCGTACGCGGCGACCTCGAAGTGCCGGACGACTCCCGCCACTTCCAGGCTCACGGAGCCGGGCCCGGCCTGCACCACGCGTACGCCCTCCGGCGACGTGACCTCGTAGCCTCCGTCCCTCGTCGGCCGGTAGCGGACCTCGTGGTCCCCGTACGTCCTCGTCTCGTCCTGCGAGCGGAGATTGCGCCAGCCACCGCCGAAGCGGCTCCTGCGGGACGACGCCTCGGCGAGGGCCGCCGCCACCGCCGCGTACTCCCCGCCCTGCGCCGGGGTCGTCAGCGCGGGCAGGTTCCGGTCGTAGAAGCCCGTGTCGAGAGCCCCCTGCGACGCGTACTCCGGGTGCCTGAGCGACGCGACCAGCAGGTCCCTGTTGGTGACCGGGCCGTGGACCACCGCCCGCTCCAGGGTGTGGGCGAGCTTGCGGAGGGCCGCCTCCCGGGTCGGGGCGTGGACGATCACCTTCGCGAGCATCGGGTCGTAGTGGACGCCGATCGTGTCCCCCGAGGCGTATCCGGTGTCGACGCGCACGCCCCCGGCGACCTCGAAGCGGTGCAGGACGCCCGTCTGCGGGGCCCAGCCCCGCGCCGGGTCCTCGGCGTAGAGCCGGGCCTCGACCGCGTGGCCGCGCGGGGCCGGGGGCTCGGGGGGAAGCGGGTGGCCCTCGGCGACGGCGAGCTGGAGCCCGACCAGGTCGACCCCGTACACCTCCTCCGTCACCGGGTGCTCGACCTGGAGGCGGGTGTTCATCTCCAGGAAGTGCGCCCGCCCGCCCGCGACGAGGAACTCGACCGTGCCCGCGCCCACGTACCCGACGGCCTTCGCGGCCCGGACGGCCGTGTCGAGGAGCTGCGCTTCGAGCGCGGCGGGCAGACCGGGCGCGGGCGCCTCCTCGATCACCTTCTGGTGCCGGCGCTGGAGGGAGCAGTCGCGGGTGCCGAGCGCCCAGACCGTGCCGTGGGTGTCGCAGAGGAGCTGCACCTCGACGTGCCGGCCGTTCTCCACGTACGGCTCGACGAACACCTCGCCGTCCCCGAACGCGCTCGCCGCCTCGGCCGAAGCCGCCCGCAACTCACCTTCCAGAGAAGAGAGTTCCCGTACGATCCGCATGCCCCGGCCGCCGCCGCCCGCCGCCGCCTTCACCAGGACGGGCAGATCGGCCTCGGTGATGTCCGTGAGCGGCTCGATCCCGAGGAGTTCCTTCGCCCGGGTCTTCGACGCCATCGCCTCGATCGCCTCCGGCGGCGGGCCGATCCAGATCAGGCCGGCGTCGGTCACGGCGCGCGCGAAGTCGGCGTTCTCGGAGAGGAAGCCGTACCCGGGGTGGACGGCGTCGGCGCCCGCCGCGAGCGCCGCCTTCACGACCAGATCGCCGCGCAGGTACGTCTCCGAGGGCGCGGCCCCCGGCAGTCGTACCGCCGCGTCGGCCTCCCGGACGTGCAGCGCGCCCGCGTCCGCGTCGGAGTACACGGCGACGGTGGAGATGCCCAGCTCACGGCAGGTGCGGAAGACCCGGCAGGCGATCTCGCCCCGGTTCGCGACCAGTACGGTCTGCATCATCAGTGCCTCACATTCGGAAGACGCCGAAGCCGCCGCGCGCGCCCTCGACCGGTGCCGTGTGGATCGCGGAGAGGCACAGTCCGAGGACCGTGCGGGTGTCGCGGGGGTCGATGACCCCGTCGTCGTAGAGCCGGCCGGAGAGGAACATCGGCAGCGACTCGGACTCGATCTGCGCCTCCACCAGGGCGCGCAGCCCGGCGTCGGCCTCGTCGTCGTACGGCTGTCCCTTCGCGGCGGCGGAGGCGCGCGCCACGATGGAGAGGACACCGGCGAGCTGCTGCGGGCCCATGACGGCGGACTTCGCGCTCGGCCAGGCGAAGAGGAAGCGCGGGTCGTAGGCGCGGCCGCACATGCCGTAGTGCCCGGCTCCGTACGACGCCCCCATGAGGACGGAGAGGTGGGGCACGCGGGAGTTCGACACCGCGTTGATCATCATCGCGCCGTGCTTGATGATGCCGCCCTGCTCGTACTCCTTGCCGACCATGTAGCCGGTGGTGTTGTGGAGGAAGACGAGCGGGATGTCGCGCTGGTTGGCGAGCTGGATGAACTGGGCGGCCTTCTGCGACTCCGCGGAGAACAGGACGCCCTGCGCGTTGGCGAGGATGCCGACCGGATAGCCGTGGAGCCGCGCCCAGCCCGTGGTCAGCGACGTCCCGTACAGCGGCTTGAACTCGTCGAAGTCCGAGCCGTCGACGATCCGGGCGATCACCTCGCGCGGGTCGAAGGGCGTCTTGAGGTCGCCGGGGACGATCCCGAGGAGTTCTTCCTCGTCGTACTTCGGCGGCTCCACCGGGCCCGGGTCCGCATGGTGTTTGCGGTGGTTGAGACGGGCGACGATCCGGCGGGCCTGGCGGATCGCGTCGGCCTCGTCGACGGCGTAGTGGTCGGCGAGACCGGAGGTGCGGGCGTGCATCTCGGCGCCGCCGAGCGACTCGTCGTCGCTCTCCTCGCCCGTCGCCATCTTCACCAGCGGCGGCCCGCCGAGGAACACCTTCGACCGCTCCCTGATCATCACGGCGTGGTCGGACATGCCGGGGACGTAGGCGCCGCCCGCCGTCGAGTTCCCGAAGACGACCGCGATCGTCGGGATGCCGGCGGCGGAGAGCCGGGTGAGGTCGCGGAAGAGCGCCCCGCCCGGGATGAAGATCTCCTTCTGGGAGGGCAGGTCGGCGCCGCCGGACTCGACGAGCGAGATGACGGGCAGCCGGTTGGCGTACGCGATCTCGTTGGCCCGCAGGGCCTTCTTCAGCGTCCACGGGTTGGAGGCGCCGCCGCGCACGGTCGGGTCGTTGGCGGTGATCAGGCACTCGACGCCCTCGACGACCCCGATGCCGGTCACCAGGGAAGCCCCGACGGTGTAGTCGCTGCCCCAGGCGGCGAGCGGGGAGAGTTCGAGGAACGGGCTGTCCGGGTCGACGAGCAGCTCGATCCGCTCGCGGGCGAGGAGCTTGCCGCGCTTCCGGTGGCGGGCGGTGTACTTCTCGCCGCCGCCGGCGAGCGCCTTGGCGTGTTCGGCGTCGAGGGCGGCGAGCTTGTCCAGCATGGCCGCGCGGTGGGCGGCGTGGTCGGGCCCGCCGGTGTCGAGGGCGGAAGTGATGAAGGTCACTGAACCCCCTGCGCCCGGTGGTAAAGTCGCGTTGTGCTTCGCGAGAACCAAGCTGGCACAACAACCTCCTCGTTTGGGGAAATCGGGCTGGTTCCAACCCGACTGGCACTGATCGCGTCAGACTCGGATGCTTGCTGAGCAACCGAGCAGCGTGAGCCAGGAATCTCCCTCGCTCGCCGAGGGAGAGGGTTCAAAGCAGTTCCTCCGGTACGTCCAAGCGCCGGGAACGAAGCCATTCGCCCAAGGCCTTGGCTTGAGGATCGAAGCGGGACTGCGAGGCGACGCCATCGCCGAGCAGTCCGGCAATCGTGAAGTTGAGGGCCCGCAGGTTCGGCAGCAAATGCCTCACAACTTCCAAGTCACGTGTCTCCGGGAGGAGTTCTTTCACCTTCTCCACGGTCAGGGTGTGGGCCAGCCAGCGCCACTCCTCCTCCGTCCGCACCCACACGCCGACGTTCGCGTCGCCGCCCTTGTCGCCGCTGCGGGCCCCGGCGATCCGGCCGAGGGGTGCTCTCCGGGTGGGCCCCTCGGGGAGCGGCGGTGGGAGGTCCGGGTCGGGTACGGGTACCAGGCCGCGGGTCCTCGGGGGTACGGGGAGCTCCCTGCGGGTCCCGTCGGGGAGGACCGCCGTGTGCGGGACCTCGCCCTGGGGCACGTACGTGCTCTCGAAGACCCCGTAGGGGGCGCCCTTGCCGGGCGGGGCGGTGACGTGGAAGCCGGGGTAGCTCGCGAGGGCCAGTTCGACGGCGGCCCCGGTGACGGTGCGGCCGACCTTGTCGGGGTCCCGGTCGCGGACGACGAGACGGAGCAGGGCGCTCGCGGTCTCCTCGGTAGCCGCGTCGGGGCGGTCGGTGCGGGAGAGTTCCCAGCGGACCTCGGCGGGCGGGTTCTTCGCGAGGGCGTCGGCGATCTGCTCCTGGAGCAGGTCCGCCTTGGCCTCGATGTCGAGGCCGGTGAGGACGAAGACGACCTCGTTGCGGAAGCCGCCGAGCCTGCTGAGCCCGACCTTGAGGGCGGGAGGCGGGGCCTCTCCCCGTACGCCCTCGACGCGGACCCGGTCGGGGCCGTCCTGGGTGAGCCGTACGGAGTCGAGGCGGGCGGTCACGTCGGGTCCCGCATAGCGGGCGCCGGCGGTCTCGTAGAGGAGCTGGGCGGTGACCGTGCCGACGTCGACGAGGCCGCCGGTGCCCGGGTGCTTGGTGATGACGGAGGACCCGTCGGCGTGGAGTTCGGCGACCGGGAAGCCGGGGCGGCGCACGTCATGGCCCCGGAAGAAAGCGTAGTTGCCGCCGGTGGCCTGGGTGCCGCACTCCAGGACGTGCCCGGCGACGACCGCGCCCGCGAGCTCGTCGTACGCCTCCGGGCCCCAGCCGAAGTGCCACTGCGCGGGCCCGGTGACGAGGGCGGCGTCGGTGACGCGGCCGGTGACGACGACGTCGGCGCCCGCGGCGAGGCAGGCGGCGATGCCGGCGCCGCCGAGGTAGGCGTTGGCGGTGAGGGCGCCGTCGCGGGCGGGCAGCAGGTCGCCCTCGACATGCGCGATCCGGGTCGGCAGGCCGAGCTGGGCGGCGAGGGCGCGCAGGGCGTCGGCGAGGCCGGCGGGGTTGAGGCCGCCCGCGTTGGCGACGATCCGGACGCCGCGCTCGTGGGCGAGGCCGAGGCCCTCCTCCATCTGGCGCAGGAAGGTCTTCGCGTACCCGGCCGTGGGGTCCTTGAGCTGGTCGCGGCCGAGGATGAGCATGGTGAGCTCGGCGAGGTAGTCGCCGGTGAGGACGTCGAGTTCACCGCCGGTGAGCATCTCGCGGACGGCGTCGAAGCGGTCGCCGTAGAAGCCGGAGGCGTTGCCGATACGGATCATTCCGGGGCTCCGTGCGGTGCGCGGCCGCCACCTGCCGGGCCCGCGAAGGCCTGGGCGATGCCGAGCCAGCGCTCGGCGTCCGCGCCCTCGGCGACCAGGGCGGTGTCGTCGCGGTGGAGGCGCTGGGTGACGAGCAGACAGAAGTCGAGGGCCGGTCCGGTGACGCGCTGGGCGGCGCCCTCGGGGCCGTACGTCCACAACCCGCCGTCGGGTGCTTCCAGTTCGACGCGGAACGGCTCGGCGGGCGCCGGGATGCCCCGCACCAGGAAGGCGTAGTCGCGGGCCCGGTGGCCGATCCAGGCGACGTGCCGGAGCCGGGCGGTGGGCGTGCGGACGATGTTCAGGGTGTCGGCGACGTCCTGGCCGTGCGCCCAGGTCTCCATCAGCCGGGCGGTGGCCATGGCGGGGGCGCTCATCGGCGGCCCGTACCAGGGGAACCTGGCCCCGGGCGGGACGGCGCGCAGGGCCTCCTGGAGCTGCTCGCGGCCGGTGCGCCAGCGGGCGAGGAGCTCGGCGGGCGGCACCTTGGCGCCTTCCTCGGCGCCCTCGTCGACCCAGCGGTCGGGGGCGGCGACGGCCTTCGCGGTCTCGGCGGCGAAGGCGTCGGCGTCGGTGGCGGCGAGGAGGGCGGCGTGGTCGGTCCAGGCGAGGTGGGCGATCTGATGGGCGATCGTCCAGCCGGGGGCGGGGGTCTGGGCGCCCCACTGCTCCTCGATCAACTCTGCGACAAGAGCGTCGAGTTCCTCGCTCTCGTCGCGCAGGTCGTCGAGGACGTCGACGGGGTCGGACACGGTGCGCTCCCCTCGGGGGACGGGCGGTCACGGGCCTTCGCGCAGGAGCATGCCAGCGAGACCAGAAACAATCAAGCGTGCTTGCTTTGTTCGTTACGCGCGTTGTGGGCATGCGTTCCGCCGGGGCGGCGCCCCGCCCGTTGTGGGCAGGCGTTCCGCAAGGGCGTGGGGGTCCCCCACGCTAGGAGGGGGGAGGGGACGATTGCCCACACGGAGGTGGCGGTGGTCATCCCCGAGAGGTACGCCGGGCGCCCCCTGGGCGTCTTCGGGATGACGGCGAATCCCCCTCCGCGGGGCCGTGTTCGCCCCCTCCCCCCTCCTAGCGTGGACACCATGCCCCCGTCACTCCTCACCTTCACCCTCAAGGACTTCCGCGCCCAGCTGCGCCGTCTCGTCCTCACCGGCTCGGCCGTCGCCGTCGGCGTGGCGTTCCTCGTGCTCTCCGTCGGCGGCGCGGGCGCCCTCGTCCAGTCGTACGAGCAGTCCGCCGCGGCCGACGTCGGCGACGCCGCCGTCCAGGTCGTCCCGGACGGCACCGACGGGTCGCTGCCCGCCGGCGCGGCGGCCCGCGCCGCACGCGTACCGGAGGTGACGTCGGTGGCGGAGCGCCTCGCCGGTCACGCCAACGTGATCGCTCCCTCCGGTCGTCCCCTCGACGACCGCGCCCTGGTCACCTCGATCGCCGCCGACCCGGCCCTCCGCTGGCAGCGCCTCGACGCGGGCCGCTGGCCCGAGGGCCCGGGCGAGGTCGTCCTCGACCGGGACAGCGCGGAACGCGTCGGCGCGGCGCCCGGCGGCACCGTACGGGTCACGCGGGCCGACGGCGGCACAGCGGACGTCCGGCTCACCGGCCTCCTCGACACCTCCGCCTCGGCGGCCCTCGGCTCGCAGCCCGCGATCGGTGTCCCGTACGCGCAGGTGAAGACGTACGCGACGGGAGTACGGGCCACCCACCTCGACCTCTCCGTGGCCCAGGGCGCGGACCCGCTCGCGGTGGCGAAGGCGGCCAGGAAGGCGCTGGGCGGCACGGTGTCCGCGTACACCCACGACGGCGCCGTGGGCAACGCCCTCCAGGGCGCCAGGACCCTGCACGCGGTCGTCATGACCGCCGCCCTGTCCTTCGTCCTCATCGCGATGGCCGTGGCCCGCATGGTCGTCACCAACACCTTCTCCGTCGTCCTCGCCCAACGCGCCCGCCAGCTCGCCCTGTTGCGCTGCGTCGGCACCGACCGCGACCAGCTCCTCCGGATCATCCGCCGCCAGGGCCTGATGCTCGGCGCGCTCGCCTCCACCGCCGGGCTCGTGGCGGGCGCCGCGGCCTGCGCGCTCGGCACGACCGTGATCAACGGCCTGGCCGACCTCGGCCCGATCGAGGTCTCCCTCGTGCCGGGCCCGTGGACGTTCGCCCTCGCCGGGGTCTTCGGCGTCCTGCTCACCCTGTGGGCGGTCCGCAAGCCGGCACGGGCCGCGGCGGCCGTGCCGCCGGTCGCCGCGCTCGCCGCGAGCGGCTCGGCGAAGCTGCCGGAGCCGGGCAGCCGCGCCGTCCGCGAGGCCGTGTCGGTCTTGATGCTCGTGGCCGGTGCGGGACTGCTCGTGCTCGGGGCGTTCGGCGGCTCGCCGCTCTCCCTCCTGCTGGTGACGCTCGGCGCGATCCTCACGTTCTTCGCCGTACTCCGGTACGCCCGGTACCTGTTGCCCCCGCTCGTCGGACTGCTCGGGCTCGCACTGCGCCGCCCGTTCGGCACGGTCGGCAGGCTGTCCGTGCAGCAGCTGCGGGCCGACGCCCGCCGGACCGCCGCCGCTTCCTCCGCGATGCTCGTCGGCGTGACCGTCGCCGTCTCCGCCGTGACCGCGATCGGCGCGGCCGGGGGCGGCCTGGACAGCATGCTCGCGAGCCGCATGCCGGCCGTCTTCGCCCTCGACACGGACACCGGCCGGGTGCCCGCCGACGCGATCGCCGCGCTGCGCGCCGAACGCGCGCTGACCGTCACCCCGGTCCGTACCGCGACCCTCACCGTCGACGGACGGAAGACGGTCGTCGCCGCCGCGGACCCGGCCGGGCTCAACCCGGACGCGGAGGGCGTCGGCGCGGCCCGCGCACTGAAGGACGGCGAGGCGATCGCCCTCGCCCAGCGCCGGGAACTGACCGTCTCGGGCACCCGGCTCACGGTCGTGACCGGCGCGGCGGCGCTCCCCGTCTCCCTCTACCCGGAGGCCGCGGTGTACGTCACCGGCCCCACCCTCGACCGGCTCGCGCCGCACGCCTCGACGGTCTCCACCGTGCTGCTCAACCCGGCCGGCGACACCGGCCACGACGCGGCCCGTGCGGCCGTGGAGCGGGCGCTCGCCACGCACCCGGAGATCCGGATCGCCGACACCGGCTCCGACGCCGACCTCATCCGCTCCCTGCTCGACCGGATGATGCTCGTCGTCACCGTCCTGCTCGGCTTCTCCATCGCGATCGCCGCGCTCGGCGTCGCCGCCACCCTGATGCTGACGGTGGAGGAACGCACCCGCGAGTTCGGGATGCTCCGCGCGATCGGCCTCGCGGGCGAGCAGCTGCGCCGCATGCTGACCCTGGAATCGGTGCTGCTCGCGCTCACCGGGGCGCTCGCCGGCACTCTCCTCGGCCTGCTGTACGGGACGCTGGCCGCCCGCTCCGTCCTGGCGGGCCACGTCTCGCCGCTGGAAGCCCTGGCCTCCTCGGGCGGTACGGCCCTGACGATCCTGGCGATCCTCGCGGCCACCGTCCTCACGGGCGTCGCGGCCTCGGTCCTGCCGGCCCGCAGGGTCCGCCGGATGGTGGTCGTGGACGCGCTCCAGGCGGCCTAGCGCCTCTTCCTCCTCCGTACGAGGGAGGCGAGGGCGGTGACTCCGACGACGAGGACGAGGGAGCGGAACGGGAGGAGGGTGCCGGGGGCGTCGTCGATCAGGTCGATGCCGTTTCCGACGGCGGTGACCCAGGCGACCGTCCCCACGAGCACCATCGACCCCACCCGCCGCTCCCCCGCGACGAGCATCCCGATCCACAGGACCACCGGCATGACCAGGAAGGTGTTGATGAGCGCCGAGGTGAACGCCTGATCGGCGGAGTAACCGGGCCCGGCCCCGAGCGAGGAGGCGGCCTGACCGGCGAAGGAGAGATAGAGCGTGTCGGAGAGGATCAGGTGCGCGGCGGCGACTCCGAGGGTGGAGACGATCAGCGCTTTGAGGAGGCGGGGGGCGAGGGGGGTGGATGTGGGCGGTGCCATGGGCCCGACTATACGCGCGGTGTATACATCGCACGTATAGTCCCCGCGGTCGAGTCCGGGGGCGCCGGGCCCGCCGTGCTCGTCACCGGCGCGGCCCTCGTCCTTCGCGGCGTCGCGCCGGGGTCGCAGGGGTCGCCGGCCGCATCGCCGTCGCCGTGGCCGGCATCTACGCCGCCTGGCGCGGGAACGGCGTGCCCCCGCAGCCGCCCGCCGGCAGGGGCGGCGGCGGTCAGACGGCCGGCGGGAAGACCGTCGCCGCGTAGGCGGCGGGCGCCGGGGCGGGCTGGAGGGCGGCGTGGGCGGCGATCGCGTGGATGTCGCGCCAGGCGCGCTCCAGGCCGCCGCCGGCGTGGAGGCCGCGGGCGCCGCCGGTACGCATCAGGCGTTCGACGGCACCGGTGAGGAGGTCGACGGCCAGCGCCACGTCCCGCTGGTTGAGGGCGGCGGCAACCACCAGGTCCCGCGGGTCGAGGGCGGCGGCGAGCGTCGCGTCACGCGGGCCGAAGGCGGTCCCCGTCTCCCCCGCCGCCCGGCCGTCGGCTCTCGTCGCCGCCGTCTCCAGGAGCAGGCGGGCCGCCTCGATCTCCGCCGAGCAGCGGGCCAGGGTCTGCTGGACCGTGGGGTCGCCGGTGAGCGGCCGCCCGTCGGGGAGGCGGCGCGGGCCGACGAGCCCGGTCCAGGCGTCCAGGGCCCCGCGCGCCGCGCCGAGCGCGGGCAGCGCGAAGAGGAGGGCGGCGACCAGCTGGTACGGCACCCGGTGGCAGGGCGCCGCGTCGGCGCCGGCGACGCCGGCCACGAGGGCTTCGCGGAGGAAGGTGCGGTGCTCGGGCACGTACACCCCGTCGACCGTGACGCTGTGGCTGCCGGTGGCGCGCAGCCCGACCGCGTCCCAGGTCCGCCGGATCCCGACCTCCTCGCGCGGCACGGCGAGCACCCGGTACGCGGGGGCCCCGGCCCCCGAGTGGTCGAGGGAGGCGAGGAGGACCCAGTCGGCGTGCTCGATCCCGCTGGCGAAGGCCCACTCCCCCGACAGGCTCCAGCCGCCGGGCGCCCGGACCAGCCGGCCGGCCGGGGGCACGATCGCCGCCGCGACGCGCACGTCGGGCGAGTCGCCCCACACCTCGCGCTGCCCCTCGGACGGAAGGTGCGCGGCGAGGCGGCCGTGGGCGGCGAGCAGCACCGCGCACCAGGCGGTGGAGGCGCAGGCCGCACCGGCTCCGGCGACGGTGTCGAGCAGCTCGACGAAGCCTCCGGCCGTACCGCCCCAGCGGCGGGGCACGAAGTGCCGGGCGAGACCGACGGCGGTCATCGCCCCGACGACCTCGGGGTGGAGCCGCCCGGTCCGCTCCGCCTCCTCGGCGTGGCGCGCGGCGGCGGCCCGCAGGTGGTCGGCCGTGACGAAGGCGGGGGCGTCGACGACTGTCATGACGAGTACTCCTTTGCGTGGAGGTTCAGTGGTGGTCCTGATGCGAGTAGAAAAAGATTCGGTCCGGAAGGTATTTTCTGAGAGGCCGTCATGAAAGCCATGGAGGGCAGCCACAGCAGAAGGAGGCGGACGCTCGGTGAGGCAACAGGACAGGGCCCGCATGACCTATGACCTGGTGCTCGGCGCGGCAGCCGCCGAGTTCGCCCTGCACGGATTCGCGGGGACGAACCTGGCCGACATCACGGCCCGCACCGGACTGACCAAAGGAGCCCTCTACGGGCACTTCTCCTCGAAGGCCGATCTCGCGGGCGAACTGACCCGCTCCTTCGAGGCCGCCTGGGCCGACGCCCTCGCCACCGCCGCCGGCGAGGCGGAGGAGAGCGGCGCCGCACTGCCCACCCTGCGGAGACTGCTCGTCGGCCTCGCCCGCCGGGTGTACGAGGACGTGCCCTTCGCCGCCGGACTGCGCCTGGTCATGGACACCGCCCTCGCCGAAGGGACCTCGCCCGCCCCCCTCGGCGAGCTCTGTCGTGTCGTGGCCCTCCTCGTCCGCAAGGGCCAGGAGGAAGGTTCCGTCCGCACCGCCCACTCGGCCGACCTGCTGGCCCGGCTCGTCGTGGCCCTCCTCGTCGGGGCCCCCGCCGTGGTGACGGCGACGGACGCGACCGGTCCCGCCGAGCTGGTGAGCGAGGTGTGGGACCTTCTGGAGCCCGCGTTGTCGGGATCCCGCGGCGACTGAACCGGGGGCGACTGAACCGTGGGCGATGCATGTGGGGGTGAACTCGCGGGAGTCACGGGACCTCCGCGGGCGCTGCGGCGGGAACCCGTGGGGTGGGGGGAGGTCCACGGGTCACGCAGCTCGCGCGGGCTCCGTCGCCGCCGGAGGCGTACGGATCCCCTCGGAGCCACCGTGGCGGCGGGGCTCTCGCAGAGGGCGGGGCTTCGGTGACGGGCACGACGTCCGTGACGGGCAAGGCGCCCCTGGCGGGCATCACGTCCGTGACGGGCAAGGCGTTCATGACGGGCTGCGGCGGCGGAGAGGTCCGCGCCCGGTCCGGAGCCTGAAGGTCCGCGCCCGGTCCGGAGCCTGAAGGTCCGCAGCCTGCCGGTACCTGAAGGTCCGAAGCCTGAAGCTCCGGTGCCTGAAGGTCCGGAGACCGAAGGCCCGGTGTCTCAAGCCGCCCGTGGCGCCAGGGCGCGCGCGGGCCGCGCGGCCGCCGGGGATGCGGCCGGGGAGTCGGCGGGGGTCACCGGCGCCGCGCCGGGCAGCCAGGACCAGGACGCCGTCTCCGACGGCGGCGCGGAGACCGGTCCGTCGCCGACCAGGACCGGATGGCCGACGGAGCGCAGCAGCGGCAGATCGCTCTCGTCGTCGGCGTACGCGAAACACTCCTCGGCGGCGAGGCCGAAGGCCGTCATGATGCGGCGGGCGGCCTCGGCCTTGGGCTCGCCGATCATGGGCGGCCCCGACAGCTCCCCGGTGAGCACGCCTTCCGAGGTCACCTCGGGCACGGTGCACACCACGAGATCGGCGCCGACCTCCCGGGCCAGCGGGTCGAGGCAGGCGGAGAAGGCTCCGGAGACGAGGACGACCAGGTCGCCGGCGTCCCGGTGGCGGCACAGCGCCTCGTACACGGGGGTGTGCAACAGCCCGCCGGCGCGGGCCTTCTCGTACCACTCCCGGCCGGAGGCCTCCAGGTCGTCGAGGTGACTGCCGGCGAGGAAGCGGAAGAAGGAACGGTTCACCTGCTCGCGGGGCACGCCCTCGCGGATCTGGCGCTGGAGCGAGGTGCGCGCCGCGGCGAGCCGGCGGGAGGCGACCTCGCCGTGCCCCCAGTACCGGGCGAGGACGCAGGCCATGCTCTTGCAGGTGATCAGGGTCTCGTCGACGTCGAAGAAGGCGGCCCTGGCGGGAGCGAGGCTCATGCTCTGCCTCCTCTGCCGAGGAGGGGGCGGTCGGCGGGGCGGGCGTCAGCGAAGCGGCCGGTCATGCCGCCCTGCGGTGCCATCCGCCGGTCCACCACCGTGGGGGCGGGGTCGGCGATCTCGTACTGCGCCGTCTCGACCAGTTCGAGGATCCGTTCCGCCAGCGGACGCAGCCGCGCGCCGGCCGGCGTGAGCTCGACGGAGCGGTTGCCGCGCCGCTGGAAGAGCGAGGCTCCCATGTCCTCTTCCAGGCCCTTGATCTGCGCGGTCACCGCGGGCTGGGAGTAGTGCAGGTTGTGGGCCGCGCGGGTGAAGCTGAGTTCCCGGGCCACTTCGCGGAAGGCCCGTAAGTGCTGGAGTTCCATCCTTCTGCCTTTCTACGCTCGTCCGTCAGGGAGCCTTGCTTGTCACGCGCACCGGGCGACGGCCGTGGCGAGGACGCGTCCTCCCTGGGCCGCGGAGAGCCGCACCCGGCCGTCCTCCAGCGGCGCGGCCTCGACGGCCACGGCCTCGGCGAGCTCGCCGAAGACGGCGAAGTCGGCGTCCAGGGAGGTCAGCGTGGCCGGCGCCGCCGCACCCCCCGCCGTCCGCCGGGCCGCCTGCCGGAAGGCCTCCAGGAGCAGCATCCCGGGCACGTGGTCCGAGGGGTGCTCGAAGTAGCCGGGGTGGGTGGGGTCGACGCGCAGCCGCCATTCCCGCGTGCCGGCCGGCCTGGTCAGGGCCTCCTCGGCGGGTACGGGGCACAGGACGGCCCGGTCGTCCGCGGCGCCCTCGGGCTCCCCGTACGCGAAGGCCTGCGGGATCGCGGTCTGCGGGGTCCGGCCGCGCTGCCGCAGCCGCCCGTACCGCACGCCGTCGATGACGACGACGCCGGCGGAGGCGCGGGCGCACTCCCGGCCGCCCACCTCGATCACCATGTCGAAGCGGGCGTCGAAGCGGCGCGGGTTGCGCGCTCCGGCGGGCGTCACGACCTTGATGTCGAAGACCGCCGCGAGCGGGCCGCAGCCGACCCGGAGGGCGGCGGGGTCGCTGATGTGCAGGGACAGGGCCTTGAAGATGAAGTGGTGGCCGAGCGGCACGTCGTGGTAGCGGTGGCTCAGGAAGATGCCGGCCTGCCGGACGGTCTCGACGAGGAGCATGAAGTCGGCCTGCCCGGTCTCCTCCGGGCGGTACAGCGCGTGGTTCCGGGGCAGTTGCGCGCCGACCAGGAAGCGGTCGGGCCCGGCGACGACGGCGTCGGTGAGGAAGACTTCGGTCACCGAGGCGCGGTGCACGAACCTGCGGGAGATCGTGCGGTCGAAGCTCAGCTCTTCCTTGGCCTCCCGGATGAGCGGCTCCAGGGACTCGACGGGCGCGAGCGGCTCGACGGATAACACGGTCTGCAGCACACCGATGGACATCCTTATCCCCCTCAAGGTGGAACATCGTGGCGACGAGGGACCTCGGTGGCCCCTCGGCAGCAAGAAATATACCTTCGGGAATGTATATTGCAAGGCGTAGGAACGAGAGAGGCGGACAGGCATGGCGACACCCCGAAGCGAACGGACGCCCCGGAGCACGGAACCGACACCCCGAAGCGAGCAGTCGCCCCGGAGCGCGGAACCGAGGCGACGGAGCACCGAGCCGAAGCAGCGCGGCGCCGAGCCCAAGCAGCGCGGCGAACCGAAGCAGGAGCGCGCCCGGCGCACGAAGGTGCACATCCTCCAGTCGGCCGCCGAGCTCTTCGCCGAGCGCGGCTACGCGACCGTGACCCTTCAGGACGTGGCCGAACGCGCGGAGATGACCAAGGGAGCGGTGTACTTCCACTACACGAACAAGGAGGCCCTGGCCGTCGCGGTCGTGCAGGAGCACTACGCGCGCTGGCCCGGGATCCTCAAGGGCGCCGAGGGCAACCACGAGGAGCCCTTCGACACGCTCGTCGCCGTCCTCGACACGGTCACCCGGGCGTTCGCGACGGACATCGTCGTCCAGGCCGGCGCACGGCTCCAGATCGAGCGGGCGCTCATCGACGCCGAGCTGCCGGAGCCGTACGTCGGCTGGGAGGACTACCTCACCCGGCTGATCGCCGAGGCCCGGGACGCGGGACAACTGCGGGCCGGAGTGGAACCGCGCGCGGCGGCCCGCGTGCTGGTCTCCGCCTTCTTCGGCATGCAGCACATCTCGGACGTCCTCAGCCGCCGCAAGGACCTCACCGAGCGGCACGCGGAGCTGCGGGCCGTCCTCCTCGAAGGGCTGCGCGGCTGATCAGCCGCGTGCGCGCCGTGAGAGACCGGGAAACGGCGTGGCCCCCCACGGATGTGGGAGGCCACGCCGTACGCGTGCGACGGGTCGGGAGCGGTCAGGACCTGCTGCCCGAGCCGACCGGCGCCGGAGCGGAAGCGGAGCTCGTACCGGAAGCCGTACCGGAACCGGAAGCCGCCACGGGGGACGGGGCCGGGGCGGCCTTCGCGGCGACCCGGCGCAGGTACAGGTTGTTGAGGACGAGCGCCGCCGCCGTGAGCGAGGCACCGACGATCTGCATGCCGGCCGGGACGACACCGGTCAGGGCGGAGATCACGAACGCGGTGATCGGCACCACGTCCATGAAGAGGACGCCGTTGAGCGGGCCGAGGTAGCGGTTGCCGAAGTTCCAGCCGAGGACACCGACGAAGCCGGCGATGACGCTCATGTAGGCCAGCTGGGGCAGGATCGAGCCCACGGCGCCCGCCGTCGGGACCGGGACGCCGCCGGCGGCCAGGATGATCGCCGTGATCACGGCGGCGCTGGCGAGGCCGAGGACCGTGGTGATGGCGGTGTACTTGATCGGGGACCAGGTCGGGAAGTAGCTCGCGCCCGAGGTGTAGACGACCCAGCACAGTGCGGCGAAGAGCAGCAGGGCGTCGGCGCCGGCCGTCTTCGGGGAGGCGATCAGCGAGCCGATGTCGCCGTCGGAGACGACGAGGATGGTGCCGACGAAGGACATCGCGATGAAGACGAGCGAGAACTTCGGCGGAACGACCTTCTTCAGCACCCAGTTCACCAGGAAGCCCATCATGGGCATGGTCGCCATCATGATCGAGGCGTTGAGGGCGCCGCGCTCACCGATGAGGTCCTGGCCGAAGAAGACGAGGAACTGGAAGCCCGCGAAGCCGGCCGTGCCGAACAGCCAGGCCAGACCGATGCGTTCGCCCTTGAGGCGCAGCCCCGCCTTCCCCTCGCGGATCCGGAGGAAGACCAGGAACATCGCACCGGCGATGGTGTAGCGCATCACGGTGAAGGTGAAGGGGTCGATGTGCTTCAGGGTGGAGTCCATGAGGGGGAACATCGCGCCCCAGGACACCGTGGCCAGGAGGCAGAGGAGAACGCCTCGCGTGTACGTGTTCTGACTGTTCATGAGTCTTCCTGTCGGGCCTGAGCCGGCTGGGAGTGGGAGGTGAGGGGGTTCTGCGGGGCGGGGCCGGGTCCTGCGGAGGGGGTGCGGAACCCGGCCCCCGGACGGGGACGGACGGGGACGGGGACGGACAGGGACGGGAACGGACGGGGACGGGGACGGACGGTCAGACCCCGGCCGGCTCCGGCGTACGGGACTCCGCGGGCCGGATGTCGAGCAGCGGCAGGACCGACTCCAGGAGCTGGGCGGCCCGGACCTTGCCGGTCGGGCTGTACGGGATGGCGTCGACGGGGACGACGTACGCCGGGAGGCAGGGCACCCGGCGGGCGCAGGCGGCGCTGACCGCCCGGTAGCCGCTCTCCTGCCGCTCGGGCGCGACGGGGGTGAAGGGCACCACGAGCACCTCGCCCGCGCCGGGCAGGCTCGTCCGCAGGACGGCCGTCTCGCGCACGCAGGGCAGGTCCATCAGATCGGCTTCGAGGCCGAAGATGTTGACGTCGAGCGGCTTGCCCGCCTCCGCCTTCGCCACGCCGTCGTTGCGGCCGGTGAGTTCGAGCCGGCCCGCCTCGTCGACGAGCCCGCTGTCGCCGGTGAGCAGGAAGCGCTGCGTACGGCCGCCGTAGTCCAGCGTCATGAAGTCGGGCTCGCTCGTCGCGTAGCTGTCCATCAGCTGGTAGCTGGCGATGGCGACCCGGCCCCGGCTGCCCTTCGGGAGCGGCTTGTTGTCGGCGTCGAGGACGACGACCGTGTTCCCGGGCATGGGGCGGCCGGAGCGGCAGGGCGCCACGTGCAGCTCCTCGGGACCGATCATGACGTTCACGCCGGTCTCGGTCGTGCCGTAGTAGAGGTGCAGCACCGGACCCAGACGGTCCCAGGCGTTGTTGATGACCCACCGGTTGAGGTGCCGGCCGCCGGAGAGCACGAAGTGCAGGCGGGAGGTCTTGTGCAGGTGCTCCGAGTTCGGGTGGGCGACGACCCGGGCCAGGACGGGCGGCACCATGAGGGTGGTGGAGACGCCCTCGTCCTGGATGATCCGGATGAGTTCCTCGGCGTCGTCGTGCGGGCCGAGGACGACGGTGCCGCCCAGGGTGAGGAAGATCCGCGCCCAGCCGGGACCGGAGGCGTGGTAGAGCGGGACGGTGACGAGGTGGACGTCCTCTTCGTCGAAGGCGTACTGGTCGACGAGGTCGGCGAAGCGGCGGGCCTCGAAGGAGGTGCGCCGGACGACCATCTTGGGGACGCCGCTGGTGCCGGAGGTGAAGGAGAAGGCCTCGAACGGCTGCTCCACCGGCTGCGGTTCGCCCGGCGCCGACACGAGGAGGTCGGTGAAGCTGACCGAGACGGTCTGGCCGTCGGGCAGGCCCACGGGCTCGCTGTCGATGGATATGTCGAGGATGTCTCTGCCGTTCGGCCAGCCGCACTCCTCGACGAGACCCCGGTGGGCCCTGGAGGTGATGACGACGGTCGGCTCCAGCTGGTCGAGCGCGGCGGCGGTCGCGACGGGCCCGGCGGTGTAGTCGAGGCCGACGCAGGGGATGCCGAGGGAGCTGACGGCGGCCATGGAGACCACCAGCTCCCAGCTGTTCTCGGCGAGGAAGACCGCGCGGGCCGGCCGGGCCTCGGGCAGCAGGTCCTGGATGGCGCAGGCCACCCGGCTGACCTTGTCGGCGAAGTTCGCCCAGGTCATGCGGGTCTCGCCGTCGACGACGGCGACGCGCTGGGGCCAGCGGGCGGCGTGCTTGCGGATGTCCGCGATCTTGATCATGGAGTTCCTCCTCGGGATCTGGGCGGGCGGATCAGCTGGTGGCGACGGCGGTCGCGGCGGCCGTGACGGTGGCCGCGGTGGTGCCGGTGGCCGAGACGGCGGCGGCGGCACCGGCGAGCTGCTCGGTCGCGCGGGACTCGGCCGTACGGGCCGGCAGGCGATCGACCGTGGCGGGCACGGAGCCGGTGACGGCGGCCTGGACGGCGAGTTCGCGCGCGGAGACGGTCGGGTTCCGCAGCGTGTAGATCTCGCAGCCGCTGGAGCGCAGCTCGTCGATCTGACTGAGCGTCCGCTCGCAGAGCTTCTCGCCGGGCACCGTGATGGGGATGCCGGGCGGGTAGGCGATGATGAAGTGCTCGGAGGTGCCCGTGGCCAGGGCCGCGGAGGCGCTCCGGTAGGTGCGCTGGATGGTGCGCAGGGCGTCGAGGAGGCGCAGCAGGGTGGCCTCGTCCACTCCGATGTGGATGTGGAAGAGGACGGCGTCGCCGCTCTCCCGGGCCACGTACAGCGCGTACTCGTCGAAGAGCATCCGGCGGAAGTCGGCGGCCGTGATGCCGAGGGCGCTGATGTCGACGAGGACCCGGGTGGGGTCGTCGCTGACGAGCTGCGCGGCGTCGGTGAGGTGGCCGTCGGGGCCGAGCGGGCGGTACGCGGAGAGCCGCGGGTCCGTGGCGAGCTCGACGCGCAGGGTGCGGGCGAGCCCGAGGGAGCGGCCGAGGAGCGACTCGCCCTCGGTCTCGGCCTGGAGCCGGGCCAGGTCCAGGCTGGCGAGGACGGGCCAGCTGGGCGAGGTGGTGTGGTGCTGGAAGAGGGCCTGGGCGGTGCGCTCCTGGGCCTCGCCGTCGCCGATGAGGTGCAGGTAGGAGCCCTGGCGGAGCGCGGACATCGACTTGTGCGCGGAGTGGGTGACGGCCACGTTCATGGCGAGCCGGGGGTTTTCGGCGCGCAGTGCCTCGACGGCGTGGAGCGCGGTGAGCGGGCGCAGCCGGGGGTGGAAGCGGTGGGCGGCGCCCCAGGCCTCGTCGACGAGGACGGAGACGGTGGGGTGGACGGCGACGAGCTCGGCGAGGACGGTCGGCAGGTCGTACCGGACGCCGTCGTAGGAGACGGCGGAGAGGACGACGGTGTCGAAGGGCCGTCCCTCGGCGGCGGCGGCGCGGAACATCTCCAGGAGCCGGGGCAGGTCGGCGTACGTCCGGGGGCAGCCGTCGCAGCAGCGCTGCATGGGGGCGTACGCGACCTGGACGCCGAGCGAGTTGAGGGCGAAGTGCACCGACTGGTGGCAGGACCGGTCCGCGAGGACCCGGGAGCCGGGCTGGGTCAGCGCGGTCAGGGCGACCCGGTTGGCGGTGCTGGTGCCGGCGGAGAGGAAGAAGGTGGCGTCGGCGCCGAAGCTGCGGGCCGCGAGGCGCTGGGCCTCGCGGAGCGGGCCCCGGGGCCGGAAGAAGGAGTCCAGCATCGTGCCGCTGTAGGACACGTCGGCCGCGAGCTGCGCGACGCCGAAGAGCGCCTCGTAGGTCTCCCGCATGTGGGAGTCGCGGATAGACCGGCCGTGCGAGAGCGGCAGCGCGTGGAACGTGGCGATGTCCCGTCGTGCGACTGCGAGCACGGCGTCGGCGAGGGGGGTCCTGCCGTCCGGGTAGGCCCCGGGACGAGCCGGCAGTGTCGCCGGCTCCGGAGTGGAGCTGGTGGATGCGGTCATGCACCCATGAAATAAAAACCTTCGCGAAGGTATCAACTATCATCAGGGAAGCTGATGGACGACCGGGGGAACCCCCCGGCCGACCAGCGGGAACAGCAGCCCGCGAGGGACAGGCCCTAGGCGGCCCGGCGCGGACGGGGGACGAGCTCGCCGCCGCAGTTGGGGCAGACATCGGCCATGGCGTCGGCGCAGGGCACGCAGAAGGTGCACTCGTACGTACAGATCCGCGCGGGTCCGTCGACCGTCAGGACCGCCGTCTCACAGCGCTCGCAGCGGTCTCGCATCTCCAGGGCCATGGTCGGCTTCCCCTCTTCGTACGGCCGAGAACGACTCCATGATCCACACGAGCCCCGGCCGCCGGAAACAGCCCGGTGGCCAAGGATCGAAGGGATCGGGTCAGCGCCTGACCAGGCAGAACGGATGCCCCGCCGGATCCGCGTACACCCGCCAGCTCCGCGTGCCCGCCCCGCCGTCGAGCAGGGTCGCGCCCCGCGCGAGGACCTGCTCCTGGGCCGCGTCCAGATCCGCGACGCCGAAGTCCGGGTGGAGCTGCTGGGGGCGCTCCGGGTCCGGCCACGTCGGCGGCCGGTGGTCGGCGACGCCCTGGAAGCAGAGCACGAGCCCGCCGGGGGTGTGCAGCGTGGACCAGCCCTCGCCGAGGGACCAGCGGGGGTCGGGCCGGTCGATCTCCCCACCGAGCAGCGCTCGGTAGAAGGAGGCGAGTTCACGGGGCGCGGAGCAGTCGAGGACGATGCACTCCAGTTCGGCGATCACGGCCGGAGTCTATGAGGCGGCCCCCAGAAGGAATCCGCCCTACCGGCCACGCGCCTCACCCGTCCCGCCGCGCCCTCCGCGACTGGGTGCGGACCGCCCCCATGCTCGCCCCGATCACCAGGGCGATCGCCAGCGCGTCGGTGGCGGACAGGGCCTGACTCAGGATGAGGAAGCCGGCCGCCGCCGCGATGGCGGGTTCCAGGCTCATCAGGATCGCGAACGTGGGCGCGGGCAGGCGGCGCAGCGCGAGGAGTTCCAGGGTGTACGGGAGGACCGAGGACATCAGCGCGACCGCGAGGCCCAGGCCGATCGTCGACGGTACGAGGAGCTTGTCGCCCGCCTCCGCGATGCCGAGCGGCAGGCTGAGGACCGCACCGAAGGCCATCGCGAGGGCCAGCCCGTCGGCCTGCGGGAAACGGCGGCCCGTACGGGCGCTGAACACGATGTACGCCGCCCACATCGCCCCCGCCGCCAGCGCGAAGCCCGCGCCGAGCGGATCGAGGCGGTCGAAGCCGCCGCCCCCGAGGAGCACGACGCCGCCGAGGGCGAGTCCGGCCCAGAGGAGGTTGACGAGGCGGCGCGAGGCCACGACCGAGAGGATCAGCGGACCGAGGACCTCCAGGGTCACGGCCGCACCCAGCGGAATCCGGTCCGCCGCCTGGTAGAAGAGGATGTTCATGCCGGCCATGGCGGTGCCGAAGGCGACGATCGTCCCCCAATCGGCCCGGCCGTAACCCCGGACCTTCGGCCGGCACACGATGAGCAGCACGGCGGCGGCGAGCACGAGCCGCAGGGTGACGACCCCGAGCGCTCCCGCCCGGGGCATCAGCAGCACCGCGACGGCCGAACCGAACTGCACGGACAGCCCACCGGCGACGACGAGCGCGACGGGCCCGAGCCGATGACCGGCCGCGGAGGACGGAGCCGCAGCCGCCCGCACCGGCGACGCCGGGGCCGCTTCCTTGACCCGAGTGTCCACCAAGGCTCCTCATCCACAGCTAGTTCATTGAATTGGACCCCTGGTCCAGAATAATGCACCCTCGCTGCGACCGCAGCCGGGATTCCCCTCCCCCGTCACCCGCCACGCTACGAGCCCCCGCGCGGCACCGGAAATGCCGATTGCGCTGCGGTTATGCTCCGGACGCATGAGCATCGAGCTGCGCCACCTCCGCTGCTTCCTCGCCATCGCCGAGGAATCCAGCCTCACCAGGGCCGCCGCCCGGCTCCACCTCACCCAGCCCGCCGTCTCCCGCACCCTCGCCGCCCTCGAACAGCACCTCGGCGCCCGGCTCGTCGACCGCTCCACCCACCACCTCGCCCTCACCGCCGAAGGCCGCGCCTTCCAGGACCGGGCCGCCGCCGCCCTCGCCGCCTTCGACGCCGCCGTCGACCCGGCCCGACTGCGCCAGCGCCCCCTGCGCCTCGGGCACGCCTGGTCGGCCTTCGGCCCGTACACCACTCCCCTGCTCCGGCGCTGGCAGCGCGCCCACCCCGAGACCCCGCTGGAGCTGCTCCGTATCGACGACCGCACCGCCGGCCTCGCCCGCGGCGAGGTCGACGCGGCCCTGCTCCGCGGGGCCGTCGAGGCACCGGGCCTGGTCACCGCGGAGCTCACCACCGAGAGCCGCGTGGCCGCCTTCCCCGCCGACCACCCGCTCGCGGAGCGCCCCCGGCTCGCCCTCGGCGACCTCACCGGGGAGACCGTCGTCCTCAACACAGTCTCCGGCACGACCACGCTGTCCCTCTGGCCGGCCACCGCCCGCCCGGCCGCCACCCTGACCGTCGCCAACACCGACGACTGGCTCACCGCGATCGCCGCCGGCCGGGGCATCGGCGTCTCCTCCGCCTCCACCGCCGCCCTCCACCCCCACCCGGGCGTCGCCTACCGCCCGCTCCCCGACGCACCACCGCTCCCGGTCGTCCTGGCCTGGCGCGACGCGTTCCCGCACCCGGCGACGGAGGCGCTGGTGGCGATGGCCCGGGAGATCGTCAGCGGGAACTGAGGGACAGCGACCGAGCCAGGCGCAGAAGCCCGTCACGCATCCGCTGTTCGCCGAGTTCGGGCAGGAGTGCGGCGACGTGGTCGGCCGCCACGGCGGCGAGCAGGGCGTGGGCGGCATGGTCGGGGTCGGGGGCGGCGGCGAGCAGGATCGCCACGTGGCGGTGCCAGAACCGGTAGGCCCCGATCCTGTACCGGGCGCCGGGAGTCGCGGTCTCGGACATGCGGACCAGCGCCAGATGCTCCAGGAGGTAGTCGACGTAGGCGTCCAGGAACGCGGACAGGCGCTCCTCGGCCGGGGCGCCGGGGCCGAGCGGGGGCGGCCCGTGCAGGACGGCCTCCTGCAGGACGCGTTCACGGGCATCGAGGAGTGCGGCCGCCAGCCCCGACTTGTCGCCGAACCGGCGGAACAGCGTGCCCTTGCCGACGCCGGCGGCCGCGGCGATCTGATCCATGGACACCGCTTCGACGCCCTGCTCGGCGAACAGCCTGGCGGCCGCCTCCAGCACCGCGACCCGATTCCGGGCCGCGTCGGCGCGCTCCTTGGGCGGGGGCGTCCGCAGCAGCTCCAAGGACATTGCCGAACCGGACTGCAGTCCGCTACTGTCGTGAGTCATATCTGGACTGTAGTCCGATTCCCTTGGAGGCAGTGGCATGACCGCACTCATCACCCGCGAGGAACTGGCAGCGGCGATCAAGGCCGAGGCCGTGACCGTCCTCGACACGCTCGGCGGCGAGTACTACGCCCAGCAGCACCTCCCGGGCGCCCTGGCGCTGCCCCCGGCCGACGTCGACACCCGCGCGACCACGCTGCTCCCCGACCGCGACGCCGCGATCGTCACGTACTGCTCCAACCCGGCGTGCCCCAACAGCGGCCAGGTCGCCGACCGGCTCACCCAGCTCGGCTACACCGACGTCCGCAAGTACCGCGAGGGCATCCAGGACTGGGTCGAGGCCGGCCTCCCGACCGAATCCGCCTGACGCCCACCACAGAGGGCGAGGACTCCACCCGGAGCCCTCGCCCTCTCCCCGCCCCGCCCGCAGACCCGAGTTACCCACAGAAACCACTCCCCCCCCCCCCCCCCCACGAGTGACCAGCGGGGCCTGAATCCCCACCAAAAAGCAACCGCAGCCCGCCGAGCCGACCCCAACCACCCCGTCCAACGGGCCGCGCACCCCGCGCACCCCGAGCACATCGGAAACGGCCCCACCCGCCCGGCCACGAACCCAGCCCCCACCCACCGGCCACCAGCCGCACACCCCCCCGGACACTGCCCGGGCCCCCGCGCGGCCCCGCCCCCGGCCGCCCTCCGAGTGTGAAAAGGCGGCCTCCGCCGCCGGGTCAAGGGTGGGCGCAGCCCATCGGCGAAGCCGACGTGCCCTTGACGCGGTGGTGGAGGCCGCCACACTCGGAAAGAGGGCGGCCGCACCAGAAGCCCTCGAAGCCGGGTGACCCGCTCCGGTCAGAAGACCCGGTCGTACGCGTTCCAGCAGGTCGGCCCGCCCGTCACCGGTGACGTCGGCGCCACCGGCGAGCCGGTCGCAGATGGAGGACGCCATCGCGGACGCCGTCGCCAAGAACACCGCCTGACCCGGTCTTACGCCCCCTCCCCCAAGCCCTCCTCCAAACCCTCCTCCAACCCCTCCGCCAGAAGCTCCGCCAAGTGCCGGGCCCGCCTGTCCGTCAGGTCCCCGATCTGGGTCCTGCACGAGAAGCCGTCCGCCAGGACCGTCGCGTCCCCGGCGGCCCGGAGCGCCGGGAGCAGCTGGTCCTCCGCGCAGGCCACCGACACCTCGTAATGGCCGGGTTCGAAGCCGAAGTTGCCCGCCAGGCCGCAGCAGCCGCCCGCCAGGTCGCCCGTGAGGCCCGCCTTCTCCCTCAGCCGACGGTCCGCCGCGTCGTCCAGGACCGCGTGCTGGTGGCAGTGGGTCTGGCCGGTGACCGGGCGGTCGAGGCGGGGCGGGGTCCAGTCGGGGGCGAGCTCTTCCAGGGCCTCCGCGAAGGTGCGTACGGAGGCCGCGAGGCGCGCGGCGCGCGGGTCGTCCGGCAGCAGTTCGGGCAGGTCGGTGCGGAGGGTGGCAGCGCAGGAGGGCTCCAGGACCACGATGGGGCTCGTACCTCCCGCCCCCATCACGTCCAACATCCTCCGCATCACCTTCCGCGCCGCCCCCAGCTGCCCCGTCGACACATACGTGAGGCCGCAGCAGACCCTCCCCGGCGGCAGCTCCACCCCGAGGCCCGCGTCCTCCAGGACCCGGACGGCCGCCTCGCCCACCTCCGGTGCCAGGTGGTTCGTGAAGGTGTCCGGCCACAGGGTGAGCGACGGCGCGCGGTTCGAGGCGCGTTCGCCGAACCAGTACACGAACGACCGCTCCGCCACCCTCGGCATCGTCCGCTCCGGCGTCACCCCCGCGAGCCGCGCCGCGAACGGCAGCCGCATCGCCGCGTTCAGCCCCCGCCCGAAGTGCGCCAGCCAGCCCGGGAGCCGGCCCATCGTCCAGTGCGAGCGCGGTCGCGCGAACGGCCGTCCCGCGTAGTGCCGGTCCAGGAACTCCGCCTTGTACGCCGCCATGTCGACGCCCACCGGGCAGTCGCTGCGGCAGCCCTTGCACGACAGGCACAGGTCGAGGGCCTCCCTCACCTCCTCCGAGCGCCAGCCGTCCGTGATCACCTCGCCCAGCGCCATCTCGTGCAGCAGCCGCGCCCGGCCCCGGGTGGAGTGCTTCTCCTCCCCCGTCGCCCGGTACGAGGGACACATCACCCCCGGGCCCGCGCTCGGCCCCGCCACCCGGCACTTCGCCACGCCCACGCAGCGGGCGGCGGCCCTCCCCACGTCCGCCCCCACGTCCACCCCCACCCCCACCACCACCACCGGCAGGCCCTCGAAGCGCAGTCCCTCGTCCAGTCGCCGCGGCCTCACCAGCATCCCCGGGTTCAGGCCCCCGTCCGGGTCCCACACGTCCTTGACCGCGCCGAAGAGGCCGACCAGCTCCTCCCCGTACATCCTCGGCAGCAGCTCGGCCCGCGCCTGACCGTCGCCGTGCTCCCCGGAGAGCGAGCCGCCGTGGGCGACCACGAGGTCGGCGACCGCCTCCGAGAAGCGGCGGAAGTCCCGTACGCCCTTCCCCGTCCACAGGTCGAAATCGATGCGGACGTGGACGCAGCCGTCGCCGAAGTGCCCGTACGGGACGCCCCTGAGGCCGAAATCCGCCAGCAGGGACCGGAATTCCCTCAGATACGCGCCCAGCCGGGCCGGCGGCACCGCGCAGTCCTCCCACCCGGGCCAGGCGTCCCCGCCCCCCGGCATCCGGGTCGCCGTCCCGGCCGCGTCCTCCCGGATCCGCCACAGCGCCCGCTGCCCGGCCGGCTCCCGCACCACGACCGCGTCCAGCGCGTCCGCCGCCCGGACCAGATCCGCGGCGGCCGGAGCACCGTCCGTCTCGCAGAACAGCCACGCCCTGCCGCGAGGCAGCCCCGAAGCCCCCCGTACGAGATCGGCCGCCATCCCCTCCACCGTCAGCGGCCCGTACCCGAGCAAGCCCGCCGCCGCGTCCGCCGCCGCGGTCTCGTCCGCGTACCCCAGGACCACGAGGACCGGCTCGGCGGGCAGCGGGACGAGCGACACCGTCGCCTCCGTCACCACGCCGAGGGTGCCCTCGCTGCCGCAGAAGGAGCGGGCCACGTCCACCCCCCGCTCGGGGAGCAGCGCGTCGAGGGCGTAGCCGGAGATCCGGCGCGGGAGGCCTTCCGGGTAGCCGGTCCGGAGGAGGGCGAGATGACGGTCGACGAGACGCAGAAGACCCGTCGGCGCGCCCTGTCCGCCCCGCCCCAGCGTCAACCTCTCACCCCGGTACGTCACCACTTCCAGCGAGCGCACGTTGTCCGCCGTGGTCCCCCAGGCGACCGAGTGCGCCCCGCAGGCGTTGTTGCCGATCATGCCGCCGAGGGTGCAGCGGCTGTGCGTGGAAGGGTCGGGGCCGAAGGTCAGGCCGTACGGGCGGGCCGCCGCCCGCAGCCGGTCCAGGACGAGGCCCGGCTGGACGACCGCCGTGCGCTCGGAAGGGTCGAGCGAGACGATCCCGCCCATGTGCCGTGTGAGGTCGAGCACGACGCCGGTGCCCGTCGCCTGGCCTCCGATCGAGGTCCCGGCGCCCCGCGCGACGACCGGGGTGGTGCCGTGCGCCCGGCAGACCTCCAGGACGGCGGCGACGTCGGCGGCGTCGCGCGGCGCGACCGTACCGGCCGGAACGCGGCGGTAGTTGGAGGCGTCCATCGTCGCCAGGGCCCTCGCGGTGACGGAGAAGTCGACCTCTCCGGCGACGGCCGCGCGCAGGTCGGAGGCCAGTGCGGACGGGTGTTCCTCGTGTGTTTCCACAAGGCCAGGATGTCTCAGTCCTCGTCTCATCGGGCGGACATCCGGCGACCGGGCCCGCCCCGACCCGATACTCTCCGCCTCGTGGCTGAGATCCAGATTCCCGCTGACATCAAGCCCGCCGACGGCCGTTTCGGCGCGGGCCCCTCCAAGGTGCGTACGGAGGCGCTGGACGCCCTGGCCGCCACCGGCACCTCCCTCCTCGGCACGTCCCACCGCCAGGCTCCGGTCAAGAACCTGGTCGGCGAGGTACGTGCCGGCATCTCCGACCTCTTCTCGCTGCCCGAGGGCTACGAGGTGATCCTGGGCAACGGCGGCTCCACCGCCTTCTGGGACGTCGCGACGCACGGTCTCATCGAGAACAAGTCGCAGCACCTCACCTTCGGCGAGTTCTCCTCCAAGTTCGCGAAGGCCGCCAAGCTGGCTCCCTGGCTTGCCGAGCCGACCGTGATCTCCTCCGACCCGGGCACCCACCCGGAGCCGGTGGCCGAGGCGGGCGTGGACGTCTACGCGTACACGCACAACGAGACCTCCACCGGTGTCGCCGCCCCGCTGAAGCGGGTCGCGGGCGCCGACGAGGGCGCGCTCGTCCTGGTCGACGCGACCTCCGGCGCGGGCGGTCTCCCGGTCGACATCACCGAGACGGACGTCTACTACTTCGCCCCGCAGAAGTCCTTCGCCGCCGAGGGCGGTCTGTGGCTCGCGGCCTTCTCCCCGGCCGCTCTGGAGCGGGCGCAGCGGATCCACGCGTCCGGCCGCCACATCCCGGAGTTCTTCTCGCTCCCGACGGCGATCGACAACTCGCTGAAGAACCAGACGTACAACACGCCGGCGCTCTCGACCCTCTTCCTGCTCAACGAGCAGCTGAAGTGGATCAACGGCCAGGGCGGTCTGGACTGGGCCGTGGCCCGGACGAAGGAGTCCTCGCAGGCGCTGTACGGCTGGGCGGAGGAGTCGAAGTACGCGACCCCGTTCGTCACCGACCCGGCGAAGCGCTCGCAGGTCATCGGCACGATCGACTTCGCGGACGAGGTCGACGCGGCGGCGGTCGCGAAGGTGCTGCGCGCCAACGGGATCGTGGACACCGAGCCGTACCGCAAGCTGGGCCGCAACCAGCTGCGCATCGCGATGTTCCCGGCGATCGACCCGGCGGACGTGCGGGCCCTGACGGCCTGCATCGACTACGTCATCGAGAAGCTCTGACCTCTGCGGTCGTACGGAGGGCCCGGCGTCGGACATGTCCGACGCCGGGCCCTTCGGCTGTCCCCTTATTTCTTGCGGAGCAGCCGCTTGACTTATTGCTTGCGGAGCAGCCGCTTGACGCCGACGACGAGGACGGTGGCTCCCGCCAGGACGAGGAAGCCGGTGGTGGCGCTCCCGCTCCCCGGGTCGTTCTTGTCGGCCGCTGCCGGGGACTTCGGTGTGCCGCCCGATGCCTCCGTCGGCTTGGGCTTCGCCGAAGGCCCTCCGGAGGTGCGGTCCACCCGCACCACGCGGCTGTTCCTGCCCTCCGAGCCGAACATGAAGGCCGAGCCGTCGGTCGTGTACGTCACCGATTCCGCCTGGCCCTGGAAGGGGGCCCCGACCGCCGTGCCCTCGTCGGCGAGGCGGCCGTCCTTCCACGCGTACTCCTTGGCGCTGAAGTAGCCGCGCAGGACGAGCCGGTCGCCGTCCGGGGAGAAGGCGCCGTCCGTCACCCAGGGGACGTCCCCGACGCGTCGGAAGACGTTGGTGCCGGAGGCGGAGAGGTGTTCGGGGCCGGCGTACAGGCCGCCGCCGTCCTCGTTCTTGCTCGCGATGTACACCCGGCCGGTCTTCGGATGGACCATCAGGGCTTCGGCGTTGCGGGCCCCGTCGGCGTACTTCACGACGTACTGCTGCGCGCGGACGGTCTGGTCCTTCAGCTGCTTCGGCTCGGGGAAGCGGTAGATCCAGACGTGGTCCCACGAGCCGTCGAGGTTGTCGCCGATGTCGCCGACGTAGAGGGCGCCGTCCGGGCCGACGGCGATCGCCTCCATGTCGCGGGGGGTGCCGACGCCGGCCATGGTCAGGGTGGCGACGGTCTTTCCCGTACGGGAGTCGATGCCGTAGATCAGGGGCGCGTCCTGGTCGTTGTGCGTCCAGTAGATCCCGGGGTGGGCCCGGCTCGCGGCGAGGCCGCTGGACTCGGTGATCCGGGAGTCCTCGATCGTGAAGTCCCGGTCGGGTTCCTGCCCTTCGGCACGGGCATGGCCGGCCGGGAGCAGCGCCAGGGCAG
This sequence comes from Streptomyces sp. R44, assembly GCF_041053105.1. Taxonomy (NCBI): domain Bacteria; kingdom Bacillati; phylum Actinomycetota; class Actinomycetes; order Kitasatosporales; family Streptomycetaceae; genus Streptomyces; species Streptomyces sp. R44. Next base: position 4,885,010 of record NZ_CP163444.1, on the reverse strand, counting down.
CGGCCGCGCCGAGGGCGCAGAGAGCAGATCGCATGGATCAAGCCTGCCACGACGGCACGGAAACCTTCTTGACCTGCTCCCAAGCCGCTGTCATGGTCGCGCCCATGCCTACTTTCCCCGCTCCCGACGGCACCCTCCTCGCGTACCACGCGTCCGGTTCCGGCGCCCCGCTCATCTGTCTGCCCGGCGGTCCCATGCAGGACTCGGTCTACCTCGGGGACCTGGGCGGGATCGCCGCCCACCGGACGCTGATCCGTCTGGACCTGCGGGGCACGGGCGCGTCGGAGGCACCGGAGGACCCGGACTCGTACCGCTGCGACCGGCTCGTCGAGGACGTGGAGGCGCTGCGGGTGCACCTCGGGCTCGACTCGGTCGACCTGCTCGGGCACTCGGCGGGCGCGAACCTGGCCGCGCTGTACGTGACCCGGTATCCGGAGCGGGTGGCGCGGCTGGTCCTCCTGACGCCGGGCACGGCGGCGGTCGGTCTGGAGACGTCCGGGGAGGAGCGGCTCGCGGCGGCGCGGCAGGCGTGGCGCGAGGAGGAGCCGTGGTTCGGCCCGGCGTACGCGGCGCTGGAGGAGCTCGCGGCGGGGCGTGGTTCGGCGGAGACGTTCCAGGCGGTGGCGCCGTTCTTCCACGGGACCTGGGACGAGGCGGCGCGGGAGCGGCACGCCGACGGTCACCGGCGGCGGAACGGGGAGGCCGCGGGGGTCTACGCGAGCGAGGGTGCCTTCGAACCGGCGGCCACGCGCGCGGTGTTCGCGGAGTTCGACCGTCCGGTGCTCGTCGTGGCCGGGGAGGGCGACGCCAACACCCCCGTGCCGACGGCCACCGCGTACGCGGAGCTGTTCCCGAAGGCGGAGCTCGCGGTCCTGGCGGGGGCGGGGCACTTCCCGTGGCACGACGACGCGGCGGGGCTCGTGGCGGCGGTCGACGGCTTCCTGGCCGCCTGAAGGGGCCCGTGGAAGGGGCCCGTAGAAGGGGCCCGTAGAAGGGGTCCGTGTCCCGGATCACGTCGCAGCTCCGGGACACGGTCCGCGATGATGTGACCATGCGTTTTCTGTTCGTCGGCGACAGCATGACCATCGGACGCGCCGGCGACTGGACCTGGCGTTACCGCATGTGGGAGCACCTGGAGGCGACGCTCCCCGGTGGGTACGAGATCGTCGGCCCGCGCTCCGGTCTGTACGACCCCGCCGCCGACGCCCCGGCCTCGGAGGCGTACCCCGATCCGGCGTTCCCCGCCGCCGCCCGGCGTCATCTGGCCGGGTGGGGCGAGGGCTGGCTGCACATGGCGCCGGTGATCGGCGGGACGGTCGCGGCGACGGGGGCGGACGTCCTGCTGATCTCGCTGGGTCTGATCGACCTGGGTTTCTACACGAACAGCGACCAGACGGAGGAGAACGTCCGGGCGTTCGTGGCGGCGGCCCGGGCCGCGAACCCCCGCGTCCGGGCGGTCCTCCTGCCGGTCATCCCGAACGTCCGCGCCGGGTACGACGCCGACTTCGCCGCGGAGTGCGCCCGCTTCAACGAGCTCCTCGCGAAGGCGGTCGCCGACCTGGACACGGCGGCCTCGCCGCTGCTCCTGGCGACGGTTCCGGAGTCGTACGACCTCCGGGTGGACACGTACGACGGGACGCACCCCGGCCCGAGCGGCGAGCGCAAGCTGGCCGCCGCGTTCGCCGACGCGATGCACCAGGCGTGGGGCCTGGGCGGCCGGTACGCCGGCTGAGGGGTCAGGCGGCCCGCGTGAGGCGGTTCGCGAAGGTCGACACCGTGTACGTACCGATGCCGAGGACGACCTCCAGGGCGTTGCGGCGGGTGTAGCCGGCCTTCTCGAAGTCGGCGAGGTCCTCGTCGCCGACGGCGCCGGAGGAGGCGAGGACGCGGAGGGTGAACGTCCTTACGGCGGCGAGGCGTTCGGCGTCGGGGGCCGGGCCGAGGGCGGCCATCTTCGCTTCGTGCATGTCGACGCAGAGGTGACACTGGTTGCGTTCGGCGACGGTCAGGATGACCGTCTCGCGGGAGTGCGGGTCGAGGGTGGTGGACTCGAAGACCGCGCTGAGCTTGAGGAAGCCGTCGAGGGTCTCCGGGGACTCCTTGAGGAGGGCGACGGCGGCGGCGGTGCGGGCGGACATGTCGACGGGTGCGGACAAGGCGGTTCCCCCTGGCTAGAATGGACAACATGGTTGACCATGTCGCTGGAGAAAACGTAAACCAGGTTGTCGATAAGGGCAAGGGGGTACCCGTACGGGACACCCCCGGATACGAGCTGCCCCTGCTCCTCTTCGGCGGCTTCCGCACCCTTATCGACCGGCTCCACGCCCGCCTCGCCGAGGAGGGCCACCCCGACATGCGCCCGGCCCACGGCTTCGCCATGCAGGCCATCGGCGTCCACGGCGCCACCGCCAGCGACATCGGCCGGCGCCTCGGCGTCTCCAAGCAGGCCGCCGGCAAGACCGTCGACCGCCTGCTCGCCGTCGGCTACGCCGAGCGCGCCGACGACCCCGCCGACGCGCGCCGCAAACTGGTCCGGCTCACCCCGCGCGGATACGACGCCCTCGCCCGCTCCGCCGCGATCTTCGACGACCTGCGGGCGGAATGGGCCGCCACCCTCGGCACGGACCGCGTCCGCGACATGGAGGCGGCCCTGCGGAACGTCGTCCCCGCGGAGACGGCGTTCCGCCTGGACGCCACCAGCTGGCTGGGAACCCCTTAGGAAGAGGTCACGTCACCAGGCGAAGGCCTCCGGAGACGGGCCCGGACCCGGGAAGATCTCGTCGAGGCCGGCCAGCACCTCCTCGCTCAGCTCCAGCTCCAGCGCACGCAGCGCGCCCGCCAGCTGGTCCGGGGTGCGGGGGCCGACGATCGGGCCCGTGACGCCGGGGCGGGTCAGCAGCCAGGCGAGGGCCGTCTCGCCCGGCTGGAGGCCGTGCTTGTCGAGCAGGTCCTCGTAGGCCTGGAGCTGGGCCCGGACGGCCGGGTCGGCCAGGGTGGCCGCCGCGCGGCCCTCCGTACGCCGCTTGCCCTCGGTCTCCTTCTTCAGGACGCCGCCGAGCAGACCGCCGTGCAGCGGCGACCAGGGGATGACGCCGAGGCCGTACTCCTGCGCGGCCGGGATCACCTCCATCTCGGCGCGCCGCTCGAAGAGGTTGTAGAGGCACTGCTCGCTGACGAGCCCGACCGAGCCGCGCCGGGCGGCGGCCTCGTTGGCCTGGGCGATCTTGTAGCCGGGGAAGTTCGAGGAGCCCGCGTAGAGCACCTTGCCCTGCTGGATGAGGACGTCGACGGCCTGCCAGATCTCCTCGAAGGGCGTGGCCCGGTCGATGTGGTGGAACTGGTAGACGTCGATGTAGTCGGTGCCGAGCCGCTTCAGGCTGGCCTCCACGGCGCGGCGGATGTTGAGCGCCGAGAGCTTGTCGTGGTTGGGCCAGGCCTCGCCGTCGGGGCCCATGTTCCCGTACACCTTGGTGGCGAGGACCGTGCGGTCACGGCGTCCGTCGCCCTGGGCGAACCAGGAGCCGATGATCGACTCCGTACGCCCCTTGTTCTCCGCCCACCCGTACACATTGGCCGTGTCGAAGAAGTTGAGCCCCGCGTCGAGGGCGGTGTCCATGATGGCGTGACTGGTGGCTTCGTCCGTCTGCGGTCCGAAGTTCATCGTCCCGAGGACGAGTCGGCTGACCTTGAGTCCGGTGCGTCCGAGCTGCGTGTACTCCATGGACGTCAAGCCAACTGCTTCGAGCGCACTCGAAGCAAGGCCCTTCCCACGGCATGGGCAGGGAAGGGTACGAGGGGGTACGGGGGGCTACTGGCCGGCCAGCGAGGCCACCGCGATGATCGCGAACATCAGTACGAGCACGCCGGCCATGATCCGGTTACGGGTCTTCGGGTCCACCCGACGAGGTTAACCCGAGTGCCCCTCGCGCCCCTCAAGGGGCCAGGCGCCGACCGTCTCGTACCGGGGCTGCGCGCCCGGCACCCCGCCCCCCGGCAGGTTCGACCGCACGAGCGCCAGCTCGGTCACCGGCCACCGCGCCCCCTCGAACCCGCCGAGCTCGTCCACGAACGAACCGAGCGCCACCCCGTCCCCCCGCGCCCGGCCGACGGTCAGGTGCGCCTGGTAGCGGCGGTGCTCGTCCATCGCCACCCCGGCCCGGCGCGCGGCGGCGTCGGACCGCTCGGCGAGGAGCCGCAGCGTGTCCAGATCCCCGGCGACCCCGGTCCACAGCGCCCGCCGCCCGAAATGCCCGCCGCCGTGCAGCCGCAGCGAGAACGGCGGCGTCCGGTGCGCGGCCCGCTCAAGACGCACCCGCAGCTCGGGCAGCAGCTCCTCCTCGACCTCCCCCATGAAGGCGAGGGTGAGGTGCCAGCCGGGCCGCGCGGTCCAGCGGAGCCGGTCCGCCCCGGGCAGCCGACGGAGCCGGCCGACCACGTGTCCGAGCTCGTCGAGCCGCTCCGGCGGGGGCACGACGGCGGCGAAGAGCCTCATGACAGAAGTCTGGCACCGACTAACGTCTCCGGCATGAAGATCAGGAAGGGCGGGGCGGAGGACCTCCCCGCGATACTCGCGATACTCGACAGCGCCGTGGTGTGGCTCAACGACAAGGGGATCACCGCCCAGTGGGGCACGGAGTCCTTCTCCGGGCGGCCGAAGGCGGTGGAGCAGGTCGAGCGGACGATGTCCGAGGGCGATCCGTGGATCGTCGAGATCGACGGCGTACCGGCGGGCACGATGACGCTGACCCCGCACCCCGGCCAGTACATCGCCCCGGCGGACGAGCCCGAGGTGTACGTCCGCCTCCTGGCGACGGACGCCCGCTTCCACGGCCACGGGGTGGGAGCGGCGCTCCTGGCCCACGCGGAGGCGGAGACCCGCCGCCAGGGCGTGTCGCTCCTCCGCGTGGACTGCTTCGCGGGCAGCGAGGGCCGCCTGATCGAGTACTACGAGGGCCGGGGCTTCACCCGCACGGAACCGTTCCAGGTGGGCGACTGGCCGGGCCAGGTGCTGGAACGGCGGTTCTGAGGGGCGACGGGACACGGGGCGCCGGGGCGCCGGAAGCGCCCCGCATCAGTGACCCCGCACCCCGCACCCCGCACCCCGCACCGTCAGGCGGCCGTCGCCAGCCGCTCCCGCGCCACGAACCGCACCTGCGGGTGCCCGTGGTGCCAGCCCATCGCGACCTTGAGTCCGCCGACCCGGGCGAGCACCAGGCCCACCATGACCGCCGCCGCGAGCGAGATCACGCCGCCCGTGGCGAAGCCGACGCGCGCGCCGTACGTGTCGGTGACCCAGCCGAGGAGCGGGGCCCCGATCGGCGTACCGCCGGCGAAGACCATCATGTAGAGGCTCATGACCCGCCCCCGCATGGCGGGGTCGGTGGCCATCTGGACGGCCGAGTTCGCGGTGATGTTCACCGTGAGGCCGATCATGCCGATCGGCACGAGCAGCAGCGCGAACACCCAGAAGGCCGGCGACAGGGCCGCCGCGATCTCCAGGACGCCGAAGACGGCCGCCGCGATCACCAGCATCCTCAGCCGCGTGGAGCCGCGGCGGGCGGCGGCGAGGGCGCCCACGAGGGAGCCGGCGGCCATCAGGGTGTTGAGGAGGCCGTACGAACCGGCGCCGACGTGGAAGACGTCGCCGGAGAAGGCGGTGAGCCAGATCGGGAAGTTGAAACCGAAGGTCCCGACGAAGCCGACCAGCACGATCGGCCAGATCAGGTCCGGCCGGCCCGCCACGTACCGCAGTCCTTCCCGTAGCTGCCCCTTGCCGCGCGGGACGCGCTCCACCGGGTGGAACTCGGCGGGCCGCATCAGGAGCAGGCCGGTGATGGGCCCGAGGAAGAAGAGCCCGTTGAGGAGGAAGGCCCAGCCGCTGCCGACCCCGGCGATGAGGACACCGGCGACGGCGGGTCCGATGAGCCGCGCGGACTGGAAGTTCGCGGAGTTCAGGGAGACGGCGTTGCGGAGCTGCTTCGGGCCGACCATCTCGGAGACGAAGGTCTGCCGGGCCGGGTTGTCGACGACCGTCACCATGCCGAGGAGGAAGGCGATCAGGTAGACGTGCCAGACCTGGATGGAGCCGGAGAGGGTGAGGGCGGCGAGCGCGAGCCCGCACAGGCCGAGGGCCGCCTGGCTGACGAGGAGCAGGCGTCGCTTCGGGTAGCGGTCGGCGATGACACCGCCGTACAGCCCGAAGAGCAGCATCGGCAGGAACTGCAGGGCCGTCGTGATGCCGACGGCGGCGGCCGAGCCGGTGAGGCTCAGGACCAGCCAGTCCTGGGTGATCCGCGCCATCCAGGTACCGGTGTTGGAGACGATGGCTCCGGTGAAGAACAGCCGGTAGTTGCGGATGCGGAGCGAGGAGAAGGTTTCCCCCCGCCCACGGGTCTTGAGGGTGGGTTTATGGACGGGTGCGGAGTCTGCTCCGGGTCCCGTACTCAAAGTGCGTCGCCTCCTTGGCGCCTCGGTCAAAGGTGGGCGAGCTTCTCCAGGACCGGGGCGGCCGCGCGCAGCTTCGCCCATTCGTCCTCGTCCAGGCCTTCGGCGAGGGAGGCCAGCCAGGCGTTCCGCTTGCGGCGGGACTCTTCGAGCATGGCTTCGGCCTGCTCGGTCTGGCTGACCACCTTCTGCCGGCGGTCGTCGGGGTGCGGCTCGAGCCGGACCAGTCCCTTGGCTTCGAGCAGCGCGACGATGCGGGTCATCGACGGCGGCTGGACGTGCTCCTTGCGGGCCAGCTCACCGGGGGTGGCGGAGCCGCAGAGCGACAGGGTGCCGAGCACCGACATCTCGGTGGGGCTCAGCGACTCGTCGACGCGCTGGTGCTTGAGGCGTCGGCCCAGTCGCATGACGGAGGAGCGGAGCGCGTTCACGGCCGCGGCGTCGTCGGCGGTGCCGTGGGACAGATCTGGCATGTTCGTTAGCCTAACTCATTACTCTGTCTAAATACCAACGGGAGGGGTCGGACGTCACACGCATCACACCCACAACTCCCGCGCGCGGCGACAGCACGGCACACGCCAGATCACGCTTCGGCATCCATGTATCACCCAAATGAGTGAGTCGGATCCGGAAAGTGACGCAAAGGGGCCCCGGCTGCCCCGACCCTGAACGGCATGGGATCGACAGTGCTCAGCCTGCGCATCGACGGTGAGCTGCTCGACCGGCTCAGGAGTCACGCCGCGAAAAGAGGAATGAGCGTCCAGGACTATGTGGCCCGGACGCTCATTCGCGAGGACTTCGACGAGCGGTTCAAGACCGCCGTCGACGAGACGGAGAAGTTCTACGGGGCGTCCGACGCGCCCGGGGATCAGGTCAGGCCGAGCGCCGGCATCGCGTAGTAGAAGACGAAGACCGCCGACACGACGTACATGGCCACCGGGACCTCACGGCCCCGGCCGGCCGCGAGGCGCAGCACGGTGAAGGCGATGAAGCCGATGCCGATGCCGTTCGTGATCGAGTAGGTGAACGGCATCATCACCATGGCCAGGAACGCCGGCACCGCGATGGTGAAGTCGCTCCAGTCGATGTCCTTGACCGACCCGGCCAGGATCAGGAAGCCCACCGCGAGCAGCGCGGGGGTCGCGGCCTGCGACGGCACCATGGTCGCGAGCGGCGTGAGGAACAGCGCCACGGAGAACAGCGCGCCGGTCACGACCGAGGCGAGACCGGTGCGGGCACCCTCGCCGACGCCTGCCGTGGACTCCACGAAGCAGGTGGTGGCGGAGGACGAGGTCGCGCCGCCGGAGGCGACGGCGAGGCCGTCGACGAGCAGCACCTTGTTGATGCCGGGGAAGTTGCCGTCCTTGTCGATCAGCTTGGCCTCGTCGCCGACGCCGAGGATCGTGCCCATGGCGTCGAAGAAGCAGGACAGCAGCACGGTGAAGACGAAGAGGACGCCCGTCAGGAGGCCGACCTTGCCGAAGCCGCCGAAGAGGCTGACCTGGCCGACGAGACCGAAGTCGGGCGAGGCGACCGGGTTGCCGGGCCACTCGGGGGTGGTGAGGCCCCAGGAGGGGACGGTCGCGACCGCGTTGATCACCATGGCCACGATCGTCATGACGACGATCGAGATGAGGATCGCGCCGGACACCTTGCGGATGATCAGCGCGAGGGTGAGCAGCGTGCCCAGGATGAAGACGAGGACCGGCCAGCCGGTGAGGTGGCCGTCGCCGCCGAGCTGGAGCGGGACGGTGGTGTGCGCGGCGTCGGGGATGCGGGAGACGAAGCCCGAGTCGACGAGGCCGATCAGCATGATGAAGAGGCCGATGCCGATGGCGATGCCCTTGCGGAGGCCGACCGGGACGGCGTTCATGACGCGCTCGCGCAGCCCGGTGGCGACGAGCAGCATGACGACGATGCCGGCGAGGACGACCATGCCCATGGCGTCGGGCCAGGACATCTTCGGCGCGAGCTGGAGGGCGACGACCGTGTTCACGCCGAGTCCGGCGGCCAGGGCGATCGGGACGTTGCCGATGACACCCATGAGGAGGGTCGTGAACGCCGCCGTGAGGACGGTTGCGGTGACGAGCTGACCGCTGTCGAGCTGGTGCCCGTACATGTCCTTGGCGCTGCCGAGGATGATCGGGTTCAGCACGATGATGTACGCCATCGCGAAGAAGGTGGCGAAGCCGCCGCGGATCTCGCGGGCGACGGTCGAGCCGCGCTCGGAGATCTTGAAGTAGCGGTCGAGACCGGAGACGGGGCCCGCGGGGAGCTGGTCTTCCGGTGACGGGGGCATGGCCTTGGCGGTGGCCGTCGAGCTCATGGGGGTTCCTCTTCGGAGGTTCAGAAAGTCCTTTTTTGGCGGTTCATACGAAGGGAACCCGCCAGAGGCAAACCGTTTCAGTATGAACACATGAACGAGTGCCAGTCCATCTCCGCGCGTAGACACGAAAATGACCGGCCTAGACTGAGCCCCATGGCGAAGTGGACACCGAAGCACGAGGCACCCGAGCCCCTCGAAGGGCCGGTCGTCGCCACCATCACCGGCGGAACGATCCTCTGGTTCGTCCTCTTCCTCGTCCAGGTCCCCTTCTACGGCTGGTTCGACGACCGGGACCTCACCTGGTGGGTGTGGACGTGCCTGGCGGGGGCCGGGCTCGGCCTGATCGGCATCTGGTACGTGCGGAAGCGGGACGCGGCGATCAAGCGGTACGCGGCGGCGCAGGCGGCGGCGACCACCGAGACCACCGGAAGCCCCGAGTCGCACCCGGGCACGAGCGCGTAGCACCAGGGGACGATTCCCCTCCTCCCCCGGTCTGATCTTCGCCCTCCTCGGCAGGTGAACGACCGAATCCGGTCGTACCGTCGAAAACATGACTCAGCGGGCGAAGATCGACACGGGCGGCGGCAGGTCCGAAGCCGGGACGGCGACGACCGGGCCGCCCGTCGTGCACCGCCCCGGAGGACTGACCTCCGCCGAGGTCGCCGAACGCGTCGCGCGCGGCGAGGTCAACGACGTACCCGTACGGAGCTCCCGCTCGACCACGGAGATCGTCCGCGCGAACGTCTTCACCCGCTTCAACGCGATCATCGGCGTGCTGTGGGTGATCATGCTGTTCGTCGCGCCGATCCAGGACAGCCTCTTCGGCTTCGTGATCGTCGCCAACACCGGCATCGGCATCATCCAGGAGCTCCGCGCCAAGAAGACCCTCGACGGTCTGGCGGTCATCGGCGAGGCGAAACCCACCGTCCGGCGCGACGGAGTGGCGGCCGAGCTGTCCACCTCGGAGATCGTCCTGGGCGACCTGATCGAGCTGGGCCCGGGCGACAAGGTCGTCGTCGACGGCGAGGTGGCGGAGGCCGACAGCCTGGAGATCGACGAGTCGCTCCTCACGGGCGAGGCGGACCCGGTGGTGAAGAAACCGGGCGACCGCATGATGTCCGGCTCGTTCGTGGTCGCCGGCGGCGGCGCGTTCACCGCCACCAAGGTCGGCCGCGAGGCGTACGCCGCCCAGCTCGCCGAGGAGGCCTCCCGCTTCACCCTGGTCCACTCCGAGCTGCGTACGGGCATCTCCACGATCCTCAAGTACGTGACGTGGATGATGGTCCCGACCGCCATCGGGCTCGTCATCAGCCAGCTCGTCGTGAAGGACGACAACTTCAAGGACGCGATCGCCCGCACGGTCGGCGGCATCGTCCCGATGATCCCCGAGGGCCTCGTCCTCCTCACCTCCGTCGCCTTCGCGATCGGCGTGATCCGCCTCGGCCGCAAGCAGTGCCTCGTGCAGGAGCTGCCGGCGATCGAGGGCCTGGCCCGGGTGGACGTGGTCTGCCTGGACAAGACGGGCACGCTCACCGAGGGCGGCATGGACGTCACGGAAGTGCGCGCCCTGAACGGATCGGACGAGACCTACGTACGCAAGGTCCTGGGCGCCCTCGGCGAGTCCGACCCCCGCCCGAACGCCTCCCTCCGGGCCATCATCGACGCCTACCCGGACACGGTGGAGTGGCGCTGCACGGAGAGCCTGCCGTTCTCCTCGGCCCGCAAGTACAGCGGGGCGTCCTTCAGCGAGGGGGACGGGGAGGACTCGACCTGGCTCCTGGGCGCCCCGGACGTCCTCCTGAAGGCGGGCGACCCGACACTCCCGGAGATCGACCACCTCAACGAGCAGGGCCTGCGGGTCCTGCTCCTGGCCCGTACGACCCGGGAACTCGACTCCCCCGAGGTGGCGGCGGACACCCGCCCCACCGCCCTGGTGGTCCTGGAACAGCGCCTGCGCCCCGACGCCCCCGACACCCTCGCCTACTTCGCCGACCAGAACGTCGCCACCAAGGTCATCTCGGGCGACAACGCGGTCTCGGTGGGAGCGGTGGCCGGAAAACTGAACATGCCGGGCGCGGAGAACACGGTGGACGCCCGGCACCTGCCCACCGCGCGGGAGGACATGGCGAAGGTCCTCGACGAGAACGCGGTCTTCGGCCGGGTCACCCCGCAGCAGAAGCGGGACATGGTCGCGGCGCTCCAGTCCCACGGCCACACGGTCGCCATGACGGGCGACGGCGTCAACGACGTCCTGGCCCTGAAGGACGCCGACATCGGCGTCTCGATGGGCTCGGGCTCGGAGGCGACGCGGGCGGTGGCGCAGATCGTCCTCCTGAACAACAGCTTCGCGACGCTCCCGTCGGTGGTGGCGGAAGGCCGCCGCGTCATCGGCAACATCACCCGAGTAGCCACCCTCTTCCTCACGAAGACGGTCTACTCGGTCCTCCTGGCGATCCTGGTGGTCGTCTCCCAGGTGGAGTACCCCTTCCTCCCCCGCCACCTGACCCTGCTCTCCACCCTCACGATCGGCATCCCGGCGTTCTTCCTCGCCCTCGCCCCCAACAAGGAACGCGCCAAGCCGAACTTCGTACGGCGGGTCATGCGGTACGCGATCCCCGGCGGCGTCGTCGCGGCGGCGGCCACCTTCACCACGTACGTGCTGGCGCGCCACTACTACACGGGCGAGGACGCCCTGGGCGCGGAGACCAGCGCGGCCACCCTCACCCTCTTCCTGGTCTCCATGTGGGTCCTCGCGATCATCGCCCGCCCCTACACCTGGTGGCGCGTCGCCCTGGTCGCCGCGATGGGAGCCGCCTTCCTCCTCGTCCTCGCCGTCCCGTGGCTCCAGGAGTTCTTCGCCCTGAAGCTGGTGGGCGTGACGATGCCCTGGACGGCGGTGGCCATCGCGGCGGCGGGCGCGGCACTGCTGGAACTCGCGTGGCGGTGGGTGGACCGGAGGTTCCCGGCGTAGCCGAGGCCCGACGTGGGGCGCGGCCGGCCCCGAAGCTCAAGCGCCGAGCTTCGAGCGGTGTTTGAGGGAATGGGATCGGGCCTGGGATTCAACCCACCCACCCACCCCGCGAGTTGACGGAGGGTGGCCGACTTGCCACGCAGTGTCATATGCCTCTAGCGTGACCGGCGAGCTTGGGAAACAAGCGACCCCCACAAGGTGCGGGAACACCTGGAGGGGGTCTCACCACCGAGATCGAGAGATCGGACCGATCACCATGGCTAACACCGACTTTAGTGCTGCCCCCCACCCCCTGGCCAACCCGGGATACGGCAAACGTGCCGCGCCGCACCAGCTCCCCCGGGGCCCGCAGGACTTCGCTCACCTCCCGGCCCGCGAGGCCGCCGTCGCCGCGTACATCGACCGGCTGCCCGAGGGCAGCGACATCTCGGTGAAGACGCTGGCCAAGCAGTTGCCGTACGGCCAGGTCGCCCTGAGCACCGCGCTCAACCGCATCCAGCGGGCAGGACATCTGCGGCGCGGACGCGAGTGCCCGAACGGAAAATGGATCACTCGAACGTGGTTCACCCGAACGCCGCGTGACAGCGCGTGGTGGGCGGCGTTCCAGCAGGGCGACGTCCCCCGCGAGTCGAAGCGGAACACGCGCTCACGCGCCTACGTCCTCCTCGCCGCCCTCGGCCGCTCCAACTCCGCGCTGTCCCTGTCGCATGCCGAGTGCCACGCCCTCACCCCGCTGGTCGAGGAGTGGTTCGACCGCGAGGCCACCGACGACTTCATCCTGCGCGTACTCACCACCGGCCTACCGCAGCCCGTCCATCACCCCGCCGGCCTCGTCCGCCGCCGCCTCACCGACAAGCTCCCGCCCCTCCCCATCCGCCGCACCCCGGCCCCGCCCCGCATCCTCGAATGCGGCACCTGCGGCGCGCCGGGATACGCCGACACCCTCGAAGGCGGCGACTGCGGTCCCTGCCGCGGCGAACCCGTCCCCCGCCCCCGAACCCCCCTCCCTGCCGCCCAGGTCCACACCAGGGTCGCCACCATCAGGGAAAGACTGGAAGCCGTCCGGAGGTGACCCGTCAGCCGAGGAAGGTCTTGCGCCACTCCAGCGGTGACATGGTGAGCGCGGCCTCGGCGAGGGCCTGGGCGGACGGCGTCTTGAGGCTGTTCAGGGACGTGTCGATCCAGTCCTGGACCAGGGTGTTGCCCTGGGCGCGGTACTCGACGGCCTGCACGAGGCACTCCAGCTTGTCCGCGTCCTTGGCCACGATCGCCTCGGGCGTGTCGTTGGCCTCGTACTCCTCCACCACACGCTGCACCCCGGCCCTCACCGCCGGGTGCGCGGCGGACACCTGATCGGCGGTGACCGTCTGATTCGTCGCGGCGTCGATGTAGCGGCGCCCGATGTGCGGGATGTCCCCGATCCGCGTCTCCTGCGTGTCGTGGAACAGACACATCAAGGCGACCTTGGCGGGGTCCACACCCTCCATCATGGCCAGGACGGCGCCGATGACGCCCACCCGGAACGAGTGTTCGGCGATCGACTCGGGATTGTTGTTGCCGGTGAACCACCATCCGGTCCGCTTGGCGTTCTTGAGCACGCCCATCTCGAAGATGAACCCGGCCGTACCCTGCGCGTTCGCCGTCTCGTCTGCCATGTGGTGACCTCCGGTTCTCAGGTGCGATCACGCAAAACGTAATGCACGGTGTCGAGTTCATGGCGGGCTCTTCCGGAGGCGACACCTTCGTCCAGCAGTCGGCCTGTGCGCTGAGCCAGGTCCCGTGCCAGTGGTGGTGACGCCTGCGGAAGCCATGGGTGGGCAGCCAGCAGGGCCCACAGGGTGTGCGCGTAGAGATCGACGTATCCCGGAGCTTGGTGCATCCCATGCGTGAGTCCGCGTAAGAGTGTGACGGGATCCCAGCCGGTCAGTTGCCGGTCCCGCATGAACTGGTCATCGGACTGGGGAAGCCGTACGCCGCCCAGCCAGTACGCCCAGTAGTTGAGGTTCGCCGCCTCAGCGGTGTCGTCACCGGCCAGGGAACGCTCGATGAAGTCCAGAAGTGGCTGGGGATCGCCCAGACGGGCCAGCGCCGTTGCAGTCGAGCGGGCCTCGGCCCAGTGCTCGGACCATCCTCGGCGGGCGAGAACTCCCCGCCGGGCGTGCAGGGCGAGCGCCGTCCACGCGGCTGCTTCCGGTCCCCGGTCGTACGAGGCGAGGTAGAGAGCCTGCCGGTGCAGCAGCGTGCCACCCCCAGGTCTCCGGGCAACCTCGGCAGTGCGGCGCAGGCGGTCGAAGAACAGCGCCCTGTCCTCCGACGCCAGCAGCGGAGCGGCGGCGGCAGGACCTCGCCGGGGACCCGTGACCCGTCCGGTGAGTGCCGGGGGCGCCACTCCGTTCAGGGCCCAGGCCAGCATGTGAGCAGTGTCCCGGGTGTGGACCCAGGTCGCGAGTGGGTGCAGCCCGATGTCATCCGCAGGCTCCAACGAGGCACCGATGATCTGGTCCGCGTCCATCGCCGCGTCCAAGAGCCCGACCACCGCCGGGTCCGCGCCCAGCACACCCAGTCGACGCCGCAGAGCCAGCAGCGCTCCGGCCTTCACGTTCGCCAGCGGTCTACGCCCCGACTCCCAGCCCTGCATCGTGCCCAGATCCACGGCCAACGCTTCCGCCATGGACACCTGCGTACGCGGGATGCTCTCGCGCGCCAGACGCAGCACGAATCCCGCAACGGTTCCTCGTACCGGCGGCTTCACCATGTCGGCTCCCGAGACCGCTCCGTCTCCTACACGTACTGCCAGTCAGTCCTACCGCGCCCGCCCCGACCGTACGTTCAAGACGCGGAAACAACCAGCACCCGTACGGGTCAAGGGCGTTGACGTCCTCGGCCCGCGAGAGGAGTGATCGTATGACCACCTCGGAACTGCCCCGCCGAACGCCCGGATCCAGCGGACGGATCCACCACTCCCCCGACCCGACCCCGGGCGCTCCCAGCCGGGCGCTCCGCATGCGGGCGGTTGCGGGCTGGGTGACGTTCATGCGGCGGGCCGAGGTCGGAGCCGTACGGGAGACGAAGACGTGAACCAGGTCGGTCACGACGGTTACGAGCAACACCCCCTGCTTCACACCCGCGTTCGCGACATCGCCAGTCAAGGCGAAGGTGAACTGACGGCGGTGACGCACGAGCTGCACAACGACGGCCGCGTGGTCCGCGTCGCCCACATTCGACCCACGAACGGCGTCGAGTGGACGACCTCGGCGGACAACATCCACGCCGCTGTCCCGTAGCCCGCCCTCACGGAGAACCCCGGCGCATGCCGGCCGAGACCCCGACCCTTCCATCCGGCGGGCCGGATGCCCCTGCGAACCAAGCCTGGAGAATCCCTTGTTCCACCACATGGACCGGCTCCCGACCGGATCGCCCCTGCCCATGGGCCACGCCACCCCCGCCCCCTGGGGCGTGCAGCGCATGGTCCCGTACCCCGCCATGGCTCCGGCCTGGTCGCGGGCCGAGGTCGACCCGGACAGCCAGACCGCCCGCTACTTCGACCAGGCGGGCCAGGTCATGGAGATGCCCGCGCACGGCACCAGTACCGGCACCAACCCGGCCACCAACACCGGCAACCCGGCCGACGGGTCCAGCGGGGGCGGCTCCGGCGGCGGGGACAGCGACACCGGGAACGATTCCGACCAGTGACCCACATCGGTCCGGTGCTGGTCGTCACCATGATCGACGACCCCACGGCCGACCTGGTGATCGGAGAGCTGCACGACCGGGGCGTCCCGGTCGTGCGGCTCGACTCGGGGGACTTCCCCGCCACCCTGTCGTTCGCGGCCACCCTCACGCCTCATGGCATCGCAGGAACACTGTCCACCCCCACGCGGACCGCCGACCTCTCCCGCGTACGGTCGCTGTACTACCGTCGGCCCTCCGGCTTCACCTTCACCCACCTCGACGAACAGGACGCCCGTTTCGCGGTCACCCAGGCCCGCTACGGTCTCGGTGGCATCCTGGCCTCGCTCCCCGACTGCCTGTACGTCAACCACCCCCACCGCATCGGCGATGCCGAGTTCAAGCCCTCCGGCCTCGCGGCCGCCCTTCGGTGCGGCTTCCGGGTCCCGCCGACACTGGTCACGTCGGACCCCGTCGCCGCCCGGTCCTTCATCCGGGCCCAGGGGCCCGTTCTCTACAAGCCGTTGTCGACGCCCCTCTACCGTGTCGACGGGGTGTCCTGCACCGTCGAGGTCGGCGAGGTCACTCTGGACCAGATCGACGAGCGTGTGGCCGGCACCGCCCACCTGTTCCAGCATCGGATCGACAAGATCGCCGATGTTCGTGTGACCGTCATCGGCCAGCAGGTGTTCTGCGTACGGATCGACTCCGGGCTGCTCGACTGGCGCACGGACTACGACCGGCTCAACTACACCGTCGTCCAACCGCCGCCGGGAATCACCGACGCCCTCCGCCGCTACCTCGACCACTTCGGACTGGTCTTCGGCGCTTTCGACTTCGCGGTGGACCGTGCGGGGGCATGGTGGTTCCTGGAGTGCAACCCCTCAGGCCAGTGGGCGTGGATGGCGCCGGAGACGGGACTGCCCATGGTCGCGGCCATGGCCGACCTTCTGGAGAGGAAGGCCACGTGAACGACGACGCGATCCTTCGACGGGACCTGGCCGACCGGCTGGCCGCAGGTGGTCACCTGCGCTCGGCCGGCTGGCGCCGGGCCGTGGTCCAAACACCTCGCCACGAGTTCCTACGCGGCGGCTACTTCCGGCGGGTCGACGGCAACGGCCCCACCGGCTGGGAGCCGGTCATGCCGGAGGACCCGGCGTGGCTCCCGGCCGCGTACTCGGACGAGTCGCTGGTGACCCAGATCGCCGGGACGATCACCCCGGGCGACATTCAGGGCCGGATCTTCCGGTCTCCGACCAGCTCCAGCACCATGCCGAGCCTCGTGGTGCGGATGCTCGAAGAGCTCCTTCTGGACGACGGCATGCGCGTCCTGGAGATCGGCACCGGTACCGGCTACTCGACCGCCCTCCTGTGTCACCGCCTCGGCGACGACCTCGTGACCTCGGTCGAGGTCGACGAGGACGTGTCCGTCCGTGCCCGCACCGCCCTCGGCAGCACGGGGCACATGCCCCGCCTGCTCGTCGGGGACGGTCTCGCCGGGGACCCGGACGGCAGCCCGTACGACCGGATCGTGGCCACCTGCGGAGTTCTGTCGATCCCACCCGCCTGGCTCGCCCAGTCCAGACCCGGCGGCCAGATCCTGGCCACCGTGTGCGGCTGGATGTACTCCTCCGAGCTCGCCCGCCTCATCATCGACGCCGACGGCGCCGCCCACGGCCGGCTCCTGGGCGGCCGCATCTCCTTCATGCCGGCCCGCCCCCAGGTCCCACCGTCCTTGGGAGTACTCCCCGATCTCACGAGCGGCGAGGAACGCGCCACCGCCCTCGGCCCGGACGCCTTGGACGACTGGACCACCCGCTTCGTCGCCCAACTCGCCGCGCCTCGGGCTCAGCTCATCCGGCTCTCCTCCGACGACGGCGAGGGGCGGCCCGTACTCATCGACGTGGCTGCGGGAGCGTGGGCCGCGCTCCACCGTGACGGCGACGATCGTTGGATCGTCCGCCAAGGCGGTCCGGACCGCCTGTGGAACCGGATCGAGGAAAACGTGGCTCGATGGCGCCAGGACGGCTCCCCCAGCCTCGACCGCTTCCGGATCACACTCACTCCGGAAGCACAGACCATCACCTGGCCGAACTGACCAAGGACAGCACTTCAAGACCCGCACCCCGGCCGCGAGGATGTGCTGGGTCAGGCGCCCGGTGTCGCCGTACGGACGAAGCGGGTGACGGCGGTCGCGTAGTCCTCGGGGTGGGTGACGTGCGGGATGTGGCCCGCGCCCTCGAAGGTGTGGTGCCGGGCGTGCGGCAGGACCGCGGCCAGGCGGTCGAGGACCGTCGCGAACCAGGCCGGGCTCTCGGTGCCGCGGCTCAGCTGGACCGGGACCGTGCAGGCGGAGAGGCCTTCGAGGTCCAGTTCGGGCCAGGACGGGTCGTTCTGCTCGTCCAGCCAGGTCTGGGCGTGCCGTACGAACGTCTCCCGCATCGCGGGCGGGAGCTTGTCCCACATGCCGGGGCCCAGCGCCACCTCCTCCACGAACGCGTGCGCCCCCTGCTCGTTCTCGCCCTTGCGGAGGTGGTCGAGGACGTTGTCGAAGGCGACGAGCGTCTGCTGCAGTTCCGCCATGGTCTCCGGGTCGTCGGCCACGACCCCCACCAGCGGGGGCTCGTGGACCGTGATGCTGCGGAACAGCTCCGGCCGCCGCGCCGCCAGGCCGAGGACGATCGACGCGCCGAAGGAACTGCCGGCGACGTGCGCGGGGGCGTGGCCGAGCCCCTCGATCAGCGCGGCGAGATCGTCCTCGTCCTGCCTCCGGGTGCCCTGCCCCGGCACCGCCTCGCTGTCACCGTGGCCGCGCCGGTCGTAGGCGATCACGGTGAAGGACGCCCGGATGTCCGCCTCGATCGCCCCCTGCCAACTCGTGCGGTCGCTCCACGAACCATGGACGAGGACGAGCGGTTCGCCCTCGCCCACGGAGTCGTAGGCGAGATTCACGTCGTCGGCACGAACATGCGGCATGCGGGGCCTCCTCGGGGCGGGTGAGGCGACGGGTCGCTCGGCGCCGCCGCCGCTCAGGTCTCTACCAGCCCGTTTCCGGGTCCCGCCCGCCGCCGCGCCGCCACGGCCCCCGGTCAGTCGAACCAGCGGTCCCTCGCCAGTTCCGCCGTCCTCGACGGGTCCTCCAGGAGGGCCGCCACCTCGAAGCGGCGGGGCCACTGGCCGGCCGCCCAGGCGAGGCCCGCCGCGACGCCCTCCAGGGTGGCGGCGTGGACGACGCCGTCGGGGGTGCGGCGCCAGTCGAGTTCGACGCCGCCGGCGTGGAGTTCCTCGTGCTCGATGTACGAGGAGGGGGTCGCCGGGCCCAGGAGGGCGTGGACCGACGGGGGGACCTCGTGCTCCTCGCCGACCGTCGTGACCTCCGCCTCCACCGCCTCGCTCAGGCGCCGGACCTGGAAGAGGTCCGCCAGGTCGTCCGCGCGGGTCGGGGAGACCGGGAGGAGCGGCAGGTCACCGGCCAGCGGAAGGAGGTCCGGGGCGTCCGCCACCAGGGCCTCCGAGGCCTCGACCACGACCAGGCTGCCGTCCACGACCGCGCGCAGGTCATCGGGGAGCGTCACCTGCTCGGGGTCCAGGTCCGCCAGCGCCGTGTACAGGGCGTGCAGCTGGGGCGCCGTCACCTCCCGCGTCGGGTCCGCCAGGCGGGCCAGGAGCTCCGCCGCGCCGCCCGGCTCGTCGAGGAGCGCCGCCACCGAGGTGCGGACGCCCAGCGCGCGGAGGACCTGCTCGTCCTCGAAGCCGGTCGCGTCGGCGGAGTCGTACAGGCCGGAGAGCAGCGGGTCCGAGCCCTCGGCGCGCAGGCCCGCCGGGCGGCGGCCGTCCAGGACCGGGTGGTCGCGCAGCCACCACGCCGTGTACGAGCGGACCGTCTCCGTCGTGCCGTCCGGGAGGAGGATCCGTACGGGCTGGGTCAGGGCGTCCCGCAGCGGCGGCTGCGCGAGGAGCGCCAGCGCCTGCGGCCAGGCGTCGTCGTCGACCAGGTCCAGGTCCCGTACGGCCACGATCTCCGTCGCCACGGGGGGTACGGCGGTCATCGGGAGGCGGTCCAGGACGTCCTCGCACCACACGTCGACCGCGTCGAGCAGGCCCGCGTCGTCCGGCTCCGGGTAGTCGCCCTCGCGGGGCTCCACCTCGTCCGGGTCGAGGACCAGGTCGGTCGCGCGGACCAGGGCGAAGTTCGCCAGGACCCCGCACGCGGCGAGGGGCTGCTCGCCCCAGCGGGACGCCAGCTCGGCGTCCACGAAGGCCAGTTCGTCCTCGCGCATCACGGCCGCGAACGCCGAGCCCGGCAGGACCAGTTCGCCCGCCGGGGACAGTTCGCCGTCCTCGTCGGGCAGGGCCAGCGCGCCGAGCCACGGCTCCTCGCCGGGGCCGAGCTCCGCGTCGCGGACCAGCGCGAGGACCGTGTCGGCCAGCTCCTCCGCGTCCGGCGCGTCCGCGTCCTCGTCCCAGATCTCCCCCGCGTCCAGCGACGCGGCGACCGCCGCCCGCACCTGCGGGGTCGTCAGGACCGCGCGGGGCGTGGCCGGCAGCGCGCCCAGCTTCTCCAGGAGCGGATGGGCCGCCTCCGGGTGCGCCACCTTCAGGCCGAGCCGCGTCAACTCGGCGGGCGTACGTTCCTGCGGAAGGAGGACCTGCCGAGGGCCGATCGTGGTACGGACCCTGGCCCCCTCCTCGGTCTCCGCGAGCGGCACCGGCAGGCCCGTCAGACGGTCCGGGTCGACGCCCGCGAGGGAGTCGTAGAGCCGCCACCACCACGTCGGCGCCCTGTCCACACCGGCCAGGCGGTCGATCGCCTCGGTGAGGGGTACGCGGCCGACGCCGAGGGTACGGAGCTCGGGGCGCCGCTCCAGGCCTGCGGGGAGCAGCGTCGGGAACACCTCGGCGAGGACGTCGACGGTCTCCGCTCCCGCGCCCTCCACGACCTCCGCCTCGATCGGACGCAGCGCGGGCAGCTCCTCGGACGGCGCGGCCGGCGCCAGGAACGCGACCCTCGGCAGCCGGTCCAGGATCGCCTCGCGCAGCGCCCCGTCAACATGGCCCTTGCCCAGCGGGCCGGGGACCAGGTCCAGGGTCGCGGTCGTCACCGGGTGCCAGTCGGCGAGGAGTTCGGCGTACGCGTCGGCCGCCCGCTGCACCAGGAAGTCGGTCAGCGGCCCGGGCGCCGGGTGCCGCCGGGCGGTGTCCAGCGGGAGCGACGCGATGAGCAGGGCGGGGATGCCGAGGGGCTCGTCGGTGGGGGTCGGCGCGTGCACGACGGGGGTCGTACGGGGGTAGCGCGGGGCCCCCTCCGCGTCCACCGGCACGGCCCAGGTGACCGACCAGTGCGGGCGGAGCCGCTCCTCGACCGGGCGGTCCTTGAGGAGGCCCGGATCGAGAGGGCCGCCGTGGCTGACGGTCCGCCAGCGGTGGGTGCCCGTGGCCGAGTCGTCGATACGGACGTAGCCGTCGTCCTCGGAGCGGCGGACGGTCCGTACGCCCCCGGCCGTCTCCACCACGATCTCCGCGAGACCCGGGAGGGTGAGGAGCAGCGCGTCGTCGACGGAGGTGAGCAGCCGCTCCGCCAGGTCCTCGGCCGCCGCGTCCCGCAGCGGGAGGACGACGACGGTGTCGTAGCCCTCGGGCGCGGTGCCCTCGGCGGGCAGCGGGAGCCGGAGGAGGGGGACGTGGCCGTCGCGGCGGCGCAGTTCGTCGCCGAGGCCCGGGCTGTACCGGGCGGCCTCGGCGGCCAGTTCGCGCGCCTCGGCGAGGGACCAGCGGACGCCGCCGTGCCGGCCGAGGACGGCGGGCTCGTCGCTCACCGCCAGGACGGCGGCGAACCCGACGCCGAAACGTCCTACGGCGCCGTGCGTCTGCTCGCGCTTGGCGGAGGCGCGGAGGGTCGACAGCGACTCGGCGCCCGCGGCGTCCAGCGGGGCGCCGGTGTTCGCCGCGGCGAGGACCGCGGGGCCCTCGTGGTCCGCCGGGTGCAGGGTCAGGCGGAGGCGGCCGGTGACGCCGGCGCGGTGGGCGGCGTCGGCGGCGTTCTGCGCCAGCTCGACGACGAGGCGGTCGCGGTAGCCGCCGAGTGCCAGGTCCTCCTCGGCGTTGGCGTCCTCCCGGAAGCGGGCCGGACTCGCGCCCCAGGCGTCGAGCACGCCCCGCCGCAGCCGTGCGGTGCCGAAGGGGTCGGTTCCGTCGGTCGTCGTCCGGACGCTGACGCTCACGTCTGACTCCACTCTGCGGGGCGGGACTGCCACCGGGCCATTGAGCCCGGGGCCCGAAGGTACCGTGCGCCACGGGGCGGGGACGGACGGGGCACGTCGGGGGTGGGGGGCGCGCGGGGTCGTTGGCCCTGGTGGGCGGGGCCTGCACCGACCCGGGCCCCGAAGCTGCCGGTCCGCGGACCCGCGCCCGTTGTGGGCGGCGCCCTCGCCGCGCCCGTTGTGGGCAGGCGTTCCGCAAGGGGCGTGGGGGCCCCTGCTCGAGCGAAGCCGAGAGCTTGGGGGAGGGTGGGCACAACGGACGGCGCCCTGCCGGCGCCAGAGGCTTACGCGCCTGGACCCGCACCACCAGTTCGGTACAGGGGGTGCGGGTCCGGGCGCGAAACGCGGAGGCGCCGCTGGGCGCGCCGTCCCGCGGGCGCGGCCCCGTTACGAGTGGCCCAGGTCCTCCGAGGACGCGTCCGGTTCCGTGGTGGAGCCGGAGTCCTTCGCCGGGCGGAGCGGGAAGGCGTCCGCGGCCATCGAGTCCAGGACCGGCGGCGCGGGCCGCGGCGGCTTCGGCATGACGGCCGCCTCCGAGTGCCCCCCGCAGCCGTACGCGAGGGACACGACCCGGCCGTCGGCCGGGGAGAACTCGTTCGCGCAGATGCCGAAGGCCTGCTTCAGGGACCCGGCCAGCGGCACAAGGAACGCGCAGGACTCGCAGGACGCCGGCGCCGCCTGTGCCATCGGGGTCTTCGCGCCGAACGCCTCGTCCCAGCGGTCCGCCGCCACGTGGAGGCCGTACCGGGACAGGACCCGGGCCCGGCGCATGCCGAGTTCCTCGGCGACCGCGGCGATCGCGCCCCGCGACGGGGTGCGCGAGGTGAGTTCCGCGTCCTCCTCGTCCAGGTGCTCCGACATCTCCTCCGACACGGCGGAGTTCGGCGGCGGCGTGTCCTCGCCCGAGTAGCCGGGCTCCAGGCGCAGATCGTCCTGTTCCGTGGGGAGGAGGTCTCCCGGCCCCATGTCGCCCGGCCGCAGCCGCTCGCTCCACGGCACCCACTCGGGGGCCATGAGGGCGTCCGATCCCGGCAGCAGGACGGTTTCGTCAAGCGTGACGTTCTTGGCGCGGGAGGCGCGCGTGACGGTCACCGCCCAGCGCCAGCCCCGGTAGCCGGGCTCCTTGGACTCGAAGTAGTGCGTGACGACGCGGTCGCCCTCCGCGACCACCTCGACGTGCGCGCCGACGATCCCGGGCGCGGCCGCCTCCTCGGCGGCCTCCCGCGCGAGGTCTACGGCCTCCGCGCACAGGCGGTCGGGGGTACGCGTGGCTCGCGGGGTACGCGGGGTACCGCTTCGCGTCGTCGCAGCACTCACAGGTCTCGCTTCTCTCCTACGCCGTCTCACGGGTGCGCCGGCCGAGGGGCGGGAGCGAAGCCACGGGCGGCGGGCGGAGCGGACCAGAGGGCCGCATCGACGTCCGCACCCGACTTGTCTCGCGCGTCTCGGGCACACCTATCGCCATCCATTCTGCGGGATGCCGAAGAGGCGCGCGGCCGAGAGATTCCGCCGGTGACGCGCTACGCACGCTACCCCGTTCGCGGGCCTCCGCCCACCTGCCCGTCCCAAGTGGCCCGTATCGCGGACGACGCGCCCGGGCGAACCGACGGGACGCGGAAGCCCGTACGCCGTGTGAAGCGGCCCTGTCACGGGCCCGCGGGGGCCGGTTTCCCAGGGCCGCGCGGCGGTCCGCCGGCCGTTCCCGGGGCGCGGTCCCTCGTCGTGCCACGGTTCGTCGGGCGCGCCCGTGGGGCACTATGACGGAGTGGCAGCCGCACGGTCCCCCGTACGATCACACGATCCCGCCGGGCCGCTCCGCCGAGCGGGCCGGAAGGTCGGGCGCGCCCTGCACCTGCCGTTCACCGGGACCGCGAAGGGCATCCGGAAGGCCACGCACGCGCACGGCGCGGGCGAGTCCGGGCTCGGGAAGCTGATCGAGCTGCACGCGGTGAACGGCGCCGGTGACGTCATGATCACCGTCGCCCTCGCCTCCACCGTGTTCTTCTCCGTGCCGACCGACGAGGCCCGCGGCCGCGTCGCGCTCTACCTCGCCGTCACGATGGCCCCCTTCACCCTCCTCGCCCCCGTGATCGGCCCGCTCCTGGACCGCGTCCCGCACGGGCGGCGCGCGGCGATGGCGGGCGCGATGCTCACCCGGGCCGTCCTCGCGATCATGATGTCGGGGGCCGTGGCGACGGGCGGTCTTGAGCTGTATCCCGCCGCGCTCGGCGTCCTCGTGGCCTCCAAGGCGTACGGGGTGGTCCGCAGTGCCGTCGTGCCCCGGCTCCTGCCGCCGAACTTCTCGCTCGTGAAGGCGAACTCCCGGGTCACCCTGGCCGGCCTGCTGGCCACCGGCATCGCCGCGCCCATCGGGGCGGGGCTCCAGCTGATCGGGCCGCGCTGGCCGCTGTACGGGGCGTGCGCACTGTTCCTGCTCGGGACGTTCTGGGCGCTGCGGATGCCGCCCAAGGTGGACTCCGCGAAGGGCGAGCGGCGGGCGCACCTGCTGACGCACGGCGAGAAGAAGCCGAGCCTGCGGAC
This sequence comes from Streptomyces sp. R44, assembly GCF_041053105.1. Classification (NCBI taxonomy): domain Bacteria; kingdom Bacillati; phylum Actinomycetota; class Actinomycetes; order Kitasatosporales; family Streptomycetaceae; genus Streptomyces; species Streptomyces sp. R44. The sequence continues at coordinate 4,860,799 of NZ_CP163444.1, read as the reverse complement.
GGTGGGCCCGTCGGTGCTGCACGGGCTCCAGGCGAACGCCGCGCAGCGCATGCTGTCCGGTTTCCTGATCTTCTTCCTGGCGTTCCTGCTGCGCGAGCACCCGCTGTCCGGGCAGAGCGCCGCCGTCTCCCTCGGGATCGTGGGCGTGGCGGCGGGCACGGGGAACGCCTGCGGGACGGCGGTCGGCTCCCTGCTGCGGGACCGCGGCCACGGGCCGGAGGTGATCATCGCCACGATGATCAGCGTGGTCTGCGGTACGGCCATCTGCACGGCCGTCTTCTTCGGCGGCCTGATGGTCGCCGTCCTCGGCGCGGTCGCGGGGCTCACCCAGGCCCTGTCGAAGCTGTCCCTGGACGCGCTGATCCAGCGGGACGTGCCGGAGCTGGTGCGGACCTCGGCGTTCGCCCGCTCCGAGACGGCGCTGCAGATGGCGTGGGTGGTGGGCGGCGGGATCGGCATCTCCCTGCCCCTGAACGGCACCCTCGGCATGTCCGTCGCGGCCGGGATCCTGGCCGTGGGCGCGCTCCTCTCGGTCCGCGGCCTCCTGTCGGCGGCCCGGCGCCCGGGCCCGAAGGGCGGCCGGTCCAAGGCGAAAGTGGCCTAGGGCCGGACCGGGGGACACTCCGTACGAAGCGGTACGCCGTGGCGGCACGCCGTACCCCCGCGTGGCGCGGACGCGGCGGCCCGATAGCCTTCGGCTCATGACCGTTGCGTTCTTCTCCGGCTCGCGCCGCCGGGCCGCCGTCGCCCTCGGGGCCGTCTCCGCCGGGCTCCTCGTACTCTCCGCCTGCGACAAGCCGACTCCGCTCGCGACCCTGACGGTCGGGACCGACTCGGTGCACTCCGAGGCCGCCTGCTACAACGACGGCGACGCCATCAAGGAGTCACAGATCCAGCAGTGCCTCAACAAGAAGGCCGAGAAGACCATCACGGTCTCCACGGACGACAAGATCCGCTTCGGCGTGGACCCGGAGATCGCGGACCACGGCTGGACGATCTTCCTCGGCGGCCAGCAGGCCGAGCCCGAGCCGTACAAGAAGACGTACCGGACCATCCCGGCCAGCGCCTTCTTCTCCCAGTCGCCGACGGGTGAGGTCACCGACAAGACCCAGGTGACCATCGTGGAGAACACCGGCAAGAAGCTGACCGGCATCTGGCACTTCCAGCTGAAGAAGGACTCCTGATCCGCCGGTGGTCCACCGGATCCTGATCGTGACGGCCGTGGCGGCGGAGGCGGATTCCGTCTCCGCCGGCCTCGGCCTCGGCGCCCCGGAGCTCCTCCCGCTGCCGGGGGGGCTCACCCTGCGCCGTCACGACGGGCGCCTCGACGTGCTCGTCGGCGGGGTCGGCCCTGCCGCCGTCGCCGCCGCGACCGGGACGGCGCTCGCCCGCGGGTCCCTGACCGGGGACCCGTACGGACTCGTCCTGTCCGCCGGGATCGCCGGCGGCTTCCAGCCGGCCGCGCCGCTCGGGTCCGTCGTCGTGTCCTCGGCGATCGTCGCCGCCGACCTCGGGGCCGAGACCCCGGACGGGTACCTCGCCGTCGACGAGCTCGGCTTCGGCCGCTCCGTGCACCCGGTGCCCGAGGCGCTGACCGGGCGGATCACCGCCGCCCTGGAGACCGCCGGGGGCCCGCCGTACGCCCTCGCGCCCGTCCTCACCGTCTCCACCGTCACCGGCACCGCCCGCCGCGCCGCCGAACTCGCGGAGCGGCACCCGACGGCCGCGGCCGAGGCGATGGAGGGCTTCGGCGTCGCCGAGGCCGCCGCCGCGTACGGCGTGCCGGTCGTCGAGATCCGTGCCGTGTCGAACGCCGTCGGCCCCCGCGACCGCGCCGCCTGGCGCATCGGCGAGGCCCTGGGCGCCCTCCGGCTCGCCTTCGAGCCGCTCAGCAGAACCGTCTTCGTGGAGTCGTGGGAGCCGTCGTGACCAAGCTCAAGATCGCCTACTCGCCCTGCCCCAACGACACCTTCGTCTTCGACGCCTGGGCGCACGGCCGGGTCCCCGGCGCGCCGCGGCTCGACGTGACGTTCGCGGACATCGACGTCACCAACGGCTGGGCGGAGAGCGGCAGGGACACCCACGACGTCCTGAAGGTGTCGTACGCGGTGCTGCCGTGGATCCTCGACGAGTACGCCCTGCTGCCCTGCGGCGGCGCCCTGGGCCGCGGCTGCGGGCCGCTCGTCCTCACGCGGGACGCGGGGACGGGGGCCGACCTGGCGGGGAAGACGGTCGCGGTGCCGAGCGAGCGCTCGACCGCGTACCTGCTGTTCCGGCTGTGGGCGGCCGAGAAGGTGCCCGGCGGGGTCGGGGACGTCGTCGTGATGCCGTTCCACGAGATCATGCCCGCCGTACGGGACGGGAAGGTCGACGCGGGGCTCGTCATCCACGAGGCCCGCTTCACGTACGGGAACTACGGGCTGCACTGCCTCGCCGACATGGGCGAGCACTGGGAGTCCACGACCGGGCTCCCGATCCCGCTGGGCGCGATCGTCGCCCGTCGTTCCCTGGGCGCCGAGACGCTTGAGCTGCTCGCCGAGTCCGCCCGGGCGTCGGTACGGATGGCCTGGGACGATCCGGCGGCCTCCCGGCCGTACGTCCTGGAGCACGCCCAGGAGATGGACCCGAAGGTGGCCGACCAGCACATCGGCCTCTACGTGAACGAGTTCACGGCCGACCTCGGCGAGCACGGCTACGCGGCGGTCCGCGGGCTGCTCACGCGCGCCGCGGCCGAGGGGCTCGTACCGCCCCTCGGCCCGGACGCGCTGCGCTTCCCGTAGGGACGGGCTACACGTCGAGCTGGTCGGCGACCGCGCGGAGCAGGCCGGCGATCTTCTTGCCCGCCGCCTTCTCCGGGTAGCGGCCGCGCTCCAGCATCGGCGTGATGTTCTCCAGGAGCGTCGTCAGGTCCTGGACGATGGACGCCAGTTCGTCGGGCTTACGGCGCTGCGCCGCGGCGACGGACGGGGTCGGGTCGAGGATCGTGACGGACAGCGCCTGGTCGCCGCGCTGGCCGGCGACGACCCCGAACTCCACCCGCTGACCAGGCTTCAGTGCGTCGACTCCGGCAGGGAGCACCGACGAGTGGACGAAGACGTCGCCGCCGTCGTCGCGGGAGAGAAAGCCGAAGCCCTTCTCGGTGTTGAACCATTTGACCTTGCCGGTAGGCACGTCTGTCCTCGTCCTCGTCCTCGTCGATGGGGATGGCAAACAGCGGGTCGTCGGCCGACCCGCCGGCACCAGGCTAATGGGCAGGAGGCCGGTGACAAGACGCCGCCGATGTGTTCCTCCGGCCTGGGAACTACCCTGGCCCGATGCGTAGTGAAACCCCCGCCGTGCCGGTGGACGACAGTGCCCCGGGTGACGGACTCGTCAAAGCCGGTGTGATCCTGTTCGCGGTCGGCGCGGTCGCGACGCTGGTCACGGTGGCCCCGCTGTTCCTGGGGACGGACCCGTTCCCCACCGTCGCGTACCTCGTGTCGATGCTGATGGGCGTCGGATTCCTGGTGGCCGCCGCCGGGGTGCTGCGCTCGGTCGCGGCCCAGCGGCGGCAGGCCCGTTCCGGCCGGACGGCCTGAGGCTCAGGCCAGGTACCCGTCCCACCAGGCGCGGAAGTCCGTCAGGTCCGGCAGGACCACGTCCGCGCCGGCCTCGCGCAGCTCCTCGGCGGGGCAGGGGCCGGTCGCGACGGCCACCGAGAAGGCGCCCGCTGCGGCGGCGCCCCTGACGTCGCCGACGTGGTCCCCGACGTACACCCCGGCGCCGTGCGCGCGCAGCGCCTCCGCCTTGCCCTCGGCCCACAGGCCGCCCGCGACCGCGTGGGGCTCGATGCCGAGGTGGGCCAGGTGCAGCTCGACGTGCGGCCCGTTCTTCGCGCTGACGACGATCGTGCGGCCGCCCGCCTCGCGCACGGCCTCGATGGCGTCCCGGGCGCCCGGCATCGGGACCGTGGGCTCGATCGCGTACGAGGGGTAGAGCGCCCGGTAGCGGGCGGTCATCTCGGTGACGTGCTCCGCGGGGAACCAGTGCGCCATCTCCTGCTCCAGGGGCGGCCCGAGGCGGCTCACGACGAGGTCGGCGTCGACCGGGACCCCGACCTCCGCGGAGAACGCGACCCAGGTCGCCCTGATGCCCGGGCGGGTGTCGAGCAGGGTCAGGTCGAGGTCGAAACCGACGGTGGGCGCGTTCGCGGGCGGTGTGGTCGTCATGGAGCCATTGTCCGGAGGCCCTGAATAGCACATGTGTTCGCACAGAGCGGCTGCTTAAACTGAGGCGAGCCTAACCAAACCTGCACTCCCCCGATGGGTCCCGATGCCAGCCGCTTTCCGAACCAGACGGGTCCTCGCGACCTCGGCGGCCCTCGTCGCCCTGCTCCTCGCCGTCCTCCTCAGCCTCGCCGTGGGCGCCCGCCCCATCGCGCCCTCCACCGTCCTCGACGCCCTCCTGCACGGCGCGACCGGCGACGACGCCGAGGTCGTCCGGCAGCTCCGCGTCCCCCGGACCCTCATCGGGCTGATGGTCGGCGCCGCCCTCGCGCTCGCCGGCACCGCCCTCCAGGGCATCACCCGCAACCCGATCGCCGACCCCGGCATCCTCGGCATCAGCCAGGGCTCGTCGGTCGCCGTCGTCCTCGCCATCGCCTTCCTCGGGGTGCACGAGCTCAGCGGGTACGTGTGGTTCGCCTTCGCCGGCGCCGCCCTCGCCTCGGTCGCCGTCTACGCGATCGCCGCCGCCGGGCGCGGCGGCGCCACGCCCGTGAAGCTGGCGCTCGGCGGAGCCGCGATCAACGCGCTGCTGCTCTCCGTCACCACCGGCGTCCTCACGACCAGGGCCTCGGCGCTCGACGAGTTCCGGTTCTGGCAGATCGGCTCCCTCGACGGCCGCGACACCGAGATCGTCGGCCAGATCTGGCCCTTCCTGCTGCTCGGCGCGGTCCTCGTGCTCTGCGTGGCACGCGGACTCGACGCGCTCGCGCTCGGCGAGGACGTCGCCAAGGGGCTCGGGCAACGGGTCGCGACCGTACGGATCGTGGGCGGGCTCGGCGCGACCGTCCTCACCGGAGCGGCCGTCGCCGCCGCGGGACCCGTCGCCTTCGTCGGCCTCGCCGTCCCCCACATCGCCCGCGCCGTCGTCGGCTCCGACCACCGCTGGGTGCTGCCGATGGCCGCGGTCATCGGGCCGGTGATGCTGCTCGTCGCCGATGTCGCCGGGCGGATCGTGTTCCCTCCCGGCGAGATCCCGGCCGGGGTGATGACCGCACTGATCGGCGTGCCGTTCCTGGTCACGCTGGTACGGCGGAAGGCGGTGCCGGCATGAGCGCGCCGCCGACCGGAGTGCCGGTCCCGGGCACGCCCCTGCGCCGGACCGGAGTGCCGGTCCCTGGCACGCCCCTGCGCCGGAAGGCGGTGCCGGCGTGAGCGCCGCGAACGTCCGGCCCGCCCGGGTTGCTGTGAAGGCCGTCCGGCCCGCCGGGTACGGGCTCGTGCGCGCCGGACGCGGCTCCTTCCTCGTCCACCGCCGCTCGGCCCTCGTCGCCACGGGCCTCCTGCTGCTCCTGGCCGCGGCCTGCGTCGCGTACCTCTGCGTCGGCGAGAAGTTCGTGGCGCCGGGTGAGGTCGTACGGATCCTCCTCGGGCAGTCGTCGCCGTCCGCGTTCGTCGTCGAGGAGCTCCGCGAGCCCCGGCTCGTCGTCGCCCTCGCCGTCGGCGCCGCCTTCGGCATCGCGGGCGGCCTCATCCAGACCGTGGCCCGCAACCCGCTCGCCAGCCCCGACATCATCGGCATCAGCCAGGGCGCGGGGGCCGTCACCGTCGCCGCCATGACCTTCGGCCTCACCTCGTACACCGTCCTGCCGTACGTCTCCATCGCCGGCGGCATCCTCGCCGCCGCCCTCGTCTACGCCTTCGCCTGGCGCGGCGGGCTCCACGCGGCCCGCTTCGTCCTCATCGGCATCGGCATCGCGATCGCGCTGCGGTCCCTCATCACGCTCTTCATGACGAAGGGCGACTACCTCGTCGCCCAGCAGGCCCAGATCTGGATGACCGGCTCCCTCAACGGACGCGGCTGGGACGAGTCCGCGCCGATCCGCTGGACCCTGCTCCTGCTGCTGCCCGCCGTCCTCTGGGCGGCCCGCGCCCAGCGGACCGTCTCCCTCGACGACGACACCGCGACCGCGCTCGGCGCCCGGCTCGGCGGGGTCCGGCTCGGGCTCGTCGCCGTCGGCGTCGTCCTCGCCTCGGTGGCGACCGGCGTCGCCGGGCCGGTCGACTTCGTCGCGCTGCTCGCGCCGCAGATCGCCCGCCGCATGACGCGGACGGCGCAGATCCCGCTGCTCTGCTCCGCGCTCACCGGCGCGGTGATCGTGGTCGTCGCCGACCTCCTCGGCCGGCGCCTCTTCTCCCCCGTCGAACTGCCGGTGGGTGTTCTCACGGCGGCGGTCGGCGCCCCGTACCTGATCTGGCTCATCGTCCGGAGCCGAGCCGTTGGAGGAACGTCGTGAGCAGACTGCAGGCACGCGGACTCACCCTCGCCTACGAGGACCGCACCGTCGTCGAGGAGCTCGACCTCGCGATCCCCGACGGCAAGGTGACCGTGATCGTCGGCCCCAACGCCTGCGGCAAGTCCACGACACTGCGGGCCCTCGGGCGGCTGCTGAAGCCGGCGGGCGGCGCGGTCCTGCTGGACGGGGAGTCGCTCGCGAAGCTGCCCACGAAGCGGATCGCCCGCTCCATCGGCCTGCTGCCGCAGACGCCCGTCGCGCCCGACGCCCTCACCGTCGCCGACCTCGTCTCCCGCGGCCGGCAGCCGCACCAGGCCTGGTGGAAGCAGTGGTCGGAGGAGGACGAGCGGGCCGTCGCCGACGCCATGGACCGCACGGACGTCGCCGCGCTCGCCGACCGGTCCGTCGACGCGCTCTCGGGCGGGCAGCGGCAGCGGGTGTGGATCGCGATGGCCCTCGCCCAGGAGACGGACCTGCTCCTCCTCGACGAGCCCACCACCTACCTGGACATCTCCCACCAGGTGGAGGTCCTCGACCTGGTCCGCCGCCTCAACCGGCTCCGCGGCCGGACCGTCGTCCTCGTCCTCCACGACCTGAACCAGGCCGCCCGGTACGCCGACCACCTCGTCGCCATGAAGGCGGGGCGGGTGGTCGCGGAGGGCGCGCCGTCGGAGATCGTCACGTCCGAGCTCGTACGGGACGTCTTCGGGCTGTCGTCGGTGGTGGTCCCGGACCCGGTGACGGGGTCGCCGCTGGTGGTGCCGGGGGCGCCGTGGCAGACGGACGCGGTGGTCCCGACCGACGCCTGACCCCCCCCCCCCCCCCCCCCCCCCCCCCCCCCCCCCCCCCCGTGTGGCGCCCGCGCCCGTGCTGGGCGGCGCCTCGGCCCACCGCCGTGTGGGCAATCGTCCCGCTGGGCGGGACGGGTGGGCACACGGGACGGGCGCCCTCGCGGCGCCTCCGCGTTCCGCGCCTGGACCCGCACCGGATGCGCGGCGCACGCGTGGTGCGGGTCAGGGCGCGGGAACCTGGCGCCGGCAGGGGCGCCGTCCGTTGTGCCCACCCGTTCCGCCCCAGCGGAACGATTGCCCACAACGGCGGGGCGCGCCCACAACGGCGGAAGCGCGCCCACAACGGGAGGCAGCGCGTCAGTGTTTGCGGGCGCGCCAGAGGAGGAACAGGGCCGACGCGACGGCCGCGCCGCGGAGGACCCAGGGCCACGTCTCGCCGATCGCCGCGCCCATCGCCTCGCCGCCCGGCGCCACCGCCTCGCCCCAGCGGCCCTGGACACGCCCCCACAGCCAGACGATGCCGCTCGCGGCCGCGAGGCCGGGGATCACGAGGACCGCGCCCTTGACCTCGCCCGGGGTCAGCCGGCGGGACGCGTACGCGAGCAGCCAGCCCGCCGCGAGCGCGACCAGCGAACTGAAGACGGCGCCCCCGAGCAGGAGCAGCGCGGCGAGCAGGACGAAGGGGTTCGCGAGGCGGGCGCGGCCGGAGGCCGGGGCTTCCTCGGCCTCCGGTGCCTCCTCGGGGGCCGGGGCCGGGGCCTTGCGGAGCCGGAGGAGACGGGCCAGACGGCGGCGCTTCCCCGGCGCGGGGTCCTCGGCCGCGTCGTCCTCGTCCTCCGCCGGCGCTGGCGGCGTGAAGAGGTCGGGGCGTTCGATGCCGCCGACGAAGCCGGGGAAGCCGTCCTCGTCGGAGGGGTCGTCGGGGTCCGTCCGCCACCAGTCCGCCGCAGGGCCGGCCGCGCGGCCGCCCCGGTCGTCCTGGGCGGGGATGGCGGCGCGCGACGCGCCGGGCGCCGTGCGCGGGTTGTCGGGCGTGCCGGAGGCCGCTTCGCGGGGGCGGCGGAGGCCGCGTGTCCGGCCCGTGCCCCCGTCCTCCCCCGTGCGGGGCTCCGGCAGCGGCGGACGGTCCGGCGACGGGCCCGCCCGGTCCACGACCTCGTCCGGGGTGCCCAGGGCGCCGAGGATGCCCCGTACCGCCGCCTCGCCCTCCTCGCCGTGCGTGGCGCGCCGGCGGTCGATCTCGTTCCGCAGGCCGGAGACCAGCTTCATCCGGTCGCTCGCCGGCAGCTGCCGCTGCTGTGCCAGATCGCCGACCCGGCTCAGATAGTCGTAGACCAGACGGTCGCTCTCGATCCCCACGATGCCCCTCCACGGCCGGTTCGCCCGGTACGGCCCGACGTTAGCGCCTGAACAGCGGCTAACGTGGTCCGGATGGGGATCGGTGAGCTCGACCGGGAGGCGCACGTGCCCGAGGTAACTGGCGCCGGCGCGGCGCCCCGCACGCTCGCGGAGGCGCTCCGCGCGCGGGGCGACGAGGGGCTCTCCGCGCTGCTGCGCGCCCGGCCCGACCTGCTGAGCCCCGTACCGAACGACCTGACGCAGCTGGCGACCCGCGCCGGCACGCGCGGTTCGGTGGTGCGGGCCCTGGAGCGGCTCGACCGTTTCGCCCTCCAGACGGCCGAGGCGCTGGCCGTGGCCCCGGACCCCGCCCCGTACCCCGTGCTCCTCGCGCTGCTCACCGGCGACGAGGGCGATCCGGAGATCGAGGCGGCGCTGCCTGGCGCGGTGGCGCTGCTGCGCGAGCAGGCGCTGGTGTGGGGCGAGGACGACCGGCTGCGGCTCGTACGGACCGCGCGGGAGCTGCTCGCGCCCTCGGCGCAGCATCCGTCGCCGACCGGGCTCGGGCCGACGGTCGCGGAGGCGACGGCGGGGATGTCGCCGGGCCGGGTGCAGGAGATCATCGCGACGGCGGGGCTGACGCCGACGCACGACCCGGTGTCGGCGGTCGCGGCGCTGACGGAGCTGTTCACCGACCGGGCGCGGATGGGCGCGCTCCTCGACGAGGCGTCGCCGGAGGCCCTCTCCGTCCTGGACCGGCTGGTGTGGGGTCCGCCGTACGGCGAGGTGACCGCGAACCCGGCGCCTCCCGTGCAGTGGCTGCGCGACCGGGGTCTGCTGCTTCCGGTGTCGGCGCGGACCATGGTGCTGCCGCGCGAGGTGGCGCTGCATCTGCGGGGCGGACGGGCGCACCGGGCGCCGGAGCCGGTGGCGCCGGTCGTGGAGACGGCGCGCGAGTACCGTCCCCAGGTTGTGGACAGCACGGCGGCCGGGCAGGCGTACGCGACGCTCGCGACCGTCGAGGAGCTGCTCAAGTCCTGGCACCAGGGCGGGCCGCAGGTCCTGCGGGCGGGCGGGATGGCCGTACGGGACCTCAAGCGGACGGCGGCGGCCCTGGACGTGACGGAGCAGCTCGCCGCGTTCTGGCTGGAGCTGTGTTTCGCGGCGGGGCTGCTCGCCTCGGACGGCGAGGCGGACGAGCGGTACGCGCCGACGCCCGCGTACGACGACTGGCTCGACCTGCCGGCCGCCGAGCGCTGGGCCCGTCTGGTCGCGCCCTGGCTCATGGCGACCCGGGTGGCGGGCCTGGTGGGCGGCGCGGACGCGAAGGGCCGCACGCTGGCCGCGCTCGGCCCGGACCTGGACCGCGCGGCGGCGCCGGAGGTCCGGCACCGGGTCCTGGAGCTCCTCGCGACCCTCCCGCCGGGCGCGGCGGCGGACCCGGAGACGCTGTTCGCGCGGATGCGCTGGGAGCGGCCGCTGCGGACGGCCGCGCAGGCGAGCCCGCCGAAGCCGACGGTCGGTGCCGGTGCCGCCGGCGCTGCGGGTGCGCGTGGCGCCTCCGCTTCCGACGACTCCCCGGCCACCGGCACCCCCACCGCCGGCTCCGCCCTCCCCACCGACCTCCGCTCCCGGCTCGCCCGCTGGAGCCTCGCCGAGGCCGAGCTGCTCGGGCTCACGGGCCGGGGCGCGCTCGCGGCGCCCGCCCGGGCCCTGCTCAACCTGCCGCTCGCGGAGGCCGCCGCCCCCGCCGACCACGGGGGCCGGGTCGAACTGTCGGTGGCCGCCGGGCGGGCGGCGACCCTGCTCGCGCCGTTGCTTCCCGAGGCCGTCGACCACGTGCTGCTCCAGGCGGACCTGACGGCCGTCGCGCCGGGGCCGCTGCGGCGGCCGCTCGCGGACGCGCTCGCGGTCCTGGCGGACGTGGAATCGAAGGGTGGCGCGACGGTGTACCGGTTCACGCCCGGTTCCGTACGGCGCGCGCTGGACTCCGGGCGGTCGGCGTCCGACCTGCACGACTTCCTGACCGCGCACTCGCGCACGCCCGTGCCGCAGCCGCTGGCGTATCTGATCGACGACGTGGCGCGGAAGCACGGGCACCTGCGGATCGGAGCCGCCTCCGCGTACGTCCGCTGCGACGACGACACGGTCCTCGGCGAGATCCTGGCCGACCGGCGCTCCGCCGCCCTGGGCCTGCGCCGTCTCGCGCCGACGGTGCTGGCCGCGCAGACGGACCCGGCGTCGCTGCTCGACGGGCTGCGGTCGATGGGGTACGCCCCGGCCGCCGAGTCCGCGGAGGGCGACGTCCTGATCACCCGCGCCGACGCGTACCGCACCCCGGCCCGTACGGCCCCGGTGCCCGTCCCCGACGGCCCGCCGGCCCCCGACGCCACGCTCCTCGGCGCGGCGGTGAAGGCGATCCGGGCGGGCGACCGGGCGGCGACGGCGGTACGGAAGGAGCCGGCGGCCCCCGTGACGGCGGCGGGCGGCCTCCCCCGCACTTCGGCGGCCGAGACCCTGGCCACCGTCCAGGCCGCGGCGATGACCGGCTCGGCGGTCTGGATCGGCTATGTCAACGCGGAGGGCGCGGCTAGCCAGCGGGTCATCGCGCCGGTCCGCGTGGAGGGCGGCTTCGTGACGGGCTACGACCACACGGCCGACGAGGTCCGCACGTACCCCCTGCACCGGATCACGGGCGTGGCGGAACTGGCGGACGACCAGGTCTAGCGCCTCGGGTTCACCAGGGCGCCCGGGTCGACCTTCAACGGGAAGGGCGCGTCGATCGCCGTCTCGCGCCCGGCCTCCGCGACCAGCCGCTCCACGTAGTGGCCGTCCCGCAGCTCGGAGACGACCAGCGCCGGTTCGGGCTCCAGCTCAAAGCGCCACAGGTGCTCGATGCCGGCCTCCGCGTAGTACGGCGGCTTGAGAAGCCGGTCGGTGCGGCGGCCGGAGGAGGACTGCGAGACGATCTCGACGACGAGCAGGACAGCGTCCGCGTCGCACGTGGTCGGGTTCTCGGCGGCCGCCGCCGCCTCCACGACGACGATGTCCGGGATGAACAGGCCGTCGGGCAGAACGACGTTGACGGCCTCAAGGACCTCGGCATCAGCCCCCGCCGCCTGCACAGCGGCGTCCAGAAGGCCCCACAACCGCGACGACGCCCGCTGGTGCTTGAATCCCGGAGCCGGTGACATCAAGAGTGCTTCCCCCATCAATTCGCGACGCTCACCTCGGTCCTCCCCCAGAGCCAGGACCTCCTCCATCGTCCAAGGCCCGTCATGCGGATCGTGAGCAACGCTCATCTCTCGCCACCTCCCTCGCGCGGAAACCGACGACTTCAGTGTGGCAGCCCCCGCCGACAACGGCCCCGCATCAGGCAGACTGGAGGATTGGCCGTCATCGGAGCGGCCCGGGAAGGACCTGATCGACGTGAATGGGCCACTCATCGTCCAGAGCGACAAGACGCTGCTCCTGGAGGTCGACCACGAGCTCGCCGAGGCGTGTCGGCGGGCCATCGCGCCGTTCGCGGAGCTGGAGCGGGCTCCGGAGCACATCCACACGTACCGGGTGACGCCGCTGGGGCTGTGGAACGCGCGGGCCGCCGGGCACGACGCCGAGCAGGTCGTCGACGCGCTCGTCGAGTACTCGCGCTATCCCGTGCCGCACGCGCTGCTCGTGGACATCGCCGAGACCATGGCCCGGTACGGGCGGCTCACGCTCTCCAAGCACCCCACGCACGGGCTCGTGCTGACCACGACCGACCGGCCCGTCCTGGAGGAGATCCTCCGGTCGAAGAAGGTGCAGCCGCTGGTCGGGGAGCGGATCGACGCGGACACCGTCGCCGTGCACCCCTCCGAGCGGGGGCAGATCAAGCAGACGCTCCTCAAGCTGGGCTGGCCGGCCGAGGACCTCGCCGGGTACGTGGACGGTGAGGCGCACCGGATCGACCTCGCCGAGGACGGCTGGAGCCTGCGGCCGTACCAGAAGCAGGCCGTCGACGGCTTCTGGCACGGCGGCTCCGGTGTCGTCGTGCTGCCCTGTGGCGCGGGGAAGACGCTGGTCGGGGCCGGGGCGATGGCCCAGGCCAAGGCGACGACGCTGATCCTGGTGACGAACACCGTGTCCGCCCGGCAGTGGAAGCACGAGCTGGTGAAGCGGACCTCGCTGACGGAGGACGAGATCGGCGAGTACTCCGGTACGCGCAAGGAGATCCGGCCGGTCACCATCGCCACGTACCAGGTGCTCACGACGAAGCGGAAGGGGATCTATCCCCACCTGGAGCTCTTCGACTCCCGGGACTGGGGCCTCATCGTGTACGACGAGGTGCACCTGCTGCCGGCGCCGGTCTTCAAGTTCACCGCCGACCTCCAGGCCCGGCGGCGCCTCGGTCTGACCGCGACCCTCGTCCGGGAGGACGGGCGGGAGTCCGACGTGTTCTCGCTGATCGGGCCGAAGCGGTTCGACGCGCCGTGGAAGGAGATCGAGGCGCAGGGGTACATCGCGCCCGCCGACTGCGTCGAGGTCCGGGTCAACCTCACGGACTCCGAGCGGCTCGCGTACGCGACGGCCGAGGCCGAGGAGAAGTACCGCTTCTGCGCGACGACGGCGACGAAGCGGAAGGTGACCGAGGCCCTGGTGAAGAAGTTCGAGGGCCAGCAGATCCTCGTCATCGGGCAGTACATCGACCAGCTGGACGAGCTCGGCGAGCACCTGGACGCGCCGGTCATCAAGGGCGAGACGTCGAACGCGCAGCGGGAGAAGCTCTTCGACGCGTTCCGCAACGGCGAGATCAACGTCCTCGTGGTGTCGAAGGTCGCGAACTTCTCGATCGACCTGCCGGAGGCGACGGTCGCGATCCAGGTCTCGGGCACCTTCGGCTCCCGCCAGGAGGAGGCCCAGCGCCTGGGCCGCGTCCTGCGCCCGAAGGCGGACGGCCACCAGGCGCACTTCTACTCGGTGGTCGCACGGGACACGATCGACCAGGACTTCGCGGCCCACCGGCAGCGGTTCCTGGCGGAGCAGGGGTACGCGTACCGGATCGTCGACGCGGACGAGCTGCTGGCCGGGGACTGAGAACGGGACGGGGTCCCGGTCCGCTTCGGACCGGGACCCCGCCCGGGTCCTGATCCGCACGGACCGGGACCCCGCCCGGTCGGCCTCAGACCGTCGGGTTCAGGACCAGCTTCGCCTTGTTGTTCTTCGCGTTCGGGTCGAACGCGAAGCCCGTGCCGTACGGCGGGTTCAGGACGATCGCGCCCTTCGCGCCGGTGACGGCCGTGTCGACGCGCAGCTCGAACGGGAACGTCATGCTCTGCTGCTCGGCCACCCAGATCGGCAGCTGGCACACGTAGCGCGGCGCGCCGGTGCGCACCTCGCTCTCCCACCAGCCGCCGTCCGCCGTACGCGGCTCGCAGGCGTCCGGCACCGTGGTCGCGGTCGCGCCCTGCGGGACGGTGACGTCGACGGAGCCGACCGGGTCGCCGGAGCCGAGGTTGGCGACCCAGGCCGGGCCGCGGTTGCGGAAGGTGACGTCCGCGCGGACGGTCTCGCCGGCGGCGGCGGTGAGCCGCGCGCCGCGGACGGCGAAGTCCGCGGTGTTGGTGACGCCGATCGAGGCGACCGTGCCGTTGCTCCCCGGGTCGAGGTCCTCGGCGCCGCCGCGGGCGTGCACGCCGATGTCGACGCGCTCGGCCATCGCGTACGGGGCGGTCCTGGCCTGCAGCGCCGTCGGCAGGGCGAAGGTGCCGCCCGGGGCCACGACGTCGTCGAAGGCGCAGTCGATCTTGGTGAGCGGCTTGATCGTGCCCTCGCCGAGCGGCTCGCGGGTGCACTGCGGGGCGACCGTGCCGAGGTCGAGGCCGCGGGTGACGTAGAGGGTGACCTGGACGCCGTTCGCGGCTTCGTTGCCCTTGTTCACCACGGAGACGGGCACGGGGACGGTGCTGCCGGGGGCGACGCCGGTCACCGGGGCGGCCTGGGTGACGACGAGGTCGGGGCCGGACGCGACCCGGACGGTGGTGGAGCCCTCGGGCGCGACCAGGGTGCCGGAGCCGGTGGTGGCCGTGGCCGTGTAGTTGATCTGGCCGGTGACGCCCGCCGCGGCGCCGGCGGCGGCGCGCAGCTTCACCTCGACCGGGGCTTCGCCGGTCAGCGGGACCTCGGGGAAGGAGCAGACGGCGGTGGTGCCGGCCGGGGCGCAGGTGTCCGGCCAGGTGACGTCGGCGATGCCCGCCAGGCCGGAGACGTCGACGGTCAGCCGGCCGTCGGTCACCCGGTAGCCGGCGTTGTCGTGGTAGAGCCCCAGGCCGACGGTGACGGCCTGGGCCTCGCCGCCGTCGACGGCCTTGGGCAGCGCCAGCTCCCAGGGCGAGACGATCCACAGCTGGTCGCTGTCGGCGGCGGCCGGTGCGGCGGTCACGCCGACGGTGACCAGGCCGGCCGCGGTGGCGCACGCGGCGAGTCGCGCGAGACGGCCGAAGGAGGACTTGCTCATGATCTGCTGTGTTCCTCACTGCTTCGATTGCAGGGCGATGCGATGAGGAGACCGTCGAGGGCGGCGAAGAGTTGCACGCCGGAACGGATTCAGTGGCTCCGGTTCCTGCGAGGGGAACGGATTCAGTGGCTCCGGTACTTCGGGCGCGGGTCGCGGACGCCGGCCTCGGCCGGGCCGTGGTCGCCCAGGAGGGCGACCGCGGCCGCCGCGCCGCCGAAGGCGCGGATCGCGCGGGCGGCGGTGGCGAGGTGGCGGGTGCGGGGGCGAGGGACGGTGGTCACGAGGGTGAAGGTCGTCGCGGTCATGTCTCCATGATGGAATCCGGACATTGCAGGCACATCGGTCTGGGGGGTGAACCGGGGTCCGCCTCGCGTCGGATCCCGGTCCCCGGGGTCGGAGAGCCGGTCCTCCTCGCGTCGGATCCCGGCCCCTAGGGGCCAAAACGGTTCGCCCCTCCGTCCGTGCGGAGTTACACTTTCCGGCTTCCCCCGCTTCCCGTCCGTGGAGCGCCGCCGTCCGGTCGGAAACCGGCGGCCACCTTGTCGTGTCCGCGTATCCACCTGCCCGGAGGCTTCACCGTGTCCGTGTCCGTGCCCGAATCCGACGCTCCCGACGCCCTCGACGATCCGCTCGCGCGCGAGCGCGCCCATCTGACCTCCTCCCGCGCCGCGCTGCGCGCGATGCGCGAGGACGTCGAGGCGCTCGACATCAAGGACGTCACCGCGAACTGGGTCAACTCCCTGGTCCTCGGGCGGCAGATCGAGGACCGGATCAAGGCGCTCGCCGACCTCGCGGACACCCCGCTCTTCTTCGGGCGCCTCGACTACCTGCACACCACGCAGGAGGGGCAGCGGTTCTACATCGGCCGGCGGCACGTCCACGACGCCGACGGCGACCCGATGGTCATCGACTGGCGCGCGCCGGTCTCCCAGCCGTACTACCAGGCCTCGAAGAAGGACCCGCAGGACGTCGGCCTGCGGCGCCGCTTCGGGTACACGGGCGGCGACCTCACCGCGTACGAGGACGAGCACCTCTCCGACCCTCAGGAGCTCGAACACACCAGCCGGCTGCTCCAGGCGGAGATCGAGCGGCCCCGCGTCGGTCCGATGCGCGACATCGTCGCCACGATCCAGCCGGAGCAGGACGGGATCGTCCGCTCCGACCTGTCGGGGACGGTGTGCGTGCAGGGAGGACCGGGGACCGGAAAGACCGCCGTCGGCCTGCACCGTGTCGCGTACCTGCTGTACGCGCACCGGGAGCGGCTCGCCCGCACCGGCACCCTGGTCATCGGGCCGAACCGTTCCTTCCTCCACTACATCGAGCAGGTCCTGCCCGCGCTCGGCGAGCTGGAGGTGCAGCAGGCGACGGTCGACGACCTCGTCGCGCACGTGGAGGTGCGGGGCACGGACGAGGCGGCGACGGCGGTCGTGAAGGGCGACGCCCGGATGGCGGAGGTGCTGCGGCGGGCGGTCCGCTCGCACGTGACGCTGCCGACGGAGTCCTTGATGGTCGTGCGCGGTTCGCGACGCTGGCGGGTTCCCGCGTACGAGATCGAGGAGATGGTACGGGAGTTGCTCGACCGCGACATCCGGTACGGCGCCGCCCGCGAGGCCCTCCCGCAGCGCATCGCGCACGCCGTCCTGGTCCGGATGGAGGAGGCCGGCGAGGCCCCCGACGACCGGGTGCAGAACGCCGTCGCGCGGAACACGGCCGTGAAGGCCGTCGTGAAGGAGTGCTGGCCGCTCGTCGAGCCCGCGAAGCTGGTCCTGCGGCTGCTGAGCGACGCCGACTTCCTCGCCGAGCACGCCGAGGGGCTGCTCACCGAGGACGAGCAGAAGCTGCTCCTCTGGGCGAAGCCGGCGCGGAGCGTGAGGACGGCGAAGTGGTCGGCGGCGGACGCCGTCCTCATCGACGAGGTGAAGGACCTGGTGGAGCGGACGCACTCGCTCGGGCACGTGGTCCTCGACGAGGCGCAGGACCTGTCCCCCATGCAGTACCGGGCGGTGGGCCGCCGCTGCACGACCGGCTCGGCGACGGTCCTCGGCGACCTGGCGCAGGGCACGACGCCGTGGGCGACGGAGAGCTGGGCGCAGGCGCTCGGGCACCTGGGGAAGCCGGAGGCGCTGGTGGAGGAGCTGACCGCCGGCTTCCGCGTGCCGCGCGAGGTGATCGCGTACGCCTCGCGGCTCCTTCCGCACATGTCGCCGGGGCTCGCGGCGGTGGAGTCGGTCCGGGAGAACCCGGGCTCCCTGGAGGTCCGCCCCAGCGAGGCCCTCGACGAGGACGTCGTCGCCGCCTGCGTCGAGGCGCTGACGCACGAGGGCTCGATCGGCCTGATCGCCGCCGACGCGCGGATCGCGCCGCTCGCGGAGGCGCTGACGGCGGCGGGGCTCGCGTACCTCTCGCCCGGCGAGGAGACGACGGCCGAGTCCCGGCTCACCCTCGTCCCGGCCTCGCTGGCGAAGGGTCTGGAGTACGACTACGTGGTCCTGGACGAGCCGGCGGCCGTCGTCGACGGCGAACCGGACGAGCGGACCGGCCTGCGGCGCCTGTACGTGGCGCTGACCCGTGCCGTGTCCGGCCTGACGGTCGTCCACTCGGCGCCGGTTCCCGAGCAGTTGGGGACCCCTGCGTGAGGGGGGCGCTGCACCACGTCGAGCTGTGGGTGGGTGACCTGGAGCGGGCCGAGCGGAGCCTCGGCTGGCTGCTCGGGGCGCTCGGCTACGCGCTGTTCCAGTCCTGGGAGGGCGGCCGCAGCTGGGCGCTCGGCTCCTGCTACCTGGTGGTCGAGCAGTCCCCGGCCCGTACGGCGGACGCGCACGACCGCCTCCGGCCGGGCCTCAACCACCTGGCCTTCCACGCCGGCGACCGGTCGGCCGTCGACGCCCTCGCCGCCGAGGCGCCGGCGCACGGCTGGCGGCTGATGTTCGCCGACCGGCATCCGTACGCGGGCGGCGAGGGCCACTACGCGGCGTACCTGGAGAACGAGGACGGGTTCGAGGTGGAGCTGGTGGCGGGCTGACGACCGCCCGCGCTCAGCTCCGTACCTGCGCCGCCGGCGAACGTCTACAGCACGGCCGCGTACTCGGCGAGGGCCTCCGTGTGGCTGCGGTGGGCGATCGTGGCGAGGACCGGGTTCTTCCCGCGGTAGTAGTGCTCGGTCACGACGCCCCAGACCAGGGCCCAGCCCCGGCCGCGCGCCCAGGTGGCGTCGTCGACCCGGGCGGCCTCGCGGAAGAGGGGGCGGGTCTCGGCGGTGAGCAGGGTCCAGGCGGGCATGGTGTCGCAGGCGGGGTCCCCCGTACCGAGGGCTCCGAAGTCGATGACGGCGCTGAGGCGGCCGTCGCGGCCGAGGAGGTTGCCCGGCAGCAGGTCGCCGTGGACCCAGACGGGCGGGCCGTCCCACTGCGGGAGCCGGAGCACGGACTCCCAGGCGGCGGTGGCGAGTTCGGCGTCGATCGTGCCGTCGGCGCCGAGTGCCCGGAGGGCGGGGACCATGGCGCCGTCCTCCCAGCCGGTGACCGGGCCGCCGCGGGAGGTGGCGGGGCCGCCGGCGGCGTCGACGGAGCGCAGGGCGTGACCGAAGCGGCCCAACTCGACGGCGGTGTGGGCGAGATCGGCGAGCGGGGCGTTGTGGGCGTCGTCGCCGTCGAGCCAGGCGAACACCGACCAGGCGCGGTCGTACCCCTCCCCCGGCACTCCGTGACCGAGGGGCACGGGGACGGGGAGGGTGAGGTGCGGGGCGAGGCGGGGCAGCCAGCGCTGTTCCTTCTCGGCCTGCCCGACCGCCCAGTCGGCCTTGGGCAGGCGTACGGCGTACGCGTCCCCCAGCCGGAACATGGCGTTGTCGGTGCCGGCCGAGTCGACCTCCCGTACGGGAAGCCCCGCCCAGTCGGGGAACTGGGCGGCGATGAGCCGCTGGACGAGGGCGGCGTCGATACCGGTGGAGGTCATGCGCGCGAGGCTAGCGATCACGTGCCGTTCGGACCAGGGGATTGAGGCCGGTCCAGGATGAGATCGCCAGCCCGGGCGAGCACCTCGGCGCGGCTACGGCCCTGGTGGTCGGCGGCGAGGAAGTGGTGCCCGATGGCCACGCAGAAGGCGAGCAGGCTGCGGGCCTCGACCTCGTCGGGGTCGGAGCAGAAGGTGCCGATCATCTCGCGGAGCAGCTCCATGCGCCGGTTGTCGACCCGGCGCAGGCGCGCGGCGACGGCCTCGTCGCGCCGGGCCCAGTCGCGGACGGCGAGGTCGATGGGGCGGAGGCGTTCGCCGGAGAAGGTGAGCATGCCGGCGAGGGTGATGAGGGCCCTGGGGTCGCCGTCCGGTTCCTGCCGGACCCGCTCGACGACCTGGTCGGCGGCCTCGCGCTCCCAGGTGTCGAGCATGGCGGCGAGGAGGGCGTCGCGGTCGGCGAAGTACCCGTAGAAGCCGCCTTTGGTGACGCCGAGGCGCTTGGCGAGGGCTTCGACGCGGACGGCGTCGGGCCCGCCGTCCGCGAGAACGGTCAGTCCTTCCTCCACCCAGCGTTCGCGCGGTGTGCGTGCGGCGCCCACGGTGTGCCCTCCCTCACTCGGCGACCGAATGTACGCCTCCGTACATCAGGTCTGGCATCGTTGGCCTCGTCGTTATACGCAAGCGTATAGAACGCAGGAGAAAGGCGGCAGCGGTCATGAGACTTCCCGTCAGCGAGCACACCGGCCGACCGTGGCGGATCCACGAGTACGCCCCCGACTTCACGACCCTGGACGTGTGGTCCTACCGGACGCCGGGCGCGGGGCCCGACGACTTCCCGGTGATGCTCGCCGCGATGCTGGCGGACGGCGGCTTCGCCCGGCAGTCCCCGGCCACCCGGTTCCTGTTCGCGGTGCGCTGGAAGCTCGGCGCCCTGCTCGGCTGGGACAAGGAGCAGGCGGGCCTCGGCACCCGGGTCCGGCCGGTGCGCGAGCGCATGCCGGAGGAGCTGACGTCGACGGCACCCCCCGCCCCCGAGGGCAGCCCGTTCACACCCCTCTACGAACTCCACGACGAGAGCGCCGGCGAGCTGGCGAACTCGACGGTCCACGGGATCATGCACCTGGGCTGGGTACGGACGCCCGCGGGCGACCACGAACTGCGCATGGCGGTCCTGGTGAAGCCCAACGGCCGCCTCGGCCGCTTCTACATGACCCTGATCGCCCCGTTCCGCCACCTGATCGTCTACCCGTCCCTGACCCGCCGCTGGGAATCCGCCTGGCGAAACCGGGAGCGGCTGCCCGGATAGCGGCTACGGGGTGTCGACCGCCTCGCGCCACGTGCGTACCGCTTCCGACGAGACCGGGTGGGTCCAGCCCTGGGGGCGGGCCGCGCCGCCGATGTGGAAGGCGGTGAGGCCGGCCGTGCGGAGGGTCGGGAGGTGGTCGAGGCGGAGGCCGCCGCCGACGAGGATCTGGGGCTCGTAGCCCGGCTCGCCCGTGCGGGCGGCTTCGGCCTTCAGGGTGGCGAGGCCGTCGTCGACGCCGGTGGCGGAGCCCGCCGTCAGGTAGGTGTCGAGGCCGGGCAGGTCCGCGAGGCGCTTGCGGAGGCCGTCGCGGTCGGCGGCGCGGTCGATCGCCCGGTGGAAGGTCCAGCGGCAGCCGTCCAGGACGGCGATGAGGCGCTCCACCGCGACCAGGTCCGGTTCGCCGTCCGGCGTGAGGAAGCCGAGGACGAACTCGTCGGCGCCCGCCGAGCGGAGTTCCTCCGCCCGGCCGACCAGGGCGTCGACGTCGCCGGCCGCGAAGCCGTCGGCGAGGCGGAGCATCACGCGCAGCGGGATGTCGACGGCGGCCCGGATGGCGGTGAAGGACGCCGTGGACGGGGTGAGGCCGTCCGCGGCCATGTCGGTGACGAGTTCGAGCCGGTCGGCGCCACCGGTCTGGGCAGCGACCGCGTCTTCCTCGTCGAGGGCGATCACCTCAAGGACAGCACGGTTGCTCATCTCGCCCATTCCTCCATGAATGACGACTACAGGTCTAGTCCAATGACCAGATTAGCCGTGCGCGTGACCTCCCGCATCGTGCCCCGCCTCACCCGACCCTGTCGCGGCCGGCGCCGGCGCCTTCCCCGTCGCGCCCGCCGTCACCGTGAAGGACGCCGTGCGGACCTTGCCCTCGTGCTGGAAGTCGAGGAACAGGCGGTACGTGCCGGCGCTGGGGGCCGTCGCCGTGAAGGAGACGTCCGGGCCGGGGCCGCCCTCGTTCGGGTGGACGTGGAGGTAGGCGAGGTCGCCGTCGCGGAGGGCGACGAGGTGGCCGTACGCGCCGAGGTACGGCTGCAGGTCGGTGACGGGCTTTCCGCCCTTGGTGACCGTGAGGCGGAGCTCGCCCGCCTTGCCCGGGTCCAGGACGCCGCCCAGGCGGACCTGGTAGCCGTCGACCGTCGCGGTCGGGGCGACGGCGGGCAGCGGCTTCGGGGCGTACGCCCCGGGGACCGAGAGGTCCGCACCCAGCGTGACGCCCTTGGCGCCGGGCGCGGCCGGCTTGAAGTCGGCGAAGGCCTTGTAGCCGCCGGCGGCCGGCAGGTCCGCGTCCACCGACCAGGTGCCGTCGGCGGCCTTCACCGGGTGGAGGTGGCGGAAGGTGTCGAGGTCGCGGGAGGCGACGATGAAGTGCAGCTCCTTGCCGTGCTCGGTGGTGAAGGCGGTGACCTTCCTGCCGGCCGCGTCCTTGATGGAGAACTTCAGGGTGCTGCGGCCGGCGGCGGGGGTCGGGGTCTCCAGGGCCAGGGTGTAGCCGTCCTGGGAGATCTGAAGGCCGCCCGGGAGCGATGCGGCCGCCGTCGTCGCCTCCTCTCCGTGGCCCTCGTGGCCCGGCTTCTTCTGCGGTTCCTGCGCGGCGTGCTCGCCGTGGCCCGCCTTCTGCGGCTCCTCCACGGGGCCGACCCCCTTGCCGACCCCGTACGCGGTCCCGAAGGTCGCGGCGAGCGCGGCGGCAAAGGCAGTGATCTTCACTCCGGTGTTCATGGCTGCTCTCCCGTACGTGCGGTGGCGTGGGCGGGCCGGGGATTCGTTCGCCCGATGCACTTCACCATACCCCTGGGGGGTATCAAGTCAAGTCGGATCCATGCTTGCGGTCGGATACCACCCGGGGGTATACATGGACTCGTTCGCAGATACCCCCCGAGGGTATCGCCACGAGAACCCGACCGAGGAGGAAGCCATGGGCTCCTGCTGCACCCCCGACAACAGCTGCTCCACCACGGAGACCACCGCCGTCGCGGTCGCCGACAGCACCGTCACCGTCTACGCCGTCAGCGGCATGACCTGCGGCCACTGCAAGTCCGCGATCACCAAGTCCGTCAGCGCCCTCGACGGCGTCATCTCCGTCGACGTCGACGTCGCCGGCGGCCTGGTGACCGTGACCACCGGCGGCGAGCCCGACGACGCCGCGATCACCGCGGCCGTCGACGACGCGGGCTACGAGCTGACCGGCCGGGCCTGATCCGCCGCCGGGCAGACCGACTCCCCACCGGCGTCCCCCGTCCCGGTACCCGACGGTCCGCCCGGCAGGCGGACACCCGCCCGCACCACCCCGGCCGCCGGGGCCCGGCCTCCCCCAAGCTCTCGGCTTCGCTGGAGCAGGAGGGACCCCCAGGGCCCCGGCCCCCGAACCCGCTACACCGAGGAGCAGGAAATGACCACGACCACTCCGGGCACCGCCCAGGTCGAGCTCGCCATCGGCGGCATGACCTGCGCCTCGTGCGCGGCCCGCATCGAGAAGAAGCTCAACCGCATGGACGGGGTCGAGGCCACCGTCAACTACGCCACCGAGAAGGCGAAGGTCACCTTCGACGCCGACATCGACGTCGCCGACCTGATCGCCACCGTCGAGGCCACCGGATACACCGCCCAGGAGCCCCGGCCCGAGCGACCCGCGGCCGGCGGCGACACCGACGGCCCCACCGACGAGGAGAAGGCCGACGAGGAGCTGCGGCCCCTCAGGCAGCGGCTGATCACCGCCGTCTCGCTCGCCGTGCCCGTCATCGCGATGGCGATGGTCCCGGCGCTGCAGATCGAGTACTGGCAGTGGCTGAGCCTCACGCTCGCCGCGCCGGTCGTCGTCTACGCCGCCTGGCCCTTCCACAAGGCCGCCTGGACCAACGCCCGGCACGGCGCGGCCACCATGGACACGCTGATCTCGGTCGGCACGATCGCCGCGTTCCTCTGGTCGCTGTGGGCGCTGTTCTTCGGGACCGCCGGTACGCCGGGGATGACGCACCCCTTCGAGTTCACGATCGCCCGCACCGACGGCGCCGGGAACATCTACCTGGAGGCCGCGGCCGGCGTCACCGCCTTCATCCTGGCCGGCCGGTACTTCGAGGCCCGCTCGAAGCGCAAGGCGGGCGCCGCGCTCAAGGCGCTGATGCAGCTGGGCGCCAAGGAGGTGACCGTCCTCAAGAACGGCCGCGAGGTCACCGTACCGACCGCCGAACTCCAGGTCGGGGACCGCTTCCTGGTCCGCCCCGGCGAGAAGATCGCCACCGACGGCACCGTCGTCGAGGGCTCCTCCGCCGTCGACGCCTCCATGCTCACCGGTGAGTCCGTGCCCGTCGAGGTCTCCGTCGGCGACGCCGTCACCGGCGCCACCCTGAACGCCGGCGGCCGTCTCGTCGTCGAGGCCACCCGCGTCGGCTCCGACACCCAGCTCGCCCGCATGGCCAAGCTCGTCGAGGACGCCCAGAACGGCAAGGCCGCCGCCCAGCGCCTCGCCGACAAGATCTCGGCCGTCTTCGTGCCGATCGTCATCGCCCTCGCGCTCGGCACCCTCGGCTTCTGGCTCGGCACGGGGCAGGGCCTCACCGCCGCCTTCACCGCCGCCGTCGCCGTCCTGATCATCGCCTGCCCCTGCGCCCTCGGCCTGGCCACCCCGACCGCCCTCATGGTCGGCACCGGCCGCGGCGCCCAGCTCGGCATCCTCATCAAGGGGCCCGAGGTCCTGGAGACCACCCGCAAGGTCGACACGATCGTCCTCGACAAGACCGGCACCGTCACCACCGGCCGGATGACCCTCATCAAGGTCCACACCGCCGAGGGCGCCGACGAGACCGACGTCCTGCGCCTCGCCGGCGCCCTGGAGCACTCCTCCGAGCACCCGATCGCCCAGGCCGTCGCCACCGGCGCCGCCGCCAAGGTCGGCACCCTGCCCACCCCCGAGGACTTCGCGAACGTCCCCGGCCTCGGTGTCCAGGGCGTCGTCGAGGGCCACGCCGTCCTCGTCGGCCGCGAGAAGCTGCTCGAAGAGTGGGCCATGACCCTCCCGGCCGGGCTCAAGGCGGCGAAGGACGAGGCCGAGCAGGCCGGCAAGACGGCCATCGCGGTCGCCTGGGACGGCAAGGCGCGCGCGGTCCTGGAGGTCGCGGACGCCGTCAAGGAGACCAGCGCCGAGGCCATCAGGCGGCTGCGCGCCCTCGGTCTCACGCCGATCCTGCTGACCGGTGACAACAAGGCGGTCGCCGAGTCCGTCGCCGCCGAGGTCGGCATCGACGAGGTCATCGCGGAGGTCATGCCGCAGGACAAGGTCGACGTGGTCAAGCGCCTTCAGGGCGAGGGGCGTTCGGTCGCCATGGTCGGCGACGGCGTGAACGACGCCGCCGCGCTCGCCCAGGCCGACCTGGGTCTGGCGATGGGCACCGGTACGGACGCCGCGATCGAGGCCGGCGACCTGACCCTGGTACGGGGCGACCTGCGGGCCGCGGCCGACGCGATCCGGCTCTCCCGCAAGACCCTCGGCACCATCCGCTCGAACCTCTTCTGGGCCTTCGCCTACAACGTGGCCGCCCTGCCGCTCGCCGCGGCCGGACTGCTCAACCCGATGATCGCGGGCGCGGCCATGGCCTTCTCCTCGGTCTTCGTGGTCGGCAACAGCCTCCGTCTGCGGGGCTTCCAGGCCGCCGACCGCTGACCCCCTGTGAATCACCGAACTCCGAGGAGCCCGTCGTGGCCGGTTACGGACAGCACAAGGAAGACATCATCAGACGCCTGAGGCGCATCGAGGGCCAGGTCAGGGGCGTGCAGCGGATGGTCGACGAGGACGTGTACTGCATCGACGTCCTCACCCAGGTCTCCGCCATCAACGCGGCCCTCCAGTCCTGCGCGGTGGCCCTCCTGGACGAGCACCTCAGCTGCTGCGTCACGGAGGCCATCGCCCAGGGCGGGGACCAGGCGAAGGTGAAGGTGGGTGAGGCGTCGAAGGCCATCGCCCGGCTGATCCGGACGTGACGGAGTACAACCGATGTCAACCGCCCTTGCGTGAAGGGCAGTCGGCGGACAGCGTGAGACTCAGCCGGAGACAGAGGCCGAGCAGCTGGCGGAGGAGCACCAGCTCCACCGATCCGGGCAGACCGGAGTCGCAGACCTTCGCGCAGGGGCGGTTCTTCATGAGGGTCGACATCCTGCCATCGTACCCCTGGGGGGTATACCTGAGCGGGGTTTGCGGCCCGTACGATGACAGGCCCTACGGGGAGGGGATGCACGTGCGCCGGCTGGGAGAGCTGGAGGCCGAGATCATGGACCGGCTGTGGGCCTGGCAGCGGCCCGCCACGGTCCGGGAGATCGTCGACGACATCAATCGGGGACGACGGGTCGCCTATACGACGGTGATGACGGTCGCGGACATCCTGCACCGCAAGGGCTGGCTCCGCCGCGAGAAGTCCGGGCGGGCCTGGCTGTACGAGCCGGTCCGCAGCCGCGAGGAGTACACGGCGGGCCTGATGCGGGACGCCCTCGGCGACAGCCAGGACCGCCCGGCCGCCCTCCTCCGCTTCGTCGAGGTCATCTCGGACGAGGACATGGTCGCGCTGGACGCCGCCCTCCGCGCCGCGAGAGGTGGCGGCGGCGGGGGATCCGGCGGGCCGGCCGGGGGGCGCGCGTGAACCATCACCTCCTCGTGCCGCTCGGGCTCGCGCTCCTCACCGGCCTCCTCGTACCCCTCCTGCTCGTCCGGGCCCGGTGGGCCCAGCAGGCGCCCCGGCTCGCGCTCGCCGTGTGGGCCGCGTGCGGCACCGGCTTCGCGGCCGCGGCCGCGCTGCTGCCCGCCCAGCTGGTCCTGACGGCCGACAGCAGCCACCGCCTCGCGGACATGCTGTTCACGCTCCGGCCGCCCACGCTCGACCAGCTCCTGAACCTCGACGGGCGCGAGCGGTTCGCCTTCTCCCTCTCGCTCCTCGTCCTCTCGCTGCCCGCCGCCGCGTTCGCCCGCCGCCTCACCCGGGCCCGGCGGGTGCGGACCCGGCACGCCGGGCTGCTGCGGCTCGTCGGACGGTACGACCCCGCGCTGCGGGCGACCGTCCTCGACGACGACCGGCCCGCCGTCTACTGCCTGCCGGGCCGCTCCCGCCGGGTCGTCGTCTCCTCCGGCGCGGTGCACACCCTCACCCCCGCCCAGCTGGCGGCGGCCCTCGCGCACGAGCGGGCCCACATCGCGGGGCGGCACCACCTCCTGGTCGCGGCCGCCGAGGCCTTCGCGGCCGTCTTCCCGCACCTCCCGCTCGCGCGCCACGGCGGGAGTGCCGTACCCCTGCTGCTGGAAATGGCCGCGGACGACCGGGCGTTGCGCCGGTGCACCCGGGACGCGCTGGCGACGGCGCTGTACGCGCTGGCCTCGGGGCGGGCGCCGCGCTCGGCGTTCGCCGCGGGCGGGCCGTCGGCGGCGCTGCGGATGCGGCGGATCCTCACCCCGCACAGCGCCGGACACCCCGTGCTGCGCGGGCTGCTCACGATCGCGGCGGCCGCCCTCGCGATGGCCCCGCTGATCGTCGCCTGCTGCTCGTTCCCCCAGTAATCGTGAACACCCCTATTTACTAAGCGAATTCGTAGATTTCGCATCGGTCACGGACTGCGGAATACGCCGCTATTGTGGGTACGTTGGGGCTCGGACTCGGTACGTCGAAGGGTGCAAAACCAATGCAGCTCGCTGGCGTTCGTACGGCAGCGGCCGGCGACGCGACGACGATATCCAGACTGCTTGCCGACATCATCCGGAGCAGCTACGCCGGAATACTGGACGAAATCCCGATGCGGCGGCTGATCTCCGCCCAATGCGCACTCCCCCGCATACGCGCGGAAATTGAAATTCCGGGGGGCGCTCCCGGGTGGCTCGGCTGGCTGGTCGCGACGGACGCGCAGGGCGCGGTCGTCGGCGTCGCCGCGGGCGGCGTCCCCGTTCCGGGCGAGGGCGAGGTGTACGCGCTCGCGGTGGAGCCCGGCTCGCGTCGCGCGGGCGTCGGTACGGCCCTGCTGGCCGCCGCGACCGAGCGGATGCGCGGCTTCGGCGCCCGCGAGCAGCGGGTGGAACTCCCGGCGGCGGCCGATCCCGCGATCCCGTTCTACTCCCGTCTGGGCTTCGCGGCCCTCTCCGAGAGACGGTGGAGCCGACCGCTCTGACACGGAGCGGGCACCAGGGGCGTGGCAGATCCACGCCATCGCGTGTTCACGCAGCCCGATCCGGTAGATCGGGGTTCGTTCCCCAGGTCAGGATGGGTTCAGCGGCGCGGGCCCGGCGGCACGGGTTCCTCGTCCGGACGGCATGGACCGAGCGAGCCCCTGGAGGAGCGATGCACACACCGAGCGGCACTTCCCTGCCCGTCGTGCCCGCAGCGCTCGCTCCGGTCCTGCCGTCCCGATACGGCCTCGACCCGGAGCCCGGCCCCGGCGCCGGCATCCGGGTCACCGCCGACACCCTCCCGGGACTCGAATCGGTCTCCCCCGCCGACGAGAGCTCCGTCTGGCTGCACGACGCCCTGCTCGGCCCGCACAGCGCGGACATCGTCCGCTATCTCAGCCTCGCCCGCTCCACCGGCGGACCCGTCCTCGACCTCGGCTCCGGCGCCGGGCGGCTCGCCGTCCCGTTCGCCCGGCACGGCTTCGCCGTGGAAGCCGTGGACCGGGACGCCTCGGCCCTGGAGCGCCTCGAAGGCTGGGCCCGCAGGATCGGTCCGCAGGTGGCCGGGCTCGTCGTCACCCACCGCGCGGAGCTCACCGAGCTCCGGCTCGAAGGCAGCTACCGGCTCGCGCTGCTCGCGGGCGCCATGGTCACCGCCGTCCCGCCGGACAGCCGGCCGGAGCTGCTCCGGGAGGTCGCCGCCCATCTGGAGACGGGCGGGGCGCTCGCCCTCGACTACACGGCGCACCAGCTCCCGGGGCTGATCGCGGAGCCGCGGCGGACCTGGGCCTTCCAGGTGCCGCGCTTCGACGGGATCGACGAGTGGGTGGTGGCCCGGCAGGTCTTCGACCTGCGGTCGATGAGCGAGCGGATCACCTACTACGCGGCGAGGACCGGCAAGCTCTCCTCGGAGCGGGTGGTGCTGACCACCGACAAGTGGATCGTGGATCCGGAGCGGCTCGCGGCCGAGCTGCACTCGGCGGGGCTGCACATCGAGGGCCGGCGGCGCCACCGCATCGACGAGCGGACGGAGTCCGTCCTCCTGGTGTGCAGGACGGACGACTGACCGATACGAACCTGCCCACGTTGACGAGCAAGAGGTACGATGCCCACAAAAGTTTGAGCCGACCAGGTGGCGGGCGGAGAAGATGGCAGTCGTGGAAGAGCTGACGGGCCGCGAGGCGGTGATCCAGCGCCTGCGCGATGTCGGGCTGCGGGTCACGGGCCCGCGCCTGGAGGTGCTCACGGTGCTCGCCGCCGGCGGCCATCTCGACGTCGAGGCGATCACCACGACCGCCCGCGAGCGGCTCGGCACGCTGACCAGCCAGGCCGTGTACGAGATGCTGCGGCACTTCCAGGAGACCGGCCTGGTCAGCAAGTTCGACCGGCCGGGCCTGCCGGCGGTCTTCGAGATCTCGGGACCGGCCCACCAGCACGCCCTGTGCACCTCCTGCGGCCGGGTGGAGAACGTCTCCGCGACCGCGCCCGAACCGCCCCGGGGCGCCCTGCCGCAGTGGCGGGTGGACGACGCGGAGGTCGTCTTCAAGGGCCTGTGCCCCGACTGCCGGGCGGACGACACCGCCGCCTGAGCGGTGCCGGGCCTTGTACTCCACCGCCGTCCGAGCGGTGCCGGGCCCTGTGCGCCACCGCCGTCCGAGCCGTGCCGGGCCCTGTCCGCACCGCCGTCCGGGCGGTGGTCGACGCCGTGGTCGCCCGGCTGCTGAGGCGCGGTCAACATCGTGCGTGTCGTTCGATTTTGTGGCAGGGTCTAGCGGGGCGATTCAACAGGGTCCGCGTGGATCCGAGGGGAGTCTGCTGCGCCGTGTCCAGAAACGCCGCCGTGACCCGCGCGGGGAGCGATGCCCGTACGGGCACCGATCAGGCTCTCGCCGTCTACCAGGAACTGCGCGCCCGCCCCGAGGCCGGCTTCGACGAGGTCGCGGACCGCTTCGAGCTCTCCGCCGACGAGCGGGAGCGATGTCGCTGCGAACTCGCCTCCTTAGGTCTCACCGCCCCCCGTGACCCCTCGGACCCCGCCGTCCCCACGGTCGTCGACCCCGATGTCGCCCTGCTGCGACTGCTGCGCCGGGAGCGCGACCGGCTCCAGGACCGCCTCGCCGCGACCAGCCGCGCGCACACCGCCCTCGAAGCCCTCGCCGGACCGTTCCTGCGGGCCGGGGCCGCGCCCCGCTCCGAGGTCGAGGTGGAGATCGTCACCGACCCGCAGCGGGTGCTGCGCGAGCTGTCGGACCTGACGGAGACCGTCCGCACCGCCGTCCACGTCATGCACACCGGTTCCGTACGGCGCGAGGACATGGCCGCCGAGCTGGAGCGGGACCGCTCCCGGGCCGCCCGCGGGGTGCGGGTCCGCGCCATGTACAGCCGCCGGGTCGGCACCGTGCCCGAGATGACCCAGCACCTGGAGGACCGGGCGGCGCTCGGCGTGGAGCTGCGCCTCTCCCCCGTCGTCCCGATGAACATGGTCCTGGCCGACGAGAACTTCGCCCTGCTGCCGACGGACCCGCACGATCCGGACTCGCCCACCATCCTCGCCCGCGGGCCGGGCCTGGTCCGCTCGTACCTCGCGCTGTACGAGTACTGCTGGCAGGCCGCCTCCCGGTACGGCGAGGAGCCCGCGAAGGCCGGCGGCGACGGGCTCTCCGACCAGCAGCGGGCGGCGCTGCACATGCTCGCCTCGGGCATCAAGGACGAGCAGATCGCCCGCAGCCTCGGGGTCTCGCTGCGGACCGTCAGCCGGCTGCTCTCCGAGGTCATGCAGGAGCTCGGGGCGGCCAGCCGCTTCGAGGCCGGCGTCAAGGCGGCCCGGCTCGGGCTCCTCGACGGCGAGGGGCCGGAACCCGTGGCCTAGTACGAGGAGTTCGGATGTCATGGACCACACGCACGGGCCGCAGGGGCCGTGCGGGCCGCACGAAGCACACGACGGACTCCCGCCGAGCCGATTGACAGGGTGAGGGCGGGGCGACTCTGAGGATGAGGGGGGTCACTTCGCCATGGTCACCGCGGGCGACGGCATCGGGGACGGCACGAGCGGCGTTCTGCTGTCCGTGTACCAGGAGTTACGTCGCCGGGGCGTCTCGGACTTCGAGGAGGTCCGCAGGGAACTCGGGCTCGCGCCGGAGGAGTACGAGCGATGTCGCCGCGAACTGCTCACCCTGGGCCTCATCGTGCCCACCGGGCACGCGCACGCCACCATCGACGCCGTGCAGGACGGCAGCTGGCGGTCCGAGACGGACACGGTGGCGGCGATCGACCCGGAGATCGCGCTCCTTCGGCTCCTGGAGCGGGAGCGGGAGCGGCTGCGGGAGCACCTGGCCGAGGCGGACGAGGCGTACAGCACCCTTGAGGTCCTCGCCGGCTCCTATCTGCGGGCCGAGGCGCTGACCCGGGCGGAGGCGCACGTGGAGGCGCTGACCGACTACCGCAGGATCCAGCAGGCCATCGAGGACATCACCGATGTGATGCAGGAGAGTTCGGCCTCGCTGCACCCGGGGACGCCGGGCCGGCAGAACCCGGACCGGATGCTCGACCGGGACCGGCGGCAGCTCGCCAACGGGGTGCGGGTGCGCGCCATCTACGGCCGGCAGGAGGCCACGGACCCGCAGATGGAGAAGTTCCTCGGGCAGCGGGCGGAGCTGGGGGTGGAGATCCGGCTCGCGCCGGTGGTGCCGATGAACCTGATCATCGCCGACCAGCAGTTCGCCCTGGTGCCGATCCGGCCCGAGGAGCCGGGTGAGGGCGCGATCCTGGCGCGGGGCAGTGCGCTCGTACGGCCGTATCTGAGCCTGTACGAGCACTGCTGGCACACGGCGACCCCGTACGGGAACGAGGCGGTGGCGGAGGCGGGTGGCGACGGGCTCTCGGAGCAGCAGCGGGCCGCGCTGCACATGCTGGCCTCAGGGATGAAGGACGAGCGGATCGCGCGCACGCTCGGGGTCTCGCTGCGGACGGTCAGCCGGATGATCTCGGAGCTGATGCAGGAGCTGGGGGCGACGAGCCGTTTCGAGGCGGGCGCGCGGGCGGTGCGGCTCGGCTGGCTGGACTGATGCGGTCCGGGAATGGGAGGGGCTTCGGAAATACGCCGGGGCCCCGCAATCGTGGCAGCGATCGCGGGGCCCGGCGGGGGAAGGCTTCCGGAATTCCTGGGGGAATTACCCGGTGATCAGGATCAGTTGGTGGGGGTCGGGTTCGGCGGAACGATCGGCCAGCCGTTGTCGTCCGCGACACCGGCGACGGTCTGGGGGGCGACCGGGGCGCTGCCGGGGGAGACGGCGAAGGCCGCGCCGGCCGCGACCGCCGTACACGCCACCGCCGCGACCAGGAGCTGGCGGACGGCCTTGCGGATACCGGAGTTCTGCTGAACGGTCATGATTCCTCCAGGACTTGGAATAGCAATTCCGCCTTCCGGGGCCCGTGCCGCCGGGCGTTCCCTGAAGACATCTCCATTCTGTCCCGGCCCCCGAATCGAATCCAGGGATTCTCTCTGCGTGGACCCGCCATGGCGTGGATGCGTCAATGCGCCATCCCAATAACGGAATTGACGCATCCTGAGCTCGTCATACCTTTGGTCGAACCAAAAGAGATGCTAGACTTGTGCTACGGCCTTCTCGTTCCTCCAGGAGAGAGAGGCCGCCGGGGCAGGGGCGTGCCGCCGCCCCTGCCCCACCACCCCGCGCTCGAGCGCCCCCCGGTACACCTCGATGGTCCGGCCGGCCGAAGCCCGCCAGCTCATCCCGCGCGCATGGCGCACCGCCGCCGCCCCCATCGTCTCCACCGCCTCCGGATGCGCCGCGAGCCAGCGCAGCCGGCGCGCGTACTCCACCGGGTCGTGCCCCCGCACGAGCAGCCCCGTCACCCCGTCCCACACCACCGTCGGCAGCCCGCCCACCGCCGCCGCGAGCACCGGCGTCCCGCACGCCTGCGCCTCCGCCGCCACCAGCCCGAAGGACTCACTGCGCGACGGCACCACGAGGACGTCCGCCGCCCGGTACCAGTCCGCGAGCCGCTCCTGCGGTACGGGAGGGCAGGGCCGCAGGACGTCGGTCACCCCCAGCTCCTCCGCGAGGCGCCAGGCCGAGCCCCGCCCGGTCGCACCCGAGTGACCGCCCACCACCGGCACCAGGAGCCGGCGGCGCAGCTCCGGCGCCTCCCGCAGCAGCTCCGCCACCGCCCGTACGAGCACGTCCGGGCCCTTCAGGGGCTGGATGCGGCCGGCGTAGAGCGGCACGAACGCCTCGGCCGGCAGCCCGAGCCGGGCCCGCGCCGCCGCCCGCCCGTCCCCCGGACGGAAGGTGCGCAGATCGACCCCGGGCCGTACGACCTCGGTCCGCGCCCCCTCCGCCCCGTACAGCGAGCGCAGCGCCTCCGCCTCGTCGGCCGTGTTCGCGATCAGCCGGTCCGCGCTGCCGACCACCTGGTGCTCGCCCCGGACCCGCAGCTCCGGCTCGGGGGTGTCGCCCTCGGCGAGCGAGGCGTTCTTCACCCGGGCCAGGGTGTGCGCGGTGTGCACGAGCGGTATCCGCCAGCCCACCGAGGCGATCCGGCCCGCCTGCCCGGAGAGCCAGTAGTGCGAGTGGACCAGGTCGTAGCGCCGCTCCTCCTTGAGCAGGGCCAGCGAGAACGGCACCACCAGATCGGGCATGGCCTCCTTGGGCAGCGCTCGGCGCGGCCCGGCGTGCAGATGCCGGACCCGCACGCCCGGGGCGAGCTCGACGAGCGGGGGCGCGCCCTCGCCCCGGCAGCGGGTGAACAGGTCGACCTCCGCGCCCTGTTCGGCGAGGGCCCGGGACAGCTCGACCATGTAGACGTTCATGCCGCCGGCGTCCCCCGTCCCGGGCTGGTGGAGCGGGGAGGTGTGGACGCTGAGCATGGCGACGCGCAGGGACACGTGGGGCTCCTGAGGAGTGGGGGGCCACGTGTCCCTGCGCGTCGCTCGCGCGCGCACGGTCACGCGGCAGGGGATTCCTACGGAAGTACTTAGTTGCTTAGTAGTAGAGGCTCCATGGCGTGGGGTCAGAAACCGAACACCGGGCCCGAGGGCGGCGCCAGCCTCGTCCCCGGCAGCGGGCCCGTCAGGGCCTGCCAGTCGACCG
Source organism: Streptomyces sp. R44 (assembly GCF_041053105.1). Taxonomy (NCBI): domain Bacteria; kingdom Bacillati; phylum Actinomycetota; class Actinomycetes; order Kitasatosporales; family Streptomycetaceae; genus Streptomyces; species Streptomyces sp. R44. The sequence goes on along the minus strand of NZ_CP163444.1, from coordinate 4,827,173 downwards.
GGCGCCCCGGCTCGACCCGGAGGGCGGAGGCGAGCCGGTCGGCGCCCTCCGGCATCACCGGCCGCGACCACGCCGAAAGACCGGCCGCCACCGCCAACTGGGCCGCGAGGGCCGGGAGATGGCGGCAGGAGGTGCTGGGCCGGCACCGCTCGTGGGCGTTGACGTGACCGAAGTCGGCCGCCGAGCGGACCATCTCGTCGAGGACGGCGACCGCACGGCGCGGGTCGAAGGCGTCGGGGCCGTACGCCTCCCGCAGGTCGTCCACGCCCCGGTGGAGCCGCCGCTCCAGGACCTCCCAGCCGGTGCCGCCGGGCAGCGCCTGCGGGGCGAGACCGCCGCACTCCTCCCGTACGGCCGAGAAGAGCCGGGACAGCCAGCTGTTCCAGTTCTCGTCCAGCTCCCGCCGGGCGGCCGCGAGCCGCTCCCGCCGGAAGACCGTGCGGCGGCCCAGCGGGCGGGCCTGCAGGACATGGCGGCGCAGGGTGTCCGAGCCGTACTCGGTGAGCAGGTCGAGCGCCCAGACGTTGCCCTCCTGGACGCCCTCCTCGATGACGTACGACTCGTTGACGTTGAAGTCCTGCGGCAGCTTGATGTCCTGCGCGAGCAGCAGCACCGGCAGCAGCACGGCGTGGCAGAACGCGTGCCCGAAGCCGCAGAAGTGGATCGCGCGGCGGGGCAGCGGGCCCTTGGGGTCGTAGCCGAAGAGGTGCATCGCGGCCGCCTCGAAGCAGCCGTCGATGCGGTGCTCGGGGAAGCCCTCGACGGGCACCGCGAGACCCCACTCGGCCGGGTGCCCGACCGCGATGTCCGGCAGCCCGTCCTCGACGAGCGACTCGCACAGCGCGGCCAGCCGGGGCGGCAGGCCGGCGGTGGCCCAGTAGTCGGCGAGCGTCTCCCGGAACGGCTCCAGGGGCACGTAGAGACGGCGGCAGCGGCGGGCGACCGCCGCGGTGTCGCAGAGCGCGCAGCGCGCCTGGATCAGGTCGCCGCCGTCGTTGGGCCGGGCGCACTCGTGGCACATCCCGCCGTCGCTGGCCGCGCCGCAGTGCGGGCAGGTGCCGGTGGCGTGCGCCCCGTACAGCCAGCGGTCGCAGGGCTCGCAGTACGGGAGCAGCCGGGTCCGGGGAGCGATGACGCCCTGCGCGTACAGCTGCGCGAAGAGGTCCTGCACCCAGCGGCCGTACCCCTTGTCGCGGCGCGGCCGCACGATGTGGTCGAACTCCACGCCCGACCGCAGCCAGTCGGCGGTGATCGCGGCCCGGTAGCCCTCCGCGACCTCCTCGGGCTTGCGGTGGTGACGCAGCGCCCGGACCTCGACGGAGCTGGCGTGGTCGGCGGTGCCGGTGGTGAACCGGACGGCCTCGCCGTCGGCGCGCAGATAGCGGGTGAGGACGTCGGCGGCGACGTACGGCCCGGCGAGGTGGCCGATGTGGAGTTCGCCGTGGGTGGCGGGAGGGGTCGCGGTGATCCAGACGGGGGTGCTCATGGGACCTCCTTGACGTTTTCGACGGTCATCGGGGCTCGAAGTGGAAGGACCGGATGAAGCAGTCGCGGGGCTGCTCGACGGCGTAGACGATGCACTCGAAGAGGGCCTGGGTGGTGAGTTTCTCGTCGGGTGCTATTCCGTCGGGATTCGATCCGTCCCATTCCGCGAAGCGCGGGTCCGAGGTCGAGAAATCGGGCGGGAAGAGGGAGAAGACGCGGACCCCGGAGGGCCGCAGCCGGCGCGACAGGATGTCGGCGAATCCGGCCTGCGCGCTCTTCGCCGCCCAGAAGGCCTCGTGGGCCGCGCCGGCGGTCGCGGCCGACGCGCCCTCGGCGTCCCGCACGGCCACCATGTTGACGATGTCGGGCCGCAGCGAGCCGCGCAGCAGCGGCAGGAAGTGCTTCACCATGAGGACGGTGCCGCCGGCCGTCGACTCGATCGTCTCCACGATCTCGGCGTCGCTGGCCGCCTCCAGGTCCATGCCGTCGAGCCAGCGGGCGCCGTTGTTGACCAACAGGTCCACCCGGTCGGTGCGTTCGCCGACCCGGGCCGCGAACTCCCGGATCTCGGCCGGCCTGCTGAGGTCGCATCCGAAGGCGTGGATACGGTCACGGGCCGAGCCCATCACCTCGGTACGGGTCCGCTCGGCGGCCTCGACGGTCCGCGCCGACACATAGACCTCGGCACCGAGATGCGCGAATCCGACGGCGAGCGCGCGGCCGAAATAGCGGGACGCGCCGGTCACGACGACACGCAGATTCTCGAATTTCATGTGTGTCCGCTCTCCCCATCTCGCCACGGATACCGATGGCCGGTCCATTTCAGCGTGACAGAGGAAGGGGGCCGCGGCCCTGGTGAGAGGGGTGCGCATTCACGCCGTTGCGTGGATACGCCACGGCAGCTCAAGGCTTTCGAGCACCTCGGCGCGCTTGTGGTGGACGCGGACGCGGTCGGCGGCGGCGGAGACGGTGACGGTGCCGGTGGGGGTACGGACGGGCGCCTCCACGGCGGGCACGACGGTCCCGTCGATCGCGCCGGCCGCGGCGAGCGCGGCGGCACCGGTGAGCGCGAGCCGGGGGTGCCAGCCGCCGACGGTGAGGGCACGGACGGAGAGACCGTGGTCCTCGACGGAGACGGCGGCGATCTTGGGGAGGGCCGAGCTCGGGGGGTGCCCCAGACGACGGGCGGCCTCGGCGCGCAGGGCGAGGAGCTGACGCTCCGTCGCTCCCGGGTCCAGCCGCCGGGCGTCGACGAACACGTACGGATTGCCGTACCGCACGAGGGAGACCGGCACGCCGAGGAGGACGTCGACGGGGCGGCCGGTGGGGAGGGTGCCGGGGGCGGTGGGGGCGCGGAGAAAGCTGAGCGTGTACGCGTCGGCGTCGCGGTCGGGTTCGCAGAGGACCGTGTCGCCGGTGGTGACGGATCGGACGGTGACGGGCCCGGGACGCCCGTCGGCGACGACACAGGCGAGGAGGGAGTGCCCGCATCCGGCCCGGAAGTCGAAGGAACCGTCGGGGAGCGCTTGGACGAAGCGGTAGTGGAGGGTGCGCGGGTCGAAGAGAGCGATCTTGTTGAGGCGGGGGTAGGGGGTGGCGGCGAGGGCACGGCGCAGGGGGGCGAGCTCGGCGCCGAGCGCCAGCGCGCCGGGGGGCAGCCGGTCGCTCCACAGGACGAGGGTGGGCCCGGGGGCGTCGAGGGCCCGCACGACGGTGGCCCCCGTTGCGGGCGCGCTTCCGCCCGTTGTGGGCATGCGTTCCGCTGGGGCGGTGCCCACCCGCCCGGACGGCGCCCCGCCCGTTGTGGGCATGCGTTCCGCCGGGGCGGAACGGGTGGGCACAACGGACGGCGCCCCTGCCGGCGCCAGAGGCTTCCGCGCCTGGGCCCGCACCCCTGGTGACGGCACGCCGGTGGTGCGGGTCAGGGCACGGAAGGCGGAGGCGCCGCTGGGCGCGCCGTCCCGTGTGCCCACCCGTCCCGCCCTGCGGGACGATTGCCCACACGGCGCGGGATCAGGCCGCACAGCCCACCGGGATTCGCATGCCCTGGACGACCTCCGTCCACAGCTCGTGGACCGCCAGGGCCCACAGCGCCTGGGCGTCGTGCTGCGTCGGGTGGGCCAGATGCCGGGCCAGGAGTTTCGCCGCGCGGTCCGCGCGGATCTTGCCGCCGAGGACCAGCCGCGCCGGCGACAGCAGTTCCCGGACCAGGTCGAGCAGCGGCCCCCCGGGCGCCAGCATCGCCGCCACGGGCAGGGTGAAGGGCTGTTTGGGGCGGCGGAGGACCGAGGACGGCAGCAGCTCGGCACCCGCTGCGTACAGCGCGCGCTTCCCCGTCCGCTCCCCCACCGGCAGGGACCGCGCGTGCGCCACGACGGACGGCTGGCAGAACGGCAGGCGTGCCTCCACCGCCCAGGCCATGGAGAGGTGGTCGAGCCGCCGCAGGTGGTACGCGGGCAGCCGCCACCGCGTCTCGAAGGCGGTCATCGCGGTGAGCCGGTCCGCGCCGACGGCCTCGGCCGAGCGCAGCTCCTGCTCGATGCGGTCGGCGGCGGAGCCCGTATCCGCGATGTGGGCACGGTAGTGGGAGGTGTAGAGGTGCTCGCGCAGAAGCCTCGGCGCCGCCGCGAGCGCGTCGGTGTAGGCGGTGGCCCAGTCGGGCCCCGCCGCCAGCGCCGCCCGCATCCGGTCGTACCCGCCGAAGAGTTCGTCGGCGCCGTCCCCGGCGAGGGCGACGGTGAAGCCGTTCTCGCGGACGGCCCGGAAGAGGGCGTACGTGGAGAGGGTGATGGGGTCGGCGTTCGGCTGGCCGAGGTGGCGGACGGTCCGGGTGAGGAGCGAGCCGAGTTCGTCGGGGTCGACGGCGACCTCGTGGTGCACGGTCCGGGCGCGGCGGGCGACGGCGCGGGCGTAGGCGGCTTCGGAGTCGGGCCACCGGCCCCGGTAGGTGAGGTGGAAGGTGTGCAGCGGCGGCGCGTCCGTCTCGCGGGCGTGCTCGGCGGCGAGGGCCGTGACGAGCCCGGAGTCGAGGCCGCCGCTGGTGACGGCGCAGACGGGCACCTCGGCCCGGGCGAGCCGCCGCACCTCGTGCCGCAGGACGTCCTGGGTGTCGCCGACGGGCCTCGCGCGGTACGGGCCCCGGCGGCGGACGACGGGGGCGGCCCCCGGCCGTACGAGCGCGGTGGCACCCGGCGGCAGCACGTCGACCCCGTCGAGTGCGGTGTGCGTGGAGAAGGAGGTGCGGGTGGCGAGGAGCGTGTCGAGGGCGTCCTCGCGCGGGGAGATCCGTACCCCTTCGAAGGCGAGGAGCGCGGGGATCTCGGAGGCGAAGCGGGTGGAGCCGTCGTACGGGTCGTGGTGCAGGTGGAGCGGCTTCATGCCCATGTCGTCGACGGCGAGCACGAGTCGGGTGGAGCCGGGCCGCAGGTCGAGGACCGCGACGGCGAACATGCCGTCGAGGTGCTCGGCGAAGGCGGGCCCGTACTCGGCGTAGAGCGCGGGGAGCACCGTGCCGTCGCAGCGGTCGGGGAAGCGGTGGCCGCGGGCGGCGAGGGTACGGCGGAGCTCGGCGTGGTTGTAGATCTCGCCGTTGAGCACGGCGAGGACGCCGGGCAGGTGGGGCAGCCGGTAGGGCTGTTGTCCGCCGCAGGGGTCGGTGACGGCGAGCCGGTCGCAGCCGAGCGACCAGCCGGGGCCGCTGAGCACCTGGTGCTCGTCGGGCCCGCCGTGGCGCTGGCGGGCGGAGACCGCCGCGAGCTGGGCCGGCTCGGGGCGGTCCGCCCCGGCGGCGAAGGAGCCGAGGATCCTGCACATACCGGTCACCCTCCAAGCACGTCACGAAACCCAGTGCTACCAATGATTTGAATCTACCAAGTTTTTGAATGGCGCGTAAGTGCCATGTCCTGTTCACGCCACGGCTTGGCCTTGCGACGCCCCCGCCGCCCCAACAGGCTGGCCCCATGGAGGACTTCAACCGGACGGCCCCCGAGTCCCTGCTGGTCGTGGCCGCGCACCCGGACGACATCGAGTTCTGCGTCAGCGGCACCGTCATGCAGTGGATCGAGCGCGGCACCCGCGTCACGTACTGCATCGTCACGGACGGCGGGGCGGGCGGTTACGACGAAGCGCTCCCCCGCCAGGCCATGGCGGATCTGCGCCGCGCCGAGCAGGTCCACTCCGCCAAGCTCAGCGGCGTCGCCGACGTGCGCTTCCTCGGCTACCCGGACAGCTTCGTGGAGCCCTCCGTGGAGCTCCGCCGCGACCTGTGCCGGGTCATCCGCGAAGTACGGCCGCAGCGGGCCGTCATCCCGTCCCCCGAGATCAACTGGGCGCGGGTCGCCGACCTCCACCCCGACCACCGCGCGGTCGGGGACGCCTGTCTGCGCGCCGTCTACCCCGAGGCCCGCAACCCCTTCGCCCACGCGGAGCTCCTCAAGGAGGAGGGCCTGGAGCCGTGGACCGTCCACGAGCTGTGGCTGATGACCGGGCCGACCCCGAACCAGTACGTCGACGTCACCTCCGTCTTCGACCGCAAGGTGGAGGCCCTGCGCATCCACACCTCGCAGACGGCCCACTTCGACGACCTGGCGGGCCTCCTGCGCACCTGGCTCGGCGAGCACGCGACGGCCGGCGGCCTGCCCCCGGGCCGCATGGCGGAGGCCTTCCAGATCGTCCACATCGACTGACCGCGCCCCTTGTGACCGCAGGGGGCGAGTGGGAGCGTGTCGTCTCTCGACAGCCGTTTCTCCGGGGGGAGTTCACTCGATGACGATCGAGCGTACGAGCGGACAGAAGGCTCTGATGGACGAGCACGGCCTGCCCTGGCCGAAGGCGGACGAGGACGCGGCCTCACGGACGCAGTCCAGTCTGCGCGCCTTCCAGGAGAACGTCTCCGACGACAGGGCCGACACGGCGAAGGCCCTGCAGCGGCTGCTGTCCAGCGGGCACGGCGAGGCGATGACCGCTCTCGCCGGCCACTGGGCCCGCGTCAACGCCCACTTCCTCGTGACGGCGGAGGCCGCCGGTGCCCTCGCCGCCGAACTGCTGAGCTGCGGCGACGACATCGCCGTGCACAAGGACATGGCCCTGGGCGTCGTCGACCGGATCGCGCCCGGCCTCCCCGCCCCCGGCGGAAGCCTCCGGCCGCCCCTGGACGTCGCACAGCAGGGCGTCGTCCGGAGCGCCCGCGCCGAACTGGGGTCGATCGAGCAGCAGGCCTTCCACGAGACCACGAGCCGGGTGACCGCCGCACGCACCGACTTCCATGTCGCGGCGCTCCCGAACATCCCGGCCGACCTGTCCGGCGGCGGATCCGCCGGGACGGGCGTGGCCCCGGGCATCGCGGGCGGCGGCGATGTGATCGGCGGGGGCGGCTCGGCCATCGGCGGCGGCGCCGGAGCGGTCGGCGCGGGACAGCATGCCCCGGACCGGGGAGCCGACCGGCTCCACGGCGGCGGCCCGGCGGTCGGCACCCCGCAGAGCTTCCGCATCGACTTCGGGGAGCACACCCGGGCGGCCAAGCGCCTCGCGGAGATCGCCGACCAGATCGCCGGCAGGACCACGACGGCGCTCGCCCGCGCCATGTACGACCTCGAAGAGCTCCAGAGGAGCGGCGACCTCGGCGCCTCGGTCGCGAACGGGTTCGCCCCGCTCCTCGACGACCTCGACCTCGCGACCCGCGCCCTCGGCCGCCACCTCGACGGTCCCCTGCGCGACGCGGTCCGCGCCTCCGGGGAGGACCAGAAGCGGACGGAGGACGACAACAGGGAGCGCTTCGGCTGGTGGCGGTAGGGCCCGCCGAGTCCGGCGGGCCCTACCCGCCCGCCGACTCCGGCGGGTCCCGGTCCGGGCGGAGGCGGGCTCAGCAGGCGCCGAGGTCCTGCCAGACGCCCCACTCGCCCGTGGTGCCGGGCTCCTCGCCGGTCGTCCACCACTTGGCCTTCCAGGTGTGGCCCTTGTGGGAGACCTGCTGGCCGCCGGTGTAGACGGCGGAGGAGACCCACGGCGTCGCCGTGCACTGGGTGGCGCCGCCGGTGACGGTCAGGGCGAGGACCGCGGCGTGACCGGCCGAGGGGCTCGCTCCGTTGACCACGATCTGGTAGGTCCCGGAGACCGTGCCCGCGGTCGTTTTCAGCGTGAGGGTCGACGAGCCCCCGGCCGTCACCGAGGCGGGGCTGAGGGTGGCGGTGACGCCGGCCGGCAGGCCGCTGACCGTGAGGTTCACCGTCTGCGCCGCCCCGGCGGTGACGGCCGTCTTGACCGTGGCGGAGGTGGAGGCGCCGGCGGTGACGGTGGCGGCGGCCGGGGTGGTGGTCACCGAGAAGTCGTCCGTCGGGGTCGTCGTCCCGCTGGTGAAGGGGGCGAAGACGTGCGAGAAGTCCCAGGTGTTCTGCTGGATGCCGGAGCAGCCGTCGGCGGCGGCACCGCCGGGGCAGCTGCCGTTGTCGCGCTGGAGCGCCCAGAACGAGAGGGTGTTGATGCCCTGGGAGACGGCCCAGTCGTAGACCGTGCGGGCGTTGGCGAGGGTGAAGGTCTCGGCCGGGCCGAAGTCGTCGACGCCGATCATCTCGATGATGCCGACCATGCCCCAGAGCTGGGCGGAGGTCTTGGTGGGGTAGAGCTTGGCGAGCTGGTCGTAGAGGCCCTGGGCGGCGGTCTTGGTGTCCGCGGCCATGTCGTGGGCGGCGTTGTCGTAGTAGTCGAAGGTCATGAGGTTGACGACGTCGACGCGGGCGCCGTTGGTGACGGCGTTCTTGAGCACCGCGAGGCCGCTGGCGGCGAGGCCGTGGGTGGTCGTCGGGAGGGTGTACGAGATCTGGATCTGGCGGCCGTCGGCGGCGGCCCGGTCCTGGACGAGCTTGATGGCCTTGTTGCGGCGGTCGATGCCGGCGGTGTTGTCGAGGGAGTCGACCTCGATGTCCATGTCGAGCCGGGTGATGTCGTAGGTCGTGATGACCTTCTCGTACACGGCGGCGATCTGGTTGACGTCGGTGCAGCTGTCGGCGATCTCGGTGCCGGTGGTGTCGGCCGTGTAGCCGCCGAAGGAGGGGATGACGTCGCCGCCGCGGGACTGCATGGTCTTGATGTCGGCGCCGAAGGAGGCCTGGGCGACGGGGAGGCCGGTGTCGCCGTTCCAGTACGCGGTGCAGGAGCCCTTGGCGGCGGTCTGGAGGAACGCCATCGTGAGGTGCTTGGCGCCGGACTGGGCGCTGAGGGCGGCGGGGCTCTCGCCGGTCCAGGACTCGAAGTAGGGGGCGAAGACCCTGGCCGGGAGCGGGGTGGCGGCCTGGGCGGGAGCGGTGGCGGTGGTCGCGAGGCCGAGGGCGGCCACGGCGGTCACGGCGGCGGTGAGGGCCGAGCGGAGCGAACGTACGCGTCGTCTCATGGCGATCCCATGTCTGTGGGGGAGGTGGTGGGGTGCGTCAACGCCGTTGTCACGCACGACTGTCGGGATACGAAGTAACCCCCGCCACCATGAGCACGTCAATGGCCTGGACCAAACTTGGACTAGACCAATTGGGACGATGGTTGCGTGGTGCATCCAGCGAGTACGGGCGGGCGCTGGAGCGATGCGCGAAGGGACCCGGATTGGTCCAGCGAGCCAAGCCCGGCCCGCTCCACCCTCGGAAGCGGTTCCTCCGCGATCCGGCCGGGTAGCTGGCGTACATGTCAAAAGGCTGGCGCTGGATCCTCCTGGCCGCGTTCGTCGTCTGGACCGTCCTCGCGCTCCAGTGGACGGACCTCGGCTGCGACTACCCCGAGGCCTACCTCGCGGTGCTCCGCTTCGGCACACCGGAGGGCCTGGAGTTCCTCCCCGCCTGCGCGGGCTGACGCCCCCTAGGATCACCCCATGACCCGACACTCGCGCTCGCACCTGTCGCTCTGGTCGCGGGACTCGTTCCTGTCCGTCGGCTCGGTCGGATCGACCCTCTCGATCGGCTCGGTCGGCTCCTTCCTCTCGATCGGCTCGGTCGGCTCCGCCCTCTCGGTCGCCTCGGTCGGCTCCTGGGCGAGCCTCGGCTCCCTGCTGTCGGCCCGGTCCCGCTGGTCGGTCCTCTCCTGGCACTCCCACCGGGGAGTCCTGGCGGCGGGAGCGGTCCTGGCCGCAGCGGGAACGGTGGCCCTGACGACGAGCGCCCGAAGGACCCGCTGACACGCCTCCGGCCTCCCCCGTACGGGACGGGGGGCCGCACCGGCCTCAGACCGCCTCGCCGACGTCCGCACGCCAGGTGTCGACGCTGATCACCACGTCGGGATTTCGGCCACTCCCGGTCAGAGGGTTTCGGGCACGCCCGGGCGCAGCCGGCGCAGCCGTCCCGCCAGGTCCGGAGCCGCGAAGGCCTCCGTGATGCGGGACGGGTCCTCCGCGAGGTGGTCCCAGGAGTCGAAGTGGAGGGGGATCACCGTGCGGGCACCCAGGGCGCGGGCGAGGGCGGCGCCTTCGCTCGCGCTCATCGAGAAGGCGCGGTCGCCGGTGGACGGGAAGTGCGCGTCGCCGAGGTGGAGGAAGGCCGTGTCGATACGGAAGCGGTCGGCGATCTCGGCCAGGGCGTCGTGCCGGACGGTGTCGCCGGAGACGTACAGGGTGCCGCCCTCGTGGGCGACGACGAAGCCGGTGACGGGGCCCGTGACGTGCTCCGTGCCCTCCGGGCCGTGCCGGGCGGGGGTCGCCGTGACCGTGACGGTGGTGGTCCCGGCGGTGACCGTCCGGCTCTGCCAGGGGGCGAGGCCCTCCGCCCGGCCGCCGAGGCGTTCGGCGCCCTCGGGGGTGGTGAGGACGGCCCCGGCCCGGGCGAGCACCTCGCGGCCGGTGACGTCCAGGTTGTCGGCGTGCTGGTCGTGGGAGAGCAGCACCAGGTCGACGGGCGGGAGTTCGGCCGCGGTCAGCGCGGGGCCGGTGGTGCGGTGGAGCGGGCGGGCGCCCGGATAGTCGGCGGGAGCCGGGTCCAGGGCGGGGTCGGTGAGGACGGTGAGGTCGCCGATGCGCAGGAGGACGGTCGCCGTGCCGAGGTAGGTGGCGATGACGGCGCTCACGCGGTGGCCCCCGCCTTCGATGCGTCGATCTTGGCCTGGAGGGAGGCCAGGAGCCCCTGGAGGAGCTCGATCGTGACCTCGTCCGTGAGGTTGCCGTCCGCGTCGAAGCGCTCGTGCGAGCGGAACACGTGCACCTCGGGCTTCACGACGACGTCGCTGTCGGTCCAGACGAAGACCTGCCGGAGGGCGAGCTGCGCCCGCACCGTGCCGAAGTTGGTCGGCGCGGCGCCGAGGATCGCGACGGGCTTGCGGTGCAGCGGGAGGCCCTCGGTCCTGGTCCAGTCGGTGGAGAGCCAGTCGAGGGCGTTCTTGAGGACGCCGGGGATGGAGTAGTTGAACTCCGGCGTGGCGATGAGCAGCCCGTCCGCGGCCGCGACCCGCCGCCGCAGCTCCTGGACGGCGGCCGGGCGCAGCTCGGGGGTGTCGAGGTCCAGGTCGTAGGGCGGGATCTCGCGCAGGTCCTCGTAGATCTCGATCTCCTGGCCGCCGGGGTTGAACTTCTGGGCGGCGCGCAGCAGTTGCGTGTTGTGCGAGGTGGCGCGGAGCGAGCCGGAGATGGCGAGGATCGTGGACGCGGTCATGGGAACCCCCCGTTCGTCGGGTGAGCCGGCGGGTGCCGGACTCGACGACCCGAAGCTAAACCGATCGGTTCAGTCTGTCAACCAAACAGTTCAGTCTTGACAGTGAACTGAATGGTGTAGTTCATTCGGGGCATGGCCACTCACGCACTCGCCGCAGGGCGGACCGTCGCCCGCACCGCCCGCCCCTTCCACACCTACGAAGGCGCCGGATTCCCCGTACGCCGCCCGTTCCCCACCGAGGAACTCCCCTTCGTCGACCCCTTCCTGATGATCGATCAGGTCGGCCCGGTCGAGCTCGCGCCCGGCGAGGCGAAGGGCGCGCCCCCGCACCCGCACCGCGGCTTCGAGACCATCCAGTACGTCCTCGACGGCGACATCGCGAACGCCGACTCCCGCGGCCACCGCGCCGTCGTCCGCGCGGGCGGCGTCCAGTGGCTCACCGCCGGATCCGGGATCGTCCACGAAGCCCTGCCCACACCGGAGTTCCTCGCCTCGGGCGGCCGGCAGCACATGCTCCAGATCTGGCTGAACCTCCCCGCCCACCTCAAGGGCGTCCCGCCCCGCAGCCAGAACGAGGAAGCGGCCGACCTGCCCGTGGCCGTCACCCCGGACGGCGCCGAACTGACCGTCCTCGCCGGGACCAGCCACGGCGTGACCGGCCCCTTCGAGACCCGTACGCCGGTCCTCGTCGCCCACGGGCGGCTCGCGCCCGGCGGCAGCGCCGAGTTCGGCGCCCCGGCGGGGCACAACGCGATGGTGTACGTGATGCGGGGCGAGGCCCGGGTGTCGGGCGAGCACCTCCCGGACGGCCACCTCGCGGTCCTCGCCCGCGACGGCGAACGGTTCACCGTCGAAGCCCCGGACGGCGCCGCCGAGGTCCTCGTCCTGACGGGCGAGCCGATCGGCGAACCGGTGGCCCGCAGCGGCCCGTTCGTGATGAACACGGCCACCGAACTCCGGCAGGCGGAACGGGACTTCAGGCAGGGCCTGATGGGGCGGATGCCGGCATGACGGCGCTCTCGACACCCCTGGCGGACCGGCTGGCCCCCGCCCGGACCGGCCTCCTCCTCGGCGCGCTCGCCGCGCCCGCCTCCATGGGCGTGTCCGGCCCGAGCCTCGCCCTCCCCGACGCCGCCCGCGCCCTCGCCGTCACCCCCGCCGCGGCCGCCTGGCTGATGACGGCGTTCGGGATCGGCATGGCCGTCGGCACCCCGCTCCTCTCGGCCACCGTGGGACGGCGGCGCGGCCCCCGCGGGGTCGTCGAGGCCGCCGCCGTCCTCGTCGCCCTCGGCGCGCTCCTCGTGCTCCTCGCCCCGAACCTGCCCCTGGCGATCGCGGGCCGCGCCCTGGAGGCGGTGGGCGCGGCGGGCCTGAACGTCGCCGCCTTCCAGCTCGCCGGCCGGGACCGCTCGGGCCGCCTCCCGGGCCTGGTCGCGATCGGCAGCGCCGTCGGCGGCACGGTGGGCCTGTTCGCGGGCGCGGCGGTGGCCGGCGCGGTCGGCTGGCGCGGAGCCCTGGTCCTCCCGCTCCTGAGCCTGCTCTCGCTGCCCCCGGTCCTGCGCCTGGCGAGCGGGGAGCGGCCGGAGGCCGACGAGTCGCCCCGTACCCCCGGAGCTCCCGGATCCCCGGGATCCCACGGATCCCCCGAGACCCCCGGCACCCCCCTATCCCCCGGTACGGCCGCGCCCCTCCCCCTCGACATCCTCCGCGACCGCCGCTTCCTCGCCGCCTCCGCGCTGATGCTGGGGCTCTCCACCGTCAACTTCGCCCTGCTGTACGCCGCTCCGCGCCGCGTCGCCGCGCTCACCGGCTGGGGCGCGGTGGAGACCGGGGCGTTCGCGTCCGTCGCCGCGCTCGCGGGGGCGCTGCTGTCCTGGCAGCTGGTCCGCGCGGCCCCCGCGCTCGGCCCCGCCCGGCTCAAGGCCGTCCTCGCGCTCGGCTCGGCCGTGGCGCTCGTCCTCGCCGTGGCCGCGCCCTGGCCGGTGGCCGTCCTGCTCGGCTCGGGGACCAGCGCGCTGGTCACGGCCGGGGGTCAGGGGCTGCTCACGGGCGCGGCGACCGGGGGCCTGCCGGCGGCGCGGCACGGGCTGGCGATCGGCCTGTTCAACCTGGCCTTCCTGATCGGCGTCGCGGTGGGCCCCGCCCTGGCGGCCTTTGCAGACCAAACCGTTCAGTTCATATAGTGAGGCCCGCCGCCACCGAACGTACCGACCGAAGGACCACCGCCATGGACGCCTCCGACGCGCTCGACGAGTACGGCATCCCGATCATCCCGGACCCCGCCGACGCCGCCTCGCGCAAGCGCCAGGCGATCATCGACGCGGCGCTCGCGGAGTTCCTCGCGGAGGGCTACTCGGCGGCCTCGATGGACGCCATCACCCGCGGTTCCGGCGTCTCGAAGGCGACGATCTACAAGCACTTCGGCAGCAAGGAACGCCTGTTCCTCGCCGTCATCGGCGGCGTCCTGCCGAAGACGTACGCCGACCTGGAGCCCGCCAACTCGACGATCGCCGACGCCCCCGACCTGCGGGCCGCGCTCGTCCGGCTCACCAACGACTGGGCCCGGATCCTGCTGCGCCCGGACATCATGTCGCTGCGCCGGCTCGTCATCGGCGAGATCGACCGCTTCCCGCAGCTCGGCCAGCTCTGGTATCGGGTCAGCTACGACATGAACAACGGCCCGCTGATCGAGGCCTTCACCGAGCTGAACGACCGCGGCACCCTCGACGCACCCGACCCGGTGCTGGCCGTGCAGCAGCTGGTGGCGGCGACGGTGGGGGTGCCGCAGCTCGTCCGTACCTTCTCCCCCGAGGCCGAGATCGACGACGCGGAACTGACGCGGGTGATCAGCTCGGGAGTGGACCTGTTCCTGGCGCGGTACGCGCGCGCCTGACCCACGCCAGGACCAGCAGGGCCACGGCCCACGCTCCCGTGGTGAGGAGCTGGATACGGCTGGCGGCGTCGCCCAGCATGAAGAGAAGCACACCGCCGATGGCCGCGAGCGCGACGGCCGCGCGCACGGAGGGCCCGTGCAGCCGCAGGTGGGAGGCGGCGATCAGGGCCCAGACGAGCAGGATCGCGGCGCCGATCGAGTTGAGCAGGAACGGGAAGACCGTGCGCGGCCAGACCATGCTGAGCACGACCGAGACGAACCCGAACGCGGCGGAGGCGAGGACGGCGGCGTACGGGACACCCGACCGCCCGAGCCGGCCGAGGGCACGGGGCGCGTCGCCACGGCCGACGAGGGCGTACAGCATGCGGGAGGAGCCGTAGATGTTGGCGTTCATGGCGGACAGGAGGGCCACGAGGACGACGGCCTTCATCAGGTCGCCGGCGCCGGGGATGCCGATCCGGTCCATGACGGCGGCGTACGGCCCGTCGGCGACGCCCGGGGCGTCCCACGGTACGAGGGTCACGATGACGGCCATCGAGCCGAGGTAGCAGACGGCGACCCGCCACATCACGGCCCGGACGCCCGCCCGGACGGCGCGGACCGGGTCCTCGCACTCGGCGGCGGCGATCGTGACGGTCTCCAGACCGCCGAAGGCGAAGACGGCGGCCACGATGCCGACGGCGACGCCGTACCAGCCGTGCGGCAGGAAGCCGCCGTCGTGGAGAAGGTGCCCGGCCCCGGGCGAGGGGGCCCCGGGCACAAGACCGACGACGACACCCACCCCCAGCAGCAGGAACCCGCCGATGGCGGCGATCTTCAACCCGGCGAACCAGAACTCCAGCTCGCCGAAGTTCCGTACGCCGGCGAGGTTGCTCGCGGTGAACACGCCCATGAAGACGGCGACCCACGCCCAGCCGGGCACGGCCGGCACCCAGCCGCCGACGATGTGCGCCGCGGCGACGGCCTCGGCGGCGACGCTCACGACGAGCAGCGCCCAGTACATCCACCCGGCGAGCAGCCCGGCCCACGGCCCGAACGCCCGCCGCGCGTGCTCGGCGAAGGACCCGGTCACGGGCCGGGCGGCGGACATCTCCCCGAGCATCCGCATGACCAGCACGGTCAGGACCCCGGCGAGGACGTACGAGACGAGAATCCCGGGCCCGGCGGCCGCGATCCCGACCCCGGACCCGACGAACAGCCCGGCCCCGATGGCCCCACCCAACGCGATCATGGCCAGATGCCGCTGCCGCAGCCCGACCCCGAGCCCCCGCCCTGCCACGATTCCCCCCGAAATACAGACGACCAGCGCAGGAGCCTGACGCGTACTGCCCCGGGAGGGCAACCGGATCTTGTGGACTGAGACGTCCCGGGAAGGGGGAGGGGCGCCGGGGACGACACCGCCCGCCTCACCCCTGGACGACGAGCCTCACCGCGAGGACCACGATCAGGGTGCTCGACGCGAGGGCCGTGCCGAGGCGGCCCCGGGCGCCCGTCAGTGTCCGGCCGAGGAGCGTGCCGCCCAGGGCGAGGAACAGCTGCCAGCTCGCGGAGGCGACGAGCGCGGCGAGGACGAAGGCCGTGCGGTCGACGGGGGTCGCGGGCGCGGACGGGCCCGTGGCGAGGATGAGCGCGGCGAAGTAGATCACCGTCATGGGGTTCAGGATCGTGATGCCCAGGAAGGTGAGGTACGCGCGGCCGGGAGTGAGGGCGCCCCCGTCGTCACGGGAGGCCGGCCCGCCCGTGCGGTACGCGGCGACCGCCCCCCATCCGGCCCGTACCGCCAGCACCGCGAGCACCACCGCGGACGCCCATCGCAGCGGGGTCATCACCGGGGCGAGGACCGGCACGAGCGCGGAGCCGCCCGCGACCGCGAGCAGGGCGTAGACCCCGTCGGCCGTGGCGACGCCGAGGGCCGCACCGGCGCCCGTACGCCATCCGGCCCGGGCCGTGACGGCCACCAGGTAGGCGCCGACCGCGCCGACCGGGATCGCGATGCCGTAGCCGGCCAGCAGGCCGGCCACCACCGCGGCCGTCACGCGACGGCGGGGATCGCGCCTCCGGGGGAGCCGGGCTGCTGCTGTCGGCGGTAGTCCGCGCCGTCCTTCGTCCGGGCGAGGAACCCACCGATCACCAGATACCGGCGCAGCGCCGAGAAGTCCTCGTGCACGCCGAGCAGGGCCTCGTTGACCTCGGCCTCACGGTAGGTGCGACCGGCTTCGAACAGCGTCTCGGCGAGGTGCGCGAGCAGCGCCTCACGGCGGGCGGGCTTGCGCGGGATCGCCTTGAGGCGCCCGTCGGCGGAGAACAGGTCCGCGACGGGGCGGACGGCGGGGTGACTGGTCATGCCGGAGAGCGTGACGCCGTACGCCCCGCCCCGCAAAGCATTTTCACCGCGTTCAGCGCGTCATGACGTTCACGGCCGCCTGCACCCGCGGGATGAACTCCCGGGTGCCGGTCTGCTCGAAGATCGGCCGCGCCTTCTCCACGAAGGCCAGGAAGTCGTCCTCCGACTCGAAGAAGTCCGTGATCCGCCACCCACCGCTGCCGTCGGGCCCGGCCGCGTGCGCGATGAACCCGGCCGGCGGGAACCACTCGGCGGCCTGAATCCGCCGCGTGGTCTCCTCGTACTCCTCCTGCGTCCCGCCGGGAATCTCGACGGTGACGACGACGCCCTTGCGCATGGTCCTGCTCCTGTCACGTCCGGGAAGGGATCCCGACCAGCAGACCAGCCACCCTCCCACCCCGCACGACGACGGGACCCGTTGGAGCGAGGGGGCCACAGCTGGAGGACACGTCACACGACGACGAGCCGAACCCGGGCGCCGCACAGCCACAGGCGCGGCGGGCCCCTGACCCTCTTCTGCGAGCCGCCTCCTTGGCTCTCGGGGTGGGCCGGGTTCGTGGGCTTCTGGTGGGACCGCCCTCTTTCCGAGAGTCGCGCCTTCCACCGCCGCGTCAAGGGCGCCTTCGGCGTCGGCTTCGCCGATTCCGCTGCGCTCCACCCTTGACCCGGCGGCTCCAGACGCGAAAAACCTCTCGGAGGGCGGTCCGGGGGCCGGAGTCCCCGCCAAGCCCCGGGCAGGGGTCGGGGTGGGTGTGCGGCGAGCGGGTTGGTGGGTGGGGGCGAGTGCGGGCTCCTCGCGCCGGTGGGTGGGGGCTTGGTTCGTAGCCGGGGTGGGCGGGACTGTTTCGGTGGGTGGGGTCGCGCGGAGTCGAATGGGGCGGCCCGGCGGCGCTCAGCGGGTTGCGGCCGTCGGTTAGCCGGGCTTCAGGCCCCGCTGGTCATTCCCGGTGGGTGGAAGGGCGAACGAAGCGGCAGGTGGAGTGAAATGCCGAGGTGGGTACCCATAACTCCGCCCTACTCCCGGTAACAGCCCCCAACCAGGGGGCCACAAGGGGCAGATCGCCCAACCCGGCCCAGTTACCGTGAGAAACCACCCACCGACAGCGACCGGCGGGGCCTGAATCCCAACCAGACAGCTGCCGCAACCCGCTAAGCCCTCCCGGGCCGCCCCATTCAACTCCGCGCGACCCCACCCAGGGAACCGGGTCCACCCACCCCTGCCACCAACCAAGCCCCCACCCACCGGCCCGAGGAGCCAGCACCCGCCCAACCGATGCCCGGCCTCGCCCCCGCCCACACACCCCTCACCCGCCTACGGCGGGAAGGGGCCCCGGCACCCCGCGTGGACCCGTCCCCCCGGCCGCCCTCCGAGTGTGAAAAGGCGGCCTCCGCCGCCGGGTCAAGGGTGGGCGCAGCCCATCGCGCAGCGACGCCGAAGGCGCCCTTGACGCGGTGGTGGAGGCCGCCACACTCGGAAAGAGGGCGGCCACACCAGAAGCCCACGAAGCCGGATCACACCGAGAGCCTCAAAACCCGCACCCCCGAAGCCGGATCACCCCGAGCAGCCCCCGTCACTCCGACAGTGCCGCTTCCACAGCCGCTTCGGCGTGGAGGCGCGCGGTGGGGAAGACCGGGACGGGGCTGTCCTCGGGGCCGACGAGGAGCTCGATTTCGGTGCAGCCCAGGATGATGCCTTCCGCGCCGTCGGAGACCAGGTCCTTGATGACCTTCTGGTAGGCGGCGCGGGACTCCTCCCGCACGATGCCCAGGCAGAGTTCCTCGTAGATCACCCGGTGAACTTCCGCGCGCCCGTCGGCGTCCGGGACACGCACAGCGAGTCCGCCGGCCTCCAGACGGCCTCGGTAGAAGTCCTGCTCCATGGTGAACGCCGTGCCCAGCAGGCCGACTCGCTGCAGACCGGATGCCCGTACGGCCTCCGCCGTGGCGTCGGCCAGATGCAGCAGGGGAACGGAAACCGCCGCCTCGACCTGGTCCGCAACCTTGTGCATGGTGTTCGTACAGATCAGCACCATGTCCGCCCCAGCCGCCTCAAGGGACCGAGCCGCCGCCGCCAGGATCTCGCCCGCCTCCGCCCAGCGGCCCTGGACCTGCAACTGCTCGATCTCCGCGAAGTCCACCGAGTAGAGAACGCACCGCGCCGAGTGGAGTCCACCGAGGCGGTCGCGCGTGAACTCGTTCAACAACCGGTAGTACTCCGCCGTCGACTCCCAGCTCATCCCGCCGATCAGCCCGATCGTCTTCATCGCAACACCCCTCACCCATATAAGGCGTTGAGGATGGCAGACCGCTGCTCATAAGCCCCGCTTGGAGTCACTCGGTCTTCGAGGCGCACCCCCACCCGTCACCCACACGAGCGTTCTTCACTCACCGTATCCATCCCGATCCGCTCCGTGCGCTACGTTCACGCAAAACGGCCCTCGTCGATGGTTCGCAGCCATCGGCGAGGGCCTCAACCACCAGTGGACGGACCTCCACCCGTGATCTATCGGCACTTTAACGCGCCTGCCCGCGGCTTCACCCAGTTCTCGCACGACATCATTCGGCATCCCCGGCTCTCCTCCGACGCCGTTCGGATCCTGACCTGGCAGCTCTCCCTCCCCCACGGCGCCCGCGAGTGTCTCTCCCGTACGGCCGAACGTGCCCGGATCGGGGCAACCGCCTTCAGCAACGCCAAGCGGCAGCTCAAGGACGAGGGGTTCGTGCACGAGCGGCGGGTCCAGGGGGCCGGAGGGCTCTGGTCCACCCAACAGCTCGTGTCCGGCACGCCGTTGACGGAAGATCAGGCGATCAAGATCCTCGCGAGGGCCTCGGTGGCGTCTTCGCAGGTCGCACCGAGTCATCGGAAACCGGCCGCCGGTCGTCCGACAGCCCCGTCGACCGACCGTCATCCAAAGAAAGACCCTGAGGGGAACACCTCCAACCCTCCCGCCGGGGCCTCGGACTCCCCTCGGCTCGACGACGCCCGCGCGCTCGTCGGCGCCCTGCCCGTCCTCTCCCCCGCCCTCCGCTACATCCCACCCGGCATGCACGACGAACTCGCCCGCCTCGCCGCCCGCTGGCTCGACGCCGGCCACAGCTCGCTCGACGTCCACGCACACATCCTGCGCGGCCTCCCCGGCGACGGAACG
Source organism: Streptomyces sp. R44 (assembly GCF_041053105.1). NCBI lineage: Bacteria > Bacillati > Actinomycetota > Actinomycetes > Kitasatosporales > Streptomycetaceae > Streptomyces > Streptomyces sp. R44. The sequence continues at coordinate 4,807,688 of NZ_CP163444.1, read as the reverse complement.
TCCGTCCACCACCCCGGCGGCCTCGTCCGCTACCTCCTCCGCGACGTACCCCGCCGCGAACTGCCCTCCCTGACCCTGCCGTCCCCGCGCGCGTCCGGGGAGTCGGTCTCCGTGCGCCTCCGGGGCACCCGGGAGTGCGCGGGCGACCACACCCAGACGACGCTGTTCCGGCCGCTCTCGGACGAGACCCTGTGCCCCGTCTGCGTACCGCACCACGAAGGCCCGTCGCCGTCGCGACGGGCCTTGCAGGGGGCTGTTCATTAGGGCGCCTACTTCGGGTCTCGGTTGAACACCGCCTTCGACCAGAAGTAGCCGAGGGTGGCGAGGGCGAGGCACCAGGCGAGGGCGAGCCAGCCGTTGTGGCCGATCTCGGTGCCCAGGAGCAGGCCGCGGAGGGTTTCGATGGCCGGGGTGAAGGGCTGGTACTCGGCGATCGGCTGGAACCAGCCGGGCATCTGGTCGACCGGGACGAAGGTGCTGGAGATCAGCGGGAGGAAGATCAGCGGCATCGCGTTGTTGCTGGCCGCCTCCGCGTTCGGGCTGACCATGCCCATCCCGACGGCGATCCAGGTCAGCGCCGTGGCGAACAGGACCAGGAGGCCGAAGGCCGCCAGCCATTCCAGGGCCGTCGCGTCCGTCGAGCGGAAGCCGATCGCCACGCCCACCGCGCCGACCAGGACGACGCTGAGGACGGACTGGATGACGCTGCCGATGACGTGGCCCGTGATGACCGCGCCGCGGTGGATGGCCATGGTGCGGAAGCGGGCGATGATGCCCTCGGTCATGTCCGTGGAGACGGAGACCGCCGTGCCGATCGTCGTCGAGCCGATGGTCATCAGGAGCAGGCCGGGGACGAGGTAGGCGATGTAGTCGGAGCGGTCGCCGCCGCCCATGCCCGCGCTCATGGTGTCGCCGAAGATGTAGACGAACAGCAGCAGGAGCATGATCGGGGTGAGCAGGAGGTTCAGGGTCAGGGAGGGGTAGCGCCGGGCGTGCAGGAGGTTGCGGCGCAGCATCGTCGACGTGTCACGGGCGGCGAGGGACAGGGTGCTCATCGGGCGGACTCCTTGGACGAGGTGGACTGAGCGGGGACGGTGGTGGTGGCGGTGAGGGCGAAGAAGACGTCGTCCAGGTCGGGCGTGTGGACCGTGAGTTCGTCGGCCTCGATGCCGGCCGCGTCCAACCGGTCGAGGATGGTGCGCAGTTCGCGCTGGCTGCCGTCGCTGGGGAGCTGGAGGGCGAGGGCCTCGTCGTCCCGCGACGCGTCCGGCAGGGTGGATGCGGCCGAGCGGTAGGCGTCCGGGTCCGTGAACCTCAGCCTCACGTGGCCGCCGGGGATCAGGCGCTTCAGCTCCTCCGCCGTCCCCTCGGCGGCGATCTTGCCGTTGTTCAGGACCGCGATGCGGTCGGCGAGCTGGTCGGCCTCCTCCAGGTACTGCGTGGTGAGGAAGACCGTCACCCCGTCGGCGACGAGCTCGCGGATGATCTGCCACATGGTGTGGCGGGAGCGCGGGTCAAGGCCGGTGGTCGGTTCGTCGAGGAAGATGATCCTCGGGCCGCCGACCAGGGTCATCGCGATGTCCAGGCGGCGCTTCATGCCGCCGGAGTAGGTCGAGGCCGGCTTCTTCGCCGCCTCGGTGAGGTCGAAGCGCTCAAGCAGTTCGGCCGCGACCCGGCGGCCCTCCTGCTTCGACAGGTGGTGGAGGTCCGCCATCAGGAGCATGTTCTCCTCGCCCGTGATCAGGCCGTCGACCGCGGAGAACTGGCCCGTGACACCGATCGCCGCCCGGACGGACTGCGCCTGCGCCGTGAGGTCGTGGCCCGCCACCCGCGCCTGTCCGCCGTCGGCGGTGATCAGGGTGGAGAGGATCTTCACGGCGGTCGTCTTGCCCGCGCCGTTCGGGCCGAGGAGGGCGAAGATCGAACCCTCGGGGACGGTGAGGTCGATGCCGTCGAGGACGGTCTTGTCGCCGTAGGACTTGCGCAGCCCGTTCGCTGCGATGGCCTGGGTGGTCATGATGCGTACTCCTGGAGGGCTGCGCGTCGGGGGATGAGGGGGGCGGGGGTCAGAGGCTGCGGGCGGCGATGTCGCCGTAGGCGGTGGTGGCCTGGATGTTCAGGCCGGAGGTGCCGTCGTTCTTCAGGGCGTTGCTGACGCGGCCGTAGGCGGTGCCGGCGTCCAGGGAGGCGGAGACACCGGCCGCGGCGGTGATGGAGATGTCGCCCTTCTGGGTGGTCAGCGTGACGGTGCCGCTCACGGCCTCGGCGACGCTGATGTCGCCGCGGGCGGTGGTGATGTCGGCGGAGCCGGTGATCCGGCCGACCTCGATGTCGCCGTCGGTCGCGGTGAGGCGCAGGTTGGCGGCCTCGTCGATCTTGATCTGGTGGTACGCGCCCTCGAAGGCGATGTCGCCGAGCCGGCCGACCGCGCGGAGTTCGGCGGCCGCGGCCTGGGCCTCGACGCGGGAGCCGGCGGGCAGCTGGACCGTCACCTCGATGGAGCCGGTGCCGCCCAGGACGTTGTTCTTCGACTTCGGGACCTCGATGCGCAGGACGCCGTCGGTGTAGGTGACTTCGGTCCGCTCGGCCGTCTTCACGTCGCGGCTCTTGGAGGCGTCGGCGGGCAGGATCTCGACGGTGGTGTCGGTCCGGTCGGCGGCGATGAGGTTGATGCGGCCGGCGGGGACGGCGAGGACGGTGACGATCGCGGCGGCGGTGTCGAACTTCTGCATGGTGCTTCTCCTTCGTGTGGAGCGGGCGCTTGTTCGCCTCGCTCTTTCCGATGAAGGAAAAGCTACGTTGCGTTCGACATCCCGGCAAGCACTTCGTTGCGAGAAAACCCCATCACTGCAGGTCAGTTGCTGGATTTCATTGCAATGGTTCTGAATCTAACGCAACAATCCACCCTCATTGCGTTGCAATGGACTGTGAGTGAACGCTATGCTGGCGCCACCACGTGCCCAGGCGCCCACGAAGGAGACCGCGATGCCGGGAGGCAGACTCACCCAGCCCGAACGCCAGCAGATCGCCCTGGGGTTGGCCGACGGCCTCGCGTACGCGGAGATCGCCCGGCGCCTCGAACGCCCGACCTCGACCATCACACGGGAGGTCATGCGCAACGGCGGCCCCACCGGCTACCGCGCCGACCTCGCCCACCGCGCCACCGAGCACCGCGCCCACCGCCGCAAGCCCGCCGCCCCGCGGGGAACCGCCGCCGCCCCGGCGGCCCATGGGCGCGACGCCGAGGAGGTGCGGGCGTTCGAGGAGACCTTCACCACCGTCATGATGGGCTCGGGCATGCCCAAGATGATGGCCCGCGTCATGGCGAGCCTCACCCTCGCCGACTCCGGCAGCCTCACCGCGTCCGAACTCTCCGAACGCCTCCAGGTCAGCCCGGCGTCCGTCTCCAAGGCCGTCGCGTTCCTCGACGGCCAGGGCCTCATCCGCCGCGAACGCGACGAACGCCGCCGCGAGCGCTACACCGTCGACGACGACGTCTGGTACCAGGCGATGATGGCCTCCGCCCGGTCCATCGCGCAGATCGTCGAGACCACACGGCAGGGCGTCACCGTCCTCGGCTCCGACACCCCGGCCGGCAACCGCCTGGAGAACGTCGCCCGCTTCCTCGACTTCGTCTCCGAGAGCACGGCCCGGGCCGCCGAACAGGCCCGGGCCATCCTCCACACGAAACCCCCGGCCGCCCCGGAGGAGTCCCCTACAGCCCCAGGCGGTAGCGGATCTTCTTGACCAGCTCCGTCAGATCGGGCTGACGCAGCAGGCTGTAGTGGTCCGCGTCCAGTTCCACGACCGTCGGCGGACGCGTCGACCAGCCCGTGGCGCTCTCCAGGAACGAGTAGTCGTCCCCCTCCGCCTTGAAGAGCGTCACCGGGCACCTCACCTGCCGCTCCGCCAACTCCCGGAACGTGTACGTGAACTCGAAGGTCTCCTCGACGATCGCGACGATCCGCCCGATCAGGTCAGGGTCAAGGGCCGGGAAGTTCTCCGCGACGTACGCGACGAAGCCCTCCCGGTCGCCCGCCGTCACGCTCGCGTCGATCGCGCCCGCGAAGACCGAGTACAGGATCGTCACGAACGCCGGGTTGTCGTACGACGCCCCGCCCGACTCCGACGACCGGACCTTCGGGGAACCGGGGGCGATCAGGAACAGGTTCTCCACCTGCTCCCCCGCCGCTTCGAGCAGATGCGCCGACTCGAAGGCGACACGGGCCCCGAAGGAGTAGCCCCACATGGTGTACGGGCCGGCGGGCTGGCGGCGGCGGATCGCGGCCACGTCCGCCGCGGCCATCTCCCGGATCGTGGCGTACGGCTCCTCGCCCCGGTTGACGCCGTGCGCCTGCACCCCGTAGAAGGGCCGGTCGATGCCGACCTCCTCGGCCAGGTGCCGCAGGTTCATCGTGTAGCCGCCGAGCCCCGGCCAGCAGTAGACGGGCGACTGCGCGCCGGCCGCGTGGAGCCGTACGAGACGGGACGCGGGCGTGGCGGCGGCGCCGTCGAGCCGGTGGGCGAGCTTCTCGATCGTCGGACGCTCGAAGAGGATCTGCAGCGGCAGCGAGGCCCCGAACTCCCGGTTGACACGGGTGACCAGCGCGACCGCGATGAGGGAGTTCCCGCCGGACTCGAAGAAGTCGTCGAGGACGGAGACCGCGTCGACCTCCTCGTACCTGAGCGCCGCCGCCCAGATCCCGGCGAGCCTGCTCTCCGTACGCGTACGGGGCAGGACGTGCGGTCGGCCGTGCAGACCGGCATTGACCACGGCCAGGTCGGCGAGCGCCTTCGCGTCCACCTTGCCGTTCGCCGACAGGGGCAGCCGGTCCAGGACCACCACCCGGTTCGGGATCATGTAGTCCGGCAGGTGGTGGACGAGGTCGTCGCGGATCATCTCCGCCGGGCCCTTCATGTGGACCGTGTCCTCGTACATCCCCTCGCTCAGCCGCTGCTCCTCGCTGATCCGGCCGCCGACGAAGAAGTACGAGGGGCCGGTCGGCCGCCCCGCCGCCGCCAGGATCTCGTCCACGCGCCGGGCGGCGGGAAGGGGACGGCCGGACGTGGAGCTGTAGCCGGAGGACATGAACCCGAGCCCGTGGCCGCCGAGCTGGAGCCGCTGGAGGGTGCGGCCGAGGTCGACGTACGCGCGGTCCGCGTCCGCCGTCCGGCTCACGACGGTGACGCCGAGCGAGGCCCGCTCGTACACCGCCTGGTTGATCGCGATGACGTGCTTCTTCTCGACGAGGGAGGGGGAGACGGGGGACAGGGCGCCGTCCGTGTAGGCGTACTGGGCTTCCGGGAGTCCCCGGACGCGGTCGCCGTGGGCCTGGACGTAGACGTCGACCTCGGGGGCGGTCCGCGCCCTCGCCTCCTCGTCGTACGGCACCACCTCCCAGAGCGCGGCCTCGCAGGGCCTGATGTCGAGGCCGTACCCGGGCAGGATCTCCTCGAAGAGGCCGACCATGTGGCCGGTCTCGATCTCCAGGACCTCCTGGATGTTGTTCTTGTAGACCGGCTCGATGGCGGACCGCCTGCCGCGGAAGCGGAACCGGAGGGACGGTTCACCGGCGTCCGGCAGCGGATCGGTCAGATACAGGCGGTGGCGGACCGGGTGGTAGTAGTACGTGCCCGGGTCGAGGCCCGCGATCCCGCGCGCCTCCACGGACAGCTGCGTCGCGTACAGCGCGCCCGGGGAGGCGTAGCCGTACTTCGGGAGGAGCCGCTCCTCGCTCGTGAACTGGCCGAACCAGCGCAGGAGTTCACCGAGATCGGCGACGGTGAGGCTGCCGACGGGCCGGGAGCCGACGCCCTCGGGGCGGCGGGCCAGCGCGGCGAGGACGTCGGCCCGGGTGACCTCGCCGCCCTCGTAGAAGCGGTACGTCTTGCGGGCGAAGACCGTACGGCGCATCCGCTCGGTCGGCGCCCCGCCCGGGAGCTGGACCACCGGGCAGCCCGCGAGCTCGGCGTCCTCGCGGGTGCCGGCGTTCGACAGCTGGGCCTTGACCTGGAGCTTCGACTCCTTGGACTGGTGATGGGCGCCGTGGTCGCCCTGGTCCATCAGGGCGGCCTCCTTCGGCGACAGCTCCACGCAGGCGACGAGGTTCTGGAAGCCGGTGCGGGGCTCGTCCTTGACGATGACCGCCGCGTTCCTGACCCAGTCGTGGTTCTCGATCGCGAGCGCGATCTCGTCCAGCTCGACGCGGAAACCGCGCAGCTTGATCTGGTTGTCGGCGCGGCCGGCGAACTGGACGGTGCCGTCGTCGTTGAAGGTGGCCAGATCGCCGGTGCGGTACAGGCGCTCGCCGTCGTCGGTGGTGAGGAAGCGTTCCGCCGTGAGCTCGGGGCGGTCCAGGTACCCCCGCGCCACCTGGACCCCGCCGATGCACAGCTCGCCGTCGCGAATGTGGAAGGTCGTGTCGTACGCCGGCGTGCCGATCGGTATCGCGGCCGGGCCGGCGGCGACGGTGGCGCGGTCCACCCGGTGCGAGGAGGCGTTGATGGTGCACTCGGTGGGGCCGTAGAGGTTGATCAGCTCGGCGTCCGGGAGCTCGGCGAGGAGCTGGACGGCGAGGTTCCGGGAGAGGATCTCGCCGCCCGAGTACACCCTCTCCAGACTGGTGCACGTACCGAGCCGCTCGGTGTCGACGAGGGCCTGCAGGAGGGTGGGCACGCCCTGGAGCATGGTCGCCTCGTGCGCGCGGACGGCGTCGATCAGGCCCTCGGGGTCGCGGTGGACCCCCGGCGGGCCGACGGCGACGCGGGCGCCGACAGCGGGGGCGAGGATCTCCCACTGGGCGGCGTCGAAGGACATGGGGGTCTTCTGGAGGACGACGGCGTCCGGGCCGAGGCGGTGCTCCGCCGCCATCCAGCGCATCTGGGCGACGATCGAGCGGTGCTCGACCATGACGCCCTTCGGCCTGCCGGTGGAGCCGGAGGTGTAGATGACGTAGGCCAGGTGGTGGGGGGCGGGCGGTTCGAGGGCGGGACCCTCCTCGGGTACGTCCCCGAGGGTGACGACCGTCGTCCCGGGCGGGGCGAGGTCCGTGACGCGGTCCCGGAAGCGCGGCTGGGTGACGAGGAGCTGGGAGCCGCTGTCCTCGATCATGTAGCGGAGGCGCTCTTCGGGGTACTCGGGGGAGAGCGGGACGTACGCGCCGCCGGAGAGGACGACGCCCCAGACGGCGGTCATCAGGTCGAGCGACGGCTCGACGAAGACGCCCACGCGGGCGTCGGGGCGGACCTTGAGGGCACGGAGGTGGCCGGCCAGCCGCGCGGCGCCGTCGTACAACTCGCGGAAGTCGAGGCTCTCTTCGCCGAAGGCGACGGCGGGGGCGGTGGGGCGGGCGGCGGCGTGCGTCCGGAGAAGCCGGTCGAGCGAACTGGTCATGAATGAAGGTCCCTTCGGTCTCCGTTGTGGGCATGCGTTCCGCCGGGGCGGTGCCCACCCCGTTGTGGGCATGCGTTCCGCCGGGGCGGTGCCCACCCCGTTGTGGGCATGCGTTCCGCCGGGGCGGAACGGGTGGGCACAACGGACGGCGCCCTTGCCGGCGCCAGAGGCTTCCGCGCCTGAACCCGCACCACGTCGTGCGCCGCGCATCGGGTGCGGGTCCAGGCTCGGAAGGCGGAGGCGCCGCTAAGGGCGCCGTCCCGTGTGCCCACCCGTCCCGCCCCAGCGGGACGATTGCCCACACGGGGGTGGGCCGGGGCACCGCCCCACCCGGGCGCGGGCCCACACGGGGGTGGGCGTGGGCGCCGGTCAGCGGTAGATGAGGAGTTCGTGTTCGGTCGCGCCGGTCAGTTCGTAGCGGGTCCGGACCAGAGGCCGGCCCGAGTAGATCCGGATCAGCGTCGCCGCGTCGCCGTGGAAGCGCGCCGCCGGCCGGCCCTCGATCTCGTTGCCGAGGGCCACCGGATCGTCCTCCCGGCCCGCCAGGACCCCGACCAGCCGGGGCGTCTCCCGGCGTCGGCTCGTCACCGACAGGAGCGGCAGCGCCAGGTCCAGCGCCGCGCCGCAGTACGCGCCGGGCTCGCCGAAGGCCTCCCGTACGTCTCCGGCGTGGACCCACTCGCCCAGGGCGACGGCGTCGAGCCTGCCGTCCTCGCGCCCGGCGATGACGGGGCCGGCCTCCGTCAGGCCGCGCTCCAGTTCGTCGAGGATCCGGCCGATGGGCCAGTCCTCGCGTTCCGCCACGTCGCAGGCGTTGGCCTCGGGCAGGAAGACGCCTTCCTCCAGGCGGTCCTCGACGATCCGTACGAGCGCCGCCCCGCAGTGGGCGAGGACCTGCCGCGCCGTCCAGCCGGGGCACGCGGTGCGGAGCTCGTACGCCTCTTCCGGTGTCCGCCGGAGGAGCGGCATCAGCAGGTCCCGTTCCGTACGGAGGAGCCGGTCCGGGAGCCACGGGTCACGGGTGTCGTCGGTACACATGCGGGCTCAGTAGCGGTAGTGGTCCGGCTTGTACGGGCCCTCCACCGGGACCCCGATGTACGACGCCTGCTCGGGCCGCAGCGTCGTCAGCCTCACGCCCAGCGCGTCGAGGTGGAGGCGGGCCACCTTCTCGTCGAGGTGCTTCGGGAGGACGTACACGCCGGTCGGGTACTCCTGCGTCTTCGTGAAGAGTTCGATCTGCGCCAGCGTCTGGTCCGCGAAGGAGTTCGACATCACGAACGACGGGTGCCCGGTCGCGTTGCCGAGGTTGAGCAGCCGGCCCTCGCTGAGCACGATGACGACCTTGCCGTCCTCGAACGTCCACGTGTGGACCTGCGGCTTGACCTCGTCCTTCACGATCCCGGGGATCCGCGCGAGCCCGGCCATGTCGATCTCGTTGTCGAAGTGGCCGATGTTCCCGACGATCGCCTGGTGCTTCATGCGCGCGATGTCGGACGCCATGATGATGTCCTTGTTGCCCGTGGTCGTGATGAAGATGTCGGCCGTCTCCACGACGTCCTCCAGCGTCGCCACCTGGTAGCCGTCCATCGCCGCCTGGAGCGCGCAGATCGGGTCGATCTCCGTGACGATGACACGGGCGCCCTGGCCTCGGAGGGACTCCGCCGAGCCCTTGCCGACGTCCCCGTACCCGCAGACGACGGCCGTCTTGCCGCCGATCAGCACGTCCGTCGCCCGGTTGATGCCGTCGACGAGCGAGTGACGGCAGCCGTACTTGTTGTCGAACTTCGACTTCGTCACGGCGTCGTTCACGTTGATCGCCGGGAAGAGGAGCTCGCCCTCGCGGTGCATCTCGTACAGGCGGTGGACGCCGGTCGTCGTCTCCTCCGTCACGCCCCGGATACCGGACGCGATCGTCGACCAGTCCAGGGTCGTGGTCTCCAGGAGGGCCCGGACGACCGCCAGCTCCTCGTTCGACGCCTCGGGCAGCACGCCCGTCTTCTGGTACTCCACACCCTTGTGGACGAGCAGCGTCGCGTCGCCGCCGTCGTCCAGGATCATGTTCGGGCCACCGGTGGGCGAGTCCGGCCAGGTCAGGGCCTGCTCCGTGCACCACCAGTACTCCTCCAGGGTCTCGCCCTTCCAGGCGAAGACCGGGATCCCGGCGGCGGCGATCGCGGCGGCCGCGTGGTCCTGGGTCGAGTAGATGTTGCAGGACACCCAGCGGACCTGCGCGCCCAGCGCGACGAGCGTCTCGATGAGGACCGCCGTCTGCACCGTCATGTGCAGCGAGCCGGTGATCCGGGCTCCCGCCAGCGGCTGCGTCTCCGCGTACTCGCGGCGGATCGCCATCAGGCCGGGCATCTCGTGCTCGGCGAGGGTGATCTCCTTGCGGCCGAAGTCGGCGAGGCCGATGTCGGCGACCTTGTAGTCGGTGAAGTCAGACATGCGCTGCAACTCTCCTTGCGCTCAGGATGGTTCGGTGGATTTCCAGGGCCGCCGTCGACTTGTTCAGCGTGATGTAGTGCAGTCCCGGCGCGCCCTCGTCGAGCAGCCGCAGGCCCATCGCCGTCGCGTACTCGACCCCGATGCGGTACGAGGCCGCCGGGTCGTCCTTCGCGGCCTCCAGGCGGTGCGCCAGGTCCTCGGGGAAGGCCGCGTCGCTCAGCTCGGCGAAGCGCCGGATCTGGCGGACGTCGGTGGCCGGCATGATCTCCGGGATGATCGGGGTGTCGCAGCCCGCGGCGGCGACCCGGTCCCGCAGCCGCAGGTAGTCCTCGGGGTCGAAGAACATCTGCGTGATGGCGTAGTCGGCGCCCGCCCGGCACTTGGCGACGAAGTGCGCGAGGTCGGTCGCGGAGTCGCAGGACCTCGGATGGCCTTCCGGGAAGGCCGCCACGCCGATCCTGAACTCGCCCAGCGAGCGGACGAGTTCGACGAGTTCGTATGCGTACGTGAAGCCCTGCGGGTGCGGGGTCCAGCGGCCCCGCGGGTCGCCCGGCGGGTCGCCGCGCAGGACGAGCACGTCCCGGACGCCGGCGTCCGCGTACGCGCCGATGATGGCCCGCAGCTCGGCGACCGAGTGGCCGACGGCCGTCAGGTGCGCCACCGGCCGCAGCGTCGTCTCGGTGACGATCCGCTTCGTCACGTCGATCGTCCGGTCGCGGGACGAGCCGCCCGCGCCGTACGTCACGGACACGAAGTCGGGCTTCAGGGCCTCGACGCGGCGGATCGCGTCCCACAGGGTCTGCTCGCCCCTGTCGGTCTTCGGCGGGAAGAACTCGAAGGAGTACGTGGGGGTCACAGGCGCCGTCCTCCCGCGTTGAAGTAGCTCGCCTCCGGGTGGTGGACGACGATCGCGTCCGTCGACTGCTCGGGGTGCAGCTGGTACTCCTCCGAGAGGTGGACGCCGATCCGCTCCGGCCGGAGCAGGTCCGCGATCTTCGCCCGGTCCTCCAGGTCGGGGCAGGCCGGGTAGCCGAGGGAGTAGCGGCAGCCCTGGTACTCGGTGCGGAACATGCCGTCCATGCCGGCGGGGTCGGCGGCGGCGATGCCCCAGTCCTCGCGCACCCGGGCGTGCCAGTACTCGGCGAGCGCCTCCGCCAGCTGGACGGAGAGGCCGTGCAGTTCGAGGTAGTCGCGGTAGGCGTCGGCGGCGAAGAGCCGGGCCGTCTCCTCCCCGATCCGCGAGCCGACGGTGACGACCTGGAGGGCGACCGCGTCGACCTCGCCGGAGTCCTCGGAGCGGTGGAAGTCGGCCAGGCAGAGGCGGCGGCCCCGCTGCTGGCGGGGGAAGGAGAAGCGGGTCCGCTCGCCTCCGTCCTCGTCCAGGACGATCAGGTCGTCGCCCTTGGACACACAGGGGAACCAGCCGTGGACGACGGCTGCTTCGACCAGGCCCTCGCGTTCGATCCGGTCGAGCAGCGCCCGCAGCCGCGGCCTGCCCTCCGTCTCGATGGTCCCCGCGTCCTTCAGCCCCCACTGGCCCTTGAAGAGGGCGGTCTCGTCGAGCCAGGGGGCGTACGCGGCGAGCGGGATGCCGGTGACGACCTTCGTGCCGAGGAAGGGGGGCTCGGGTACGGGGTTGTCGGCGGCGACGTCGGAGCGGCCGGGCGGCTCGGGCTCCCGTACCTCCGGAAGCACCGCGGGCCGCTTGGGCACCCTGCGCTGCTTCAGCTCCGGGAGCACGGCTCCGGGGACGCCCCGCTTCACGCCCATGAGCGCGTCCATCAGTCGCAGGCCCTCGAAGGCGTCGCGGGCGTAGCGGACCTCGCCCTGGTACAGCTCGTGCAGGTCCTGCTCGACGTACGCCCTGGTCAGGGCCGCCCCGCCGAGGATCACGGGGAAGCGGGACGCGAGTCCCCGGCCGTTCAGCTCCTCCAGGTTCTCCTTCATGATCACGGTGGATTTCACGAGGAGGCCGGACATGCCGATGACGTCGGCGTTGTGTTCCTCGGCGGCCTCCAGGATCGCGGAGACGGGCTGCTTGATGCCGATGTTGACGACGTTGTAGCCGTTGTTGGAGAGGATGATGTCGACGAGGTTCTTGCCGATGTCGTGGACGTCGCCGCGGACGGTGGCGAGGACGATCGTGCCCTTGCCCTCGGCGTCGGACTTCTCCATGTGCGGCTCCAGATGGGCCACCGCCGTCTTCATGACCTCGGCGGACTGGAGCACGAACGGCAGCTGCATCCGGCCCGAGCCGAAGAGCTCGCCGACGGTCTTCATGCCGTCGAGGAGCACGTCGTTGACGATCTCCAGCGCCGGCCGCCCGGCCAGCGCCTCGTCGAGGTCGGCCTCCAGGCCGTTCTTCTCGCCGTCGACGATGCGGCGCTTCAGCCGCTCGTCGAGCGGCAGCGCCAGCAGCTCCTCCGCCTTCCCCGCCTTCAGGGACTTCGCCGTCGCGCCCTCGAACAGTTCCAGGAGCCGCTGCAGCGGGTCGTAGCCCTCCCGGCGCCGGTCGTGGATCAGGTCGAGCGCGACCTCCACCTGCTCCGGCTCCAGGCGGGCGATCGGCAGGATCTTCGACGCGTGCACGATCGCCGAGTCGAGACCGGCCTTCACGCACTCGTCGAGGAAGACCGAGTTCAGCACGATCCGCGCGGCCGGGTTGAGGCCGAAGGAGATGTTGGACAGGCCCAGGGTCGTCTGCACGTCCGGGTGGCGGCGCTTCAGCTCGCGGATCGCCTCGATCGTCGCGATGCCGTCGCCCCGCGACTCCTCCTGGCCCGTGCAGATCGTGAAGGTGAGGGTGTCGATCAGGATGTCCGACTCCCTGATCCCCCACTTCCCCGTGAGGTCGGCGATGAGCCGCTCGGCGATCGCGACCTTCGCCCCGACCGTCCGCGCCTGGCCCTCCTCGTCGATCGTCAGCGCCATCAGCGCCGCACCGTGCTCCTTCGCGAGCGCCGCGACCTGCGCGAACCGCGACTCGGGCCCGTCGCCGTCCTCGTAGTTCACCGAGTTGACGACCGCCCGGCCGCCCAGCTTCTCCAGGCCGGCCCGCAGGACGTCCACCTCGGTGGAGTCCAGGACGATCGGCAGCGTCGACGCGGTCGCGAACCGGCCCGCCAGCTCCGCCATGTCCGCGGCGCCGTCCCGGCCCACGTAGTCCACGCACAGGTCGAGCAGGTGCGCGCCCTCGCGGATCTGGTCCCGCGCCATCTCGACGCAGTCGTCCCAGCGGCCCTCCAGCATGGCCTCGCGGAACTTCTTCGAGCCGTTGGCGTTGGTCCGCTCGCCGATCGCCAGGTACGAGGTGTCCTGCCGGAACGGCACATGGCTGTACAGCGACGACGCGCCCGGCTCCGCCACGGGCCTCCGGTCGAGGACGGCCGCGCCCCGGACCCGCTCCACGATCTCCCGCAGGTGCTCGGGGGTCGTGCCGCAGCAGCCGCCGACCAGGGCCGGCCCGTACTCCCGTACGAACTTCTCCTGGGCGTCGGCCAGTTCGGCCGGCGACAGCGGGTAGTGCGCGCCGTCGGCCGTCAGCACCGGCAGGCCCGCGTTCGGCATCACCGAGACCGGGATCCGGGCGTGCCGGGAGAGGTACCGCAGGTGCTCGGCCATCTCCACCGGGCCCGTGGCGCAGTTCAGGCCGATCATGTCGATGCCGAGCGGCTCCAGGGCCGTCAGGGCGGCCCCGATCTCCGAGCCGAGCAGCATCGTGCCGGTCGTCTCCACCGTGACCTGCACGATGACCGGCAGGTCCACGCCGACCCAGTCCAGGGCCCGGCGGGCGCCGATGACGGCCGCCTTCGTCTGGAGCAGGTCCTGCGAGGTCTCGATGAGCAGGGCGTCGGCGCCGCCCCGGATCAGGCCCTCGGCGTTCTGCTGGAAGGCCTCGCGGAGGGGCTCGTACGTGACGTGGCCCAGGGTCGGCAGTTTCGTACCGGGCCCCATGGAGCCGAGGACCCAGCGGGGGCGGCCGTCGGCGGCCGTGTGGGCGTCGGCGGAGGCGCGGGCGATCCGGGCGCCGGCCTCGGACAGCTCGTACACCTGGTCCTCGATGCCGTACTCGGCGAGGGCGGCCAGGTTCGCGCCGAAGGTGTTGGTCTCGACGCAGTCCACGCCGACCGAGAAGTAGGCGTCGTGGACGGAGGCGACGATGTCGGGGCGCGTGAGGTTGAGGATCTCGTTGCAGCCCTCCAGGTTCCGGAAGTCGTCCATCGTCGGATCGGCGGCCTGGAGCATGGTGCCCATCGCCCCGTCGGCGACGACGACCCGCGTCGCGAACTCCTCCCTGAGCGACCGCCGGGCCGCGCTCATGACAGCCCCCTCAGATGGGTGACGAGGGTGGCCGTGCAGCCCACCCCGTACGTCGTCCTGATGCGGTCCAGGAGCGGGTCCCGGTGCAGCCGGTACTCCTGCGTCCCCACGTAGTCGAGGACGGTCGCCGCGACCGCGCAGCCCAGCTGCGCCGCGCACCGCTCCGGCACGCCCCACAGCCATCCGGCGAGGAAGCCGGACCGGAAGGCGTCGCCGACACCGGTCGGGTCGACGACCGCGGGGACCTCGACGGCCGGCACGGCCAGCGAATCCCGGCCCTCGCCGCGGATGCGGACGCCGGCCTCGCCGTGGGTGGTGACCCAGGTGTCGACGCGGCGCAGCACCTCGGCCTCGGTCCAGCCGGACTTCTCCAGGAGGAGGGCCGTCTCGTACTCGTTGGTGAACAGGAACCGGGCCCCGTCCACCAGCTCCCGCACCTGCTCCCCGTCGAGCCGCGCCAGCTGCTGCGACGGATCGGCGGCGAAGGGGATCCCCAGGTCACGGCAGGTGCGGGTGTGCCGGAGCATGGCCTCGGGGTCGTCCGGGGAGACCAGGACCAGCTCCAGACGGCCGGTGCGGGCGACGACCTCGCGGAGGTCGATCTCCCGCGCCTCGGCCATCGCCCCCGCGTAGAAGGTGGCGATCTGGTTCTGGGCCCGGTCGGTGGTACAGACGAAGCGGGCGGTGTGGAGCGACTCGCTGATGCGCACCGAGTCGGTGTCCACACCGTGGTCCTTCAGCCAGACCCGGTACGGCTCGAAGTCGGCGCCGACCGCGCCCACGAGGGCCGGCCGCAGGCCGAGGACACCGAGTCCGAAGGCGATGTTCGCTGCCACTCCGCCGCGCCTGACCTCCAGGTTGTCGGCGAGGAACGACAGGGAGACCCGGTCGAGCCGGTCGGCGAGCAGCTGCTCGCTGAACCAGCCGGGGAAGGTCATCAGATGGTCGGTCGCGATGGATCCCGTGACAGCGATGCGCATTTCAGACCCCCGCTGCCTTCTTCAACCGCTCCACGCGGTCGGTGCGCTCCCAGGTGAACTCGGGGAGCTCGCGCCCGAAGTGGCCGTACGCCGCGGTCGCCGCGTAGATCGGCCGCTTGAGGTCCAGATCGCGGATGATCGCCGCCGGGCGCAGGTCGAAGACCTCGCTCACGGCCTCCTGGATCCTCTCGTCCGGGAGGGTGCCGGTGCCGAAGGTCTCCACGAAGAGGCCGACGGGCTCCGCCTTGCCGATGGCGTAGGCGACCTGCACCTCGCAGCGCTTCGCCAGGCCGGCCGCGACGACGTTCTTCGCGACCCAGCGCATCGCGTACGCCGCCGAGCGGTCCACCTTCGACGGGTCCTTGCCGGAGAAGGCGCCGCCGCCGTGCCGGGCCATCCCGCCGTACGTGTCGATGATGATCTTCCGGCCGGTGAGTCCGGCGTCGCCCATCGGGCCGCCGACCTCGAAGCGCCCGGTCGGGTTGACCAGGAGCCGGTAGCCGTCGGACTCCAGGCTCACGCCCTCCTCGACGAGCTCCTTGAGGACGTGCTCGACGACGTACTCGCGGACGTCCGGCGTCAGCAGGCCCTCCACGGAGATGTCCGCCGCGTGCTGCGAGGAGACGACGACCGTGTCGAGGCGGACCGGGCGGTCCCCGTCGTACTCGATGGTGACCTGCGTCTTGCCGTCCGGGCGCAGGTACGGCACGGTGCCGTCCTTGCGGACCTCGGTGAGCCGCCGCGACAGGCGGTGGGCGAGCGCGATCGGCAGCGGCATCAGCTCGGCCGTGTCGTCGCAGGCGTAGCCGAACATCAGGCCCTGGTCGCCGGCGCCCTGGGCCGCCAGCTCGTCGTCCACGCCCTCGACCCGGGCCTCATGGGCGGTGTCGACGCCCTGCGCGATGTCCGGCGACTGGGCGCCGATGGACACCGACACGCCGCAGGAGGCGCCGTCGAAGCCCTTCGCGGAGGAGTCGTAGCCGATGTCGAGGACGGCGTCGCGGACCAGCTGGGCTATCGGCGCGTACGCGGACGTGGTGACCTCGCCGGCGATGTGGACCTGACCGGTGGTGATCAGCGTCTCCACGGCGACCCGGGAGTGGGGGTCCTCGGCGAGCAGCGCGTCGAGGATGGTGTCGCTGATCCGGTCGGCGATCTTGTCGGGGTGGCCCTCGGTCACGGACTCCGAGGTGAAGAGGCGCCGGCTCATGCCTGGGCCTCCGCCGGGGTCTTGAAGAAGTGCTGCTCGATGGCGCCGAGGGTGCGGATGGAGTCGACCTCCAGGGTCTCCATCTGGATGGCGGTGCCGCTCTCCTGCTCCAGGAGGAAGACGAACTCGACGAAGGACAGCGAGTCGATGAGCCGGTTCTCGATCAGGTCGAGGTCGGCGGCGATGTCGTCGCGCTCGGGGTGACGCTCGAGGATCCAGTTCTTCACCGTCTGCAGGCCGTCGGCCATGGTTGCTCTCCTTGTTCGCTACTGCTCGATTGAGGTGCTGGATACGGAAGGGGTGGGGGCGATGATCGGGGCGGCCACGGCCACCGCGTAGTCCACGTCGTGGCTGATGGACACGGTGATCTCGGTGATGCCGGACTCCGCGGCCATCTCGGCGGCCGCCCGGTGCAGCTCCACGAGCGGCCAGCCGCCCTCGGAACGCCGCACGACGATGTCCGGCCACGGCAGGAACCTGCCGCGGACCCGTAAGGTCTTGAACGCCGCTTCCTTCGCCGCGATCCGCCCGCACAGGCTCAGGACGTCGAGCCCGGAGGAGGTGCGGCAGTCGGCGAGCTCGCCGGGAGTGAGCATCCGCTCGAAGAACCGCTCCCCGTACTGGGCGAGGAGCCTGCGGACACGGTTGACGGACACGATGTCCATGCCGAGGTTCGCCCACCCCAGGCCGCCCGCCGGCGGGGCGGCGGGACGGGCCGGCACGTCAGATCACCGGCCCGGCCGCGCCACTCGCACCGGCGTCGAGGACGGCCCGCTCGGCGGCCTCCCAGCTGCCGTGGCGCCGGGTCAGCGCCGACAGCCAGCGCTCCAGGCCGAAGGCGACACAGCTGGTGAAGGCCGGTCCGCCGGTCGAGGCCAGGGTGATGTCGCAGCGCTCGCCGAAGAAGTTCCGGTGCGTGTTGACCGAGGCGATCGCCAGGTCCTCGTACAGGAACTCGTACTTCACCGGGGTGAGCCGCTGGAGGACCGCCTTGGAGCTGCCCTTGTCGAAGAAGGGGTCGCAGGCGGCCTCCCGGCGCAGCGGCAGGTCGAGCGCCTTCGCGAAGGACTGGATGCGGGTGGTGAACTCGGCGAGGTGGTTCTCGGCGTGCTCACGGCCGCCGATGGCGACGATCTCCCGCATGCGGAAGCCGAGCTGGCGCCGCATGCCCTCGTAGTGCGTCTCCTTGCGGAAGCACCAGGAGCAGATCGTGACGAGGGTGTCGTCGGCGACCCGGGTGCCCTGGTGGGTCAGGTAGACGGCGTAGCAGGACGCCGAGGGCAGTCCGAGCGCGGCGGGTTCGAGCGCGTCGCTCGGGAAGCGGCCGGCGGTGGTGTCGAAGGGCGTGGTCGCGCGGCGCTCCAGGTCGAGCGGGGCGGCGACGACGGCCTGGTGGGGGAAGTTGTCGTAGTAGTCGAGCTTGGCGAGGTCGGCGGCCGGGAGGAGCGGGGGCATGGTCATGGGGCGGGCGCCCGCGGCCACCCCCCAGCCCTCGAAGGTGTCGTCGAGGAGCCGCAGCAGGCGGGTCCCCTCCGGGCCGAGCGAGGGCAGGCCCGTGGCGGACCCGACGCCTTTCTCGGGGGTCGTCAAGGTCATGGTCGGTGCCTCTCGGGTGAGGGCTCTCAGGTGAGGGGGTCGCTCAGAGAACGGGCAGGGTGTCGTCGGAGAAGATGCCGGTCTTCAGGAAGAAGGAGAGCGGCTTGCGGATCGCCTTGCGCTCGTGGGCGCGGCGGGACTCGTCGGCGATCAGCGCGTTGCGCAGGGCGAGCGGGTCGGCGACGCCGGCGTCCTTGTACACGTGCGGGTTGTAGAGGGAGTTGATGCTGTAGACGACGTACCGCTTGAGGTACGCCTCGACCTCGCGGACCCGCTCGGCGCTCACGGCCTGGCACATCCGCTGGTGCAGCAGGGAGACCAGCTCGCGTCCGAAGGCGATGTGGCGGGACTCGTCCTGGTGGTGGATGCGGTTGACCTCGCGGATGGTGTGGCAGAGCGAGGAGTCCTTCGCCATCCGGGAGTTGTAGTGGTCGACGAGCTCCTCGAAGAAGAGGATGCGGGTGAAGACGAGGAAGTTCTCGACCTCGGGCTCCCAGGCGGCGTCGGCGCGCATGGCGGTGGAGCCGTAGATCTTGTGGCCGTAGCGCCGGCAGAACTCGGAGAAGAACCACATGTGTTCGTTCTCCTCGCCGATGAAGTGGTGGAAGAAGTCCGAGGGGACCTCGAAGCCGGGCATGTGGATGCGGCCGACGACCTCGATGAGGAGCTCGCGGATGCCGTGCACGTTGAGGCTGTAGAAGTTGATGGACTCCCACTTCGACAGGCGCTGAAGCGTTTCCTCACCGAGGGTGTCGTAGTGCGCGGTGCCGTAGACGGTGAGCAGCTCCGGCGTCATCCAGAAGCGGTCCTCCTCCAGCGTCTCGGGCCACTGGAAGGTCTGGTACGGGTTGTAGTAGTCCTCGACCGAGCGCTCGCTGAGGCGGCTGAGGACCTCCATGAAGCGGTCGGTGACCGGGAGGGCGGCAACGCCCATGTTCTCGCTCCTTCGGAGTGGGGTTACGGGCGGACTTCGTAGACCGCGTTGACCGGGGTCTCCGTGGCGCGCCGCCAGCGGGTGAAGCCGGCCTCCTCGGCGATGGCGCGGAAGGCCTTCTCGCCGGAGTGGTTGCCGAGGGCGTGCGGGCCGCGCTGCGCGACGGCGACGGGCAGGCACATCACGGCGGACAGGGCCATGAACATGCGGGCGGCGGGGGTCTGGGTGTCGATGTCCTGCGGGGAGACGTTGGACTCGACGAGCATCCAGGTGCCGTCCGCTTCGAGCGACTTGTGGACGTGCTGGGCGGCGGCGACCGGGTCGCCCATGTCGTGCAGGGCGTTGAAGAAGCACACCAGGTCGTAGCCGGAGCCCGGGTAGTCGTCGGCGGAGGCGACCTCGAAGACGACCCGGTCGGAGAGACCGGCCTCCTCGGCGAGCTCCCGTGCGATCGAGATGGCCTCCTCGGAGTAGTCGAAGCCGTGGACGGTGGCGTTCGGGAAGGCCTTCGCGATGAGGAGGGTGGTGTGGCCGACGCCGCAGCCGACGTCGGCGACGGTGCCGCCCGCTGCGAGCTTGTCGGTGACCTGGTGGAGGGCGGGCAGCCAGTCCGGGACGAGCTTGTGCTCGTACGTGGGCTGGAAGAAGGAGCCCATGCCGGTGTCCAGGGCCGCGTCGTGCTCGGCCCAGCCGACGCCGTCGCCGGTGCGGTACGCCTCGACGAGCAGGTCCTCGGTGGCGTACAGCGCCTTGAGGGCGGTGAAGAACCCGGCGGCGTACGTGACGGCCTTCGGGTCGGCGAGGACCTCGACGTGGTCGGCGGGGAGCGTGTACGTGAGGGAGCTGGGGTGCCGCTCGACGTACCCGGCGGAGAGCTGGGCGTGCAGCCACTCCTCGATGTAGCGCGTGTCCGTGCCGGTCTCCTCCGCCAGCTGCCCGGCGGTGAGCGGGCCGTGCTCCGCGAGGGCCTTGTAGAGCCCGAGGCGCTCGCCGAGGGCGACGGTCAGACCGCGGACGGCGGCGCCGGCGTCGGTGATGACCTTCTGGTGGAAGTCGTGGGCGCTCATGCGGCCTTCTCCTCCTCGTACGTGGGGAGATCGCAGGTGAACAGGAAGGAGCGGGGGACGCGCGGCACCGAGCGGGCCGGCACCGGGTAGGGCCAGCGGTCGAAGTCGGCGCCGGGCTCACCGGGCTGCCTGACCTCGCGCACGGCCCAGCCGCAGTCGGCGAGCAGTGCCTCGGGCTCCTCCGTGCCGAAGAGCCACGGGTTGCCGTCCTCGTCCAGGGCCTTCATGAAGCCGCGGGCGAGCGGGTTCTCCAGGGCGGACTTGGAGATGACGTCGCCGAGCAGCACGGAGCCGGGCGCGGCGTGCGCGGAGAGGGTCGAGATCAGGGTCCGTACGGCCTGCTCGGGCAGGAAGAACAGCAGGCCCTCGACCACCCACAGGACGGGCTCCTCGCTCTTCCAGCCGGCCTCCTTCAGGGGGCCGGTCCAGTCCTGCGTGAGGTCGACGGGCACCGCGATCCGGGTGCGACCGGCGGGCTGCGGCTCATCCTTGAGCATCTCGGCCTTGGTCTCCAGGAGGGCCGGGCGGTCGAGCTCGTAGACGGTGACGCCGTCGGGCCAGGGCAGCCGGAAGAAGCGGGTGTCCATGCCGGCGGCGAGGAAGACGACCTGGCGGATGCCGCGCTCCTCCACCGCCTTCACGACGGCCCGGTCGAGGTAGGTGGTGCGGATGGCGAGGAACGGCACGATGCCGCCCCCGTCGTAGCGCGCGAGCAGTTCGAAGCCGGTCTCGTCGGCGACGGTGCGCGCGTAGGGATCGGCGAACAGCCGGTCCTCGCGCTCGGTCTCCAGGGCGCGCGCGGCGGCGGTCCACTGGGCGGTGCGGGATACGGCCTCCACAGGAGGTCCCCCTTCGGTTGAGGTCGGGTGATTCGGACGGCCGTGTTCAGGGGCCCGACGAAGGAACGGTTCGTCAGGCGCTCATGGCCGGGACACAGCTCTTGGCCGGCCGCCCACAGGCGACGGGGTCCTCGGCCGCGGGCATCGACGACAGATGGCCGGCCTCGGAGTCGGCGGGGCGGCGGCGGAAGATGCTGTGCAGGATCATGCTGAACACGGCCGTCCCGTCGGCGGCCACGAGCGTGCACCGCGGCTTGACGGTGCCGGTGGCGGGGTTGAACGGCGACGGGGTGGAGCCGAGGATCTCGACGCGCGCGGTGAGGACGTCACCCGGGCGGACGGGCCGCAGATAGCGGACTTCGTCGATGCCGGGCGAGCCCGTACAGGCGCTGTAGGCGAGCAGTCCGTCGACGTAGCGCCGCATGAACATCGCCTGGGTGTGGAACCCGCTCGCGATCAGACCGCCGAACGGGGAGTCCTCGGCGCGCTCGGGGTCCGTGTGGAAGGGCTGCGGGTCGAAGCGCCTGCCGAACTCCAGCACCTCCTCCGCCGTGACGGTGACGGTGCCCAGCTCGTGGATGTCGCCGGGCCGGAAGTCCTCGAAGTAGCGCATCGCGCGCCCCCCTTGACCTAGGAGTCTACGTTTCCTGGCATCACCCAATCTACGAATCGACCATTTATTTTGTCAACCCAAAAGAAGGGCTCGAAGGGCCCTTCATCACAGTGCTTGCTCCAGATCGCCCCACAGGTCCTCCACGTCCTCGATGCCCACCGACATACGCACGAGCCCACTCGCGATCCCCGCCGCCGCCAACTCGCCCTCGTCCAGCTCGCGATGGGAGGTGGACGCGGGATGCGCGACGAGCGTCTCCACGCCGCCGAGCGAGAGCGCGAGCTTCGCCAGCCGTACGCGCTCGATGAAGGCCCGGCCCGCCTCCCGGCCCCCGGCGAGCTCGAAGGAGAGCATCCCGCCACCGCCGGCCAGGACCTTCCGGGCCGTGTCGTACGAGGGGTGGTCCGGGCGCCAGGGGTAGTGCACGGCCGTGACGCCGGCGCGGGCCGCGAGCAGCTCGGCGAGGGCGGCGGCGTTGGCGCAGTGCTCGCGCATCCGCAGGGGCAGCGTGGGGATCCCGCGCAGGGTGAGCCAGGCGGCGAACGGGTCGGCGCAGGCGCCGAGTTCGACCGTGCGGGGCCAGACCCGGCGGCGCAGTGCGTCGTCGGCGAAGACGGCGGCGCCACCGAGGACGTCGGAGTGCCCGGAGAGGTACTTGGTGGTGGAGTGCACGACGATGTCGGCGCCGAGCTCCAGGGGGCGGCACAGGACGGGCGAGGCGAGCGAGTTGTCGACGACGCCGACGACCCCGTGGGCGCGGGCGGCGGTGAGCAGACCGGGCAGATCCGGGACCTGGCCGGTGGGGTTGGCGATCGTCTCCAGGACGAGGAGCCGGGTGGCGGGGTGCACGGCGGCGGCCTCGAACTCGGCCGGGTCGTCGCCGGATATCCGTACGACCTCGATTCCGTACCGCTCGGCCAGGTCGGTCAGGACGGCGTGCGTCCCCCCGTACAGGCAGCGCTGGGCGACGACCCGGTCGCCGGGCCGGAGCAGCGCGAGGAGCACCCCGCTGACGGCGCCCATGCCGGAGGCGAAGGCGATGGCGCCCTCGCCCCCCTCCAGGCCGGCGAGGGTCTGCTCCAGGGCGCGTACGGTCGGGTTGCCGCGGCGGCTGTAGACGTATCGCCCGTCGGGGTCGGCCATCGCGTCCGCGAGCTCGGCTGCGGAGTCGAAGGCGAAGGCGGAGGACTGCACGAGAGGCACGGAGAGCGGCCAACTTCCCGAGGGAAAGGGCTCGTTGAAGACGTGCACGGCTTGGGTGTTCAGTTCCACAGCAGATCCCTTCTGAAGACGGAAAAGGGGCCGCCCGACGTCCGGGGCAGGACATCGGGCGACCCCTTCGGGGCAGTGGTCAGACGGAGACCTTCTCGCCCTGTGGGGCGGGGGCGGCGGCCTCGGCCGCGACCGTCTTGTCGCTCTTCATGACGAGGAGGGTGACGACACCGCCGACGGCGGCGATGATCGCGGCGCCGATGAAGGCGGACGAGAAGCCCTCGGTCAGCTTCGGGAGGTTGCCGAGCTGGTCGGCACCCTGGGACATGGCGACGGCGGTGAGCGCGGCGAGGCCGAGCGCGGAGCCGACGTTGTAGGTGGTGTTGACGATGCCGGAGGCGAGACCGGCCTGCTCCTGCGGGGCGTTGGCCATCGCGCTCATCATCGTCGGGATGTAGGCGAGGGACATGCCGAGCGCGGCGACCAGCGAGGCCGGCAGCACGTCGACCAGGAAGGTGCCGGTGGGCTCGACGGCCGCGAGCCAGACCAGACCGGCCGCGAGGACCAGCAGACCGCCGGCGATGAGCGGCTTGGCACCGACCTTCATCATGAGCCGGGCCGTGATGGCCGTCATGAAGATCATGAGGAGCACGGTCATCGGGAGCAGCGCGGCACCGGACTCGAAGGCGCCGTAGCCCAGGACCTGCTGGAGGTACAGGTTGAGGAAGTACCACATCGGGATCCAGGCGGCGCCGAGCAGCGTCATCGCCAGGTTGGCCGAGCCGAGGCGCGGGACCCGCCAGACGGAGAGCGGCATGAGGGGCTCGCGGATGCTCTTCTGGACGACGAAGAAGAGGATCAGGAGGACGGCGGCGCCGGCCAGCTCCAGGATCGTGGAGGTGGCGCCCCAGCCGACCTCGGGGGCCCGGACGACGGCGAAGACGGCGAGCGCGAGACCGGCGGTGACGGCGACGGCGCCGAGGATGTCGACGGAGCCGCGGCGCGACGCGACGTTCGGGAGGAGCTTGGTCGCGGCGAGGGTCGCGAGGCCGATCGGGATGTAGATGATGAAGACCCACTGCCAGCTCACCCACTCGGTGAAGACACCACCGAGGAACACGCCCGCGGTACCCCCGGCGGGGGCCGCGGCGCCGTAGAGCGCCATCGCCTTGCCGAGCTCCTTCGGGTCGTGCATGAAGAGCATCATGAGCAGGGTCATGGCGGAGGGCGCGATGAGCGCGCCGCCGACGCCCTGGACGGCGCGGCCGACGATCTCGACCCAGGCGGTCTGCGCGGCCGCGGCCACGACCGAGCCGGCGATCATGACGGCCCAGCCGGAGACGAAGATCTTGCGGGCTCCGACGAGGTCGGAGAGGCGTCCGCCGAGGAGCAGCAGGCCGCCGAAGACGATCACGTAGGCGTTGAAGATCCACTGGAGCTCGCTCTGCGAGAAGCCCAGGTCCTTCTGCATCTCGGGGAGCGCGACCCCGATGATCGAGGTGTCCATGATGACCATGAACTGAGCGGCGGCGAGCACGACAAGTGCCCACCAGCGCCGGGGATTGACGGTTGACATTGCCCTGACCCTTCACTCGCTGCTGCATACCCCTAGGGGGTACCTGTGCGGAGCACCGTAGCATACCCATGGGGGGTATGTAAGGGTGAGATGAGGGCGCGGGCGGAGGCGCGAGGGAAGCACTCCCTCCGCGCGCGGGAAGCACTCCCTCCGCACCCCCGGCCGGGCAGAATGCCCCCATGACCGCCGAGGAAGAGCCGCAGCACGGACCGACGACCGCCGACGAAGAGCCGCAGCACGGACCGACCGCCGACGAGGAACGCGACCGGGATCTCCTCCGGCGCTGGAACGCCACCCTGCTCGCCGCCCGCGCCGGCCGGGAGGGCCCCGACCCCGCCCCGTACGGCCGGAACCTGCTCTCCCGCTGGGCCGAGCCGCAGCGCCGCTACCACACGGTCGACCACCTGGCGGCGGTCCTGGACCGCATCGACGAGCTCGCCGACCAGGGCGGGGAGGGCGGCGAGCTGGAGCTCGTTCGGCTCGCGGCCTGGTTCCACGACGCCGTCTACCGCCCGGACCGCTCGGAGAACGAGGAACGCTCGGCCGCCCTGGCCGAGAAGGCCCTCGCCGAGGCGGGCCTCACCACGCACGAGGTGGCGGAGGTGGCCCGCCTGGTCCGCCTCACGACCACCCACGACCCGGCCGCGGGCGACCTGAACGGCGAGACGCTCTGCGACGCGGACCTGGCGATCCTGGCCACCTCACCCGATACGTACGGGGGGTATGCGGCGGCGGTCCGCGAGGAGTACGCCTTCGTCCCGGAACCGGCCTTCCGCGAAGGCCGCGCCGCGGTCCTGCGTCAGCTCCTGGGCCTCCCCCGGCTCTTCCGCACGCCGTACGGGGCGGCGGCCTGGGAGGAGCGGGCCCGGGAGAACCTGGAGCGGGAACTGGCGGAGCTGACGGCCGGCCCGTGAGTCTCACATCCCGAGAAATCCACCACCCACGGAATGACAGGCACAAACCACAGGTTGACGCATGTCATGCCGTCTCCCTCAGCCGAGCACACGACCACGCCCGCCGCCCCCGCTGAAGCGATACCCCCCGCCCGTATGCCACTGGCCGTCTACATCCTCGGCCTGTCGGTCTTCGCGCTCGGCACGAGCGAGTTCATGCTCTCCGGACTCCTGCCGCCCATCGCGGAGGACATGAACGTCTCCATCCCCCGCGCCGGACTGCTCATCTCCGCCTTCGCGATCGGCATGGTCGTCGGCGCGCCGCTCCTCGCGGTGGCGACGCTCCGCCTCCCCCGCAAGACCACGCTGATCACCCTCATCACGGTCTTCGGCCTCGGCCAGATCGCGGGCGCGCTGGCCCCGAACTACGCCGTCCTCTTCGCCTCGCGGGTGGTGAGCGCGCTCGCCTGCGCGGGCTTCTGGGCGGTCGGCGCGGCCGTCGCCATCGCCATGGTCCCGGTCGGCTCGCGCGCCAAGGCGATGGCGGTCATGATCGGCGGACTGTCCATCGCCAACGTCCTCGGCGTCCCGGCGGGCGCGTTCCTCGGCGAGCACCTCGGCTGGCGCTCGGCGTTCTGGGCGGTCGGCGTGGCCTCCGCGATCGCACTCGTCGGCGTGGTGACCCGCATCCCGCACCTCCCGCTCCCGGAGACCAGGCCCCGCCTGAAGCGGGAACTGGCCATCTACCGCGACCGGCAGGTGCTCCTCTCCGTCACGATCACCGCGCTCGCGGCGGGCGGCGTCTTCTGCGCCTTCTCCTACCTCGCCCCGCTCCTCACCGACGTCTCCGGCCTCGACGAGAGCTGGGTCTCGGCGGTCCTCGGCCTCTTCGGCATCGGCGCGCTGGTCGGTACGACGATCGGCGGCCGGGTCGCGGACGCGCACCTCTTCGGAGTGCTGCTGAGCGGCATCGCCGCCTCGACCGTCTTCCTGATCGCCCTGGCGGTCCTGGCCCCGAACCCGATCGCGACCGTCCTCCTGACCTTCCTCCTCGGCGTCTCGGCCTTCTACACGGCCCCGGCCCTCAACGCCCGCATGTTCAACGTCGCCGGAGCGGCCCCCACCCTCGCGGGCGCCACCACCACCGCCGCCTTCAACCTCGGCAACACCGGCGGCCCCTGGCTCGGCGGCACGGTCATCGACGCCGACCTCGGCTACGCCTCCACGGCCTGGGCGGGCGCCACGATGACGGCCCTGGGCCTCGCGACGGCGGCCCTGGCCCTCAGGCTCCACAAGTCCACGTCCCGCGTGGTCACTTCGGGCACCCCGCAGCAGCAGGAGCAGCCGGCCGAAGCGTCCTGCTGAGGAGCGGAGGAGCGGCGGAAATCGGGTGCGGGGCGGGCTCCGCGGCGCCTACGGTGGCACGGTGACGGTGCGGATGATCATTCTCAACGGCGGGTCCAGCTCGGGGAAGACCGGGATCGTGCGGTGTCTGCAGGCCGTGCTGCCGGAGCCCTGGCTGGCGTTCGGGGTCGACTCGTTCGTCGACGCGCTGCCCGCGAAGATGCAGGACTCCGACGACGGGATCGTGTTCGACGCGGACGGCGGCGTCGGCGTCGGGGCCGCCTTCCGTGAGCTGGAGGCCGCCTGGGCCGGAGGGCTCGTGGCGATGGCCCGGGCCGGCGCCAGGATCGTCGTCGACGACGTCTTCCTCGGCGGCGCCGCGTCGCAGCAGCGCTGGCGCGAGGTCCTCGGCGACCTGCCCGTGCTGTGGGTCGGCGTCCGGTGTGAGAGCGCGGTCGCCGAGGGACGGGAGATCGCCCGCGGGGACCGGACCGTCGGAATGGCCGCGCAGCAGGCGCGGATCGTGCACGAGGGCGTCGCGTACGACATCGAGGTGGACACGACGAGCACCGAATCCCTGGAATGCGCCCGCACCATCGCGGCCGCCCTCGTCCGAAGCTGACGCTCCGGGCCGACGCTCAGGATCTCGGCCGACGCTCACGCCGAGGTGAGGTCCTGGACCAGGCGCGTCATGAGCGGAGACGGCTCCACCTCCAACTCACGCCTCAGTAACCGCTGGTAGTCCTTGTAGCGCTTCACCGCGCAGGCCGTGTTGCCCTCCGCGATGTGAATCTCGATGAGGATGCGGTGTGCCGTCTCCCGGATCGGGTCGATCTCGGTGGCCGTCAGCGCCGTCTGCAGCGCCGCCAGATACTCCCCGTCCCGCCGCAGCCGCCGCGCCAGCCCCTCCAGGGCGTGCAGCCGCAGCTGGTCCCAGCGCTCCCGCTCCAGGACGAGCCACTCGTCCGGCCATTGCGGCAGCAGCTCCTCCCCGAACGCGGCCGAGAGCTCCTCGGGGTCCTCGGGCGGCCTGCGGTCGCCGATCGCGTCCTGCGCCCGGCATCGCGCGCGGTGCAGGTCCACCTCCACCACCGGTGCGAGCCGCAGCCGTCGGTCCACGCACTCCACCGTCGCCAGCGGACCCGCCCGCCGCCCGTGACACAGGGCGGTCCTGAGGTTCGCCGAAGCCCTGGTCGGGCTGCAGTCGGGCCAGAGCCGCTCGGCTGCCGCACCCCGGTACACGCCGGTGCTGTGCACGGCGAGAAGCGCCAACAGGCGCTGCGCGCCCGAGGGGAGAGGGATGCGGCATCCGGCGTAAGAGAGCTCGAAGGCCCCGAGCAGTTCGAGGTATACGCCGTTCGATGACACACCCTCACTGTGCAACCGGCCGGTGGATCACGCATCCGCGCATCCGCACCTCACCGCCCCCGCCGTACGCGTCCGCCACGCCGCGCCACCCGGCCCGCGAACTTTTCGGAGCGCGGTCCGGCCCGCCGTTCCACCGGGGCTGACCGGCTGCCAAACGCCCCCTCGAACGGACCGGCAACGCCCCGGAAACGCTCTGAGGACGCCGCTTGCACATTCCGGGTGACAGATCGCCGACAACGGCCTTCCACAGTCGGACCCAGATGCTTTTTCGCCCACGGTGCCCCCGGGCACGGAAGGCAGGACCGAGATGAAGCCTCGGGCAGTCCTGGGAGAAACCCGCCCACGGCCGGACGCGCCGTACGGCGACCCCCGGGTGTGCGTCGCCCTGCTCGACGGCCCCGTGGACCTGTCCCACCCCTGCTTCGCCGGCGCGGACCTCACGCGCCTGGTCACTCTGGTGCCGGATCCCGCGGGCACCGGCCCGATGTCGCTGCACGGCACCCACGTGGCCAGCCTCCTGTTCGGGATGCCCGGCTCCCCCGTCAGCGGGCTCGCGCCGCGCTGCCGCGGCCTGATCCTCCCCGTCTTCCGCGACGGCGGAGACGGCCGGGTCCCCCAGATGGACCTCGCCCGTGCCATCGAGCGCGCCGTCGAGGAAGGCGCGCACGTCATCAACATCAGCGGCGGCGAACGCACGGACGCCGGCCAGGCCGACGCCCTCCTCGAACGGGCCCTGCGGCTCTGCGAGGACCAGGGCGTGCTGGTCGTGTCCGCCGCCGGGAACGACGGGGCCGACACCCTCCAGGTCCCGGCCGCCGTCCCCTCCGTCCTGGCCGTCGGCGCCGCCGCGGCCGACGGCTCCCCACTCGACATCAGCAACTGGGGCGGCGCCTACCGGACCCACGGGATCCTCGCCCCCGGACAGGACATCGAGGGCGCCGCCCCCGGCGGCGGCCTCGCCTCCCTGACGGGAAGCAGCTTCGCCACCCCGCTCGTGGCCGGTACGGCGGCCCTGCTCGTCGCGGCCCAGCTGGCCGGCGGCGGGACCGCCGACCCGAGAGCCGCCGGTCAGGCGCTGCTCTCGACCGCCACCGCACCCGCCGACTGCGCCGACCCGGACGCCCCGGCGTGCCGCCGCGGGCTCGGCGGCAGCCTGGACGCCGTCCGGGCTCTCGCCCTCGCCACCATGAAAGAGGAGACAGCCGTGACCACTCCCGCAGCCGCCCCCACGCCGTCCGAGGCCCCGACGCCGAACGTCGCCCCGGCCGGGCACGAGACTCCCGCGCCGTACGGGACACCCGCGACGCCCGCGCCGTACGGGACACCCGCCGCACCCGCCTCGTACGGGACACCCGCCGCGCCCGCTCAGCCCGCGCCCCCCGCACCGACGGCCCCGCCCGTACCGGCGGGCGTCGCTGCCGACGGTGGTGCGCCTCCCCCGCCCCCGGCCCCGCCGACAGCGCCCCCGGCCCAGGCGCCCGCCCCGGCCCTCGCGCCCCCGGCCCCGTCCGTCACCGCAGCCGCCGCACCGGTCGCACCGGTCGCACCCGCCCCACCGACCCCCGCTGCGCCCCCAGTTCACGCCCCCCACGCCACGACAAGCGCCGGAGTACGCCCCGCCTGCGGCTGCGGCGGCGACCCGGCCGCGTGCAGCTGCGCCGGCAGTGGCAGTGGGTCACCACGGCAGTTGATCTACGCCATCGGCACCATCGGCTTCGACTACCCGACCGAGGCGCGCCGCGACAGCTTCCGTCAGCAGATGCCGTACGTCGACGCGACGGTCGACGGCAAGGCGGTCGAGCAGGCACCCGACCCGTACAGCCCCCGTCAGCTCCGCGACTACCTCGCGATGGCCCCCTGGGCCTCCGACAAGCTCACCTGGACGCTCACCATGGACGGCGCCACGGTGTACGCCTTGGAGGCCGAGCCCTCCGCCGGCATGGACTGGAGCATGCCGCCCGTCACGCCGGAGGAAGCCCAGCTCAACCGCAAGAAGCCGTCACGGGCAGCCGCCGCGAAGGCCAGGAAGGACGTCAACCCGTTCGCCAATCCGCCGGTGTCGACCGTCTACCGGGTCTTCCGCGACGCCATCGCGGGCCAGGCACTCGACCCGGACGACGAGGAGGAGCGCCACGGATACATCTCCCGCGTCTCCGTTCCCGGCGTCCTCACCGACCGCACCACGCGTCTCTACTCCGGCCAGATCGTGCCGGTGGTCGAGGTGAAGAGCCGCGGCCTGTGGACGTGGAACGAAGCCGCGCTCGTCGACGCCGTCTTCAAGGAGGTCGCGAAGGAGGCCGACGTGAAGCAGCCCGAGGACAAGAGGCAGCAGTCCAGGGTGCAGGTCCGCGACGACGCCCAGCTGCATCTGACGATCCGCGCGTTCCTCGACAAGATCTACTACCAGTTCCGCAACCTCGGCCAGACCTCGGCCGACCGCGCGCTCAACTTCATGGGCACCAACGCCTTCCTGTTCGGCGACAAGATCAAGGACGGGCTGCTGTCCGCGAGCAAGGTGCCGGGTTCCACCATGAACCTGTACGCGCTCGACACCATCACCGTCACCAAGAGTCCCTACTGCAGGGTCGGTTCGGACTGCCAGGACGTGACCGTGACCTTCTACGACCCCGAGGACGAGCGCAGGTCCCGGCTCTCGTACCTGTTCACCATCGACGTGAGCGACGAGCTGCCGGTCACCCTCGCCCCGGTCCACACGTTCCTCGACTCCAAGTGAAGCGGAGCCGACCGGACACCCCCTCCACCGAGAGGAGAAACCCCCATGGACACCCGCCGAAACCGCCCGGGAGCCGTCCCGCTCCAGGCCCGTCCCGTCCACCGCGAGGGCCCTGCGGCCGAGGCCGGGAGCACCCGCACCGGCGTCGAGGCCGCCAAGTCCTCCTGCGCCGGCATGACCGGCCCCGCCCGGCAGATGTGCTACGCCGGCCACGGCGTCTACGCCTGACGGACGACAGGACCCCTCACCCGCTCCGAGGAAGAAAGGAAACCGTCATGTTCGACGAGACCCACACCACCGAGGAGACCGGTGGCGACACGCCCCGCCGGTCCACCGCCGGACAGCTCCGGCTCCAGCTGCCGCAGCAGTCCGCACCCGTCCAGCGCGGCAAGCACCCCGAGGGCTGGGACGCCGACGGCGGTGCGGCGGCCAGCGGCCTGCTGGGCAGCCTGCTCGGCGACATCATCCCGATCTGAGGACCTCGTCCGAGGACCTCACGCCCCGCAGCGGGGGACGTAAGGAAAGGAGCACACGATGTTCAAGGAGACCCAAGCCCACCAGGACGGCGGCGCCGACACGCCCCGCCGGTCCGCGGCCGGACAGCTCCGGCTCCAGATGCCCCAGCAGTCCGCACCCGTCCAGCGCGGCAAGCACCCCGAGGGCGGCGACGCCGACGGCGGTGCGGCGGCCAGTGGATTCCTCGGAGGCCTGCTCAGCGAGGTCCTGCCGTTCTGAGTCCGGCGTCATCGGCGGGACCGGCCGCCGCGGCCCCCGTGACCGGTCCGGTCCCGCCCGATCCGAGGAAGAGCCATGCGACTCGATCTGCCGAAACAGGTGCCGGCGGTGGACCGGCGGGAGCACTACCCGCCGTATCGCATCGTCTTCACGTTCCCGGACGAGGACGCCGACGGCGAGGAGGAGCGCGTGCACCAGCAGCCGCGAGGCAACTACGGGCCGCTGCCGGCGGACCCCCCGCCGCTCGTCCACGGCTACGGCCGCGGCTGGAACTGCGCACCGACGGGCTGCCGGTGGACCGGCGTCCTGTGACGAGACCTTCGTGAGGGAAAGGGAAAGGGAAGGGGACGGGCCGCCCGCCGAGCGGCCCGTCCCCGCAGGAAGGAACCGAGGCCACCATGACCACAGTGAGGTCGGCCATCTCCTGGCCGAACGACAAGACGTATCTCTTCCACGCCGACGACACCTACGACCGGTACGACTCGGTCACCGGTGTACGCGAGGACTCCGGACTCCCCCTCACGTTCTGGCCCGGCATGCCCCGGTCGCCGGACGCCTTCGTCTGGTGGGGTGCGGGGAAGGCGTACGCCTTCACGGGGAGCACCTATCTGCGGTACGACGACCCCTCCAACCGGGTCGAACCCGAGTACCTGCCCCCCAACGACCCGTTCACGGTCGAGTTCGGCTGGGCCGGCCTGCCCACCGGCGCGGACGGCCCCGACTGGCGTACCGGCATCGACGCGGCCTTGAACTGGGGGAACGGCAAGCTGTACCTCTTCAAGGGCCCCTCCTACGTGCGGTACGACATCACCTCCGACCGGGTCGACCCCGGCTATCCGCGCACCATCGCGGGCAACTGGACCGGGCTCTTCACCGACGGTGTGGACGCGGCGGTCTATCCGGGCGGCCGGTTCGCGTACTTCTTCCGCGGCGAGAGGTTCCAGCGTTTCGACGTGGACGCCGACCGGGTGGACGCGGACGGTCCCCTGGACGCCTCCTTCCGTCTCGCGCCCACCCCCTCCGGGGGCGTGGCCCCGGCCCGGCTGCTCACCCCCACGCAGGCGAACGGCCTCATGGCCGACCTGATCCGGCGCGGCAAACTGGCCCTGAAGAGCCCGGCGTTCGTGGACGGACCGGCCGGGATCGTGTCACCCAAGCCCGCGCAGCACGTCGTCGTCAGTCCACCGTTCATCAACGGCATGCGCTTCAGGAACGAAGGCAACCCGACGGCCACCGTCATCGACAACGTCGACCAGCGCATGCTCGTCGCGCTCTACCGGCTGACCCGCTGGGTCAACTCCTCCTCCCCCGACGTCCAGGAACTGGGTCACAAGGGCATCGGGCACGGGAACGGCCCCGCCACCGACTGCCACAACCAGGGAAGGGCCATGGATCTCTCCGGCATCGTGGGCGAGTTGGACGGAACGCCGTTCACGCGGCTGGTCGAGCGGGACTGGGGGATGATTCCCGAGACCCCCGGTGTCACCGTCCGCATCGACCCGGCCAGGGACGCCCTCGGGTTCGGCCTGTTCACGACCGTCTTCCGCTTCGCGACGTACGAGTGCGAGGCCAATGCGATCGG
This sequence comes from Streptomyces sp. R44, assembly GCF_041053105.1. Lineage (NCBI taxonomy): Bacteria > Bacillati > Actinomycetota > Actinomycetes > Kitasatosporales > Streptomycetaceae > Streptomyces > Streptomyces sp. R44. Next base: position 4,774,847 of record NZ_CP163444.1, on the reverse strand, counting down.
TGCGGCCAACAGGTGGCCGATGCCGGAGCTGGGCGGCACCGGCTTCGTGATCTACCCGGACTACGCCCCGGGCGCTCCCCCCGGCAGCAGGAACGCCGCCCTGCGCGCCGACCACAGGAACCACATGCACTTCCAGATCGGCGTGACCTGACCCGCGGCCGCGAGGAGGCCGTCAGGCGACCGGCCGCCCCTTCGGCCGGCGCAGTCCCGCGCTGGTGAGGTGGCGGAGGAGTTCCTTCGAGCCGACCTCGATCGCGCCCGCCGCCACCGCGTCCGCGTACCGGTCGGAGGGGATGTCGTAGTGGTCCCGCTCGAAGGCGCGCGGCGGGGCTCCTATCGAGGCGGCGAAGGCGTGCAGCTCCTCGAAGGAGATGTCGCTGACCAGGTGCGACCACATGCGGCCATGGCCCGGCCAGGTCGGCGGGTCGATGTAGAGGCTCACGCCGGCACTCCCGTCACGTCAGGCCGCCCACCGGGGCCACCACCACGCCCTGCTTGCCGCAGACCCAGTGCGGGTCGGGGCCGAGCTCCGGCTCCACGTCGAGGGCGTGCGGGTCGCCGGAGGCGCAGACCGGGCAGAGCGGCCAGCGTCCGTACCGTTCGAGCAGGGCGTCCTGCACGTCCTGCGCGACGAGCCCGGCGACGTACGACACCCCCTCGGGCCACTGCTCCACCCACCAGCGCCGGTGGGTCACCGCGTCCTCCACCATCGACACGACCTCGGCGGCGGCCACCTCCCGGGCCACCAGGTCGGCCAGAACCAGCGCGCGAGCGGCGTGCAGCGCCTGCTCCACGGGGTCGATGTCGTCCATGCACTCATTGTCACCCGGACGCAGGAAAGGGCGAAGGCCCCCTCCGGAAGTCCCCCGGAAGTCACTGCGGACGTCCCGCCGGAAGTCCCGGCCGGAAGTCCCTGCTTTCCGGGACCCGCGGGGTCTTGTCGGCCCACCGTGCCGAAAGTATCTTTCACTTGTGACCAATGACGTGAAGGAAAGTTTCACCAGCGACGCGCCCCCCGCCCCCGCCGCCCTCGCCGCCAAGGTGCGCACCCTCGCGCCGTCCATGACCCGCTCCATGCAGCGGGTCGCCGAGGCCGTCGCCGGAGACCCGGCCGGCTGCGCCGCGCTCACGGTCACCGGCCTCGCCGAGCTCACCGGCACCAGCGAGGCGACCGTCGTCCGCACCGCCCGCCTCCTCGGCTACCCCGGCTACCGCGACCTCCGCCTCGCCCTCGCCGGCCTCGCCGCCCAGCAGCAGTCCGGCCGCGCCCCCGCCGTCACCGCCGACATCGCCGTCGACGACCCGATCGCCGACGTCGTCGCCAAGCTGGCCTACGACGAGCAGCAGACCCTCGCGGACACCGCCGCAGGACTCGACACCGTCCAGCTCGGCGCCGCCGTCACCGCCCTCGCCGCCGCCCGCCGCATCGACATCTACGGCGTCGGCGCCTCCGGCCTCGTCGCCCAGGACCTCGGCCAGAAACTGCTCCGGATCGGTCTGATCGCGCACGCCCACAGCGACCCGCACCTCGCCGTAACCAACGCCGTGCAGCTCCGCTCCGGGGACGTCGCCATCGCCATCACCCACTCCGGCTCCACCGGCGACGTCATAGAACCGCTCCGGGTGGCCTTCGACCACGGGGCGACGACCGTCGCCATCACCGGCCGCCCGGACGGCCCCGTCACCCAGTACGCCGACCACGTACTGACCACCTCCACCGCCCGCGAGAGCGAACTGCGCCCCGCGGCCATGTCGTCCCGCACCAGCCAACTCCTGGTCGTGGACTGCCTGTTCACCTGCGTCACCCAGCGCACGTACGAGACGGCGGCCCCCGCCCTCGCCGCCTCGTACGAAGCCCTCGCCCACCGGCACTCCCCCCGCAGCCGCTGACCCACACGCATTCCGGCGCCGACGACGCCGCCGTACCGAAAGAGCCCCCGTGCCCACCTCGTACTCCGAACTCCGCGCCCAGCTGGCCACCCTCACCACCGAGGCCTTCCGCCCCGAGCTCGCCGAGATCGACCGGCTGCCCACCCTGGACATCGCCCGCACCATGAACGGCGAGGACCGGACCGTCCCCGAGGCCGTCGCCCGGCAGCTCCCGGCGATCGCCGCCGCCATCGACGCCACCGCCGAGCGGATGGCCCGCGGCGGCCGCCTCGTCTACCTGGGCGCCGGCACCGCGGGCCGCCTCGGCGTCCTCGACGCCAGCGAGTGCCCGCCCACCTTCAACACCGACCCCTCGCGGGTCGTCGGCCTCATCGCGGGCGGCCCGACCGCCATGGTCAAGGCCGTCGAGGGCGCGGAGGACTCGCGCGAACTCGCCGCCGCCGACCTGGACGCCCTCGGGCTCACCGCCGACGACACCGTCGTCGGCGTCTCCGCCTCCGGCCGCACCCCGTACGCCATCGGCGCCGTCGAGCACGCCCGCGCCCTCGGCGCCCTCACCATCGGCCTCTCCTGCAACGAGGACAGCGCGCTCGCCGCCGCCGCCGAGCACGGCATCGAGGTCGTCACCGGCCCCGAGCTCCTCACCGGCTCCACCCGCCTCAAGGCCGGCACCGCCCAGAAGCTCGTCCTCAACATGATCTCGACCATCACGATGATCCGCCTCGGCAAGACCTACGGAAACCTGATGGTCGACGTCCGCGCCTCCAACGACAAGCTCCAGGCCCGCTCGCGGCGCATCGTCGCCCTGGCCACCGGCGCGCCGGACGAGCAGATCGAGACGGCGCTCGCCGCCGCCGACGGCGAGGTGAAGACCGCGATCCTGATGATCCTCGCCGACATCGATGCCAAGACCGCCGAGCAGCGGCTGACGGCCTCCCAGGGCCACCTGCGTGCGGCGCTGCACGCGTAGAGCCTCCCCCTCACAGCAAGGCACCACCGCACCATGAGCACAGACGACAAGAACCGCGCCATCGCCGCCGCGATCCTCCCCCTCGTCGGCGGCGCCGGGAACATCAGCTCCGTGGCCCACTGCATGACCCGCCTCCGGCTCGGTCTGCGGGACCGCTCGCTCGTCCAGGACGAGGCCCTCAAGGCCCTGCCGTCCGTGATGGGGGTCGTGGAGGACGACACGTACCAGATCGTCCTCGGCCCCGGCACCGTCGCCCGCGTGACCCCGGAGTTCGAGGCGCTGGTGGCCGAAGCCCCCGCCCCGGCCCACACCGCCGAGGAACTCGCGGACCGGGGCGCGGCCCTCAAGGCCGCCCGGAAGGCGAAGAACGCCACCCCGTTCAAGCTCTTCCTCCGCCGGATCGCGAACATCTTCGTCCCGCTGATCCCCGCCCTCATCGGCTGCGGCATCATCGCCGGCCTCAACGGCCTCCTCATCAACCTCGGCCGGCTGCCCGGCCTGACCCCCGCCCTCGCGGCGATGGCGAGCGGCTTCATGGCCCTCATCGCGGTCTTCGTCGGCTACAACACGGCCAAGGAGTTCGGCGGCACGGCGATCCTCGGCGGCGCGGTCGCCGCGATCATCGTCTTCCCCGGCGTCGCCAAGATCGACGCCTTCGGCCAGACGCTCTCCCCCGGCCAGGGCGGTGTGCTCGGCGCACTCGGCGCGGCGGTCCTCGCCGTGTACGTGGAGAAGTGGTGCCGCCGCTGGGTGCCGGAGTCCCTCGACGTCCTCGTCACCCCGACCCTGACCGTCCTGATCTCCGGCCTGGTCACCCTCTTCGGCCTGATGTTCGTCGCCGGTGAGATCTCACGGGCCATCGGCGAGGCCGCCGACTGGCTCCTCGCGAACGCCGGCGCCGGCGCGGGTCTCGTCCTCGGCGGCCTGTTCCTCCCGCTCGTGATGCTGGGCCTGCACCAGGCCCTGATCCCGATCCACACGACCCTCATCGAGCAGCAGGGCTACACCGTGCTGCTCCCCATCCTCGCGATGGCGGGCGCCGGCCAGGTCGGCGCGGCCATGGCCGTCTACCTGAAGCTCCCCCGCAACGGCTCCATCCGCCGCACCATCAGGTCCGCCCTCCCGGCCGGCTTCCTGGGCGTCGGCGAGCCCCTGATCTACGGCGTCTCGCTGCCGCTGGGCCGTCCGTTCGTCACGGCCTGCGTGGGCGGCGCGCTCGGCGGCGGCTTCGTCGGCCTCTTCAGCATGCTGGGCGACAAGGTCGGCTCGACCGCGATCGGCCCGTCCGGCTGGGCGCTCTTCCCGCTCCTCGACGGCAACAAGGGCCTCGGCGAGACGATCGCGATCTACGCGGGCGGTCTCCTGGTCGGCTACGCGGCCGGCTTCGTGGCGACGTACTTCTTCGGCTTCAGCAAGGAACTCCTGGAGGAGTTCGACGTGGAGACGGAGGAGACGGCTGGGACGGAGGAGACAGGGGTACGGGCGGACTCCCCGGACTCCCCGACCCCGACCTCGGAGCCGGTGAAGGTCTGACCGGTACGGGGAAGGGCCCGCCCGGGAGAGATCCGGGCGGGCCCTTCCGCGTCGTCGTCACCGGCAGAGGACGTCCGCCTCCGGCCGCACGCCCTCCGTCAGGAAGCGGGTCACGGCCCGGTCGCCGCACGCGTTCCCGTTGCCGAGGTAGACCGCGTGGCCGCCCTTGTCGACGGAGACGAGGCGCGCCCGGTCGCCGAAGGCCTCCCGCATCTTCAGCCCGGCGGAGTGCGGGGTCGAGGGGTCGCGCAGGTTCTGGATCATGAGCACGTTCGACGGGCCCCGGTCGGTGATCCGGGTCGGCTTCTCGACCGCGCCGCCCTTCCAGAAGGCGCAGGGCGTGATGTTGGCGGGCATGCCGGCGGTCAGCGGGTAGCGCTCCCGGTCGGCGGCGACGGCCCGCTCGTACGCCGGTACGGAACGCGGCCAGTCGACGTCGTTGCAGATCACGCCGACGCTGACCGTCGCAGCCTCGTCGGGCATGGGCCCGGCCAGCTCGGGCGGCAGGACGGGCACGCCGGCCGGGTCGAGGGCCTGGGACATCAGGCGGGCGAAGGCCGGGAAGGCGGCGTCGGAGTAGAGGGCCTGCTGAAGGGCCTGGCGCAGGACGGTGCCGTTCAGCGGAACGCCGGGGGTGGCCGACGTCTTGGGCTCACGATCGAGCCGAGCGGCCAGGTCCAGGAACAACGGGCGCACGTCCTCCGGGTGTTCGGCGAGCCGCAGCCCGTCCTGGGCACGGTCGGGGTGGGCGGCCCAGGCGGCGAAGTCGGGGAAGCGGTCCTCGGCGCCGCGCGCCATGCCCGCGAGCCAGCCCTGGGCGACGTGCTTCGGGTCGGGGTCGGCGCTGCTGTCGAGGACCCAGCGGTCGGTGCGCTCCGGGAACTTCTGGGCGTACACGGCGGCCACGTACGTCCCGTACGAGACGGCCCACGCGGACAGCTTCCGCTCGCCGAGCGCCTGCCGCAGCCGGTCGAGGTCCCGTGCCTGGTTGGCGGTCGTGAGGCTGCGCACCATCGCGCCCCCGTTGCGCGCACAGGCCTCGGCCATCCGGCGCGAGCGGGCCACGTTCTCGCCGATGCCGCCGTCGGCGGCGGGCCAGGACCGCAGGGTCACCAGCCGCCGGTCGTCCTCCTCGAAGCCGCACCGGGCCTTGGCGGAGCCGCCGACGCCGCGCGGGTCGAAGGCGACGAGGTCGTAGGCGCCGTTCATCTCCTTCGCGAGGGCGGCCCCCTTCTGCCCGAGCCGCTGCACACCGGAGCTCCCCGGCCCGCCGGGGATGACCATGAGCGTCCCGCGCCGCGCCTCGGGCCGGGTGCTGGGCAGCCGGGCGACGGCGAGCCCGATCTGCTCGCCGTCGGGGTCGGCGTAGTCGAGGGGTACGGAGAGCGTGGCGCACTGCTGCCCCGGCAGCGGCTTCACGGCGGCGTCGCAGGCGTGCCAGTCGAGTCCGGCGGCAGCGGCGGCGGGGGCGACCCCGCCCCCCACGAGTCCGACGCCGGCGACGGCGGCGGCGGAGAGAGCGAGCATCAGGGCCTTGCGTCCACGATTCGTTGTCATGCGCACAGCCTCGCGGACCGGGCGTCGCCGCCCCATCCGGCAGACAGGCGGGTGGGAGGTAGGGCCAACCCCCGCCTGGACGCTCCTGGTTGCCTCGCGACATGAGCGCGCACGAGCCGTACGGGACCTGACGGCCACCCGGCAATCCACTGGCGCCGCCCCGCCCCCCGGGAGATCATCCCCGCCATGACCACCACGAACCCCACGGCCACCCCGCACGCCTCCGCCTCCGGCACCTGGACCCTCGGCGGCGACCTCACCGTCCACCGCGTCGGCTTCGGCGCCATGCGGCTGCCCCAGCACGGCGAGGCGCTCGTGGCGAACGCCGTACCGATGGACCGTGACCGCGCGATCGCCGTCCTGCGCAAGGCCGTCGAGCTCGGCGTGAACCACATCGACACCGCCGCCTTCTACTTCTCGCCGCTCCGCTCCGCGAACGAGCTGATCAACACCGCCCTCGGCGGCCCCTACCCCGACGACCTGGTCATCACCACCAAGGTCGGCCCGGCCCGTGACGCCTCCGGCGCCTGGAGCGAGCACGCCCGTACCCCCGCCGCGCTGCGTGCGCAGGTCGAGGAGAACCTGCGGCAGCTCGGCCGCGACCACCTCGACGTCGTCAACCTCCGCGTCCTGGGCGAGGATTCGGTCGCGGAGCGCTTCGGCGCCCTCGCCGAGCTCCGCGAGGCGGGCCTCATCCGCCACCTCGGCCTCTCCAACATCACCCCCGCGCACCTCGCCGAGGCGCAGGAGATCGCCCCCGTCGTCTGCGTGCAGAACATGTACGGGATCGGGGTCCGTCCCGAGTACGACGCGTTCGTCCGCCACTGCGGCGAACAGGGCATCGCCTTCGTCCCGTTCTACGCGATCGCCGCCGCCGGACGCGAGAGCGGGGCGACCGCCCCGGAGCGCGAGGAGGTCCTCGCCGTGGCGGCGGCCCACGACGCCACCCCCGCCCAGGTCCGCATCGCCTGGACCCTCCACCAGGGCCCCCACCTCCTGGCCATCCCCGGCACCGGCAACCCCGCCCACCTGACCGCCAACATCGCCGCCGGCGGCCTCCGTCTCACGCAGGACGAGCGGGAGCTCCTCGACCGCGTCCACCGGGACGCCGAGGCCTAGACTCCACCCCCATGACCACCACACCCCGCCCCGCCGTCGCCGCCGACCTCGCCCCCGCCGGGGTCCTCCGGGCCTCCGTCAACCTCGGGAATCCGGTGCTCGCGCAGGGCACGCCCGAGGCGCCGGGCGGGATCACGGTGGACCTGGCGCGGGAGATCGGGGCGCGGCTCGGACTGCCCGTGGAGCTGCTCTGCTTCGACGCGGCGCGGAAGTCCTTCGACGCGATGGCGGACGGCCGGGCCGACCTCTGCTTCCTCGCCGTGGACCCGGCGCGGGAGACGGAGGTCGCGTTCACCGCGCCGTACGTCGTCATCGAGGGCGTGTACGCCGTGCCGCGCGGTTCGGCGCTGAGCACCGTCGAGGAGGTGGACGCGCCGGGTGTGCGGATCGGGGTCAAGAAGGGGTCCGCGTACGACCTGTTCCTGTCGCGGAGTCTCGCCCACGCGACCGTGGTGCGCGGCGACGAGGGCGTCGACGTGTTCCGGGCCGAGGGCCTGGAGGTGGGCGCGGGGATCCGGCAGCCGCTCACCGCGTACGCCGCCGCGCATCCGGACGTGCGCCTGATCGAGGGCCGGTTCATGGAGATCCGGCAGGCCGTCGGCACGACGGTCGGCCGCCGGCCCGAGACCGTCGCCTTCCTCCGCGACACGGTCGAGGAGCTGAAGGCGAACGGTTTCGTCGCGGAGTCACTCCGGCGCTCGGGCCAGGACACCGCCCTGCTGGCCCCGCCGGCCTGACCGCCCGACGCCCACCGGCAGCCGGTTTTGAACCCGTTCCATTCCCTTCCGGAACACGGCGGAGAAACCCTCCCGGCGACTCCCGGGAACAGCCCTCTCCCGGGCCCGGAGGCACCCGCCAAGCCCTTCGCGGGGCCCCCGCGGGGCCCCCGCCCCACCCCCCGCCCAGACGCCCGCACACGCCCCGCTCGGAGGGTCCACAAACAGCCCCTGACCTGGGCTTTCATCTCAACTCCCCATAGAATCAGGGCACTCGGAGGGGAGATCCACATGAACGAGACCGCCCGCACCATCCGCACCGTCGACGACGTCCTCACCCTGCTCGACGGCCTGTTCCGACCCGAAGCCGACCGCTGGACGGAGGGGGGCGCCGCATGGTGGGACGGGTTCTACGCGGACCGGGACAAGCCCGTGCCGTTCTTCGTCGCCAAGCCCGACGAGAACCTGGTGTCGTACGTCGAGCAGGGCCTGCTCCCGGCCGGCGGCCGGGTCCTCGACCTCGGCTGCGGGCCCGGCCGGAACGCCCTGTACCTCGCCTCCGCCGGCTTCGACGTGACCGCCGTCGACCTCTCGCCCACCGCCGTCGCCTGGGCGGAGGAGCGGGCCGGGGACACGGGCGCCGAGGGCGTCCGCTTCGTGTGCGGGGACGCCTTCACCGCCGCCCTCGACGGACCGTACGACCTCGTCTACGACTCCGGCTGCTTCCACCACCTGCCCCCGCACCGCCGCGTCAGCTACCTCGCCCTGCTCCACCGCGCCCTCGCGCCCGGCGGGCACTTCGCGCTCACCGCGTTCGCGGCCGGCGAGGGCGGCATGGGCTCCGAGCTCCCGGACGCCGACTTCTACCGGGAGGGCCGGCTGCACGGCGGGCTCGCCTATACGGACGACTCCCTCCGCGCGGTCTTCGCCGACCTGACGGAGGTGGAGCTCCGCCGCATGCGCTCCCTGCCCGCCGACTCCCCGGCCTTCGGCGAGTCCTTCCTCTGGACCGGCCTCTTCCGCCGGCCCTGACTCACCGCATCCCCTCCAGATGGGCGGCCAGCCTGTCGTACTGCTCCCGCACCCCCGCCTCCATGCCCGCCGCCAGCGCCTGGTCCCTGATCTCGTTGGACGGCCAGAAGGACGTGCTGGTCAGGGCCGTGCCACCGTCGGGGGTCGCGTCGAAGGTGAGCGCCACGTGGACCGGCTCGGCGTCGGGCATCTGCTCGAACACCTCCGTGTAGTCGAGCCGCTCCACCGGGAGGACGTCCTCGTACGTGCCGGAGAAGACGATCTCCTGGCCGTCGGGCCCGCTCTGGCCCCAGCGCCACGCGCCGCCCGTCCGCAGGTCGATGTCGACCACGGAGGTGGTCAGCCCGGCCGCCCCGTACCACTCCCGTACGTGCTCGGGCCGCGTCCAGGCCTCCCAGACGCGGGCCGGCGGGGCGTCGAAGGTCCGCGTGATGACCAGTTCGCGGTCGGCCGGTGTGGTGAGGAGGGTGACCATGGCGACGACCCCTTCCGTACCCTTCCAGCATCCGCCGAACGCCCGAGGGCGGCACCCCCTGGTGGGGGTGCCGCCCTCGTTCGCGTTCAGCGATGAACTACCGAGCCGGGGCTCAGAAGTCCATGTCACCGCCCGGCATGCCGCCGCCGGCCGGCGCGGCGGCCTTCTCCGGCTTGTCGGCGATGACGGCCTCGGTGGTGAGGAACAGCGCGGCGATCGACGCGGCGTTCTGCAGCGCGGAGCGCGTGACCTTCGCCGGGTCGATGATGCCCTCGGCGATGAGGTCGACGTACTCGTTGGTCGCGGCGTTCAGGCCGTGGCCGACGGGCAGGTTGCGGACCTTCTCCGCCACGACGCCGCCCTCGAGGCCGGCGTTGACCGCGATCTGCTTCAGCGGGGCCTCAAGGGCCAGCTTGACGATGTTGGCACCGGTGGCCTCGTCGCCCGACAGGTCCGCCTCGAGCTTCTCGAAGACGTTCGACGCCTGGAGCAGGGCCACGCCACCGCCGGCGACGATGCCCTCCTCGACGGCCGCCTTCGCGTTGCGAACGGCGTCCTCGATGCGGTGCTTGCGCTCCTTGAGCTCGACCTCGGTCGCGGCACCGGCCTTGATGACGGCCACGCCGCCGGCCAGCTTCGCGAGGCGCTCCTGGAGCTTCTCGCGGTCGTAGTCCGAGTCGGAGTTCTCGATCTCGGCGCGGATCTGGTTCACGCGACCCGCGACCTGCTCGCTGTCACCGGCACCGTCGACGATGGTGGTCTCGTCCTTGGTGATGACGACCTTGCGGGCGCGGCCGAGCAGGTCCAGGCCCGCGTTCTCGAGCTTGAGGCCGACCTCCTCGGAGATGACCGTGCCGCCCGTGAGGATGGCGATGTCGTTCAGCATGGCCTTGCGGCGGTCGCCGAAGCCCGGGGCCTTGACGGCGACGGACTTGAAGGTGCCGCGGATCTTGTTGACGACCAGGGTCGACAGGGCCTCGCCCTCGACGTCCTCGGCGATGATCAGCAGCGGCTTGCCCGACTGCATGACCTTCTCCAGGAGCGGAAGGAGGTCCTTCACGGAGGAGATCTTGGAGTTGACGATCAGGAGGTAGGGGTCGTCGAGCGACGCCTCCATGCGCTCCATGTCGGTGGCGAAGTACGCCGAGATGTAGCCCTTGTCGAAGCGCATACCCTCGGTGAGCTCCAGCTCCAGACCGAAGGTCTGGGACTCCTCGACGGTGATGACGCCTTCCTTGCCGACCTTGTCCATCGCCTCGGCGATGAGCTCGCCGATCTGGGTGTCGGCGGCGGAGATGGAGGCCGTGGAAGCGATCTGCTCCTTGGTCTCGACATCCTTCGCCTGCTCGAGCAGGGCGCCGGAGACGGCCTCGACGGCCTTCTCGATGCCGCGCTTGAGGGCCATCGGGTTGGCACCGGCGGCCACGTTGCGGAGGCCCTCGCGGACGAGCGCCTGGGCGAGGACGGTGGCGGTGGTCGTACCGTCGCCGGCGACGTCGTCCGTCTTCTTGGCGACTTCCTTGACCAGCTCGGCGCCGATCTTCTCGTACGGGTCCTCGAGCTCGATCTCCTTGGCGATGGAGACACCATCGTTGGTGATCGTGGGGGCGCCCCACTTCTTCTCGAGGACGACGTTGCGGCCCTTGGGGCCGAGGGTGACCTTGACGGCGTCAGCGAGCTGGTTCATGCCGCGCTCGAGACCGCGCCGGGCCTCCTCGTCGAACGCGATGATCTTGGCCATGTGAAGTGGTCCTCCCGGACATGGGGTGGATAACGCTCCAGGACCGCGCCGACGCCCGCGACGGACGGCCTGCGTGCCCGATGGTTCCTTGCCCCACCTGGCCGCGGACCTCGTCTGCCCGATCCTCGTAAGCACTCTCACCTTCCGAGTGCTAACGCCAATGATTAGCACTCGCCCTAGGAGAGTGCAAGCGACTCTCGCGTTTCGGGAGGCCGATCAAGGGGGCGTACGGGGGCGGGGCGGGGGCGGGGCGGGAACGCGCGAGGGGTCCGCATCCCCTCAGGGATGCGGACCCCTCGACGGCGTTGCGTCGGTGGCCGATCGCGCCGCGCTCAGACGGCGAGCTTGACCATGTCCGCCTGCGGACCCTTCTGGCCCTGCGAGATCTCGAACTCGACCCGCTGGCCCTCTTCGAGGCTGCGGTAGCCATCCATCTGGATCGCGCTGTAGTGGACGAAAACATCCGCACCACCGTCTACCGCGATGAAGCCGTAGCCCTTCTCCGCGTTGAACCACTTGACGGTGCCCTGAGCCATGCCTAACTCCCCTATTACTGGCCCTTGCGCGGGACCGCACCTCGCGGACCCGGGTCAGACCCTGCGCCGGAACGCGTCGACCGCCGCTGAATGTATCTGCCCAACTGCCCTCTGCAACAGGTCATTCGACCGAGAATTCTGGGCGCCCCGGAAAGGGGAATTGGGGAGATTCCCCGGAATTACGGGGCAAGTCGGGCCCGGCAAAGCGCGCAGAACGTACACAACGCGCAGGCACTTTGGCTGCTTCTTGTCGTGCGGGGACGCATTCTCATATGCGTCCGGCATGAGCAGCGGAGGGGACTTCCCCAACTCTACCGCGCTCAACCATGCAGAATTGCCCCTTCCGCTTATCGCGCGGAAGGGGCAATTGGTACTGACTGGTAGCGCTTTACGGGTCTCAGCACCCGCCGGCGACGGCCGGAATGATCGAGACGCCCGCGCCGGCCGGGGTGGCCGTCTCCAGACCCTGCTCGAAGCGCACGTCGTCGTCGTTGACGTAGACGTTGACGAAGCGGCGCAGCTTGCCCTGGTCGTCCAGGACGCGGGCGGCGATGCCGGTGTGGTTCTTCTCCAGGTCCGCGATGACCTCGGCGAGGGTCGCGCCCTCGGCCTGGACCTCGGACTGACCACCCGTGTAGGTGCGGAGGATGGTGGGGATGCGGACGTTCACGGCCATGTCTTCGTTACCTTTCAGAGCGCCAGGCCGGCGTCGCGGAACGCGTCCAGGCTCGGGCGGATGGTGGCGGTCGCCTGAGAGGTGTCGGCCACCGCGTCCAGGGTCTTGAGTCCGTCGCCGGTGTTGAGGACGACGGTGGTGAGGTTCGGGTCGATGAGCCCGGCCTCGACGAGCTTCTTCGTGACGCCGACGGTCACGCCGCCCGCGGTCTCGGCGAAGACGCCCTCGGTCTGCGCGAGGAGCTTGATGGCCTCGACGACCTGCTCGTCGTTGACGTCCTCCACGGCGCCGCCGGTCCGGCGGGCGATGTCGAGGACGTACGGGCCGTCGGCCGGGTTGCCGATGGCGAGGGACTTGGCGATGGTGTTCGGCTTCTGGGGCCGTACGACGTCGTGGCCGGCCTTGAAGGCCGCCGACACCGGGGAGCAGCCCTCGGCCTGGGCACCGAAGATCTTGTACGGCTTGTCCTCGACGAGGCCCAGCTTGATGAGCTCCTGCAGACCCTTGTCGATCTTGGTGAGCTGGGAGCCGGAGGCGATCGGGATGACGAGCTGGTCGGGGATGACCCAGCCGAGCTGCTCGCAGATCTCGTACGCGAGCGTCTTGGAGCCCTCGCCGTAGTACGGGCGGAGGTTGACGTTCACGAAGCCCCAGCCCTCGCCGAGCGGGTCGCCGATGAGCTCCGAGCAGAAGCGGTTGACGTCGTCGTAGTTGCCCTCGATGGCGACGAGGTCACCGCCGTAGACACCGGCCATGACGACCTTGCCCTGCTCCAGGTCGTGCGGGATGAACACGCAGGAGCGGAAGCCGGCGCGGGCGGCGGCGGCGCCGACGGCGCCGGCCAGGTTGCCGGTGGAGGAGCAGGAGAGGGTGGTGAAGCCGAAGGCGCGGGCGGCTTCGAGGGCCTGGGCGACGACCCGGTCCTTGAAGGAGTGGGTCGGGTTGCCGGAGTCGTCCTTGACGAAGAGCTTTCCGGGGGCGACGCCGAGCTCGCGGGCGAGGTTGTCGGCCTGGACGAGCTTGGTCCAGCCGGGGTTCAGGTTGGGCTTCTCGGCGACGTCGGCGGGGACGGGCAGGAGGGGGGCGTAGCGCCAGATGTTGGCGGGGCCGGCCTCGATCTGCTTCCGCAGCGCCTCGGGGTCACCGGTGGGAAGGTCGTACGCGACTTCGAGCGGTCCGAAACAGAGTTCACAGGCGAAGATCGGGCCGAGCGGGAAGACTTCACCGCATTCGCGACAGGAAAGCCCGGACGCGGGACCGAGGTCGACGGTGGTGGGTGCGACGGTCTGAACAGCCATGGAGGCGAGGCCCTTTCTCCTCATCTTTCCCATGACGAATTTTTCGCCATGAGACGGATTTGGCACCTTCCCTAGCCGGGAGCCTCGCTGGAGGACGAGTAACCGACTGGAGGGTTGCCGGGGCTTCAACGGGCCGTTTCCCTCTGCCCCTCTGGATGAGCGGTATTCGATTGTGAAGCGCGGTGGACTTTCGTTCCTGCGCTCCGACGCGGGCGGCACCCCGACGTGCATCGGGCATCCGCGTTGTTCAAGACTGTAACCGAAGGCCCGGAACCTTGGACCGGCCGTCCGACCCGCGAGATGGAGAGAGATCACGTGCTGGAAGAGGTGGAGCGCTGGCTGGCCCGGCGGTCCTGGTCGGTGACGGACAGGCCGCTGGAACGGATCCTCGCAGCCAAGCGGAACACGACGGTCAGCGTCGTCCTGCCCGCGCTGAACGAGGAGGCGACGGTCGGGGACATCGTCTCCGTGATCCGGCGCGAGCTGATGACCGAGTCCGTCCCCCTCGTGGACGAGCTGGTGGTGATCGACTCGGGCTCCACGGACCGTACGGCGGAGGTCGCGGCGGCGGCGGGCGCGCGGGTGGTCGCGCGGGACGCGATACTCCCCCGCATACCGACCGTCCCCGGCAAGGGCGAGGTGCTCTGGCGGTCGCTGATGGCGACGAGCGGGGACGTGGTCTGTTTCGTGGACGCGGACCTGCGGGACTTCTCGGCGGACTTCGTGACGGGGATCGTGGGCCCGCTGCTCACGGACCCGGACGTGGAGTTCGTGAAGGCGATGTACGACCGCCCGTTCGGCACTGAATTCGATGGGCTCGCCTCCGGCAAGACCCCCGGTCAGGGCGGCCGGGTGACGGAACTGGTGGCCCGCCCGCTGCTGAACCTCCACTGGCCGCAGCTGGCCGGTTTCGTGCAGCCGCTGGGCGGCGAGTACGCGGCCCGGCGCTCGCTGCTCGAACGGCTGCCGTTCCCGGTCGGTTACGGAGTGGAGCTGGGGCTGCTCGTGGACGCCCTGCACACGGTGGGCCTGGACGCGCTCGCGCAGGTGGACGTGGGGGTGCGCAAGCACCGGCACCAGGACGGGCAGGCGCTGGGCCGGATGGCGGCGGCGATCTACCGGACGGCGCAGCTGCGGCTCTCGCGGGGGCATCTGGTGCGGCCGCGGCTCACGCAGTTCGAGCGGGGCGAGAAGGGCTTCGAGCCGCGGACGTACGCGGTGGACACGGAGGAGCGGCCGCCGATGGCCGAGATCGCGGAGTACGCACAGCGCCGCGTGGCGTGACGTCCGAGGAGGAGGCACACCGCCGCGTGGCGTAACGCCCCACGATGATCCGTTTTGCATAAATTGCCCTTTTATGCGCTTCAGACAACATCACCTGGGCAGGGTGCTCGCGGTCATCGGGCTCACGGCGGGCTCGCTCGCGTCCGCGGCGGCAGGACCGGCCGCCGCGGACGTGGTCGAGCCCTTCGGCAAGCGGTACGACGCGTCGCTGTACGGCGACTTCACCACGATCGGCAACACGGTCATGGGCTGCCCGGCCGGCCCGGCGGACCTGGCGGCCCGCTGCGCGACGGCGGCCTCCGGCCAGGGCTCGGACAACAACAACACCTTCGTGATGCGGCGCATCGACGCGGCCGGCCTCGGGACCACCGACTTCGGCTCCAGCACCGGTCACGTCAAGATCCCGGCGGGCGCCGAGGTCGCGTACGCCCGCCTCTTCTGGGGCGGGAACGACGGCACGTACAAGGGCCCGAGCGGCGCGCAGCTGAAGCGCTGCGACATCTCGGGCGCGGACGTCGGGCGCTCCCCCGGCGACCCGACGACGACGGCCCCGGTGATCAGGGTCGGGGCGGGTCCCGCGACCCCGGTGTCGATCGACAGCATGGTCGCCGACCCGGCCGACACCAGTGGCCCGCACTACTACACGGGCGAGTCGGACGTGACCGCCGCCTTCGCGGGCGTCTCGGGGACGGACGCGCGGGTGGCGGTCGGCAACCTCTGGGCGCCGAGCGGCAAGGGCTGCGTCGCGGGCTGGTCCCTGACCGTCGTCCACAGGTTCCCCGGTCCGGACCGGGTGAAGGCCCCCGAGCGGCGGAACGTGTACGTGTACGGCGGCCACGTCCTCCAGCGCTCGACGTCCCCGGCGACCACGATCACCGTGGGCGGCTTCTACCGGGGCCCGGGCACGGTACGCGCGAGCGTGACGGCGTACGAGGGGGACTGGAACACCCCGGGCGACAAGTTCCTCGTCGACGGCAGGAACGTCACCGAGGCCCACACCGGCAACACGAACAACTTCTTCGTCGGCGAGGACGACGGCGCGGTCTCCCCGAAGCTCACGAACAACCTGAGCATCGACGCCAAGGCCTTCGACGTCCCGGCCGGCGCCGTCCCACCGGGCGCGACCTCGGCGGACCTGACCTTCTCCACCAGCGGCGACACCTACGTGCCGTCCGGGCTCGCCTTCTCCGTACCGGTCCCGGACCTGGAGATCACCAAGACGGCGAGCCCGCGGAAGGTGAAGCCGGGCGACACCCTCACGTACACGATCACGGCGAAGAACATCGGCCCGTTCGACTACCCGAACGCCACGTTCGGCGACGACCTGACCGGGAACCTGGACGACGCCGACTACGACGGGGACGTGCGGACGGACCTGGGCAGGGTGTCGTACGAGAAGCCGAGGATCGGGTACGTGGGGACCATCCCGGCCGGGAGGACGGCGACGGTCACGTACTCGGTGAAGATCAAGAACCCGGCGACGGGCGACGGGAAGCTCCGCAACAGCGTGGAGGTGGAGAGCCCGCGCTCGAACTGCGGGGACGGCAGCGAGGACCCGTCGTGCGGGGTGACGCCGGAGCTCGAAAAGCCCGAGCCGACCCCGACGGATCCGACCCCGACCCCGACGAACCCCTCACCGACCCCGACCCCCACCCCCACGCAGCCCGACCCCTCCCCGTCGGCATCGGCGACGGTCTCGGTGCTCCCGTCCCCGCCGTCCCCGCCGGCCCCTCCGGCCCCGGGACCGCTGGGCGGTCACGGCGACGGCTCGATGGCGGAGACGGGAAGCAACGGCGAACGCCTCTGGCTGCTCGGCGCACTCGCGGTGGCCCTCGCGGCGACCGGCCTGGTGGCGAAGGCGGCGATGCGCGGCCGACGCGACTGACCTGCGGCGACTCCCCGTGGCCGAATCCACCCGTCTCGTATACGTACGTTTGAGCGTTTACGGGACGGGCTAGGTTCGCCACATGGCAACTGTGCTGGTGGCATCCAACCGGGGCCCGGTCTCGTACGTGCTGGGCGAGGACGGTTCGCTGGACGCCCGCAAGGGCGGCGGCGGCCTTGCGTCGGCCCTGAGCACCATCGACTCCCAGGAGAGCCTCTGGGTGTGCGCGGCGCTCGGCGAGGGCGACCGGGAGGCGGTGAGACGCGGTACGGGCGAGCCGGGCGTGCGGATGCTGGACATCGACCCGGGGGTCTACGCGGACGCGTACAACGGCATCGCGAACTCGGTGCTGTGGTTCCTCCACCACCACCTGTACGACATCCCGCGCGAGCCGGTCTTCGACGCGGGGTTCCGCCGCCGCTGGGAGTCGTACCGGAGCTACAACCGCGCGTTCGCGGAGGCCCTGGCGGCGGAGGCGGCCCGGGGCGCGGCGGTCCTGGTGCAGGACTACCACCTGGCGCTGGTCCCGGGGCAGCTCCGGGACCTCCGCCCCGACCTGCGGATCGCCCACTTCACGCACACCCCCTGGGCCTCCCCCGCGTACCTGCGCATGCTCCCGGCCGACATCCGCGAGGAACTCCTGCGGGGGATGCTCGGCGCGGACCGCCTCGGCTTCCACACGCGCGCGTGGGCGGAGGCCTTCGAGCAGGGCGCGGGCGACCTGGGGCGGACGCGGGTGGCGGCGTACCCCCTGGGGGTGGACGGCGAGGAGCTGCGGGCCCTCGCGTACCGCCCGCAGGTGGACGACCGCCTGGCGCACCTGCGCGACGAGATCGGGGACCGGAAGACCATCGTCAGAGTCGACCGGACGGAACTCTCGAAGAACATCCTGCGAGGCCTGCAGGCCTACCGGGAGCTCCTCACCGCCCACCCGGAATGGCGCGACCGGGTGGTCCACCTGGCCTCGGCGTACCCGTCCCGCCAGGACCTGGAGGCGTACCGCGCGTACACGGCCTCCGTCACGGAGCTCGCCGACGAGATCAACGCCGAGTTCGGCACGGCGGACTGGCAGCCGGTCCTGGTCTCGGTGGAGGACGACTTCACCCGCTCCCTGGCCGCCTACCGCCTGGCGGACGTGGCCCTGGTGAACCCGGTGCGCGACGGCATGAACCTGGTCGCGAAGGAGATACCGGTCGTCTCGGAGTCGGGCTGCGCGCTCGTCCTCTCCCGGGAGGCCGGCGCGTACGAGGAACTCCACGAGGACGCGATCACGGTGAACCCCTTCGACGTCACCGAGACGGCCGAGGCCCTGCACAAGGCCCTGACCATGCCCCCGACGGAACGCGCGGACCGCACGAAGCGCCTGGCGGCGACGGCCACGGCGCACCCGCCGCAGCGGTGGTTCCTGGACCAGCTGGAGGCGCTGCGGGAGCGGTGAGCCGGTGGCCCGCTCCGCCCGACGGCGCGGGCGGAGCGGGACTGTCGTTCAGGCTGCCGTTCAGGAGGAGAGGCGGTTCAGTGCCGCGGTGGCGATGCCTTCGACGTAGGCCGGGGCGTAGCCGGGCCGGCCGGTGAGCTCGACGAGGGCGACCCTGGTGCCGCTGCGCAGCACCGCGACCCCGCCGGTGGCGGTGCCGTCGCCGTTGTAGGCCGGGTACCAGTGGGCGGTGCCGCCGGTGGTGGTCAGGGTGTGGGCCGCGCCGTAGTACCAGTGGCCGGCGGGCTCGTCCTGGCAGTCCTGGACGAGCGCGACGAGCTGCTTCTCCCAGGTGGCGGCCGCGGTCTTGGTGGGGGCGCTCGCGGCCGACTCGGTCAGCAGGCCGCCGGTGTCGAAGGTCCAGTTCACGGACGCGTACGCGGTGGCCTTGCCCTGGGTCAGGTCGCGCATCGTCTCCTCGCCGGAGCACGCGGACAGCGCCTGGCGCCCGGTCAGCGCGACGGTCGCGCCGACCGGGTTCAGGCCCGTCCGGAAGTCCTCGCTCTGGACGAGGGCGGCGGAGCCGAGTCCGGGCGCGGCGACCGCGGCCGAGCGGGCGGCGGCCGCGGTGCGGTGCGCGGCCCCGGCGGCGGTGGCCGACTGGGTGCCGAAGACGGTGGCCGTGATCAGTGCGGCGGCGAAGCAGGCCGCGGCGGCGACCCGGTTGCGGCGAACGGACTTCTGCTGGACGGTCTGGTTCTCGGTCATCTGGTCCCCCTGCTGGTCGGGACGCCTGCTGCGTCCTCGTACAACCGGGGGAGATGCCGCCGGAGGAGGGAAAGTTGGAGCTCTGACCGGCTGTTTCACAGCTGTGACAGAGCGGTCCTGACGACCCGGTCCATCGCGGCCGTCCCCAGGCAGGCCTCGACCTCCAGCACCCCGTAGTGGGTGCCGCTGCGCAGCACGGCGATGCCGCCGCAGGGCTCCTCGCCCTCGGGCGCTGTGCCGGTGGTGTTGAGGGATCCCGGGTAGACGCCCATCCAGCTCGCGGTGACGTCCGGGGCGATCCGCAGCGTCGTGGTCCTTCCGTAGACCCAGTGCCCTGGCGCTTCCTCCTGGCAGGGCACCTGCTCCAGCAGCAGGCGCTGGGAGAAGTTCTGCGCCAGGGAAGGGGTACGGGCCTCGGCGGCGACCTCGCGGGCGACCTGGTCGGCGCTGTCCCGGGCCAGCGTGGCGTCGCTCGGGTCGGTGCGGGTGCTGGTCATCAGTCCGCGGAAGTGGGCACCGGGCCCGCCCAGGGTCTCCGTGAGGGTCTTCTCCCCCGTGCAGGCCGCGTTGGCGTAATGCCCGTCGCCGTACCGGTCGGTGACGTGGATCTTCCCGATGCCGGCGTCCGGGCCGAACGCCGCGGGTTCCAGAAGGTTCGCCTTCGTCACCGGCCCGGTCGCACCCATCGGCGAGCCGGAACCGGAGGCCGAGGGCGCGGGCATCGGGGCGGACATGCCGGGCCTCGCGGGAGCGGACGCGCCCTGGGACGCCCCGCCGGGCGAGGCACCCGACCGCGCTGCCGGGTGCGCGTCGGCGCCGGGGGGCGAGGGCAGGACGAATCGGCCGGTCACCAGCCCGAGCGCGGCGGCTGCCACCAGGGCGGCGACGGCGGACCGGAGCCGGACGACGGCGTGGCCGCCACCCGTCGCGTGACCGCCCTTCACGAACCGGCGACCAGGCGCTCGCGCATGAAGCGGCGGGCCTGGTGGATACGGTCCTTGACCGTGCCCAACGGGGCGTCCAGCTGCTCGGCCACCTGGACGTAGGTCAGGTCGCCCAGGTCGCGCAGCACGAAGGACTCCACCAGGGTGGGGTGCTGCCGCTCCAGCGCGGCCAACGCCTCCATCAGGTCGAGCCGGCTCCCGGCGATGACGCTGGTGGTACGCGGGTCGACGGACTCGGGGAGGTCGGCGTGGCTGTCCTCGGCGCGTCGGCGCATCGAACGGTAGGTGGACCGGGCGGCGTTCGAGGCGATCACCGTCACCCAGCCCAGGAAGGAGCCGTGGCCGCTGTACTCGCCCAGGTGCGTGCTGATGGACAGGAGGGCGTCCTGCGCGGCCTCCTCCGCGTCGGCGTGGTGGGGCAGGAAGCGCGAGCAGCGTCGCAGCACCACCGGCCGCAGTGTGGCCAGCAGGTACTCCGTCGACCCCGAGTCCCCCGCCTGAGCGGCCGCCACGAGCCGCTCCAACTCGCCTTCCTCGAACACCCGGAATCCCCCCGTTTCGCCCCGCGCGCGTCCCACCCGTCGAGGGGGGCGTTCCACGCTCCCCCGGACTCCGGCAGAATGCTGCCACATGCGCAAGCTCGGCCGTTACCTCCTCCTTGACCGGCTCGGAGCCGGCTCCTTCGCGACGGTCTGGAAGGCCTACGATCCGGAACTCGACACCGAGGTCGCGGTGAAGGTGCTGGCCGAGAACTGGGCCGCCAACGCCGATGTGCGCGAGCGGTTCCTGGCGGAGGCGAGGCTGCTGCGCCGGATCGCCAGCCCGCGGGTGGTCCGGGTGCATGACGTCGGGGTGCAGGAGGACCGGCCCTACTTCGTCATGGACTACGTACGCGGCGGCACCCTGGCGGACCGGGTCGGGCAGGGAGACCCGCGGGAGGCGCTGCGGCTGGCCGCGGAGGCGGGCTACGCGGTCCAGGTCCTGCACGACGCGGGTGTGGTGCACCGCGACGTCAAGCCGTCCAACCTGCTGCTCTCCACCGGCCCCGCGCCCGCCGAGGTGCTGGTGGCGGATCTGGGCAGCGCCAAACAACTGGCCGACGCGTCCGGGCTGACGGTGACCACGGGCACCCCCGCGTACATGGCACCGGAACAGGCCTTCCAGACCGGCGGGTTCGACGGAAGGGCCGATGTGTACGCGCTGGCCGTCGTCACCTACGAGCTGTTGACCGGGCAGAAGCCGTTCGGCCCGGGCGGCCGCGCCACAGCCCTGATGACCGACCAGTCGACCACCTCGACGCTGCCCGCGCTCCCCGCCGGAGGGGAGCTCCCACCGAACGTCGCCCTGCTGCTACGGGCCGCGATGTCCGTCGAACCGGCCGATCGCCCCCCGACCGCCCAGGCCTTCGCAGACGCGCTGCTCGCTCCAGCCCCGCAGCCCCAGCCCCTGAAAGGCCCCGGGTGGCTGACCCCGCGCACGGTCTGTCTGGCGTCGGGCGCGGTGTTCACGGCGACGACCCTGCTGAGCTGGCTGCAGCGTTGAATCCGACAGGGAGCCGGTCCGCACCGCGGTCGTGTCCTGGAGAGGAATCCGGCCGCGTCACCCTCGTCCTCTCCCGCGAAGCCGGCGCCTACGAAGAACTCCGCGAAGACGCCATCACCATCAACCCCCTGCGATGTCACCGAAACCGCCGAAGCCCTCCACACCGCCCTGACCATGCACCCCACAGAAGGCACGGACCGCACGAAACGCCTGGCAGCCGCGGCCACGGCCCTGCCTCCGCAGCGCTGGTTCCTGGAGCAGCTGGAGGCGCTCAGGAGCTCATCTCGACGGTCAGACGAGTGAGGGCAGAACGCCGCGATCCCAGTGCCCGAGCCAGAAGGCCATGGTCGACGGTTCGCCCTCGTCTTCGGTCGAGCCGTCGTGGAGGAGGAACTCGGTGGGCGCCATGTAGCCCTCTCCGGGAGCGAGGCGGATCCGAACGCACCGGATGGGGTGACCGGCGGCGACATATGCGCGGTAGTCGTCGGTGTGCGGATACCGCCGCTCGTAGGAGTCGGGGTGGACCGCCCGGCACACGGCCCGAGCATCGACGTCGCCAAGGATGATGTACCGGTTGCCCGGGCCGAGGTTGAAGGCGAGCCGTCTCCTGCCGGTCGCCCTACGGCCGTATGTGAGCTTGTCCCAGTTGTCGAGGTGGAGGCCGATCAGGCGACCGTCCCGATAGTTGTCCGTGGTGGTGCGCATACCGGGTTCAGCCAAGGCCTGGCCGATGTACTCAGCGTGGCTGTCCCCCAGCGACGCCGCCAGGTCCGCCAGCCCCGAGTCGATCGGTACGGGAGGCCGGACGATCTCCACGAGCGTGCTGGAAGGCACCCGCGCGGGAACAGTCAGCATCCGCACGGTCTCGTCGGTCAGCGATTGCCAAGGGCCGGAGGGGGCCACGGCCCCGTCCTCGTAATCCGGTGCGTCGTCGATGGTGCGTACTGCGGCGATGCCGCAGCGTGCGCGTAAAGCACACAGGTCGTCGAAGGCAAGGCGCAGGGGCACGGGAGTCCTCCTGTGGTCAGTTGTCACCAACTGTGATGTCGAGTTCGTTCACCAAGGCGTGAGCAAGGTCGGCCTGTTGGGTGTGATCGATGCGAACCTTGGCCAGGTTCGTGACGCCTCGGATCTTCGACAGGTCGTTGCCGCGCAGGTCCGTGTCCCGGTAACGGCCGGCGCCGAACTCCGTGAGCCTGAGGGTGCAGTCGAAGAACACCGCATCGGACAGATCGCAGTCGCTGAACACGGCTTCGGTGAACACACAGCCTGTGAAAACCAGGGGTCCGGTGACGCGGATCTTGTCGAATGCCGCGTAGTCGAACCTGCACCCCTCGAACAGCACGTCGTCCAGCACCAAGCCGTCCAGCGCGGCGCCCATGAGCTTGCAGTCGCGGACCACCACTCGGGTCAGCTTGCTCTCGCCCCAGCGGACCGAGCGGAGATCACTGTCCCTGATCTCCACGCGGTGCAGATTCAAGGCCTGGAACTCGACGCGCTGGGAGTGGACGCCCTTGATGCGGCCGGTGATGAGCCGGGTGTCCAAGTCGAGCGACCGCAGGTCCGCGTCTCCGAAGGCGAAGTCCTGGACGATTCCGCGCGCGCTGTCGAGGGTTTCGACGGTCGACAGGTACAGGTCGGCCTCGTCCAGGTCCGGGGTCGTCACGGTGACGTGCCTGAAGACTCGGGTGGCCATGGTGGTGCTCCGTTCTGTCGTGGCACCGGGGCGGTCCCGCAGGGTTGGCGAGACCGCCCCGAGGTCAACGGGGGGCTAGGACTTCTTGCTCCAGTCGTCCCAGGTGGGCCGGTTGTCGAACACCGGAGTGGGGTTGTCCCACGTGGGCCGGTTGTCGAAGGTGGCCAGGGCCTGTGTCCCAGCAGCCTCCAGCAGGGACCGGAAGCCGTGGGGCGAGTCCATCACGAGGGTGGCGGCGTCAGTGGGCATGTGCGCGGACATGGCGCGTTACTCCTTCCATCAGGGCGATCTTGGCGGTGGTGCAGTACCGGGTCCTGGTTCCATCCAGCCGGCCGCCGTGTTCGAAGTACCGGTTGGCAGGGTGGGCTCCACCGCAGAAGGCGAAGTAGGGGCATGCGGCGCGGCAGGCGTCGACGCCCTTCCAGAACTCGGTGATCCATGGGGTGCGTTTCTCGGCCTCGGCAACGAGGACGTCGAGGCCGAGGTGGAGCACGTTGCCGGTGGTGAAGTCGCCGAACCGGTCGTCGGTGAATCCGGCCAGCTCGGGCGAGAGCATGACCACGCCGCCGTCATGGGCGACGGTGGGCAGCGGGTCCCACGGGTCGGAGGCCGGGAGTGACGCCGTGACCTGGTTCTGCAGAACCGCACCGGCGAAGTTCAGTACGCGCTGAATCTCCCGCAGCCGTATGACTGGGTTGTCCCGCCAGGCGGCGGTGCGGGCGGCCCAGAACTCCGCCGTACGGACGGAGTCGGTCGCCTGTACGGAGCGATTGACACCCTCCTCCTCTTCGATGTTCACGCCGAGCGTGGTGGCACCGAGTTCGGCGAAGAACTCGTACAGACGGGCAGCGTTCGCCGGGTCGGGGTCGGAGACGACTGCGATCGCGGAGAACGGGATGCCGTGACGGCGGAGGCGGTCGATTCCCCGCATCGTCACGTGGAATCCGGGGTGCCCGGCCAGGGTCACACGGTGGGTGTTCATGTCTACGGGACCGTCGATGCTGACCCCCACGGCCACGTCGTGGTCCAGCAGGAACTCGCACCAGGCGTCGTCGACGAGGGCGGCGTTCGTCTGCACGGAGTGCTTCACGCCCTCGAAGGGGGCCATCAGCGCGGCCAGGTGTTCCCGCCCCGTGGCCAAGGGCTCGCCCCCGTGCCAGACGACCTCGAATGCCGGGTCATCGGCCGCCCATGCATTGACCGGCGCGGCCACTGCCCTGGCGACATCCACCGTCATGAGGAGCGTCTTCTTCCGCAGCGGCAGGTAGCAGTACGTACAGTCCATGGGCAGGCACCGCGTCGTCGGCTGCATGATCACCGCACGAGGGACGGTCGCGAGCCTCTGGGGACGGTGCGAGGTCATGGCTCTCCACTCGGTCGGTCGGACGGCCCGGACGTTGGCGACGGCCGTCGACCACTCCACGCCGGAGGCGGGACGGATGTGCGCGATGCGGACCACACGGCCGTCGTCGTGCACTTCGTGCGTGACAGCCATGAGCTCGCCCTCGCTCTGGGAAGCGATATCCCGTACCTGATGCCCGAGCAGCTCGTGCTGCTCGTACCCGGCGTGGTCGATGGTGTTCACGCCTCGCCCTCCCGGCCAGCCTGATCGAGGGCGAAACGACGCAGGAACCGCTCCCAGCCGCCGGCCGCCCGTTCACGCAATTCGCGGCTCGGAACGCCGTACTCCGGTGTCGGCGCTCCGTGCTCGTTTCCGCTCGCTCCAGGCGTGCGGCGGGGGAGAGAGCTGTCCATCGCCTGCTCCTTCCGTCGGGATCTCGGCGGCCGTCCGGGCAGGTAGGGGGAGCCTTCACTGATCGGCCCACACCCGGACGGCGTGTGATCAGTCAACGGCGCGACCCCCACTCCGGAACAGGAAAGGTTGGCGAGCGAGGCATGGTCAGCGACCGGAAGACTTTGCGAGCGCTTTGCGAAGTCCCTGGCTCCGAGGGTGCGCCGGGTCTACGTTCTCTTTCGTGGCAGTCAACGCCGTGTTGAAGCAACAAATGGCCGACTTAGGCCTCACGCAAGAAGAGTTGGCGGCTCGGATGAACGCCGCGCTGCTGGACATCACCGGCAGGCCCGGCGACGTGTCGGACCGGACCGTGCGGAATCTGATCAGCGGAGCCACCCGGCGCCCGATCGGCCGCACACGCAAGGCGCTGGAAGCGGTCTTCCGCTGCTCGTTGAAAGACCTGGGGTTCGCATGCCCCAGCACCACAGCACCACCGGAGGGCCCAGTGGAACGCCGCCAGTTCATCACGGCCGGGACGGCCATCGCCCTCACATCAGCCGCCCCGGCATTCAGCGTTCCCCGACGGGTCGGCGCCAGCGACATCGAGCGGCTCCACCGCAGATTCGCCGACGTCGTCGCCAACGACCACCGCCACGGCGGACAGCTCGCCATCGAGCACAAGGCCGCAGCGCTCGCGGACGAAGCGCTGTCCCTCCAGGCTTCCGGCCATGCCAGTCAGCGCGTGAGGAAGCAGGTCTACGCCTCGGCTGCCGCGTTCCGTTCCTCCGCGATGTGGGCCGCCATCGACGGGCGCCGGTTCGAGGACGCTACCAGGCACATGCGTGTCGCCCAGCAGCTCGCCGAGATGGCCGGTGATCCGTACATCAAGTTCCGCATCTGGTCCCACGCGGGCACGATGTACCGGCACATGGGGCGCCCGGCCGACGCTGCCGCTGCCAATGACGTGGCCCGGAAGTTGAACATCACCCGCCAGGACCCCATGTTCGCCTCCCTCGGCCTGGCCAGACAGGGCGCGATCCACGGGGCGGCCGGAGACGGCACGGCCGCTCGCCGCGCCTTCGACCAGTCCCAGGACGCCATGCTGCGCGCCTATCCACAGGCGCAGCGTCCTGTGTGGATGAACGCCTTCTACGACCAGGCCGAACTCGACAGCCTCGCCTTGTCGGCGTTCCTCGCCCTCGGCGACTTCGAGCGGGCGGAGGCCCACGGTCATCGCTGCCTCGCCGCCCTACGCCCCCACATGCACCGGTCCAAAGCCATCGCCACGACCCGCGTCGCACGGGCCCAGCTGGAACAAGGAGACGTGGAAACCGCCATCGCAAGCGCCATGTCAGTCCCGGCCGATGCCTCGATCCGCCACCCCCGCGTCGTGGGGATGCTCCACACCTTCGGCCGACGCCTGGAGACAATCGCCCCCGGCGCCGCCCTCGCCCACACCTGGAACCAGTACGCCCGCGACACCTGGAGGCAGACCGCATGACCCCACGACTCCGCCACTACGGCAGTGCCCCCAAGGATGTCGAGGAGGTCATGGCTCCGTTGATCGCGGCGTACGCGAAGGTACGCGAGCCTCTGCTTCACCTGCCGAACTACGCGGTGCCGACCTTCGCCGAACGCCTGGAGCGCCACGGCAGGGAGCCAGGGTTCGGGGCGGTGCTGGCCTTCGCCCCCGAGGGCCGGCCAGTGGGCTACGCGTACGGAAACACCGTGGAGAGCGGTGACCGCTGGTGGACGAGGATGGGCGAAGTCGACGCCGGATTCAGCGGCTCCCCGGCTCTGGCCCTCAAGGAGATCGGCGTGACGGTGCCCTACCGGGGGACCGGCCTGGCACGGCGCATCCACGACGAACTGCTCGCCGGACGCAGTGAGACCTACGTGTCACTCATGGTCAATGCGGCAGCGGGCGACGGAAAGGTCCAGCGCGTCTACGAGTCATGGGGATACCAGGTGATCGGCATGAGCCAACCGTCCCCCGAGTCACCCCTGCTCTCCGCGATGATCAGGAAGATCGCTACGCCTGAGGAGGAGGTCCGCTAGGGCGGTCGCTCACGTGTCGCTGGCGTCGCCGCCGTCTATGACGGTCAGCTCGGCGCCCTTCCGTGCGTACGGGTCGGGGGTCGCGGCGGGGATGTTCTGTACGGCCTGGCCCTGCGCGGCACCGTTGCCGTTGAACGCGAAGTCGGGGCGAATGCGCCAATCACGGCCGTCGGGGTAGATGAATCCGGCCTCGGCGAGCTGCCGCAGGGACCGTGAGACGGACGACTGGGACATGCCCACCTGCTCGGCGAATTTGACCTGGCTCTCCACGCGGACGAGACCGTGGTCCTTCCGGTTCTGAAGGGCGCACATCTTGTGGAACAGCTTGTAGGACGCCCCGCTGAGGTCAGCCTCGGCGAGGGCGTTGTGTGCGTCGTATCCCATCGTGGTGAACCCACCTCCCCGGAACCAGAGCCCGTGTGCGGCTCCGACCGACGAGTGGACAGTGAGGTCCTGCACCTCGCCAGTGGTCCGGTTGACCGTCTCGATCTTGGTCACTCGTCGGGCCGCACGCACAGGGTACCTCCGGGGCTATATCCGAGACCTACGCCGATCACCCATTCTGGCATCGCCTCAAGCTCCACAGGATGCTTTCTATTCAAATCTGCATAGTCAGGAGTCGGGGTCGCAACGCGACTCCGGCATTCACGCAGGTCGAGGCCTCGCCCTGGTCGCCCCGTCTTAAGTAGGTAAGCGCAACCCGCCGTACGGGGACCCCGGCGCTCGGAGGCACCGCCTCGCCCCAGGCGCCTGACCGCCGCCGCGGCGGCGGTCACGGCAACGAGGAAGCGTGGCCGGGGTCGGTGGGTGGTTGCTGGAGACACACGTGGCGGACGACCGTCCGGCTTTCCCGCCACCGTGGCGCGCTTTCGTGGGCCGAGGTCACAGCAGGCCCCCGGCGGCTCTGCCGATCGATCTGCTGCGGGCCCTGCCCTCCGATGCGCCGAACCTGCCGGGCCGGCGGGGCGCGGGGTCCACGCCCGGCCCGGTCGTGGCCTCGGAGCGGCGCAGGAAGATGCGGCAGCACGCGGAGTCCGGCTGCACGCTGGTCATCAGGAGCTGGCGGCCGTACAGGGCGACGTCCCGACGGGGGCGACCCGCGCTAGTTGTCGAACCAGACGACGAGCCGCACGTACCGGGGGCCGTGCACGTCGGCGAGGGCCTTCATGGTCGCCCAGACCGGGTCCCACTCGCCGAACTCGTGCACGGCCTCCCGGCGCGTCATGCGCGCTACTCGCATGATCTTGCCCTCCTGCCTCCACGCGTCGCGCGCGTCGACGGTCAGTGCGGGCTCGTCCCAGTCGACGGCGGCCAGCTCCTCCCACCCGATCCACGACGCGCTGTGGTAGAGGGTGGGGTCGCTCTCGTACCCGCTCCGGACTTCATCGGTCACGTCGGGCGGCAGCCCGCGCTGTTCGGCCAGAGGCCGGAAGCCGGCGTAGTTGCGGACACCGAACAGACAGCCGAAGGCGTCGTAGCTCCGTCCGCCGTACAGCAGGAACAGGTCGATGGCGGCAAACCAGCTCGAATCCTCCTCGTCGATGGTGCCGTACGTGACCCGACACTCGATGAATCCGTGGATGTCCGCTCCCATGACGACGGATCCTCGCTGGCTGTCAGTGCGTCGGGCTACTGGATTCCCGCCGCTCCCGCCCCCAGGCCGCCAGCGGTTCGAGGGCCTCGTCGAGGCGGCGGCCGGATGTGGTCAGGGCGTACTCGACGCGGGGCGGGACCTCGTCGTAGGAGACGCGGTCGACGATGCCGTCCGCCTCCATCTCGCGCAGGTGGGAGGCGAGGACCTTCTCCGTGATGCCCGGGATCAGGCGGCGGAGTTCGCCGAAGCGGCGGTGCGGGTGTTCGTGGAGGGCCCAGAGGATGAGGACCTTCCACTTGCCGCCGATCACCTCCATCGCGGTGTCGATCCCGCAGACGTGCCCGTCGGGCGTACCCGGTCGGTTCAGTGTCGTCATGCCCCCACCCCTCCTGAGCTCCTCACTCACCTCAGGGTAACCACCCACTTGAAAGTGGGTACTTGAGCAGGTCAGAGGCCCGTCGCAGCCTTTGGGCATGACACAGAACAGCACGCAGGCGTCCCCCGTCACCCTCCTCGGGCTCGGTGCCATGGGTACCGCCCTCGCCCGCACCTGGCTCGCCGCCGGGTATCCGCTCACCGTCTGGAACCGCACCCCCGCCCGCGCGGAGGCGCTCGCCGCCGAGGGGGCGAAGGCCGCGGACAGCGCGGCCGCGGCCGTCGCGGCGAGCGGCCTCGTCGTGATCTGCCTGCTCGACGACGCCTCCGTCGGGACCGCCCTGGACGGCGTCGACCTGGCCGGCAAGGACCTCGTCAACCTCACCACCACGACCCCCGCCCAGGCGCGGGCCCGGGCCGCGTGGGCCGAGGAGCGGGGCGCCCGTTACCTGGACGGCGGCATCATGGCCGTCCCGCCGATGATCGGTGTCCCGGAGGCCGGCGGTTACGTCTTCTACAGCGGCTCCCGGGAGCTGTTCGAGCTCCACCGGGAGGCCCTGGCCGTACCCGTCGGCACGAAGTACGTCGGCGAGGACGCCGGATTCGCCGCCCTGCACGACGTGGCCCTGCTCAGCGGCATGTACGGGATGTTCGCCGGGGCGGCGCACGCCTTCGCGCTGATCCGCCGGGAGGACATCGATCCCGTGGCGTTCGCCCCGCTGCTCGCCGACTGGCTCGCCGCCATGGCCCAGGGCGTCCACGGGACCGCCGCCCGGCTGAAGAGTCAGGACTACACCAGCGGCGTGGTCTCCCACCTCGCCATGCAAGTCGCCGGCACGCCGACGTTCCTGGCCACGGCCGAGGGTCAGGGCGTCAGCCCGGAACTGATCCGGCCCTACTTCGAGCTGATGCGCCGCCGGCTCGACGCGGGCAGCGGCGAGGAGGACCTGACGGGTGTGGTCGACCTGCTGTTGGACCGAGGTGCCGCCCGGATCTCCGCATAGGTGCCGCTTCGATCGCGCAGCCGTCGGTCCACGGGGCGATTCCGGCCGCCTTCAGGCCATCGCGTTCACTGGGAGTTGTACGCCTTGACGCTCACCGCAGGGCCGTCCGAGTATCTGGCCACTGCCCGCTCCGCTTCACCGGTGACCTTGAGCACCACAGCGCCTTGAGCCGGGACGTGTACCAATCCACCGACGGCGGTGGCAGAGACGACCTGCTGGGTTTCGCCCTTGGCCGGCTGGTCGTAGACGATGTAGGCGACGCGCACGGAGACGGCGAAGGGGTCGGGGTTCTTCACGCGGACGGCCACGAAACGGCTGAACTTGCTGACGGCGTTTCCGGCGTCGTCGAGTGGCTGGACGGTGACAGGGTGGATGTTGGCCCGTTCCCGGGCGGTGGCCAGGTGGCGGACAGTGACGCGGACATCGTGCACCTGATGCCGCCCAGTCCCCGTGAAGCGCAGGATGTCGAAGCTCGACCCGTACGTCGCCACCAAGCGGCCGCTGTCACTTCCGTAAACCGTTCGTATCCGTACGTCCGGCAAGGGGCGGTTCTGCCGGTCGAGGGCGGTGAACGCCAGGACAGGGACGACCGAGCGGGTGTCGCTGTTGTTGATTTCCAGCATCTGATCGATGTGGTTGTAGTCGTTCTTCGGGCGATACGTGAACGTCAGCACGTTCGCGGCTACCTCGGCGGAGGACGCGACCGCCGGACCGGCGGAGGATTCGGTCGCGCTCGCCGTCGCCGACTGCCGGGGAGGGCCGCTCCCATCCCGGGTTCCGCCGTGCGCGGTGTCGCACCCGGCGAGCAGCATCATCGCCACTCCCGCCCAGACTCCTGCCGTAACGCGTCCTCGCCCCACTCCGGCCTCCCCGACCGCGGATCTGCACTCTCCACCCCTGCGGAGCGTCGCCGGAGCTTAGCCGAGCCAACCCCTCCTCTCCGCCGGTCCTTTCGTGCGAGACTCTGCGGCGATCGTTCCCCCAGGCGATCCGTTTTTCCCCATGAGGCACATGAGGCAAGCGGAAGGATCGCGACACACGTGAAGAAGATTGTCGTGGGCATGACCCTCGGGTCGGCGCTCACCGCACTCCTCGCCGCGGGGCTCACCCCCGCCGCCGCGCAGGAAGCCCGGGACGTCGCACCGGCGGGCGCGAACGCGCACCGGACCGACGACCGGCCCGGACCTCTCACGAAGCAGCGCACCAAGCTGCGCGAGCAGGCGATCGACCTGGTCGCCAAGGGCAAGGCCAAGGCGAACGGCAAGGGCGTCGTCGAGGTCGCGCCCGGCAAGTTCGCCGAGACGAAGACCACCACCGCCACCCGCCAGGAGAAGATCTTCACGATCCTCTCCGAGTTCGGCGACCAGGGCTCCGGCAAGCTCGGCACCGTCCCCGGCCCGCTGCACAACCGGATACCCCGGCCGGACCGCAGCACCGACAACTCCAACGCCTGGACCGCGGACTTCTCCAAGGCCCACTACGAGGAACTCTTCAACGGCTCCGGCGAGTCCATGAAGACCTTCTACGAGGGCCTGTCCAGCGGCCAGTACTCGGTGACCAACACCGTCGAGGACTGGGTCAAGGTCCCCGGCAACGCCTCCACCTACGGCGACAACGCCGTCGAGGACACGGGCGGCTCCTGGGCCTTCATCCAGGACACCGGCGACGCCTGGTGGAACGCCCGGCTCGCGGCCGGCGAGTCGCCCGCCGAGATCGACGCGTACCTCGCCCAGTTCGACGTCTGGGACCGCAACGACTGGGACCACGACGGCAACTTCGACGAGCCCGACGGCTACATCGACCACTTCCAGGCCGTGCACGCCGGCATGGGCGAGGACGCCGGCGGCGGCGCGCAGGGCGAGGACGCCATCTGGTCCCACCGCTGGTACGTGAACGGCGACGACTACGGCCTCACCGGCCCCGCCGTCTCCGGCGCCCAGAACAAGCAGGGCGGCGCCCGCATCGGCCAGTCCAGGTACTGGCTCGGCGACTACACCACCGAGGGCGAGAACGGCGGACTCGGCGTCTTCTGCCACGAGTTCGGCCACGACCTCGGCCTGCCGGACTTCTACGACACCGACGGCGGCGAGAACTCCACCGCCTTCTGGACCCTCATGAGCTCCGGCTCCTGGCTCGGCCACGGCGCCGCCGCCAACGAGGGCATCGGCACCCATCCGGGCCTCATGGGCGCCGAGGAGAAGCTCTTCCTCGGCTGGCTGGACCACGCCGACGCGCCGCTCGGCGCCACCGGCTCGTACACCCTGAGCCCGGCCGCGCTCCAGGTCGCCGGCAAGGAGCAGGCCGTCCGCGTCGCGCTCCCGGACAAGACGAGCAGCACCACCTACGCCACGCCCACCTCGGGCACGCACGCCTGGTGGACCGGCTCGGCCGACGGCCTCAACCAGTCCCTCACCCGCTCCGTGCCGGCCGCGCCGCGCGTCACGGTCAAGGCGAGCGCCTGGTACGAGATCGAGGCCGACTTCGACTACCTCTTCGCCGAGTACTCCCTCGACGACGGCGCCACCTGGGCCCGCGCGGGCACGTCCGTCTCCGGCTCCTCCGGCGGCAAGTGGACGACGCTGCGGTTCACGTACGACTCCGCCGGCAAGCCGTCCCTCTTCCGGTTCCGCTACCAGAGCGACGGCGGCGTGCACTTCGCCGGCGCGTTCCTGGACGACATCACGCTGACCTCCGGCGGGACGAACCTGGCGTCGGACGACGTCGAGCAGGGCGTCGGCGGCTGGACCGCGCAGGGCCGCTGGAAGATCTCCACCGGCACCGAGACGGCCACCTCCCCGCGGTTCTACCTCGTGGAGAACCGCGAGTACGTCGGCTCCGACGCGCTCCTCGCCCAGGGCCCGTACCAGTTCAGCAAGGGCATCACGGCGCCCGACTGGGTCGAGTTCTTCAAGTTCCAGAACGGCATGCTGGTCTGGTACGTCGACCGCTCCTTCGACGACAACAACGTCAGCAACCACCCCGGTGGCGGCTCGGCGATGGCCGTCGACGCCCGCCCGGCCCCGTTCCGGTACGCCGACGGGACCGCGCCCAGCAACCGGCGCCAGCCCTTCGACGCGACCTTCGGCCTCGAGGCCACCGACGCGACCTGCCTCCACAAGGAGGTCCTGGTGGGCAAGGGCGGCAACAAGACGGTCGAGACGCTGGCGGCCTGCGCCCCCTCCGTCCCGGGCATCCCGGTCTTCGACGACACCGACCCGAACGCGTACTACGACACGACGGCCCCGCAGGCCAGCGTGAAGGTCGCCGGCCACGGCGTGCGCGTCACGGTCACCGGTGACGCCGGCGACGACCTGACGATCAGCGTCGCCAACCCGGCCGCGCACTGATCCGCACGAACGAGAAGAAGAGGGCGGTACGGGGCTTCCCGTACCGCCCTCCGCGCGTTTCCGGGGCCCGTCAGGCCTCCCGCACCGCCCGCGCCAGTTCCGCCAGGAACTCCACCACGCCCGGCGGGCCCGCCACCGAGAGGTCCGCGCGGCCGGCCAGCTCCGGGACCTCCGTGGAGCCGCTGCACACCAGGACGCCCGGAGTGCCGTCGGAGCGGAGCTTCTCGACCGCCGCGAAGGCCGGCAGGTCGCCCAGGTCGTCACCCGCGTAGAGCACGGACCCGGCGCCCACCTCCCGTACGTACTCCGCAAGGGCGACGCCCTTGTCCATGCCCGGGGGCCGCAGCTCCAGGACCATGCGGCCCGGCTCCAGGACGAGACCGTGGGCGACGGCCAGGTCGCCGAGCGGGCCCTTGAGGGCCTCGAAGGCGCTCTCGGGTTCGAGGGCGCGGCGGGTGTGGACGGCGACCGCGCGGCCCTTCTCCTCGATCCACACGCCCGGCCAGGCACCGGCCCGGTCGAGGAAGCCGGGGAGCTCGGCGCGGACGGAGGCGACGCCCGGGTGCGGGGCGGCGGCCCGCACGGTGCCGGTGACGGCGTCCCAGCGTTCGGCGCCGTAGTGGCCGAGGACGACGAGGTGCTCAAGACCGGGGACGCCGGCGAAGCCGCCGTAACGGACGGCGACCCCCGCGGGGCGGCCGGTCACGACGGCGATCGAGGCGACCTGGGGGGCGAGGGCGGCGAGGGCGGGCACGGCACCCGGGTGGGCGCGGGCCTGCTCGGGGTCGGGGACGATCTCGGCGAGGGTGCCGTCGAAGTCGAGGGCGACGACGGCCTTCTCGGGCCGCGCGAGAAGCGCGGCCAGGCCGTCGCGGCCGGCGGAATGGGGTCTCCCCTGCTCGAACAGGGTTGAGAGTTTGGGGAAGGTCGGGTGCGGGAGGCTGCTGACCATGCTTCCGACCCTACCGACCCATGAGGGTCACGTCAGCGTGGCCGGAGTCACTGGCCGGAGTCACCCTTCGCGGCGGCGCTGCTTCTCCTCGCGGACCCGGCGCAGCCGGTTGACCGTGACGGGGTCGTGGGCGAGGGCGCGCGGGTCGTCGAGGAGGGCGTTGAGGAGCTGGTAGTAGCGGGTCGGGGAGAGCCCGAGCCGCTCGCGGACGGCCCGCTCCTTGGCACCGGGACCGGGCCAGGAGCGGCGCTCGACGGCGAGGAGCGCCTGCTCGCGCTCCCCGAGCCCGGCCTCGTCGTCTGTTCCCTCGCCGATGGTCATACGAACAACCTATTACTCGGCTGTCCGCACGGCCGACCTACTCGGCGTTCTCCAGCGCGGTCGCCTCCCGGCCGATCCGGCCGAGGACGTCGGCCGGCCTGCCGCCGGGGGCGACGGCCTTGCCGATGTTCTGCTTGACGTTCTCGCTGACCTTGGCCCAGGAGGTCTTGCCGACCGGCGGGAGCTGGGAGTCGGGCAGGACTTCGAGGAAGACGCGCAGGTTGGCGTGGGCGGGGTCGGTCTCCATACGGGTGGAGGCGGTGACGGTGACCGGCAGCAGATCGTTGTCCCCGGCGAACTTCAGGACGTTCTCGTCGCTGAAGACGAAGTTGAGGAAGTCCCCGATCTCCTTGTGGTGGCCGTTCTGCCTGAAGCCCATGATCCAGTCGGCGACGCCCATGGAGGTCTTGGGCGTGCCTTCGGCGCCGGGCAGGGGGACCTGGCCGACCTGGACGCCCTTCTTCGCGGCCTCCTTGAGGAGCGAGGGGTGGCCGTTGAGCATGCCGACCTCGCCGTTCGCGAAGGCGGCGAAGGCGGCCTTGCGGTTGAGCCTGCCGGGGGCGACCGGGCCGGTGAGGTCCTTGCCGACCAGGTTGCTGCGGAGCCACTCGAAGGTGCGGACGTTGGCCTCGGAGTCGACGGCGTAGCGGTCGGTCGCGTCGGTCCAGCCGCCGCCGCCGCTGAGCAGCCACATGAGGGCCTCGGCCTGGGCCTCCTCGGGGCCGAGCGGCAGGGCGAAGGGGGTGGTGACGCCCTTGGCCTTGAGCTTCTCGGCGGCCTCGACGAGCTCGTCCCAGGTGGTGGGGGCCTTGGCGCCGGCCTCGCGGAAGAGGGCCTTGTTGTAGAAGAGCGGCCGGGTGGAGGCGACGAACGGCATGCCGTACTGGGTGCGCTTGTACTCGCCGGCGGCGGCGAGCGAGCCCTGGAAGTTGGCCTGGACGGGGATGGAGAGGAGCTCGTCGGCGGCGTAGAGCTGTCCGGCGGCCGCGTAGTCGGCGTAGGCGCCGATCTGCGCGATGTCGGGGGCCTGGCCGGCCTTGACCATCTCGGCGACCTTGCGGTCGACGTCGTCCCAGGACAGGACCTGGACCTCGACCTTGACCCCGGGGTGCTTCGCCTCGAAGGCGGCGACGAGGTCGGCCCAGTACTTCTTGGTGGTGTCGCCACCCGTGAGGTCGTAGTCGGCGGCGACCAGCTTCAGGGTCACGTCGCCGGAGTCACCGCCGAGGGTGCCGCAGCCGGCGACCGTCGTGGCCAGTCCGAGGGCGGCGGCGGCCGCGGTCAGTCCAAGGAATCGTCGCCGCTCCACGGCTTCATCCACCTTTTGCTCGTCGTTGAGCTGTCGTCCATCTGCACTGAGCTGCGTGTTTGCACTTCTCAGGGCCGTAAGTGTGCCTCGCCCCCGGGCATGAGGTCTACACCACTCAGGTATCACTTCCGCAACTGCGACGGGACCATGGACCCATGGCCGGCCCCGAATTTGTATCCGAGCGCAACAATCCTGCCCAGTGGACTAGACCTGTTAGGACCTCGCGCGCCAGAATGTCCCCCGTGAGACACGTCATCGCCCTGGATGTGGGCGGCACCGGTATGAAGGCCGCCCTCGTCGGGGCGGACGGCACCCTGCTGCACGAGGCCCGCCGCGCCACCGGGCGCGAACGCGGCCCCGAGGCCGTGGTGGAGACGATCCTCGGCTTCGCCGAAGACCTCCGCGCCCTCGGCCAGGAGCGCTACGGAGAGCCCGCCGCCGCGGCCGGAGTCGCCGTCCCCGGCATCGTCGACGCCGAGAACGGCATCGCCGTCTACGCCGCCAACCTCGGCTGGCGCGACGTTCCCATGCGCGAACTCCTCAGCCGCCGGCTCGACGGCGTCCCCGTCGCCCTCGGCCACGACGTCCGCACCGGCGGCCTCGCCGAAGGCCGGATCGGCGCGGGCAACGGCGCCGACCGCTTCCTCTTCGTGCCCCTCGGCACCGGCATCGCCGGAGCCATCGGCATCGGCGACCGCATCGAGGCCGGCGCCCACGGCTACGCCGGCGAGATCGGCCACATCGTCGTCCGCCCCGGCGGCACCGAATGCGGCTGCGGCCAGCGCGGCTGCCTGGAGCGGTACGCCTCCGCCTCCGCCGTCTCCCTCGCCTGGGCCGAGGCCGGCGGCGACCCGGAGGCGGACGCCGCCGACTGCGCCAAGGCCGTCGAGTCCGGCGACCCCACGGCCGTACGGGTCTGGCAGGAGGCCGTCGACGCCCTCGCCGACGGGCTCGTCACCGCGCTCACCCTCCTCGACCCCCGCACGCTCATCATCGGTGGCGGTCTCGCCGAGGCCGGGGAAACCTTGTTCACACCCCTCCGGGCCGCCGTGGAGGAACGCGTCACGTTCCAGAAGCTGCCCGCCATCGTCCCGGCGGCCCTCGGGGACACCGCCGGATGCCTGGGCGCGGGCCTCCTCGCCTGGGACCTTCTCTCCCTCGACTCGGAGGTTTCCGCCTGATGGCCGATCACAAGGTTCTCGCCGGCGCGCACGTCGTGCTGCCCACCGGAACGGTCGAGAACGGACGCGTGATCGTCGACGGCGACCGCATCGCGGGCTCCTCCCCCGAGAACGCCCCCACCATCGACCTCACCGGCCACTGGCTCGTCCCCGGCTTCGTCGACATGCACAACCACGGCGGCGGCGGCGCGTCCTTCACCTCCGGCACCGTCGACGAGGTCCTCAAGGGCGTCCACACCCACCGCCTGCACGGCACCACCACCGTCGTCGCCTCCTTCGTCACCGGCGACATGGACTTCCTCGGCCGGCGCGCGGGCCTGCTCTCCGAGCTCGCCGAGCAGGGCGAGATCGCCGGCCTCCACTTCGAGGGCCCGTTCATCTCCCCCTGCCGCAAGGGCGCCCACGACGAGACGCTGCTCCGCGACCCCGACCCCGCCGAGGTCCGCAAGCTGATCGACGCCGCCCGCGGCCAGGCCAAGATGGTCACCCTCGCCACCGAGCTGCCCGGCGGCCTCGACTCCGTCCGCCTGCTCACCGAGCACGGAGTGATCGCCGCCATCGGCCACACCGACGCCACGTACGAGCAGACGCAGGCGGCCATCGACGCGGGCGCCACCGTCGCCACCCACCTCTACAACGCGATGCCCGCGCTCGGCCACCGCTCCCCCGGCCCGATCGCCGCGCTCCTGGAGGACGAGCGGATCACCGTCGAGCTCATCAACGACGGCACCCACCTCCACCCCGCCGCCCTGGAGCTCGCCTTCCACCACGCGGGGCCCGAGCGCGTCGCCTTCATCACCGACGCCATGGACGCCGCCGGCTTCGGCGACGGCCGCTACATGCTCGGCCCCCTGGCCGTCGACGTGAAGGACAGCGTCGCCCGGCTCGTCGAGGGCGGCTCCATCGCCGGCTCCACCCTCACCCTGGACCGCGCCTTCCAGCGCGCCGCCACCATCGACGGGCTCCCCGTCGAGTCGGTCGTCCAGGCCATCTCCGCCAACCCGGCCCGCCTGCTCGGCGTGTACGACCGGGTGGGCTCCCTGGAACCCGGCAAGGACGCCGACATCGTGGTCCTCGACGCCGAGTTCCACCTGAAGGGCGTCATGCGCAAGGGCGAGTGGATCGTCGACCCGACGGCGGACAAGGCCGCCTGATCAGGTGTCACTCCGGAAGGCGGTTGGCCGTGGGTCTGGGCCAACCGCCTTTCCTTTGGCATGATCGGTGCCCGTCGGAACGAGCGTTCCACAGGACTTCACACGGAGTACGGGGGGTGGACGGGTCTTGATCCTCACGGTCACCCTCAACACGGCACTGGACCTGACCTACCGGGTCCCCGCCCTCACCCCGCACGCCTCCCACCGCGTCACCCAGGTCATCGAGCGGCCGGGCGGCAAGGGACTCAACGTCGCCCGCGTCCTCGCCGCCCTCGGGTACGAGACGGTCGCCACCGGCTTCGCGGGCGGCGCGACGGGCGCGACGCTGCGGGACCTGCTCGCGTCGACGCCGGTCCGCGACGAGCTCGTCGAGACCACAGGACCCACCCGCCGCACGGTCGCCGTCGTCGACACCGCGAGCGGGGACACCACCCAGCTCAACGAACCCGGCCCGAACGTCACCGCCGCGGAATGGGCCGCCTTCCGCACCCGCTTCACGGAGCTCCTCGACGGAGCCCGGGCGGTCGCCCTCTGCGGCAGCCTCCCGCCGGGCATCCATGTCGGCGCGTACGCGGAACTCGTCCGCCTCGCCCGGGCGGCCGGCGTCCCCGTCCTCCTGGACACCAGCGGCGAACCCCTCCGCCGGGGCATCGCCGCCCGCCCCGACCTCGTCAAGCCGAACGCCGAGGAACTCGCCCAGCTCACCGGCTCCCGCGAACCCCACCGGGCCACCCGCGACGCCCGCCGCCGCGGCGCCCACGCGGTGATCTCCTCCCTCGGCCCCGAGGGCATGCTCGCCGCCACCCCGGAGGGCCTGTGGCGCGCGGCCCCGCCGGCCGCGGTGCGGGGCAACCCCACGGGCGCCGGCGACTCCGCCGTCGCCGGCCTCCTCTCGGGCCTGGTCGACGAGGCCCCCTGGCCCGACCGCCTCACCCGCGCGGTCGCCCTCTCGGCGGCCACGGTCCTCTCCCCGGTCGCCGGTGAGTACGACCCCACGGCGTACGAGGAACTGCTGACGCGGGTGAAGGTGACGGAGCACCCGTTCTCCCCGTAACCCACCGCGCGCCGCTGTCAGCAGCGCGCGGCGGGACGACACCTCAGGCGATGCGCCCCAGGGTCACGCACCTGTCGGCGACCCACCCCTTCCTCCCCTGGTAGTTGAGGGGGGTCCAGGTGTTGTACGAGGCGCCCCCGCTGGCGCACTGGTAGTAACCACCCGTCACCCGTCCGGTGCACGTGGCCGTCCAGCACGGGACCTTCCCGGAGGGCGAAATGCGGGCGATCAGGGCGGAGTTCGTCGAGGCCGATGCTCGAATGTTCCAGGAGACCTTCCCGTACGCCCCTGCTACATCAGCAAACGCCGAGGAAGTTGTCGCGGCAAACAAACTGACTGCCAGCACACCAACCGACGCGATCTTTCCCATGGCACGCACCTTCGGGCCTCCTCAATCGCCGTCCGTCCCTCGCGGTCACTGAGGGACGGAACTCATCCGAAGATCATCTTATGAAACGTCTTCGGTCGGGTTGAGCAGCGTTCAGGTCGTGTCGGAGAAAGCGAACGAGCCCTCCTACTGGCCCGGTGTGACTTCCAGCCAGTCGAGCAGCACGTTGCACTGGTTGCCCTGCTCACACGAGATCTTGATCTCGTTGTCGCCCTTCTGGAGCTCGACCGGCGCCCAGGTGGTCTGCCAGTTCTTCTCCAGGTTCGGGTCCGAGGAACCGATGAAGTTCTTCAGTCCGATCGGCTGGCTGTTCGCCTTGCCGTTGACCGTCAGGGTGGCGTTGGCGTCCACCGCAGGGATGGCGTAGCGGACGGTCAGGCGGTACTTGCCCGCCGTCGGCATGTTCGCCTTCCAGGTCACGGAGGCGCCGGGTGCGTTGAAGCCCGAGACGTACACGCCGCCGGCACCCTCGGCACCCTTGACGGCCTGCTCCGTGGTCGCCGACCCGCCCAGCGTCAGCGTCGCCGCGTCCTGCTTCGGGAGCTCGTCCGGGGTCTTGTCGGCGCTCGGCTCGGTGCTCGGCGTCTGCGAGGCCTGGGACGGCGCGGTCGACGGGGTGTTCCCGCCGGCCTTGTCGTCCTTGTCCTTCTCGTTGCCCGAGTTGGAGATCACCGCGGCCGTGATGCCGATCACGACGACCGCCACCACGGCGACCGCACCGATCAGGAGGCCCTTGGTGTTGGGCCCGCGGCCGGAGCCGCCGCGCTGGGGCGGGATCGTGCGGGTCTGCGGCTGGGCGCCGTACGTCTCCGGCGCGGCGTACTGCGCCTGCGGCCTGCCGTACGCGGCCTGCTGCTGCGGCGGCACATACGGCTGCTGCTGCTGGTGGCCGTACTGACGCTCGCCGACCGTTCTGACCTGGTTGTACGAGGTCCGGGGCACGCCCGGCTGCGCGGGGGCGGGGCCGGGGTAGCCGTAGCCGCCGCCCTGCGGGGGACGGGCACCCGCCGCCTGGCCGTCCTCGTAGAGGTAGCCGAAAGGATCGTCGTCCTCGGGCTTGTTCGCGCCGTCGTTACCGGCAGCCATCCGGGTCATCCTCTCCATGCTCGCCAGCCGTCGCCGACCGGCCGAGCCTACCCCGAACGGACCAGCGCGCGACTCAGCCCGCCCGCCGGTGGACCTTCGCGCGGGAGCGTTTCTCCACGTACATCCGCTGGTCCGCCGAGTTCAGGACCTCTTCCACGGTCATCCCGCACTCGGCCCAACCGATGCCGAAACTCGCCCCGACACGAACCGCCCGGCCGTCCACCCGGATCGGCGGAATGATCGCGTTGCGCAGGCGTACGGCCAGGTCGGCGGCGTCGGCGGCACCCAGGCCGTCGGCGAGGACGACGAACTCGTCCCCGCCGAGCCGGGCGACGGTGTCACCGTCCCGCACACCGGTGGTGAGCCGGCGCGCGACCTCGATGAGGACGGCGTCGCCGGTGTGGTGCCCGAAGCGGTCGTTGATCGACTTGAAGCCGTCGAGATCGCAGAAGAGGACCGCGAGCCCCTTGGTCCCGTCGTCGACCTCGCCCCCGGTGGGCGCCACGATGTGCACATGGTGGTCGTACGGGCCGCCGCCCGCCGGCTCGAAACCGAAACCGTGCTCGTGCTCGTGCTCGTACGGCTGGGGCTGCACCTCGTACCCGGAGTCGTGCCCGGGCTCGTAGGCGGCGCCGTCGTGGCCCGTGCCGTAGCCGCCGTCCCGCTGGGAGTCGTACACCCCGTACGCGGCCTCGTCCCCCGGCGCCGACGGGCGCTCGCAGAGCCGGGCCGAGAGCCGGGAGCGCAGCTCGGCGCTGTTGGGGAGGCCGGTGAGGGCGTCGTGCGAGGCCCGGTGGGCGAGCTGGAGCTCGTGCCGCTTGCGCTCCTCGATGTCCTCGACGTGGGTGAGGAGGAAGCGGGGCCCGTCGGCGGTGTCGGCGACCACCGAGTTCCGGAGGGAGACCCAGACGTACGTGCCGTCCCGGCGCCCGAGCCGCAGCTCGGCCCGGCCGCCCTCGGCGGAGGTCCGGAGCAGGGTGCCGATGTCCTCGGGGTGGACGAGGTCGGCGAAGGAGTAGCGCCGCATCACGGAGGCGGGGCGGCCGAGGAGCCGGCACAGGGCGTCGTTGG
Source organism: Streptomyces sp. R44 (assembly GCF_041053105.1). Classification (NCBI taxonomy): domain Bacteria; kingdom Bacillati; phylum Actinomycetota; class Actinomycetes; order Kitasatosporales; family Streptomycetaceae; genus Streptomyces; species Streptomyces sp. R44. The sequence goes on along the minus strand of NZ_CP163444.1, from coordinate 4,733,139 downwards.
TGCGCAGGAGGCGGCCGTGCTGGTCGCCGCCCATCTCGGCGATGGCCATGCCGGAGGGGGCGTACTCGAAGGCCTGCCGGAAGGACTCCTCGGAGGCCCGCAGGGCCTGCTGCTCGCGCTCCAGGCGGACCAGGGCGCGCTGCATGTTGGAGCGGAGCCGGGCGTTGCTGATGGCGATCGCGGACTGCGAGGCGTACATCTGGAGCGCTTCCTGGCCCCAGGGGCCGGGGTGCCGGCCGTTGCGCGGGCGGTCGACGGATATGACGCCGAGGAGCTCACGGCCGGAGCCGGAGGCGTACATCGGGGCGTAGAGCCGGTCGTGCGGGTGCCACTCGTCCTCGAAGCGGGGCGCGGGCCCGTCGGTGTGCCACTGGGGGACGTCGTCCTCCATGAGGACCCAGCCCTCGGTGTGCGGGATGAACCGCAGGTCGCCCCAGGAGACTCCCATGGACAGGCGCCGCTCCCAGGAGGAGCGGGAGCCGACACGGCCGGTGATCAGGGCCTCCGCGGCGGAGCTTCCGGCGAAGGCGGCGACGACGAGGTCACCGTCGGGGCGGACGAGGTTGACGCAGGCCAGCTCGTAGTTGAGACCGGCGACCACACCGTCGGCGACGGTCTGCAGGGTGTCCGCCAGGCTGCGGGCAGTATTGAGGTCCGCCACGACCTGATGCAGCTGCCGCAGGGTCGAGAGACGGACGTAAGGCTCCGACTCGGTCTCCATCGCTCGCTCTCCCCGAGACCTCGACAGCAACTCCAGGGTTCTCATCGGCTTCGTGTTGCACTGTCACCGCCACTGAATCACAGCGAGCTGCGCCCCAGGTACACAGGGTCAACAAATACCGCCCTCTGTGACTCAAGTCACAGCAGATGATGGCGGGTCGCACCAGCTGCCCGCATATGACAGGACCTAGGTCCGTCGGGGGTGCGGGTCTGGTCCCCCGGCCCGATGCGAGGCGCGGAGGGCCGGGACTAGCGTGCAGACGTGCTCCAGAAGACCCCAGCCTCGCCCCCCGTGTCCGATCTGGCCATCCCTCATGCTGAGGGGGTGAGCAACGACGAGTTCCGGGCGGCGATGTCCCGCCTCGCGGCGGGCGTGGTCCTGGTGACCGCGCACGATCCCGACGACGGCCCGCGCGGCGAGGACGTCGGCATGACGGCCACCGCCTTCATGTCGGTCTCCCTCGACCCGCCCCTGGTCCTCGTCAGCCTCCGCAACGGCTCCCGCATGGACGACCTGCTCACCGACGTCCCGGTGTGGGCGGTGTCGGTCCTCGCCGAGGACCAGCGGCACATCGCCGGGCGCTTCGCCATGAAGAACCGCGTCAGCGACCGTCTCCTCTTCGCCGACCTGCCGTACACGCGCGGCAAGGAGAGCGGCGCCCCGCTCATGGACGGCGCGCTGTCGGTCCTGGAGTGCCGCACGGAGAGCCGGGTCGCGGCCGGCGACCACACGCTCGTGGTGGGCCGGGTCCTGACGGTCGGCCTTCCCTCGTCCGGCGGCGGACCCCTCACGTACTTCCAGGGGAAGTACCGGCACCTGTCGTAAATGGTGGTGCGCGCGGGGCACCTCACCGGCCAGACTCGCGCGATGACCGAGGCGACCGAGAAGACCGAGAAGATCACCCGCATCAACCCCGAGCAGCTGCACGAGACTCCCGGCTACCACCACATCACGGTGGTCGAGTCGGGCCGCACGGCCTACCTGGCGGGGCAGTGCCCCCTGGACCGGAACGGCGCACTGGTCGGCCCCGGCTCCTTCGAGGCGCAGGTCGACCAGGTGGTCGCGAACGCCCTCACCGCCCTGGCAGCGGTGAACGCCCGGCCCCACCACGTGGTCCGGTCGGTGATCTACGTACGGAGCGACGACAGGGACGCCCTGGGAGCGGTGTGGAGCCGCCTCACGGCCTCCCCCCTGGGCCCGGCGTTCACCACGGCCAGCACCCTCCTGGGAGTCGCCCAACTGGGCTTCTCGGACCAGCTCGTCGAGCTGGACCTCACCGCGACCCTGCCCGGCTGAGGCCCCTCTCCGAACGCCACACGCCCCCACCGAGTCGCGCATCCACGTGCGCCTCGCAGTGCCTCCAGCTCGGCTTCCGGAGGGCTATGCGTCCGAGCACCGGGCGGGCCTGATGTTGTCGACCGCCGTGGTCCAGGTGATGCCGGTGGCCGGCTGCACATAGGCGATACGCAGGAGCCGTCCGCCGTGCCACTCGTGGAGGACGGCGGTCAGCACCCCTTCACCCCCGCTCGCGATATCGCGAACCCTCCCACGAAGAAGGGGGTGCTCCTCCTCGCCTTCGACGCCCAGGGCAGTCACTCGGGCTCATCGCGGGAGCTGTCGCACCACCGGTCGAGGAACTTCTGCCACCCGGCCTCGGCACGGGCGCGGAGAGCCGGACTCAAGCCCTCCGGCGGTACGGGAACACCATGCCGCGCTTCGTCAGCATCCGTCGCTTCCATGGCAAGGACCTTAAGCGCAAACCACTTAAAGCGGCAAGCGCTTAAGGCTTCGCTTCCCGTCATGAGCGAGGAAGTAGGGTCGCTGACAACAGTGAGCCGGAGGTAGGAACATGTCGGGCGATGCATGGATCAGCGAGACCGCGCCGTACCTGGCCCCGCGCAAGCCTGGTCAGAGCGACGCATGGACCGACGAGGCCGCTCGCCGTGGGCACCGCGGCGGCCAACGACTCCTCCACGCAGGCCTGGTGGACGCCCCGGACCCCGTCCGCGCTGCCCTCCGGTTGCCTGCCACCGAGCATGTGGTCGTCCGGCGCCGACTGATCCTGCTCGACGACCAGCCCGTGGAACTCGCCGATTCCTACTACCCCGTCGCCATCGCCGGAGACACGCCCCTGGCGGAGCCGCGCAAGGTGCCCGGCGGCGCCGTCACGCTGCTCAAGGAGCTGGGGTACACCGGCGCCGAGGTCGTGGAGGACGTGAGCGCCGCCCTCTCCACCGCGGAGGAGCGGGAGCAATTGGGCCTCCCTGAAGGCAGTGCCGTCCTCCGACTGCTCCGCCTGACCCTGACCGGCGACGGGACGCCGATGGAGGCCTCCGTGATGACCATGCCGGCCGACAGGCACCTCACCTATCGGCTCGGGAAGCAGGACGCGTGATGGCGAAGGAGTTCAAGGATCCGAGATCACCGCACCAGAAGATCGCGGCGGATCTTCGACGGCAGATCACCCGCGGAGACCTCCCTCCGGGAAGCAAACTGGGCTCGACGGCCGAGCTGATGGAGCAGTACGGCGGCGTGGCCAACACGACCGTCCAGAAGGCCCTCCAGGCACTGAAGGCCGAGGGGCTCCTGGAAGGACTGCCGGGCAAGGGGGTGTACGTCCGACAGCACGCGCAGCGGTCGATCGAGCCGGCCGCGTACATGAGGCCCGCCGGTCCGGACGACCCCTATCCGTGGGTATCCGAAGCCGCGAAGCGGGAGCAGGTCGGCAGGGTTCAGCTCCTCGCCGTCGAGGTCGTCGTCCCGCCGGAGGAAGTCGCCGAAGCCCTGCACCTGGAGGATGGCGAGCGTGCCGTGCTCCGCAAGCAGATCCTCTTCCTGGACGAGGAGCCGACGGAACTCACGAGGTCGTACTACCCGCTGAGCCTGGTCGAGGGCACGGCCGTGCTGGACAAGAAGCGGATCCGAGGTGGCACACCGGCGCTGCTCGATTCGATGGGCTTCCCTCCGCGCGAGTTCGTGGACGAACTGTCGTCCGAGATCCCGACGGAGGAGGAGGTCGTGGCGCTGGAGCTCCCGAAGGACATGCCGGTGCTGGTGGCCTTCCGCGTGGTCTACTCCGACGCCCGGCGTCCGATCGAGGTCACGTTGATGACGAAGGCGGCACACCGCTACCGGATGCGCTACAGGCTGCCAGTGACCTGAGAACATCTTCGCTGGGCCTTCGTCGGCCGGATACCGTGGCGGCATGGCGGAGATCCTGCGGCATCCTCGACCCGGATTCACGTGGGACTGGTGGGCGGTCGACGCCGAGGGGTTCCTCGTACAGTTCAGCCACGGTCCCGCCCCCGTACCGCTGCTGGCGCATCTGGACCGTGTCGACGCCGCAGCCGCCTGGGCCGAGGAGAACCACCCCATGTGGTTCGGCGATGATCCCCTGCCGCCGCTCCATGCCTTCGACTGCGGCGGAGAGTCGCCCACGTACACCCGGCGCGGTGTACCCGACTCGCCGTTGCGGTTGTCCGACGCGCCGGCGGCCATCGCGGACGTTGCGGCGCTGGTCCATCTGAAACGCGCGGTGGGAGACGCCTGGACGATCCGTCTCGACGAGGGGTGGGTCTAGGGCCTGTGTGACGTTGTGATCAGTTGCTGGGTTCTGTCCTCTCCGTGGGGTGGAACCCGGTAGGACATTGGTCGTGACGCGCAGGCAACTCACCGATGCTCAGTGGAAGTTCATCGAGCCCTACCTGCCGATCGGCAGGTTCGGCCCGTACCCGGAACGACTGCGGGAACAGTTGGAAGGGGTGATCTGGCGGTTCCGGTCCAGCGCACAGTGGCGCGAGATGCCCTCCGAGTTCGGCCCATGGCCCACCGTCTACGGGCGCTTCAGGGTCTGGCGGGACGCCGGCGTCTTCTCCGCCCTGCTCGAAGGCCTGATCGCCGAGGCGGCCCGCGCGGGGAGAACGGACTTGTCGCTGGTCAGCGTGGACTCCACCACGGTCCGCGCCCACCACGACGCCGCCGGGATGCGTATCGGCAAGGACCTCATGGAGGCCCTGGAAGAGGCTGCACGCGAGCAGGAGGAGGCCCGGCAAAAGGGGGCGGTCCGGAGGAACAGAACGGACACGCCGAGCGTCGACGCGTCCGACGCCGACGCAAGCTCCGCCTCAAGGAAGCCCTGCTCGGCAGATCCCGGGGCGGGTTGACCAGCAAGGTCCATCTCGCCGCGGACCGCAAATGCCGTCCGCTCGCGTTCGTCCTGACCGCCGGGCAGGCCGCTGACAGCCCGCAGTTCATCCCCGTGCTGGGCAGGGTGCGGGTCCGTCTGCCCGTCGGCCGCCCCCGCACCAGGCCCGGCGCGGTCGCCGCGGACAAGGCCTACTCATCCCGCGGCAACCGCGCCTACCTGCGCAAACGCAACATCAAGGCGGTCATCCCGGAGAAGAAGGACCAGGCCGCCAACCGGAAGAAGAAGGGCGCGAGGGGTGGCCGACCCGTCGGCCACGATGCCGATCTCTACAAGGAACGGAACACCGTCGAGCGGCTGATCAACAAGCTGAAGGCCTGGCGCGGGATCGCCACCCGCTACGACAAATCACCCGAGAGCTACCTCGCCGGCCTCCACCTCCGCGCCGCGATGATCTGGATCGACGACCTCCTGAAGACCGCCAACTGATCGCAACGTCACACAGGCCCTAGCTCCAGTCGCGGGACCGGCGGGTCCGCTTGGTCTCCGAGCGCTGTTTCTTCTCGCGCAGCCGGCGCTCGTTGATCCCGCGCGGGATCTTCGTCGGGCGGCGGGGCTTCGGCGGTGGGGCCGTCGCCTCGGCGAGGAGGGCCGCCAGGCGGACCGCGGCCGTCTCGCGGTTGCGCCACTGGGAGCGGTGCTCCGAGGCGCGGACCGTGACGACGCCGTTGACCAGGCGGGAGGCGAGCCGCTCCAGGGCGCGGGCCTTCCACACCTCGGGGAGCGCGTCGGTGGCCGCGAGGTCGAAGCGGAGCTCCACCTGGGAGTCGCTGGTGTTGACGTGCTGACCGCCCGGCCCCGACGACCGCGAGAAACGCCACTGGAGCTCGGCCTCGGGCAGCGAGACGGAGCCGCGGATGGGATACGGACCGGACATGCCCTCCATGTTCCCCGCAGGGGGCCGGAGGAGTCATCCTGTTTTCCCTCGGAGGCGGCCGGGAACCGACGGCCGCCGCAGCGCGTTTCTCCAGGCGAGCGACGACATCACGACGAAAGGGACTTTCCATGGCTGTGAGCCTGTCCAAGGGCGGCAACGTCTCCCTGACCAAGGAGGCCCCGGGCCTCGCCGCCGTCACCGTGGGCCTCGGCTGGGACGTCCGCACCACCACCGGCACCGACTTCGACCTCGACGCCTCGGCGATCGGCGTGGACGCCTCCGGGCGGGTCGCCTCCGACGCCCACTTCGTCTTCTTCAACAACAAGGCGACGCCGGACCAGACGATCGTGCACACCGGTGACAACCGCACCGGTGAGGGCGGCGGCGACGACGAGCAGATCAACGTCAACCTCGCGGCCCTCCCGCCGAACGTCGAGAAGATCGTCTTCCCGGTCTCCATCTACGACGCGGTGTCCCGCTCGCAGAACTTCGGCCAGGTGCGCAACGCGTACATCCGCATCGTGAACCAGGCCGGCGGCGCCGAGCTCGCCCGCTACGACCTCTCCGAGGACGCCGCCGTCGAGACGGCCATGGTCTTCGGCGAGCTGTACCGCAACGGCGCCGAGTGGAAGTTCCGCGCCGTGGGCCAGGGCTACGCCTCGGGTCTCGAAGGCATCGCCCGCGACTTCGGCGTCAGCATCTGACGCTTCGCCGCGAACGGCGCAGAGCCCCGGCCGGGATGCCCGCCGGGGCTCTACCCTGTGGCGCGTGATCGTCGAAGCCCTCCCGCACACGGAAGCGCACGCCCTCCCCGGCGAGCTGCTCACCGAGCTCACCGCGCTCTACGCCTCCAACGAGGAGTTCCAGCAGCTCAGCGGCGACTTCCCGGATCCGTCCGACATCCGGCCCGAGCAGGTCGCGGCCGCGCTCGCCGAGGAGCTCGCGCAGCCGACCGCCGAGGTGCTCCTGGCCCGCTCCGAGGGCCGGCTCGTCGCCGTCGCCATCACCCTGGGCCGCCACCCGGACCCGGCGGAGCCCGATCCGTGGCTGGGGCTGCTCATGGTCCACGGGGACGAGCGGCGCGCGGGGCACGGCCGCCGGCTCGCCGCGTACGTCGAGGACCGATTCCGCGCCGACGGCCGTACGGGGCTGCGGCTCGCCGTGCTGGAGAACAACCCGAAGGCGCTGGCCTTCTGGACGGCGCTCGGTTACGAGGAGACGGACCGCCGCCCGGACCTCGCGCACGGCCGGGCGTGCATCGTGATGCGGAAGTCCCTGGCCTGAGTCACGGCTTGGCGGGCTTCTCGTCGCCGTAGAGCCAGACGTCCCACAGCGCATCGAGGTCGCGGCCCGCCACGCTCTCCGCGTAGGCCGTGAAGTCGTCCGTGGTGGCGTTGGCGTGGCGGTACTTCGCGGCCCAGCCGCGCAGGATCTCGTCGAAGACGCGGTCGCCGACCGTCTGGCGCAGTTTGTGCAGGACCATCGCGCCCCGCTGGTACACGGGCGGGTCGAAGAGGTTTTCGGCGGCGGGCGGCGCGGCGGGCGGGAAGGCCCAGTTGGCGTCCTGGTCGAAGGCGCGCGCGAAGTGGGTCGACGCCGGGACGTGCTCGTACTCCTCGTCGTACAGCCACTCCCCGTACGTCGCGAAGCCCTCGTTCAGCCAGATGTCCTGCCAGCTCCCTGGCGTGACCGAGTTCCCGAACCACTGGTGGGCCTGCTCGTGGAGGAGGGTCGCCCGGTCGAAGGAGCCGGCCGGGAAGACGGGCCGGGTCTGGGTCTCCAGGGCGTAGCCGAGTGTCCCGTCCTTGGTGACGACGGCCCCGGCGGCGGAGAAGGGGTACGGACCGAAACGCTTCACCTGGCGGGCGAGGAGCTCGGGGATCTCGGCCCGCAGCGCGGCGCTGCCGGGCGCGACGGGGGACTCGGCGGCGGTGAGGACGGGCACGGTGCCGAGGGCGGTCGCCGTGCCCGTCTCGTACCGGCCGATCGCGACCGTCGCGAGGTAGCCGGCCATCGGCTCGTCGGTGTGCCACACGGTGGTGACGCGGCCGTCCTTCTCCGTCCGCCGCTCGGTCCTGACGCCGTTGGAGAAGCCGTCGAGTCCGGCGGGGAGGGTGAGCGCGAGGGTGTAGGTGGCCTTGTCGGAGGGGTGGTTGTTGCCGGGGAACCAGGTCATGGAGCCGGCCGGTTCGCCGACCGCGATCGCCCCGTCGGCGGTGCGCAGCCAGCCCTCCTTGGAGCCGTCGGCGTCGGTGAGCGGTTCGGGCACGCCCGTGTAGGTGACGGTGGCCTTGAACTCCTCGCCCTCGGCGAGCTCGTCGCGGGGGCGGAGGGTCAGCTCGTTCCCGGCCCGGTTGTACGCGGCGGGGGCGCCGTCGACGGTGGCGCCGCGCACGGTGAGTCCGGCGAGGTCGAGGTTGAAGGCGCTGAGGTCCTGGGTGGCGCGGGCGGTGATCTCGGCGGTGCCGTCGAGGCGGCCGGAGGCCGGGTCGTAGGCGAGGGTGAGGTCGTAGTGCCCGACGTCGTAGCCGCCGTTGCCGAGCTTCGGGAAGAGCGGGTCGCGCAGCCCGGCCGCGCCGGGGGTGCCGCGGACGCCGCCGGCGGCCTCGGTGCAGCCGCCCACCAGCAGGAGGAGGGCGGCGAGGGCGAGGGCTCCGGTCCGGCTGCGTTGTGCCACGTACCGATCTTAAGTGGTCAAAAACGAAAAAAGGCGGCGGCGCCCGGCGGGGGATCCGGGCGCCACCACCAGCTGGGGGCCTTACTCCGCGAGGGCGGCGACGCCGGCCTGCGCGAACTTCTCGTCCAGGTCGCCCGAGGGGGCACCCGCGACACCGATGCCCGCGATCGGCGCGCCCTTGGCGGTGACCGGGGCGCCACCGGCGAGGAAGAGGGTGCCGGGGATGTCCTTCAGGGTCGGCGCGTTGGCGAGACGGCCCGCGAGGACGGAGGTCGGGGCGTTCCAGGAGACGGCGGTGTACGCCTTCTTCTGGGCCGACTCGTAGGACTGCGGGCCGGCGCCGTCGCCGCGCAGGGTCACGAGGGTGTTGCCGTTGCGGTCGACGACCGCCACGGAGACCCGCTGGTTCTCCTTCTCGGCGGCGTCCAGGGTCGCCTGCGCGGCCTTCGTGGCGGCCTCGATCGTCAGGTGCGTCGTCTGCAGGGTGTTGCCGTTGCCCGCGTCGGCCGTGACGGCGGCGGGAGCGGCGGCCGGGGCGGCGGCGTTCGCGGAGACCACGCCGAAGGTACCGGCGGCGACGACAGCGGCGGCGGTGGCACCGAGGAGGATCTTCTTCATGAGGGACTCCGTAGAAGTGAGGAGGAGAGAGGGGAGGGGAGAGGAGAGGAGAAGCTGTCGAGCGGTTCGTTCCTTCGCTCTGCCTCGATCCTCCGGCCGGAACCGGCGCCCACCGGTCCACGGTCCGGCTGCCCTCCGCGCGCACACCGGACGACGGGTCTGTCAGCCGATCGGTTGATGCCCCCCTGGTCCCTCCGGGCCACCATGGACAGATACACGCAGGTCAGCAGGCAGGGAGGCGGCACGGTGACCCGGCCCACGGAACACGACCCGGACGCCCGCTGGCTGGCGCGGGTCATGCACATCGCCTTCTTCCTGCTGCTCGGCGCCTCCCTCGCCCGCTTCCTGCTGCGGCACGACTGGGAGACCCGCAGCCCCTGGATCATCGCCCTCACCGGCGCCCTCGCCTCCCTCTACCTGCTCGGGCCGGTGCTCGGCACCCGCGCCACCCCGCGCCGGATCGCCTGGCTGGGCACGGTCGTCGCCGTCTGGGTCGTCCTCGTCGTCCTCGCCCCCAGCTACGCCTGGTGCGCCGTGCCGCTCTTCTACACGGGCCTGCGCACCCTCCCGCCGCGCGCCGCCCTCGGCCTGGTCGCCCTGCTCACCGCCTTCGTCGTCTTCGCGCAGGTGCAGCTCTCGCACGGCGGCTGGGACCCCAACCTGATCGTCGCCCCGCCGGCCGTCGCCGCCCTCGCCACCGGCGTCTTCGTGTACTCCGACCGGCAGGCCGCCCACCAGCGGGCACTCATCGACGACCTGATCCGCACCCGGCGCGAACTCGCCGCGACCGAACGCCGCGAAGGCACCCTCGCCGAGCGCCAACGCCTGTCCATGGAGATCCACGACACCCTCGCGCAGGGCCTGTCGAGCCAGCAGATGCTGCTCCAGGCCGCGGACCGCACCTGGGACAGCGACCCGGTCACCGCCCGCCGGCACATCCGCACCGCCGAGTCCATCGCCGAACGCAACCTCGCCGAGGCCCGCCGCTTCGTGCAGGACCTCGCCCCCGCCGACCTCGCCGCCGGAGGCGGCCTTGAGGAGGCCCTGCGCGGTCTCGCCACCCGCGAGTCGGCGGCCTTCCGGATCGACGGCATCGCGGTGCCGCTGCCCGACCGCGTGCAGGCGGCGCTGCTGCGGATCGCCCAGGGCGCCCTCGCCAACATCCGCGAGCACGCCGGCGCCGAGTCCGCCGCCCTGACCCTCACCTACCTCGACGACCAGATCGTCCTCGACATCGCCGACGACGGCCGCGGCTTCGACCCGGCGCTCGCCCGCGAGCAGGCCGAACGCGGCCACGGTCTGCCGGCGATGCGGGTGCGCGCCCAGCAGCTGGGTGGCACCCTGACGGTCGAGTCCACCCCGGGCGAGGGCACGGTGCTCTCCGCCGCGATCCCGCTCTCCCTGGAGTCCTGATGTCCGTACGGATCCTCCTCTGCGACGACCACGTCGTCGTCCGCGCCGGCCTGCTCGCCCTGCTCGGCAGCACCCCGGACATCGAGGTGGTCGGCGAGGCGGGCAGCGGCGAGGAGGCCGTCGCCATGGCCGCGAAGCTGAAGCCGGACGTCGTCCTGATGGACCTCCAGCTCGGCGCGGGCATCGACGGCGTGGAGGCGACCCGGCGGATCGCACCCACCGGCGTCCACGTCCTGGTCCTCACCACGTACGACACGGACGCGGACATCACCCGGGCCATCGAGGCGGGCGCGACGGGCTACCTCCTCAAGGCCGAGCGGCCCGAGGAGCTGTTCGCCGCGATCCACTCCGCCGCGCAGGGCCGCACGGCCCTCTCCCCGCCGGTCGCCAGCCGGGTCATGGACCGCATGCGCGGCGCGGCCGGCCCGAGTCTGACGGACCGGGAACGGGACATCCTCGGCCAGCTCGGGCGGGGTCTCGGCAACCGGGAGATCGCGCGGGCCCTGTTCATCAGCGAGGCGACGGTGAAGACCCACCTGGGCCGGATCTACGCCAAGCTCGGCGTCGACACCCGCGCGGGCGCGGTCGCCGTGGCGAAGGAACGCCGCCTGCTGCCGTAACCCGTTGGGTGGGTACGGAGTGCCGTTCCCCCGCGCCGCACCGCCCCCACTGCTACCGTGCGTCGTCATTCGACCGCACGGTGTCATGTCTCAGTGGGAGCGCACGTGAAGCTCGCGATCGTCGGCGGCGGACCCGCCGGCCTCTACCTCTCGATCCTGCTGAAGCGGCAGGATCCGTCCCACGACATCGCCGTGTACGAGCGGAACCCCGCGGGCTCCACGTACGGCTGGGGCGTGACGTACTGGGCGGGGCTGCTCGACAAGCTGCGCGCGGGCGACCCCGAGTCCGCCGCCGCCGTCGCCGAGGCCTCCGTGACCTGGACCGACGGGGTCGCCATCGTCCGCGACGAGCGGACCGTCCACCGCGGCGACGCCGGTTTCGGCATCGGGCGGCGGCGGATGCTCGCGCTGCTCGCCGACCGGGCCGAGGAGCTCGGCGTACGCGTCGAGTTCGAGCACGACATCCAGGGCCCCGACGCCCCCGAACTGGCCGGCGCGGACCTGGTCGTCGCCGCCGACGGCGTCAACAGCGCCCTCCGCGAGGCCCACGCGGGCCACTTCGGCAGCGAGGTCACCAGCGGCCGCAACCAGTACATCTGGCTCGGCACCACCAAGGTCTTCGACTCCTTCAGCTTCGCCTTCAAGGAGACCGAGCACGGCTGGATCTGGTGCTACGCCTACGGGTTCAGCGGCGAGCGCTCGACCTGTGTCGTCGAGTGCTCCCCCGAGACCTGGACCGGCCTCGGTCTCGGCACGCTCGGCGAGGCCGACAGCCTGAACCTCCTGGAGAAGCTCTTCCACGACCTCCTCGACGGGCACGAGCTGATCGGCCGCGAGCGCGCCGACGACGCCGCCCAGTGGCTGACCTTCCGCACCCTCACCAACCGGGTCTGGCACCGCGGCAACCTCGTCCTCCTCGGCGACGCCGCCCACACCACGCACTACTCGATCGGCGCGGGCACCACCCTGGCCCTGGAGGACGCGCTCGCCCTCGCGGACGCCCTGCGCGCCCCCGGCGACCTGGACGCCGCCCTCACCGCGTACGGGAAGCGGCGGCGCGCCGAGCTCGTCTCCGCGCAGAGCGCCGCCCGCTACAGCGCCCAGTGGTACGAGAACCTGCCGCGCTACATGAGCCTGGAGCCGGCCAAGATGTTCGCGCTCCTCGGCCAACGCCACTCGCCGCTACTGCCGCACGTCCCGCCGCAGCTGTACTACCGGATCGACCGGGCCGCCGAGCAGCTGGAGGCGCTGCGGCGGCTCAAGCGCTGGCTCGGGCCGCGGGTGGCGCGGGCGGTGCACGGCCGCCGCTGACCCCGGTACGGGGGGTTCACACGTCGCGGCGGTGGACGGCCACGAACGCCACCGCCACGGCGCCCACCGCCCAGGCCGCGTACACCGTCCACGCCCCGCCCGCCGTCCACGGGTACTCGACCGGCACCGGCGACACCCCCACCTCCGTGAGCCGCTTCCACGCGCCCTGCGGCAGCGCGTGCAGCAACGTCGCGCCCCAGCGGTTGCGGTCGTCCATCAGCGCCGGCAGCAGGAGCAGCACCCCGGTGAGGGAGACGATCGTCGTGGCGGTGTGCCGGAGCAACGCCCCGAGGCCGAAGCCGGCGAGCGCGCAGACCGGCGCGAGGAGCGCCGACGCGGCGACGGCCCGCGGCACGCCCTCGTCGCCGAACGCCATGCCGACGCCCCGGCCGTCGAGCACGGTCTGCGTGGCCGCGAACGAGACGGCGGCGACCAGCGCCCCGTACACCAGCATCACGGCGGCGAGGACGAGCGTCTTCGCGGCGACGACGGAGCGGCGGGCCGGGACGGCCGCGAAGGTCGTACGGATCTGCCCGGTCCCGTACTCGCCGACGATCACGAGCGCGCCGATGGAGCCGGTCGCGAGGGTGAACACCATGGCCCCGCCGAGCGTGAACGCGTCCCGCATCGCCCAGATCGGCACGAACAGCTCCCTGATGCCGTCCGGGTAGTGCGGGTAGTTGCGGTAGTCGGCGAGGGTCGCGTTGAGGTTGACGCCGAGGGCGGCGACGGCGCCGACGGCGAAGGCCCAGGGAGTGGAGCGCAGGGACCACAGCTTGATCCACTCGGCGGCGAGGAGGTCACGGAAACGGGCGGCGGCGGGCATCAGCGGTACTCCACACTGTCGGCGGTGAGCTCCATGAACGCCTCTTCCAGGGAGGAGGCGCGCGGGGTGAGCTCGGCGAGCGGGACGCCGTGCCGGAAGGCGAGGACACCGATCCGGTCCGCGTCGATCCCGGTCACGGCGAGTCCGCCTGCTTCCCCGCGTACGGTCGCGCCCTCGGCCCGCAGGGCGGCGGCGAGGCCCGGGGCGGCGGCCGGGTCGGCGGCCCGCACGGTCACGCTCCGGCGGGTGCCGCGGGCGGCGAAGTCGGCCACGCTCTCGGCGGCGATGAGCCGGCCGCGGCCGATGACGACGAGGTCGTCGGCGGTGTGCTCCATCTCGCTCATCAGATGGCTGGAGACGAACACCGTGCGGCCCTCGGCGGCGAGCCGCCGGAACAGCCCCCGGGCCCACCGCACGCCCTCCGGGTCGAGACCGTTGACCGGCTCGTCGAAGAGCAGCACGGGAGGGTCGCCGAGCAGCGCGGCGGCGATGCCGAGGCGCTGCCGCATGCCGAGCGAGTAGCCGCCGATCCGCCGCGCGGCGGCTCCCGCGAGCCCGACCTCCTCCAGGACCTCGGCGGCCCGGCGGCGCGGAATGCCGTTGGTGCGGGCGAGCGCGGCGAGATGTGCCTCGGCGGTCCGGCCGCCGTGCACGTCGTGCGCGTCGAGCAGCGCCCCGACGTGCCGCAGCCCCCGCGGCAGCTCCCGGAACCGCCGCCCGCCGACGGTGGCGGTCCCGGAGGTCGGCTCGTTCAGCCCCAGGATCAGCCGCAGGGTCGTGGACTTGCCGGCGCCGTTGGGCCCGAGGAATCCGGTGACGCGGCCGGGTCTCACGGAGAAGGTGAGACGGTCCACGGCGGGGCGGGGGCCGGCGGGGACGGCGGCGGCGAGATCCCGGCCGCCGGCAGCGAGGTCCGCGCCGGCCGCGGCGGGGGCCTCGCCGTCGGCGCCATGGGCCGTACCGGCGGCGGGGCGGCCCCCGAGGCGGGACCGGGCCGGCGGACGAGACCGGCCCGCCGGCCGGGACCGGGCCGGGCGGCCGTAGTGCTTGGTCAGTTCGTGGACTTCGATCATGCGACCCACGGTCGCGGGCCCGCACCCCCCGGCACATCGGCTCGGCGGCCACAAGCGGCGCCCCGGGATGGCCCGGGGGCGTACTCCCGCGGGCCGATGTGCCGGCGGGCGTCCGCGCCTACGATCACGATCATGACCGCCACCACCCCCACCGAGAGGCCGTCCAGCGGGCGGGTGCCGGCGGCCCTCGCCTGGGGCGCGGCCGTCGCCCACCCCTTCCTGCTCCTGAGCGCGATCCAGGCCGGCCCGTACCGCTCCACCGGGCTGCGGCTCTTCCTCACCGCCGTCACCGTGGGCCTCACCCTGCCCCTGGCGCGCCGCAACCCGCTCGCGGCCCTCGGACTGCTGCTCGCGGGACTGTTCGCTGCGGCGACCACCCGCCCCGACGCCGTACTCCTCTACCTCCCGGTGCTCGCCGCCGACGCCGTCGTGGGCCGGATCGCCGCCGCGCGCCCGCTCCGGGTCCTGCTGCCCGCCGCCCTCGGCGCGCTCGCCGTGCAGATCGCGGCCGCGACCTACACGACCTCCGGGCAGAACGTCTTCGTCAGCACGGTCACGGCCCTCGCGCTCGCCCTGCTCACCGCCGGGCTCCTCGGCCGGTCCGTACGCGAACGACGCAGCCACGCCGCGGAGTTGCGTGCCGCGACCACCGCCGAAGCCGTCGCCGCCGAACGGCTGCGGATCGCCCGCGAGCTGCACGACCTCGTCGCCCACAGCATCGGCGTCATCGCCATCCAGGCGGGCGTCGGCCGACGGGTCATCGAGACCCAGCCCGCCGAGGCCCGCAACGCGCTCGCCACCATCGAGACCACCAGCCGGGAGACCCTCGCCGGTCTGCGCCGCACCCTGGGCGCGCTGCGGGGCGCCGCCGACGGCGGCCGTCCGGCCCCGCGCGACCCGGCGCCGGGCCTCGCCGACCTCGAACGGCTGGCCGCGTCGACGGCGGACGCGGGGGTGCGGGTCGCACTGCGGCGCCTCGGCAACCCGGACGGCGCGCTCCCGCCGGAGGTCGACCTCGCCGCGTACCGGATCGTGCAGGAGGCCCTCACCAACGTCGTCCGCCACGCGGCCACCCCCACCTGCCGGGTGACGGTGGAGCGGCGCACGGACACCCTGCTCGTCGAGATCGCCGACGAGGGCCGCGGCGCGCCCGGCGGGGAGGCGGGCGCGGGCGGGTACGGCCTGCTCGGGATGCGCGAACGCGCCGAACTCCTCGGCGGCAGCCTCACGGCGGGGCCCCGCCCCGGAGGCGGCTTCCACGTGACGGCACTGCTGCCGCTTCCGGAAGGGACCCCGACCTCGTGAACCGCCTGATCCGCGTCCTCCTCGTCGACGACCAGCCGCTGGTACGGGCCGGGCTGCGCGTCCTGATGGCCGACACCCCCGACATCGAGGTCGCCGGCGAGGCGGGCACCGGCACGGAGGCGGTCGCCCTGGCCCGGGAGCTGGGTCCCGACGTGGTGGTGATGGACGTCCGGATGCCCGGCATGGACGGCATCGAGGCCACCCGGATCGTCACGGGGGCGGGCCCCGGCGCGCCGCGGGTCCTCGTCCTCACGACCTTCGACGACGACGAGTACGTGTACGGGGCGCTGCGCTCCGGCGCGAGCGGCTTCCTGGTGAAGGACATGGCGCTCGACGACATCCTCGCCGCGGTCCGGGTGGTGGCCGCCGGCGACGCCCTGATCGCCCCGGGCGTGACGCGCCGGCTGATCGGGGAGTTCGCGGCCCGGCCGGAGCCCGCGCGCCGGCCGCCCCGCGGGCTCCACGGGGTCACCGAGCGCGAACGGGAGGTCCTCACCCTCGTCGGCCGGGGTCTGTCGAACGGCGAGATCGCGGAACGGCTCCACATCAGCGCGGCGACGGCGAAGGCGCACGTGGCCCGCCTCTTCTCGAAGCTGGACGCGCGGGACCGGGTGCAGCTGGTGATCGTGGCGTACGAGGCGGGCCTGGTGCCATGACACCATCGGTCCCGTGCTCGACATCGGCTACTCCCTCTCGCGTCGCTTCCCCGACCCCCCGCAGACCGACTACCGGCGCGCGGACGTCCACGCGCTGCGCCACGACCTGTTCTGCGGGGACGTGTACCTCGCCGACACCGAGGCGGACCGCGAGGTGTCCACAGCCTGGGGATGGGTGCCGGTCCTCGACTTCGCGTGGGCGCTGTGCGACATCGTCGAGCAGCTGGACCAGGACCCGCGGGGCAGCCGGGCGGCGCAGCCGCAGTACGCGGAGCTCGACTTCACCGAGTCCACGGACCGGATGCTCTTCGAGCGCCGCTTCGGGTGGGTGGACGTCGAGGCGGACTGGATGCCGGGGGAGGAGCCGCCGGTCACGTTCAACCACGCGGAGCTGCGGCGCGAGGCGCGGGACTTTCTGCACGACCTGATCGAGGACCTCACGGACATGCACGAGGGCCTGGCCGACAACCCCACGATCTGGACCCTCCAGTCCCGCTTCCCCCGCCTCCCGTAGGCGCCGGCCGTTGTGGGTATGCGTTCCGCCGGGGCGGAACGGGTGGGCACAACGGAACGGCGCCCTTGCCGGCGCCCGAGGCTCCCGCGCCTGAACCCGCACCGCTGGTGACGGCGAGGTCGTGGTGCGGGTCAGGGCACGGAACGCGGAGGCGCCGCGAGGGCGCGCCGCCCCGTGTGCCCACCCGTCCCGCCCTGCGGGACGCCTGCCCACACGGCGGTGGGCCGGGGCACCGCCCAACACAGGCGCGGGCGCACGCCGCGCGAAAGCACCGCCCCCCACCGCAAGGCGCGGACTCAGTCCTCCACCCGTACCCCCAGCCGCGCCGCCAGCACCGGTGCCAGGTCCAGCAGCTGGGCCGTGGAGATCACCGCGCCGGACAGCGAATCCACACCCCCCGCGATCTCAAGACGATGCGCACCCCGCAGGTCCACGTCCTTGAGGCGCGCCCCCGTGAAGTCCGCCCCCGTGAGCGCGCAGTCCACGAACTCGACCCGCTCCAGCGCCGCGCCCCCGAAGTCCGGTTCGCTCAAAACGCAGCCCTCGAAGACGACGTCCTTCAGCTTCGCCGCCCGCAGGTTCAGGTAGTCGATCTTGCCGCCCCGCACGACGACCCGCTCCAGGACCGCCCCGTGCAGCTGCGTCCCGCCGAGCCGCGCCTCCACGAGCTCCACGTCCCGCAGCTGCGCCCCGGCGAGCTCGGTCCCCACTCCCCGTACCCCCGTGAGCACCGAGTCGAGGAACCGCGCCGCCGTGAGCCGCGCCCCGTCGAGCCCGCAGTCGCGCAGCGCGCAGTCCAGGAACCGGGCCCCCTCGCCCGACTGGCCCGTCAGGTCGAGCCCGGCCAGTTCGAGGCCGTCGTAGTCCCCGTCCGGTTCGAGCCCGCCTCCGTACGCCTCCAGGGGAGGCAGCCGCACCTCCGGCCGTCGTGCCCCCGCCACCTTCTTCTTCCGGTTCCCGGTCGTCGCCATGCCCCCCATCGTGAGGTACGCCACTGACAACGCCCCCGATGTCACATCCGCGACCCCGCCCGCCGTCCCCCGTACGAGACCTTCACGAAGGAGACGGACATGCGGAAGCTCACGATCATCGGCGGCGGTTTCGCCGGACTGACCGCCGCCATCACGGCCGCCGAGGCCGGCACCGAGGTGACCCTCCACGAGGCGCACCGGACGCTCGGCGGCCGGGCCCGCACGGCCGACGGCCCGTACCGCACCAACGAGGGCCCGCACGCGCTCTACAACGGCGGCCCCCACTGGACCTGGCTCAAGCAGCGCGGCCTCATCGGCCCCCTGGCCGCGCTGCCGCCCGCCGAGGCCGTCCGCTTCCGCGTGCACCTCGACGGCGCCGTGCGCCGCATCCCGCCGCTCGCCCTGTTCCGTCAGGCCCGCCGCAACCCCGAACAGGCCCCCGTCGAACTCGACTTCCGCACCTGGGTCACCGGTCTCGCGGGCGAGCGCACCGCGCGCGTGGCCGCCGCGTACAGCGGGGTCGCGCTCTTCCACCACGACCCGGGCTCCCTCTCGGCCCGTTTCGTGCAGGAGCGGCTGCACCGGGCCACCGCCCTGCCGCCCGAGGCGCACTACATCCGGGGCGGCTGGGGCGAGCTGATCGAGCGGATGGCCACGCGCGCGCGTGAGCTCGGCGTACGGATCGAGACCTCGTCCCGGATCGACGCCCTTCCGGTCGGCGGCGGGCCGGTGATCGTCGCGACCGCGCTGCCCGCCGCCGCCCGGCTCCTCGGCGACCCGTCGCTGACCTGGGAGAGCGGTCGTACGGTCCTGTTCGACCTGGCGCTGCGGACCCGGAAGGGCGATCCGTTCGTGGTCTCCGACCTGGACGCACCCGGCTGGATCGAGCGGTACACGGCGCAGGACACGTCGCTGGCGCCGGCCGGGCAGCAGCTGATCCAGGCGCAGTTGCCGATCGGGCCCGAGGCGTCGAAGGCGGACGGCGTCGCCCACGGCGAGCGGCTGCTCGACCTCGGTTTCCCGGGCTGGCGCGAGCGGACGGTGTGGCGGCGGGAGTCCGTCTCCCAGGGCCGTACGGGCGCGGTGGACCGCCCGGGCACGACCTGGCGCGACCGGCCGGCCGTCGACCGGGGCGACGGGGTGTACCTGGTGGGCGATCAGGTGGCGGCGCCGGGCGTGCTGGCGGAGGTGTCGTTCACGAGCGCGGTCGAGGCGGTGTCGCTCGCCCTGCGCGCGGACCTCGTGGACCGCCACCACAAGCACGGCCTTGACCTCAAGCACGCTTGAGGTCCGAGGGTGGAGCAGTCCACCCGTACGACGACAGGGGAACCGTCATGCACGCCATCCGCCTCCACGCCTTCGGCCCCGCCGAGAACCTCGGCTACGAGGAGACACCCGACCCCGTGCCGGGCCCCGGCCAAGTCCGTGTCCGGGTCGCGGCGGCCGGCGTGCACCTCCTCGACACCGCGCTCCGCGAGGGCGCCACGGGCCCCTTCCCCGCGCCCACCCCGCTCCCCACGATCCCCGGCCGCGAGGTCGCCGGCACCGTCGACGCCCTCGGCGAGGGCACCGACCCGGTCTGGCTCGGCCGGCGGGTCGTCGCACACCTCGGCATGAACCCCGGCGGCTACGCCGAACTCGCCGTCACCGACGCCGCCCGCCTGCACGCCCTGCCCGACCACCTCGGCGAGGCGGAGGCCGTCGCCATGATCGGCACCGGCCGCACGACCCTCGGCATCCTGGGCTTCACCGAGCTCGGCCCCGACTCGGTCGCGATCGTCCCGGCCGCCGCCGGCGGCATCGGCACCCTCCTCGTCCAGTACGCCAAGAACGCCGGCGCGACCGTCGTCGGCCTCGCCGGCGGCCCCGCGAAGACCGCCCTCGTCGAGGCGAACGGCGCGGACCTGGCCGTCGACTACAAGCAGCCGGACTGGCCGGAGAAGGTCCGCGCGTACCTCGACTCCGTGGGCAGGGAGGCCACCGTCGTCTTCGACTCGGTCGGCGGCGACACCGGGCGCGCCGCCGTCGACCTGCTCGGCAAGGGCGGACAGCACCTGGTCTTCGGCTGGTCCGGCGCCGGACTCCACGACGGCGAACCGCTCACCTTCACCGAGGAGGAGCTCACCGCCCGCGGCATCACCTCGGAGTCCGTCCTCGGCCCCGTCATGATCCAGAAGGCGGGCGGCGACATCCGTACGCTCGAACTCGCCGCCCTGGACGCCGCGTCCACCGGGACGCTGCGCCCTGCGGTCCACCGCTTCCCGCTCGCGGAGGCGGCGGAGGCCCACCGTGCCCTGGAGAACCGGGGCACGACGGGCAAGGTGGTGCTGGTCCCGTAAGGGTCAGACGCCGAGGACGTCCCAGGAGTGCGCCTTGAACTCCTTGGTGAAGTCGGGGTGGTCCTCCCACATCCGGGCGATGGAGCGCAGCACGTCCCAGTTGTGCTCCAGCGCCTGGTCGACGACCTGCCGCAACTCCGGAGCCGTCTCCCGCTTCTCCACGAGTCCGTTCACCTGCGACGCGGCCTGCACGGTGTAGCGCAGGGCGCGCAGCGCCCGCGACGTGTCGTCCATGCCGAACCCGTGGTCGCTCCCGTTGGCGGGGTCGAAGAGGGGGGTCAGCCGCGCCTCGATGAAGCCGGTGATCCGCTGGAACCGCTGCTCAATGTCCATGCCCCCTTCCTACACCGTCGCCCCGCCGAGCTCGGCCAGGGCCCCGTCCGTCAGCCGGTACACGGACCACTCGTCCTGCGGGCGGGCGCCCAGGGACTCGTAGAAGTCGATCGAGGGCTGGTTCCAGTTCAGTACGGACCACTCCAGGCGCTCGTACCCGCGCTCGACGCAGATGCGGGCCAGTTCGCGCAGCAGGGCCTTGCCGTGGCCGCCGCCGCGGGCCTCCGGGCGGACGTACAGGTCCTCCAGGTAGATGCCGTGGACACCGCGCCAGGTCGAGAAGTTGAGGAACCAGAGAGCGAAGCCGACCGGCTCGCCCGTCTCCGTCTCGGCGATGTGCGCGAAGGCGGCGGGCCGCTCGCCGAACAGGGCCTCGTGGAGCTGGTCGGGGGTCGCGCGGACCTCGTCGAGAGCCTTCTCGTACGCGGCGAGGTCGCGGATCAGGGCGTGGATGACGGGGACGTCGGCAGGCGTGGCTGTACGGATCATGGCCCCACCCTGCCTCGGCTCAGGCCCTCCTGGCCAGCAGGATCCTGGCG
Organism: Streptomyces sp. R44; assembly: GCF_041053105.1. Taxonomy (NCBI): domain Bacteria; kingdom Bacillati; phylum Actinomycetota; class Actinomycetes; order Kitasatosporales; family Streptomycetaceae; genus Streptomyces; species Streptomyces sp. R44. Next base: position 4,712,142 of record NZ_CP163444.1, on the reverse strand, counting down.
AGGGCGACCTGCTCGGGGTCGAGGCCGGGCTCGCCGTCCTCGACGTCCCACAGGCCGTTCTGCAGGACGCGCCCCAGCGTCCAGGCGACGGCCCGGCGCGGGTCCCCGACGACCTCGGCGAGCAGGTCGAACCCCCACAGCGCCTCGTCCGGGTCGAAGCGGTCCATGAGGGCGGGCAGCAGGTCGAAGCCCGGATCCCCCGCCAGCGGCTTGGGGTCGATCGCCAGCCAGGGTTCCCGCTCGGCCGCCAGGACGTTCCCGAAGTGCAGGTCCCAGTGGAGCAGCCGGTCCCCCGGCTCGCCGGCCACGTCCCGTACGGCCGCCGCGCAGTCCCGCAGCACGGCGGCGTCGTCCGCGCCGAGCCGCGCCACGGCCCCGGGCACGTCGGCGAGCATCCCGGCCGCGATGTCGCCGAGCGTGCGGAGCCCGTCGGGCGCGGGGACGGCGACGAGCCGGGCCAGCAGGTCCGCGACGATCCCGAGCGCCTCACGGGTGTCCGCGACCGAGGACAACGGCCGGGCCTCGTCGAGCCGTTCGAGGAGCATCGTCCCCGTCGCGGCGTCGTGGTCGAGCAGCCGCACGACACCGGCCCCGTCCCAGACCCGCAGACCGACGGGCTCCCCCTCGCTCTCGTCGTCGAGAAGCTGCATCTTCAGAGCGGCGCGCGCACCGTCGGCGACCCGCTCCACGGGCACCACGAGCGAGGCCACCCCGTGCATCGAGCGCCCGGTGACCCGCAGCCCCCACCGCCCGAGAAACCCCTCGGCCAGCCCGGGCAGCCCGTCGACGAACTCCAACCCGGCCTCCCCGTTGTACTTCACCTGCGACGCAACGAACTCCTCGGGTACGTGAATCACCCCACGACCCTAGACAACCGACGGCCCTCCGTGTGGGCAATCGTCCCGCAGGGCGGGACGGGTGGGCACACGGGACGGCGCGCCCAGCGGCGCCTCCGCGTTCCGAGCCTGGACCCGCACCCGATGCGCGGCGAAGGCACCGCCCGCACCCGGTGCGGCAATGGTCCCGCCCCGGTAACCTCCCGCCCACGCACCCGGAAGAGGGATACACATGAGCACGGTCAACGGCGGAATATCGTTCTGGTACGCGCAGGAGGGCGCCCCCGCGCCCCGCGAACCGCTCCCCGGCGACACCACCGCCGACGTCTGCATCGTCGGCGGCGGCTACACGGGACTGTGGACCGCCTACTACCTGAAGAAGGCCGTCCCCTTCCTCAACATCACCGTCCTCGAAGCCAAGTTCTGCGGCTACGGCGCCTCCGGGCGCAACGGCGGCTGGCTCTACAACGGCATCGCCGGCCGCGACCGCTACGCCAAGCTCCACGGCCACGAGGCCGCCGTCCGCCTCCAGCAGGCCATGAACGCCACCGTCACCGAGGTCCTCGACGTCTGCGAGACCGAGAAGATCGACGCCGACCAGCACCGCGGCGGCGTCCTGGAGGTGGCCCTCTCCCCCGCCCAGCTCACCCGCCTCAAGGCCTTCCACGCCGCCGAGCTCGCCTTCGGCGAGACGGACCGCGAGCTGTACGGCGCCCGGGAGACGGCGGACCGCATCCGCGTCGCCGGAGCCGTCGGCTCCTCCTGGACCCCGCACGGCGCCCGCCTGCACCCGGTCAAGCTGGTCAAGGGCCTCGCGGCGGCCGTCGAGGCGCTCGGCGTCACGATCCACGAGTCGACGCCCGTCACGGAGATCAAGCCGAAGCACGCGATCACCCCGTACGGCACGGTCCGCGCCCCGTACGTCCTGCGCTGCACCGAGGGCTTCACCGCCTCCCTCGCCGGCCAGCGCCGGACCTGGCTCCCCATGAACTCCTCGATGATCGCCACCGAGCCCCTCACCGACGCCCAGTGGGAGTCCCTCGGCTGGGACGGCCGCGAGACCCTCGGCGACATGGCCCACGCCTACATGTACGCCCAGCGCACCGCCGACGGCCGCATCGCACTGGGCGGCCGGGGCGTCCCGTACCGCTTCGGCTCGAAGACCGACAACGACGGCCGCACCCAGCCGCAGACGATCGAGGCCCTCCGCGAGATCCTGGTCCGCTTCTTCCCGCAGCTGGCGGGCGTACGGGTGGACCACGCCTGGTCCGGCGTCCTCGGCGTCCCACGCGACTGGTGCGCCACCGTCACCCTCGACCGCTCCACCGGCCTCGGCTGGGCCGGCGGCTACGTCGGCTCCGGCGTCGCCACCGCCAACCTCGCCGCCCGCACCCTCCGCGACCTGATCCAGCAGGACTCGGGCCAGTCGGGCCCCACCGACCTCACGGCGCTGCCGTGGGTGAACCACAAGGTCCGCAAGTGGGAGCCGGAGCCGCTGCGCTGGCTCGGCGTCCAGACCATGTACGCCGCCTTCCGAGGCGCCGACCGCCGCGAGGCCACCACCCACACGGCGGAGACGGACCGCGTGGCCGTCCTGGCGAACCGCCTCAGCGGCCGCTGACACCTCGCGGCCCCACCCGGACAGGCCCAGCGGACAGACCCACCGGACGCCGCCCCCACCGGACGGCCTCCGGTGGGGCTTGGGGCTACTCCACCTCGATACCGAAGTCCCCCACGAGCTCCTCCAACCCGCCCCGGTACCCCTTCCCGCCGAGGACGAAGTCCCAGTCGCCTCCGGCCCGCCGCCGGAACGACCCGAGGACGAGCGCGGTCTCCCCCGGCCGCCCGTCGGACACCTCCAGACGGTCGAGCTCGGCCCCCGCGTCGTCCCGCAGCCGGATCCCCGCCTCCGTGAACCCGCCCAGATCCGCCTCGGGGTTCACCTCCGGGTCCACCGCCGCCACCAGAACCAGCCGGTCCGCCCGCGCGGGCAGCGCGTCGAAACCGACCCGCACGGCCGCGCGGTCACCGGGCGCGGCCGCCACCATGGCGACCGAACCGTCCGGCGTCGCGGGGTTGTTGAAGAAGACGAACCACTCGTCGCCCAGGACCCGGTTGCCGGCACAGACCAGCGCACAGACGTCGAGGGCGGCGGAGCCCGACCACACCATCCCCAGCAGGTTGAAGTCGTCGGCGGCCTCGGCGGGCGCGGAGGCCGGCGCGGGCGCGGGCGCGGACACCACCGCCTGGGCGGGCCCGCCCAGGCGGCCCCGCAACCCGTGCTGGTGCAGCAGATCCACCAGCTCGGTCCCCGAGATCAACGTCAGCGGCTTCCCGTTGGCGAAGGTGTACGAGCCGGGCCCGAACTTCGAGGTGGTCACCAGGACCCCCTTGTTGGCGCCGACGTCCTGCACCGTCCCGTACAGATCCCGTACGGCGGACGGCGGCACCGTGTTCCGGTACCGCTTCACCTGCACCGCGATCGACCCGCCGCTGATCGGATCGGGATCGAGCGCCTTCACGTCGACCCCACCGTCCCCGGACCGTTGCGTGGTCACCGCCTGGAGCCCCCGCGCCCGGAACAGCTCGGCCACGAGCCCCTCGAACGCGATCGGATCCATGGTCAGCAGATCGGGCTCCTCGCCGTCCCCCTGCACCACCACGTCGGAACCCACCTGGTCGGGCGCCAGCAGCGGGGCCACCGCCACCCGCTCCTCCGGCTTGGCCGAAAGCCGCCCGCCCAGGGCCCCGGTCAGACACTCCACGGCGCCGACGAGCTCCAGGTTCAGCCGGTCGAACACCGGGCGCTCCACCACGACCGAGGCCACGCACACCCGCGAGGCGAGCCCGGTGGCGGGGTCCACCCCGCCCACGTACCCGTTCAGCGCCACCCTGTCCAGCGCCCCGAACCGGTCGGCGGCGAACAGTTCCCGCACCGCGAGGAGCACGCTCTGCGCCAGCACGTCCCGGTACAGCGCCCGCCGCTGCGTCACCGGCCGCGGGACCTCCTTGTCCTGGTCGGTGCTCGGCAGGTACTTGACGCCCTTGGCCTCGGGAACGACCTCGTACCCGGGCAGGTCCCAGTCGAGCACGAGCCCGCGTCCCGCCCGGTCGTAGGCGGCCGACACCTCACGGGGGAACCCCTCGGGCCAGGCGGTCGACGCGAAGAGCACGGCGGAGAAGTACTCGACGACGGTGTCGGGCTCCCCGTCCCGCAGGGCCGCGACCGTCCCGTCGATCCCGCTGTTGTGGGCGCGTATCTCGGCCCGGCGGCCGGCCGCCCACTCGTCGTACGCGCGCCGGTACGCCGCCAGTTGCTCGACCCGCCGCGCCTCTGCCGCCTGTGCCGCGTACCAGTCGTGCTCGAACCGGGCCCGCGCGTCCCGCTCGGCCTGGGCACGCCCGGACGCCGTCCAGGCCCCCTGCGGCTGGTAGAACCGCTGGTCCGGCATGGCGACGGGCTCCCCCAACGGCCCCGGGGCGAACGGCTCGACGTCCTCTTCCCGCCGCAGCGACTCCACGCCGAACGCGGGAGTCCGACAGCCCACCGCGAGCAGCGACTCCAGGAGAGCGACCCGCTGATCGAGCTCCTGGGTCCGCCGCAGCGCGTCGGCGTCCCGCTGCTGCCGATAGGCGGCCCGCTGCTCCCGCTGCATCCGCGCGACGTCCCGCTCGTACGCCCGCTGCGCCCGCTCGGCGTCCCGCTGCTGCCGCAGCACCGCCTGGTGCTGCCCTTCCCGCTGCCGCTGCGCCACCCGCTGCTGCTCGGCCCACACCCCGATCAGCCCACCGGAACGCCGACTCATCCGCGCACCCTCCCCACGACCCCGATCACCTGTACGCCCCCCGTGTCGCACAAGTGTCCCGGACGGCGAAGCCCCGCACACGGAGAGGTCGGAACAAGCCGAAGGGGCCCGGCCCGGCGACGTGCGCCGGGCCGGACCCCCAATGGGCTCCCGAAGGGCTCCCGAAGGAACCGGTCAGAACAGGTAGTTGTACGAGGCGCCCGGGGTGTCGCCCCAGCCCGTACCGATGGTTCAACCGGATCAGCAACCGTGGCCTCAACCGGCTTGTCCGCAGCACTGTGACTATCGGCGATGAGACCCTCGGCAGCCCGCTGTCTGCCGGTGTACCAGGGAGCGCCCAGGGCAGCTAGGTGGTCAGCTCGGTGGGCAGCCCCGCCTTCGTCCAGGCCGGGTCGCTCAGCGGCGCCTTGCTCAGGGCGTAGACCAGGGTGCCGTCGGGGATGCCCCCGAGGCCGCTCGGGGACACCTCGGTCCAGCCGTCACCGGGCTGCAGCACCCGGTTCTCAAACCGGAAGTCGACCACGTCCTGGCCGGCGGCGAAAGCCGCACCGGTCCCGGTCGCCAGACCGGCCACGAGCAGGACGGCCCCCGAGAGCGGACACGAGACGCGTCCGGGACCCTTCGTTACTGCTCAGAGCCCCCTGTCGGATTCGAACCGACGACCTTCCCATTACAAGTGGGGTGCTCTGGCCGGGCTGAGCTAAGGAGGCAGGCGCGCGTTCACACTCGCGCGTGGCTCCCACTCTACACAGCGACGCCAACGCCCTACGAGGTAACTTCACCACCCCCGTAACCACCCGCCCACACGTTCGTTGACCGGACGGGAGTGCAGTTCCGACTATCGGACAGCATGACGGGGAGGGGCGATGGCGCAGTCATCGGAGGAAGCGCCGCGGCGGGTGATCGGCGCCGAGGCCAAGCGGGTGAAGCGGGATGCCCTGGGCATCGCCGACCGACGCAAGCACCAGGGGCGGGTAGCCGTCCCTATGCAGCGACGCGCCAAGGAGGCTGGCACGCAGCAGCGGGTGTACCGCTACCGCTTCTACCCGACCCCCGACCAGGCCGAGCAGCTGTCGAAGACGTTCGGCGCCTGCCGCTGGGTCTACAACGAGGGCCTGGCGCTTCGTGTCGGGGCCTGGGAGCGGCATCGGGTGTCGGTCGGGTTCGCGGAGACGTGTCGTGCGTTGACGGGGTGGAAGCGGGAGGAGGGGAAGGAGTGGTTGCGGGAGGTGTCGTCGACGGTGTTGCAGCAGGCGCTGCGACATCTGGACGGGGCTTTCTCGCGGTTCTTCCAGCGGTCGGCGAAGTATCCGCAGCGGAAGAAGAAGGGGCGGTCCCGGGACAGTGCGGTGTACGTGCGGACCGGCTTCCGGTGGGTGGAGGATCCGGAGCGGCCGGGTACGGGGTCGGTGACGCTGGCGAAGCAGTCGGTTCCGCTCGATATCCGCTGGTCGCGTCCGCTGCCGGCGGGGCAGGTGCCGGTGCGGTTGAGCGTGATGCGTGACCGGGCGTGGCGTTTCTTCCTGTCGGTGCTGGTGGAGGAGCGGATCGATCCGTTGCCGCCGGTGTTCATCCCGGGCACGTCGGCGCCGAAGGCGGTGGGTCTTGATCTGGGTCTGGCGGCGCTGGTGACGTTGGACGACGGTTCGTCGCTCGCGCATCCGAGGCTGCTGAAGAAGTACGGGGAGGAGTTGGCCCGTCGGCAGCGGGAGCTGCACCGGAAGAAGAAGGGCTCGTCGAATCGGGGCAAGGCGCGGGAGCGTGTCGCGTGTCTGTATGCCCGGATCGGTGATGTGCGCAGGGATCTGTTGGATCAGTTCACCACCCGCCTCGTGCGCGAGAACCAAGTGCTCGTGGTGGAGGACCTGCCGATCGCCAATCTGATGCGTCCCGCTCGGGGGAAGGGGCGGCGCCGGAAGGCGAAGCTGAATCAGACGATCAGGGATGCGGCGTGGGGTGAGCTGTTGCGGCAGTTGCGGTACAAGTGCGCGTGGTACGGCCGGACGCTGGTGGTCGTGGACCGATTCTTTCCGTCGACGCGGCGGTGCTCGGCCTGTCACACCAAGGGCCCGCGGCTGGACGTGTCGGTGCGTGAGTGGGGCTGCGCGGAGTGCGGGGTCGTGCACGGGCGGGACCGGAACGCGGCGGTGAATCTCCGGGATGAGGGGATGCGGCTGTATTGGTGGGTGGCGGCGGCGCTGCCGCCGGGGAAGCCGGTTCCGTCGCTGATCCGGGCGTCGGAGCTGCCGGACGCCGCCATGGCCTCGTGAGAGACCTCGTAAAGGAAGAGAAGCAGTACGGACCGACGGGCCGTCGGCCGGAATGCCTGTGGAGCTCGCGTAAGACCGGCTCGGTGTGGCCCTCAGGGTCGTACCGGTTCGGCAACGGGCGTGGAAGCAGGAAGTGTCACGTGTGTGGCAGGCCAAAAGTCATGCGCTCTGCCTCACCGCGCGCACGCGGTCAAAATTGCGCTGCTCTGCCTCTCGCCGAGCCGCCCTCGAAAATCTCATCGCCCTCGACTGCTGACAGATCGGACACCGTCAAGGTAGCGTCGCCTGGAGTTCACCCTGGTGGACTAGACCTCAATCCTTCCTTTACTCGGATCGTCCGGCACGTTCCTGCCGGTGAAGGGACACATCACCATGGCTTCCGTCACGTTCGACAAGGCCACCCGGGTCTACCCGGGTGCCACCAAGCCCTCCGTCGACCAGCTCGACATCGAGATCGCGGACGGCGAGTTCCTCGTCCTCGTCGGCCCCTCGGGCTGCGGCAAGTCGACCTCCCTGCGCATGCTCGCGGGTCTTGAGGACGTCAACGCCGGCTCCATCCGCATCGGCGACCGCGACGTCACGCACCTGCCGCCGAAGGACCGGGACATCGCGATGGTGTTCCAGAACTACGCGCTGTACCCGCACATGACCGTCGCCGACAACATGGGCTTCGCGCTCAAGATCGCCGGCGTCAACAAGTCGGAGATCCGCGCCAAGGTCGAGGAGGCCGCGAAGATCCTCGACCTCACCGAGTACCTCGACCGCAAGCCGAAGGCGCTCTCCGGCGGTCAGCGCCAGCGCGTCGCCATGGGCCGCGCCATCGTCCGCGAGCCGCAGGTCTTCCTCATGGACGAGCCGCTGTCGAACCTCGACGCCAAGCTCCGCGTCTCGACCCGTACGCAGATCGCCGGCCTCCAGCGCCGTCTGGGCATCACCACGGTCTACGTCACGCACGACCAGACCGAGGCCCTCACCATGGGCGACCGCGTCGCCGTCCTCAAGGACGGCCTGCTCCAGCAGGTCGACTCGCCGCGCAACATGTACGACAAGCCCGCCAACCTCTTCGTCGCCGGCTTCATCGGCTCCCCGGCCATGAACCTGGTCGAGGTCCCGATCACCGACGGCGGCGTCAAGTTCGGCAACAGCGTCGTCCCGGTCACCCGTGACGCCATCGCCGCCGCCTCCGCCGCCGGCGACACCACCGTCACGGTCGGCGTCCGCCCCGAGCACTTCGACGTGCAGAGCGCCACCTCGAAGGACGGCCTGGCCGTCACCGTGAACGTCGTCGAGGAGCTCGGCTCGGACGGCTTCGTGTACGGCTCCACCCGCGTCGGCGGCGAGGACAAGGACCTGGTGGTCCGCGTCGGCGGCCGTGACGTCCCCGCCAAGGGCTCCACGCTGCACGTCGTGCCGCGCGCCGACGAGCTGCACGTCTTCTCGACCTCCACGGGCGCCCGCCTCAGCGACTGAGACCCGCCCCGAGCACTGCCGTACGGCCCCGCGTCTGTTGCAGATGCGGGGCCGTTCGTTTAAACGGACGCACACCCGGCGCACAACGGTCTTACCCCGGAAAACCCCGGCATTCAGGGCCCCGCCCGAACCCCCGCGTCAACACGGGATTCGAAAAGACGCCTCGAACCATCCCTCGCGAGAGTGACTAAATGTCGCCATATCACTACCGGCCGCTACGCTCGCCTGCGTGACGCACACTGCCCGCCGAATCGGCCGCTCTCTCGCCCTCGTCCTGCCCGTCGTCCTGGTGCTCTCGGGAACGCTCGCGGTGTCCGCCGTTCCGTGGGCCGGCCAGGACTCCGGGACCCAGCTCACGGCCTCCTCCACGGACGTCTCCGTCCGGGCCAAGTCCCGTGCCCCGCAGGATATTCTCCGCGACCAGCTCCTCGCAGAGCTTCAGGAGAAGGACCCCGGCATCGCCCTCACCCACCTCCAGCGCGAGGTGGAGAACCGGCCCTCCCTCGCCAAGCACTGCTTCTCCATCGCCCGCGCCCTCGGCCGCGCCGCCGTCGAGCACTACGGCCCCTCCCGCGCCCAGTCCTTCTCCCGCCCGGTCTGCGACACCTCGTACGCGACCGGCGTGATGCGGGCGAGCTGAGCGTCGTCACGCACATCGGACATACGGGGCGCCTATCGTTCCCCGTATGCACACCTCTCCGACGCAGGCCGTGGTCCTGGCGGGCGGCCAGGGCACACGGCTCCGCCCGTACACCGACGACCGCCCCAAGCCGATGGTCGAGATCCCGGGCACCGGGACCCCGATCATCGGCCATCAGCTGTCCTGGCTGGCCTCCGAGGGCGTCACCGACGCCGTCGTCTCCTGCGGCCACCTCGCCGAGGTGCTCCAGGACTGGCTGGCCACCGCGGATCTGCCGCTGAAGGTGACGACGGTCGTCGAGACAGAGCCCCTCGGCCGCGGCGGCGGGCTCAAGTACGCCGCCGCGCACCTGCCCGCCCCGGACCAGCCCTGGTACGCCACCAACGGCGACATCTGGACCCGCTTCTCGCTGCGCGAGATGGCCGCCTTCCACGCCGAGCGCGACGCCCTCGCGACGCTCGCCCTGGCCCGCCCCCGGATCCCGTGGGGCGCCGTCGAGACGGACACCTTCGGGAACGTCACCGACTTCATCGAGGCGCCGCCGTCGCCGTTCCTCATCAACGCCGGCGTGTACGTCTTCGCCGCGGCCTTCACCGAGCTCCTCCCCGACCTCGGCGACCACGAGCGCACCACCTTCCCCCGCCTCGCCCGCGAGCGGCGCCTGGCGGGCTTCCCGCTGCCCCAGGGCGCCTACTGGAGGGCCATCGACACCGCCAAGGACCTCACGGAGGCCGCCAAGGAACTGGCCGCCCAGAAGTCCTGACGGCAGCCGGTACGCGAAAGGGCGGCACCGCACGGATGCGGTGCCGCCCTCGCCCTTCCCCGCGTCAGCCCAGCAGGCCGCCGATCGGGTTGTGCGCGCCGCCCGACGTCGAACCGCTCTCGGACGGGGTGCTGGTGGAGCCGGTCGAGCCGCCGCTCGACGTGCCGCCGCTGGTACCCGGGCTGTCGCTCGTGGACGGCGGGGGCGCCGGCTTCGACTGCGTGGGCGTACGGCCGCCGGTGCCCGTGCCCTGCGTGGCGGTCGGCCGCTGCTCCTGGGTCCGGGTGGACTGGCGGGTCGTCTCGGTGGGCCGGGTGGCCTCCTCGGTCTCCTCGCTCCGCGCCGGGGCCTCGGTGGTCGCGGCCGGCTCGGGCGCCGTGGACGCGGCCTTCGAGGGCGCCCGGCGGGTCGGCTCCTGCGGGAGCGGCTGGCCGGGCAGGTGGTTGATCGGGTCGTCGTTGGGGCCCGGGACGGTGACCATCTCGGTGGAGCGGACGGCGCCGCCGAGGACGGAGCCGACGAGGAGGGTGAGGCCGACGACGACGGCGGCGAGGAGGGTGCTGCGGCGGGTGACGCGGCGGCGGAGGTCCCAGAGTTCGGCGCGGGGGCCGAGGGTCCGCCAGGCCTCGCCGGCGAGGCGGCCGTCGAGGGAGTAGACGGGGGCGCCGGCGATGATCAGCGGGGACCAGGCGGCCAGGTAGATGATGTCGGCGGAGTCGTAGACCGGGACGGTCTTCCAGCTGACGGTCAGGATGAGGGCGGCGGAGAGCAGGGCGCCGACGACGGCGGCGACGCGCTGCCAGAGGCCGAGGACCGTGAGGACGCCGACGACGACCTGGAGGAAGGCGACGGTGAGTCCGGCGCCGACGGGGTGCTGGAGGGCGAAGTCGCGCAGCGGTTCGGCGAGGGCCCAGGGGTGCAGGGAGTTGAGCCACTTCACCATCGAGCCGCGCTCGCCGCCGTCGAAGTAGACGGGGTCGCAGAGCTTGCCCATGCCCGCGTAGATGGAGATGAAGCCGAGGAAGACCCGGAGCGGGAGCAGGACGACGCCGAGGTTCATCCGGCGGCCGGGGTAGTAGGCGTGCCGGACGTTGTCCTGGCCGTGGCGCTGCGCGGCCCGGGCGCCCGGTGCGTCGTGCGCGTACGGCTCGGTGGGCTCGGGCCCGAGGTCGTACACCTCGTCGTAGGCGCCCTCGGCGCGGCGCATCGGCGGCAGCAGGGGCGCGGCCTCGGCGGGCACCACCGGGGTGGGCATGGTGGTGTCGAGGCGCGGGATGGCCTGGGTGTCGCCGACTCCGTGCCCGCCGTGTCCGACGGGTTCGAGCGTGGAGACGGACGACTCGCGCACGGCCTGCAGCAGGCCGGTCGCGCCCGGCGCGGACTTTCCGGTCCACACGACGGGGCGACGGCGCGGGCCGCCCGCGCCCACTCCGGACAGAGCGGCGGTGCGGGCCGCGAACTTCGGCTGCGGGGCCGGCGCGAGCCGCACACGGAAGCTGGCGTGGTTCACGATCACCTGGGCGGGATCGGAATCCACCTTGACCATGCTCAGCGCGGGCTGATCGTCGAACCCCGGCCGGGGCGTTCTGGTGTCCACACTCATCTAACCGAGTGATGTGCGGTTAGGACACTGCCTTGACGGTTGCCAAATGTCCGAGGCCCGTCAAGATCACGGCCGGGGCGGTTCCCTCGTTCGGGTCAGCGCATGCGGCGGCGGGCCGCCTCGTAGAGCACGACACCGGCGGCGACACCGGCGTTGAGCGACTCGGCGCCGCCCGGCATCGGGATGCGGACCAGGTAGTCGCAGGTCTCGCCGACGAGCCGGGAGAGGCCCTTGCCCTCGGAGCCGACGACGATGACGACCGGGCCGCCGAGCGCCTCCAGGTCCTGCACCTCGTGCGTGCCCTCGGCGGCGAGGCCGACGACCGCGATGCCGGCCTTCTTGTACTCCTGCAGGGCGCGGGTCAGGTTGGTGACGCGGGCGACCGGGGTGCGGGCGGCGGTGCCGGCCGAGGTCTTCCAGGCGCCGGCGGTCATGCCGGCGGCGCGGCGCTCGGGGATGACCACGCCGTGGCCCGCGAAGGCGGAGACGGAGCGGACGATCGCGCCGAGGTTGCGCGGGTCGGTGACGCCGTCGAGGGCGACGATCAGCGGCTCCTCGCCGTCGTCGTAGGCGGCGGCGGTGAGGTCCTCGGGGTGCGCGTACTCGTACGGCGGGACGACGAGGACCAGACCCTGGTGGTTCAGCCCGTTGGTCATGCGGTCGAGCTCGGGGCGCGGGGCTTCCATCAGGTTGATGTTGCCGCGCGCGCCGGCGAGCTGGAGGGCCTCGCGCACCCGCTCGTCGTTGTCGATGAACTGCTGCACGTACAGCGTCGTGGCGGGCACGCCGTCACGCAGCGCCTCGAAGACCGGGTTGCGGCCGACGACCATCTCGTTGGCGCCCTTGGGGCCGCCGCGGCGGGGCGCGGGGCGGCGCTTGGCCGCCTGCCGGGCGATCGCGTTGGAGACGCGGAACGCCTTGTGACCCTTGCGGTCCTCGGCCTTGGGGGTCGGGCCCTTGCCTTCGAGGCCCTTGCGCCGCTGGCCACCGCTGCCGACCGTCGCACCCTTCTTGTTGGACGTGCGACGGTTCCTGCGCTGGCTGTTCCCGGCCATGACTACTACCTGTTTCCTCTGCTGACGTACGAAGTCTGTAACTGAAGTGTGCCGCCCGGAGTCCCGAGCGGCACGTCTTCTAACGGTTGCCCAGCGTCCAGCGGGGGCCGTCGGGGCTGTCCTCGATGGCGAGGCCGGACTGGGCCAGTTGGTCGCGGATCGCGTCCGCGGTCGCCCAGTCCTTGCGCTCGCGCGCCGACTCGCGCTGCTGGAGCACGAGGCGTACGAGGGTGTCGACGACGCCGTGGAGCTCCTCGCCGCCACCGGCCTCCTCGGCCCAGTGCGGGTCGAGCGGGTCGAGGCCGAGGACGCCGAGCATGGCGCGGACCTCGGCGAGGCGGGCGATGGCCTCGTCCTTGTCGTCCGCGGCGAGGGCGCTGTTGCCCTGGCGGACGGTGGTGTGGATGATCGCCAGCGCGTGCGGCACGCCCAGGTCGTCGTCCATGGCCTCGGCGAAGGCCGGCGGCACCTCGGCGGCGGGGGCGATGGTCGTCCCGGCCTTCTCGGTGGCGCGCTGGACGAAGCCCTCGATGCGGGCGAAGGCCGACTCGGCCTCGCGCAGGGACTCCTCGCTGTACTCGATCATCGAGCGGTAGTGCGGGGTGCCCAGGTAGTAGCGCAGGACGATGGGGCGCCAGTTCTTCACCATCTCGGACACCAGCACGCTGTTGCCGAGCGACTTGGACATCTTCTCGCCGCTCATGGTGACCCAGGCGTTGTGCACCCAGTACTGCGCGAACGCGTCGCCGAAGGCCTTGGCCTGGGCGATCTCGTTCTCGTGGTGCGGGAAGATCAGGTCGAGGCCGCCGCCGTGGATGTCGAAGGCGGAGCCCAGGTACTTGTGGGCCATCGCCGAGCACTCCAGGTGCCAGCCGGGACGGCCGCGGCCCCACGGGGTCTCCCAGTCGGGCTCGCCCGGCTTGGTCGCCTTCCACATGGCGAAGTCACGCGGGTCGCGCTTGCCGGTGATGCCCTCCTCGGAGGGCTGGCGGAGGTCGTCGATGTCCTGGTTCGACAGCTCCAGGTACCCGGGGAAGGAGCGCACGTCGAAGTAGACGCTGCCGTCCGCCTCGTAGGCGTGGCCGCGCTCGATGAGCCCCTGCATCATCTCGATCATCTCGGGGACGTGACCGGTGGCGCGGGGCTCGTAGGTGGGCGGCAGGCAACCGAGGGCGTGGTAGCCGTCGTTGAACGCGCGCTCGTTCTCGTAGCCGATGGACCACCAGGGGCGGCCCTGCTCGGCGCCCTTCCTGATGATCTTGTCGTCGATGTCGGTGACGTTGCGGATGAACGTGACGTCGTAGCCGCGGTACGCGAACCAGCGGCGCATGATGTCGAAGTTCAGCCCCGACCGGATGTGGCCGATGTGCGGGGCCGCCTGCACGGTGGCACCACAGAGGTAGATCGAGACGGCGCCCGGCGTGAGCGGGGTGAAGTCACGGATCTGCCGGGCGCTGGTGTCGTACAGGCGAATAGTCACCACTCCAGGGTAGTGGGCGTGTGGTAGTGCCCTGCGACCGATTCCCGGCGGCAGGGCACGTTTTTCACGGCTGTCGGTTCGGTACGGGGTAGACGAGGGCGGTCGCGAGGGCGGCGAGGCCCTCGGCGCGGCCGGTGAGGCCGAGTCCGTCCGTGGTGGTGCCGGAGACGGAGACGGGGGCGCCCGCCGCCTCGCTCAGCGCCTTCTGCGCCTCCTCGCGCCGCTTGCCGATCTTGGGGCGGACGCCGACGACCTGCACGGCGATGTTCCCGATCTCGTAGCCCTCGGCGCGGACGATCCGGGCGGCCTCGGCGAGCAGCGTGACGCCGGAGGCGCCGGACCACTCGGGGCGCGAGGTGCCGAAGTGGGCGCCGAGGTCGCCGATGCCGGCGGCGGAGAAGAGCGCGTCGCAGGCGGCGTGGGCGGCGACGTCACCGTCGGAGTGCCCGGCGAGCCCGTACCCGTCACTGTCGGGGCCTTCCCAGAGGAGACCGGCGCACCAGAGCTCGCGGCCCCTCTCGAAGGCGTGGACGTCCGTGCCGATGCCGGTACGGGGGATCAGGGGGAGCTCAGAAGCCATCGTTGGCCCTCCTGCGGGCGAGTACGGCCTCGGCGAGGACGAGGTCGAGGGGACGGGTCACCTTGAAGGCCTCTTCGTGGCCGGGCACGACGACGACGGGCGCGCCGAGCTTCTCGACCATGCCGGCGTCGTCGGTGGCGCCCTCGCCGGTGAGGGCGACGGTGGCGTGGGCGTTGACCAGGGTGTCGTGGTCGAAGCCCTGCGGGGTCTGGACGGCGCGGAGGCGGGCGCGGATCGGGGTGGCGACGACCTGCTCGGGGTCGCCGGGCCTCTCGGCCGGCTCGACCTCCTTGACGGTGTCGGCGACGGGCAGCGCGGGGACGACGGCGACGGCCCCGTCCCGTACGGCCTCGATGACGGCGTCCACGGTCTCGACGGGGACCAGCGGGCGGGCCGCGTCGTGGACGAGGACGGTGCTGACGCCCTCGGGGAGCGCCTTGAGGCCGAGGTGCACGGACTCCTGGCGGGTGTCGCCGCCGGGGACGACGAGGTAGTCGGTCCGCTCGGGCAGGGCGTGGGCGTCGAGGAGGTTCTTGACCTCGGCGGCGCCGTCGCTGGGCGCGACCACGACGACGAGCGAGACCGCGCGGGAGGCGGCCATCGCGCGGACGGCGTGGATGAGCATGGGGGTGCCGTTCAGCGCGCGGAGCGCCTTGGGGGCGCCCGGGCCGAGGCGCACGCCCCGCCCTGCGGCCGGGATCACCACGGCGGTACGACTGGGACGCACTTCGTCTGACATCGGTTGCACTCCGGCAGGTTTGTTTCCGCGGCCGACATGGGTATGGCCTCACCGTGCCGGACGCACCGCCTTGACCGGGCCCTTTCCGTGACGACGGTCGAGGCGTGGCCGCGTGGGCACAGGGGTTCGGGCGTTGAGAAGTTCAGGGGGTGCGGGCTACTTCAGTGGTGCGGTGACGCGTACGCTCCGCAAACGTACGCGAACAGGCGACGCACGCGAACATGCCGCAGCGCCCGACGGCAGCACTGTGTGGATCACAGCACGCCAGCGGGCACCGCGGCATCGCTTCACTGCTTCACTTGGGAACGCGGCTCAGGACGCGAGGACCTCGTCGAGGAGCGCCTCGGCCTTGTCCTCGTTCGTGTTCTCCGCGAGGGCCAGCTCGCTGACCAGGATCTGCCGAGCCTTGGCGAGCATGCGCTTCTCACCTGCGGAGAGTCCGCGCTCGCGCTCACGACGCCACAGGTCGCGCACCACTTCGGCGACCTTGATGACATCGCCGGAGGCGAGCTTCTCGAGATTCGCCTTGTAGCGACGGGACCAGTTCGTCGGCTCTTCGGCGTACGGCGCGCGCAGCACCTCGAAGACCCGGTCCAGCCCGTCCTGACCGACCACATCGCGAACACCGACGAACTCCGCATTGTCCGCCGGCACACGAACCGTCAGGTCGCCCTGCGCGACCTTGAGCACCAAGTAGGTCTTGTCCACGCCTTTGATCTGGCGAGTTTCGATGGCCTCGATCAGCGCGGCCCCGTGATGGGGATAGACCACGGTGTCGCCAACCTTGAACGTCATGTGACAGGTACCCCTTCCGTGGCTATCCAGGGTAACACGGATTCGGCTTCTTCTGAATGGCGTTTTCGCAGGTCAGGGCATATCTCGGGGCTTGACAACGGTGACACGAACGTGCTGCGGAGGGCTTCCGGAAGGCGGTATTCGCAGGTCGGAGCGGCTGCGTGGACGGAGAGAAACGCGCACGTTACACATGCCCGGAGGCCCCCGAGGGAGGGGCGATGCCCCGTTTTGTCTGGTTCGGAGCGGGCTTCTTCCCCTACTCCGTTCGAGGATCGGCCACCCGTACGGATGCATCCCGGGATGATTCCCGAAATTGATCAGTGGACATCAACCGACACCGGTGGGGGATTTTCCGGAGGGCCGGCTCGGGGGAATGCGGAGCCGCCGCCGAATTGATCAAGGCGGTTATGTGAACAACAGGTCAATGGGTCGTGATCCGGCCACGCGGGGTGACAACCGAGGAGTGCGCGACGGGCGACGCGAGGGCCGGCACCGCAGGCCACCTGGGGCGGCTGTGACCGGTTAGGGGCGGGTCGGGTGCGGGACGCGGAGTGAGGCTCGGTAACCTAAGCGCGCTGACACACCTTTAGCTGTCCCTTAGTTCCCACGCCCGTCCGTACGTCCTAGGAGATGCCGCCGCCGTGAGCCGCAGCCTTCGACGCGGCGCCCTCGCCGCCACCGCCATCGTGTTCTCCGTCGCCGCGCTCTCCGCCTGTGGTGCGGGCAACGACGCGCAGACCCTCGAGGTCCGGCCGGACAACGCCGCCGTCACGGTCGACGACGTCAAGATCCAGAACGCGCTGGTCATCACCCAGCCGCTGCCCGGCACCAAGGGCCCGGCCGCCGTCTCGGCCACCGTCTTCAACAACGGCAGCCTGCCGCAGACCGTCGACGCGATCCGCCTGCCCGGCACGGCCTCCGTCGTGAAGCTGAAGGCGGCCGAGGGCGACGGCCCGATCGTCGTCCCGGCCCACGGCTCTGTCGTCATCGGCGGCGAGGGCAACGCCTCCGCCATGATCGAGAACGGCTCCGAGGCCGCCCGTGACGGCGACTCGCAGAAGCTCGTCTTCAAGCTGAGCAGGACCGGTGACGTGAGCCTGAGCGCCTTCGTCGTCCCGTCGAAGAGCTACTTCAAGGACTTCGGCCCCACGATCGTCCCGGCGGCCCCGCCGGCCGAGCCGAGCAGCACGGCGTCCCCGTCGGGCACGGCGTCCCCGTCGGCTGAGGCCTCCCACGGCGCCGAGCACGGCACGGAGACCCCGGCGTCGGGCGAGCCGACGACGGCCGCCGGTCACTGACGGAAGCAGTCGTACGCCGAAGGGGCGCCCCCACCAGGGGGCGCCCCTTCCGCGTACGACCGGCTGGCGTACGACCGGCTGGCGTACGACCGGCGTTTACGGCTCGAACTTGTAGCCGAGGCCGCGCACCGTCACCAGGTACCTCGGCGCACCGGGGTCGGGCTCGAACCCCATCCCGGACGCGCCCCTCGCACCGCGAGGCCCCAGGGGGCCTCGCGGGCTTCGGGACGCTGCGCCGGACTCCG
Organism: Streptomyces sp. R44; assembly: GCF_041053105.1. Lineage (NCBI taxonomy): Bacteria > Bacillati > Actinomycetota > Actinomycetes > Kitasatosporales > Streptomycetaceae > Streptomyces > Streptomyces sp. R44. The sequence goes on along the minus strand of NZ_CP163444.1, from coordinate 4,694,562 downwards.
TCCGGCCTCGTCGGGCCGGGCCGGGTTCTACGGCTCGAACTTGTACCCCAGGCCCCGCACCGTCACCAGGTACCTCGGCGCACCGGGGTCGGGCTCGATCTTGGCGCGGAGGCGCTTCACGTGGACGTCGAGGGTCTTGGTGTCGCCGACGTAGTCCGCGCCCCAGACCCGGTCGATGAGCTGCATACGGGTGAGCACACGGCCCGCGTTGCGCAGCAGCATCTCCAGGAGGTCGAACTCCTTCAGCGGCAGGTCGACCTTGCCGCCGGAGACCGTGACCACGTGGCGGTCGACGTCCATGCGGACCGGGCCGGCCTCCAGGGCCGCCGGGGTGACCTCCTCCGGCTCGCCGCGGCGGCGCAGCACCGCGCGGATGCGGGCGACCAGCTCCCGCGAGGAGAAGGGCTTGGTCACGTAGTCGTCGGCTCCTATCTCCAGGCCGACGACCTTGTCGATCTCGCTGTCCTTGGCGGTCACCATGATCACCGGGACGTTCGAGCGGCCGCGCAGCTGGCGGCAGACCTCGGTACCGGGCAGACCCGGAAGCATCAGGTCGAGGAGGACGAGGTCGGCTCCGTTGCGCTCGAACTCGTCGAGGCCGTCGGGCCCGGTCGCCGCGACGGCGACCTCGAAGCCCTCCTTGCGGAGCATGTACGACAGGGCGTCGCTGAAGGATTCCTCATCCTCGACGACGAGCACTCGGGTCACGGAAGGACCTCCGGGGCGGTAAGCGGTTCGGTCATGAGATCGGGGGTGGAGGACGAGGCGGGCCGGCGGTCCCGTACGGCGCCCGCCTCGGGCAGCCGCAGGGTGAAGGTGGAGCCCTGACCCTCCGTGCTCCAGACGGTGACCTCCCCGCCGTGCGAGGCGGCCACGTGCTTGACGATGGCCAGGCCGAGCCCCGTGCCGCCGGTGGCACGGGAGCGGGCGGGGTCGACGCGGTAGAAGCGCTCGAAGACGCGCTCCTTGTCCTTGTCGGGGATGCCGATGCCCTGGTCGGTCACGGCTATCTCGATCACGTCGCCGGCGGGCGCGGCGACACGACGGGCGGCGATGCCCACCCGGGTACGGGCCGGTGAGTAGTTGACGGCGTTCTCGACGAGGTTGCCGAGGGCCGCGGCGAGCTGGCCCCGGCTGCCCCATACGTACAGGTCGGCGGCGCCGCCGGAGACCATGGTGATCTGCTTGGTGGAGGCGGGCTGCCGGGAGCGGTCGATCGCCTCGGCGACGAGCTCGTCCACGGACACCGGCTCGGAGTCCTCCAGCGGGTCGTCGTTCTGCACCCGGGAGAGGTCGATGAGCTCCTGTACGAGGTTGGTGAGGCGGGTCGCCTCGATCTGCATCCGGCCGGCGAAGCGGGTGACCGCCTCGGGGTCGTCCGAGGCGTCCATGACCGCCTCGGAGAGCAGGGAGAGCGCGCCGACGGGAGTCTTGAGCTCATGGCTCACGTTGGCGACGAAGTCGCGCCGTACCGCTTCGATACGGCGGGCCTCGGTGAGGTCCTCGACCAGGAGCAGCACCAGCCGCGAGCCCAGCGGGGCGACCCGGGCGGAGACGGCGAGGGCCTCGCCGCGTCCGGTGCCGCGCCGGGCCAGGTCCAGCTCCACCTGCCGTATCTCCCCGTCGCGGCGGGTGTCACGGGCCATGTTGAGCATGGGTTCGACGGCCAGCTTGCCGCCGCGGACCAGGCCGAGCGCGTACGCCGCCGAGCTGGCCTTCACCACGGAGTCGCTCTCGTCGAGAACGACCGCGGAGGAGCGCAGCACGGACAGCACGGTGTCGACGCCGGGCGGGAGCACGGCGTCGGTGTGCAGCGACGTACGGGTCGGTCGCGCCTGGTCGCGCTCGCTCCAGCGGAACGCCAGCATGGCGATCACGCCGGTGCACACGCCGGCGATCGCTGCCAATGCGGCGACCGCCGCGTTCACGTCCATGCCTCCAAGGTTATGCGGGGTCGCGGACACTCTCCCAGCCGTCCGAGTGGCTGCTCGAACAGTCGTCGCCCAGAGTTCACCGTGGAGATGCGGGTGGTTCATTTGCCCTGACGGCCGGGGTGGCGGGAGTCGCCCAGAGTTCACCTAGGGGAAAGTGCCGGTTCATTTCAGGGGGTGGAATCGGACGCACAGGGGGCCGAACGTGGGAGCGTGGGGGTCCGAGCCCCACCCGGACCCCGGAGCTTTGCGTAGAGAGGGACATCCATGCGGGACGCGTACCACGAGGAACTGGACTCGATCGGCGAAGGCCTGGTCGAGATGGCCCGGCTCGTCGGGTCGGCGATCGGGCGCGCCACGACGGCGATGCTCGACGCGGATCTCAAGCTCGCGGAGAGCGTGATCGCGGCGGACCAGAAGGTCGACGACCTCCAGCACGATCTGGAGGCGCGGGCGATAGCGCTGCTCGCCCGGCAGCAGCCGGTGGCGACGGACCTGCGGATCGTGGTGACCTCGCTGCGGATGAGCGCCGACCTGGAGCGCTCCGGCGACCTGGCGCAGCACGTGGCGAAGCTCGCGCGGCTGCGGTTCCCGGCCACGGCGGTGCCCCGGGACCTGCACGCCACCATCCTGGAGATGGGGCAGCTGGCGCAGCGCCTGATGGCGAAGGCGGCGGAGGTCATCATCACCAAGGACGTCGACCTGGCGCTCCAGCTGGAGCAGGACGACGACGAGATGGACCTGCTGCACCGGACGCTCTTCCAGCACCTGATGGACGACCGGTGGAAGCACGGCATCGAGACGGCCGTGGACGTGACGCTGCTCGGCCGGTACTACGAGCGGTTCGCGGACCACGCGGTGTCGGTGGCGAAGCGCGTCGTGTACCTGGTGACGGGTGAGCACGCCGACGAGCTGCAGGCCGCGGACGCGCCGGTGGAAGGCGCGTAGGCGCACGGGCGCCGATGCGCCGTTGATGCGCCGGTCGTTGTGGGCATGCAATGGGGGGAGGCGAAGCGCGCCTCGAAAGGGAGGGACCCCATGGCCGAATCCCCCATGACGACGGAATCCGGTACGGAGGCGCCGCGGGAAGCGGTGTTCCTGCCCGTGCTCGGCGCCTGCGGCTGCGGCTCGGGCTGCGGATGCGGCTGCCAGTCGGGCTCCCCCTGCCAGTGCGGGGGCTGCTCGGGCTGACCGGCGAAAGGGGGGGCGCGTGTACACGCGCCCCCCCTCTATATGTGGGGGACGCTATATCTCGAGCACACCGACGACCTGGTCACCGCTGAGCTCTCCGGTGGTACGGAATCCCAGCTTGTCGTAGAAGGCGCCGGGACCGTCCTCGCCGGGCTCCCAGGTCACGTAGAACCGCTGCTCGCCGCGCCGGCGGAGCTCGTCGCGGACGGCTTGGACGGCGAAGCGCCCGTACCCCTTGCCCTGTCCGGAGGCGGCGATGTTGAGCCGCCAGAGACCGCTGCGCCGGTCACCGGGGTCCTTCTCCTCGTTCCAGGGAATGTCGAGGAAGGCCATCAGGAACCCGACGAGCTCGTCACCGTCGAAGATCAGCCGGGGCCAGGCGTTCTCCCCGAAGGCGTACGCCTCGGCGAGGGAGCGCACGACGGGTGCGACGTTGCGCTCCTGATGGGGGTGGACGCGCAGTTCGAGGGCGGCGTCGATGGTGGCGGGGGTGACGGGCTCCAGGCGGAGTGACGTGCTCATACGAAGGACGGTAACGATTCACCGTCATGCCCACCGGTGATTATCGGACCGGACGAGGATGACGCCCATGAAGCCCTGGACTCGCCGCACCCTCCTGACCGCCGTCGTCCTCTCCGCCCTCTCCCCCCTCACCGGCTGCACGGTCCCGGTCGCGGGCTTCACCGGCGTCACGGTGACGGCGGAGGGGGAACCGCTGGGCGTGATCCTGATGTGCCACGACCAGGTGGACGCGGCGGTGCTGTACCCGGACGAGCCGGTCACGGACCCGGCCGCGGAGGCCACGGCGGACACGGAGGAACCGGAGTACACGGACTCCTGGACCTCTGCGGTGCCCGTCCGCGGCTTCACGAGCTGGCCGCTGACCATCCCGCCGGGCTTCGACACCGCCACGAACTTCTGGACGCCGGACGAGCCCCCGCACGCCCTGAAGGAGGGCCGGCTCTACACCCTCCACGGGGCGACCCGGGACAACTCCTGGTCGACGCTGCACCACTCCTTCACCCTGGCGGACCTGAAGAAGCTGCGGCCGGACCAGGTCGCGTACACCGACGACGACAAGGTCCGTACGACGACGGTGGCGGACTTCCGCGCGCACGCGTGCGAGGGGTTCTGAGGAAGCCCGCCGAACCCGCTACGGCCGGAAGAACACCACCGAGCGCAGCTTCAGCCGGTCGGTGGCCGGACGGCCGTGCGGGCGGAGGATCCAGGTGTCGCCGGAGCAGTCGGGCCCGGTGAAGACGATCGCCTTCTCGTCCGTGTCGTTGTGCGGCGCGAAGGCGGGCTCGGAGGCGCTCGGGTCGGCGGCCTCGGGGATCGTGAGGCACTCCCCGCTGGCCGGGTCCTCCAGCGTGCCCGTCTGCGGTTCGCCGCTGATCCCGACGAACCGGTAGTGGAAGTCGCCGGTGGCGGCGTGGGCGGGGGAGGCCAGGGTGGCGGTGAGGGCGAGTGCGCCGCAGACGGCGGCGAGGGAGTGGCGGAGACGCACGAAGGTTCTCGTTTCGAGGGAGACGACCAAGGTCATCCCCACCCCTAACCCGCTCCCCCGTCCCCCAAGCGGCGCACGGCAGCCGGAAGGTTTCGCCCTCACCCGTCCGGCGGAGAGGGCCCGTTACGGGGTGAAGACCTCTTCCAGCTGGTGAATCGCCCCGTCGTCCCCGACCTGGAACCGGAAGACGAGCCCGGAGTCCGGGTGGGCCTTGACCCAGTCGATCAGCTCCTGCACACCGATCCGCTGGTTCTCGGTGCTGGTGACGATCGGGTTGGTGGCGGTGACGTACGCGGCCTGGTCGAGCGCCCAGCGGCTCTCCTCGCCGGTCCCGACGAACGGAGCGCCGTCGGAGTCCTTGGGGGCGCACCCCCAGGCCCCGCGCTGGACGACGAGGTTCACCTTCCCGGTGCTGGGGTCGAGCTCCTCGATCCGGTAGAGGGCGAACTCGTCGGGGTCGACGTCGTCGGGCCCGGGAGGCGAGTCGACGCAGTCCGCGGCCTTGGGCGTGGCCGTCGCGGGCGCGGAGGTCTTGGGGGCCGGGGGCTTGGCGACGACGGGCTTCTTCACGGCGGGAGCGACGGTCGGGGTGACGGCCGGAGGGGCGGCCGGCGGGGCGGTCGTCCCGGCGGGCGAAGCGGGTGCGGCGGTGGTCGTGGCGGCGGGCGCGGGCGCGGTCGGCGCGGCAGCGGACCCACCCTTCTGGCACCCGGTGAGCACCCCGGCCAGCGCGCCGGCGGCGAGCGCGAGGACAGCGGGTCTGAGACGGTCGACGTTCATGCGGGAAGCCCCCTCCACACGGGCGGCCACCCATCGGCCGCACCCCTGCCGGGAAGGTAGCAACGCCCCACGCCCCGCGACAGCGCCGAGCCCCCCGATGTCACACACCTGGTACGCCCCCAGAACACCCACGGCACAACAACGACGAAGACCGACCGCGCTAAAGCTCCCGGCCCACGGAGGTGGCCCACTCCCGGAACAGACGCAGCACTTCCCCCAGGTTGCGCGGACCGCACGACGCCTGGAAGACGTCGTCCGACACCTTCGTCATCACCCAGTCGGAGTCGCCGCGCCGGAAGTCGGCCCGCGCGTAGGGCCGTCCGGCCAGCGGCGTCTCTTCGAGATCGATGTCCACTGTCCAGCCCGGGTTGTCGAGCGTCGCGATCCGCACGCCCCACTCGTGCTCCCAGTCGCCGTCGCACTGGGCTTCGTACCACTGCTGCAGCCAGCGGAGTTCTCCGTCTGTGTCCGTCACGGCCGCTGATCCTACGAGGCTGTACGAAGCCGTCAGCGCTAGCCGTCGGCAGGCTCGTCGATCGGCCAGGCGATCTCCAGGCGGTTGCCCGGGTGGTCCGGTGTCCCGGTCCACCGGCGGTAGACCATCCGGACCGGGCCCGCGAAGGCGAAGCCGTGCCCGGTGATCCAGTCGGCGACGGCGTCGTACGCGCCGAGGATCTGCGGGAACGCGGCGGCCGCGCCCTCGACCTCCGTGCAGGCGAGGATGCTCTCGGGCAGCTCGCGCACGGTCATGCCCTCGGGCAGCTCCGCGGGCTGCGCGCCGTCCTCCCAGAACGGCAGGCACGCCTCGACGAGCGTCTCGTTCTCGTCGTCGCACACCCCGTGGAACCGGACGAAGGCAGGCCCGGTGAAGGTGAGCGGGCCGCGGCCGGCGACCTCGTACATCTCCTGGTAGGCGACGCGGAGGAAGGCGTCGAGCCCGGAGTTGTCCAGGGTCGCCCCGCGGACGAGGATCCGTTCGGCGGCGCCCTGGCGGACGGTGACGCGGTGGGTCATCTCTGCTCCTTCGGTCAGTCGGCTCAACAGGCTGTGGACCACGGAGCGCTGTCCCTCCAGCCGCCGCTCGGCCGCCCGCAGATGCGCCTGCAGTGCGGCGGCGAGCCCCTCCTCGCCGCCCCCGAGCAGCCGGCGCACCTCCTCGACCGGGATGTCCAGCTGCCGCAGCGCCCTGATCGACTGCGCCGTACGCACCTGGTCACGCCGGAAGTACCGGTAGCCGCTCACCGGATCGACGAACGCCGGCACCAGCACGCCACTGGCGTCGTAGTGCCGAAGCGCGGTGATCGAGAGGCCGCTGGCCTGCGAGAACTGCCCGATCGGCAGCAGGTTTCTCCTGTCCACGGCCTTGACTGTGCCGTCTCGCGTCACCCGAGAGTCAAGCCCGTCCTGGGCTGACGCCTTCTGGGGTGCTGCCGGGGCCGTCGGCTCACTGATCCGCGGTGCTCAGCCGGCCGGTCCAGTCATCGCGTGCGGACCTGCCGTCGGGTCGAGCAGCGACAGCGTCCGCTGCCGCGCGTCCGATTGATCACCCCGCCGATCAGCCGGCCTTCGGCACGGCCAGGACGCCAGCACTCCCACGACGGGCCCGCGGGCAGCGCACCGATCGCCGCGGTACTGGTCAGCAACCCGGAGTAGAGCTCCTCCAGTTCCGCTCGGCGCGCCTCGGACGCAGACTGCCAGTGTCCGCCGAAGCCCTGGACGGCCATGTCGGCGTGGAACCCGACGAGACCTGTGCGCGCATGGAGCACCAGATGCAGCAGCGAGACCGCTCCACCAATGGCGGCGTCCTGCTTCGAGCAGCGGAGCCCGACGCACGCGGAATCCCATGCCCGGAGCGTGAAAATGCCCCCGATCTGCGCCGTCAGCGCAGGTCGGGGGCATGATCGCTTTTCTTACTTCTTCTTGCCCTGGTTCTTCACGGCCTCGATGGCCGCCGCCGCGGCGTCCGGGTCGAGGTAGGTGCCGCCCGGGTTGAGGGGCTTGAAGTTCTCGTCCAGCTCGTAGGAGAGCGGGATGCCCGTCGGGATGTTCAGGCCCGCGATGTCGGCGTCCGAGATGCCGTCCAGGTGCTTCACCAGGGCGCGGAGGCTGTTGCCGTGGGCGGCGATCAGGACCGTGCGGCCGGCGAGGAGGTCCGGGACGATGTTGTCGTACCAGTACGGGAGCATCCGCTCGACGACGTCCTTGAGGCACTCGGTCTGCGGGCGCAGCTCCGGCGGGATCGTCTGGTAGCGGGCGTCGTGGGCCTGCGAGTACTCGCTGTCGTCCGAGAGCGCCGGCGGCGGGGTGTCGTACGAGCGGCGCCACAGCATGAACTGCTCCTCGCCGAACTCGGCGAGGGTCTGCGCCTTGTCCTTGCCCTGGAGGGCGCCGTAGTGGCGCTCGTTCAGGCGCCACGAGCGGCTGACCGGGATCCAGTGGCGGTCGGCGGCCTCAAGGGCGAGCTGCGCGGTGCGGATCGCGCGCTTCTGGAGGGAGGTGTGCAGCACGTCGGGCAGGAGGCCGGCGTCCTTGAGCAGCTCGCCGCCGCGCGTCGCCTCCTTCTCGCCCTTGGCGGTGAGGTTCACGTCCACCCATCCGGTGAACAGATTCTTCTCGTTCCACTCGCTCTCGCCGTGGCGGAGGAGGATCAGCTTGTACGGTGCGTCGGCCATGCGTACGAGCCTAATCGACCGCTGACGATTGACGCGCGTCGTCAATTCGCTGGCGTCCGACGTATGAGATGCGTAAGTTACGAGAGCCGGAAGCAGGGCTTACGCACCACAGGGGGGCCGCCACACATGTCCATCGATTCGCTCAGACGATCAGCCCGCGAGACGGTCTCCGGCCTCCCCCCGGGTTTCTGGTGGCTGTGGCTGTCCACCCTGGTCAACCGGACCGGCGCCTTCGTCCTGACCTTCCTCTCCCTCTACCTGACCGTGGAGCTCGGGCACTCCGCCTGGTTCGCCGGACTCGTCGTCGCTCTCCACGGACTGGGGGGCGTGGCGGGATCGCCGCTCGGCGGCGCCCTCACCGACCGCTGGGGCCGCCGCCCCACCATGGTCACCATGCACCTCGCGGCCGCCGCCTGCGCCGCCGCCCTCGCCGTCGTCACCAGCGCCTGGGCCATCGCCGCCGTCGTCCTCCTCATGGGCGTCGCCATGCAGGCCGTCCGCCCCTCCATCAACGCGACCATCGCCGACATGGTCCCCGCCCACGACGTGCGCCGGGCGTACGCCCTCAACTACTGGGCCCTCAACCTCGGCTTCGCCGTCGCCTCCATCGCCGGCGGCGCCGCGGCCTTCCTCGGCTACCGCACCCTCTTCGTCGTCGACGCCGTCGCCACCACGCTGTGCGCCGTCATCGTCTTCCTCCGGCTCCCCGAGACCCGTCCCGAGGCCGCCGTCGACAAGCAGGGCGAGCCGGTCGCCGAGGAGAAGGTCAGCATGCTGACCGTGCTCCGCGACGCGCCCTTCCGCACCCTCGTCCTGCTCAACCTGCTCGTCTGCCTCGTCTTCACCGCCCCCTGGATCGGCCTGCCGCTCACCATGGCGAACCAGGGCCTCTCCCCCTCCTCGTACGGCGTCGTCATCGCCGTCAACGGCATCGTGATCGTCGGCTTCCAGCTGCTCGTCAACAAGCTGACCGACAAGCGCTCCCCCGTCCTCCTGCTGACCCTCTCCGCGCTCCTCTTCGCCCTCGGCACCGGCGCCACCGCCCTCGCCGGCTCCCCCGTGGCCTTCGCCGCGACCGTGGTCGTCTGGACGGTCGGCGAGATGATCCACGTCCCGACGAACGCCGCCGCCACCGCCCGCCTCGCCCCCGAGCACGCCCGGGGCCGCTACCAGGGCGTGATGGGCATGTCCTGGGCCGTCGCCGGTTTCGTCGCCCCGATCGGCGCCGGCGCGATCGTCGGCGGGCCGGGACCGGACGTGCTGTGGGCGGTGACGACCGCGATCGGCGTCGTGGCGGCCGTCGGCTACTTCACCCGCCTGCGCAAGGCCCTCTCCGAGGAGACGGACGCGGCCGGAGTCGACGCCCCCACCGCCGCCCGCACCGAGAACTCCGAGTCCTCCGCCGTCGGCGCGTGACTCACCCCCTCCCGTAGGCCGCCCACCCGGTCACGGCGAACCCCGTCCCGTCCCTGCGCACTTCGGCGGCGCCCGCCCCGCCGAAGTGCGCGGGGACGACCAGTTCCCGCGCGTCGGCGGCCCGTTCGAGGATCCGGCGGCGACTGGCCGCCGCCCCGGCCGCGTCCAGGCAGAAGCAGCTGGCGCGCGCCGGGTCGAGGATCTGCACAGGGCTGTGCAGGAGGTCGCCGACGAAGACCGCCCTGTCCGTCCCGGAGGCGAGCCGCAGCACGGCGGATCCGGGCGTGTGGCCGGGCGCGGACTCCAGGACGAGGTTCTCGTCGATGCGGTACGAGCCGTCCCAGAGCGTCACGAGCCCCGCGCGGTGCACGGGCGCCACGCTGTCCTCGTAGATCAGCCGGTCCTCCTCCCGGAGGCCGCCGCCGTACGCGTTCTCCGGCCCGAAGTGGAAGTCGTCGGCGGCCGGGAGGAGGTACCGGGCGTTCGGGAAGGCCGGCGCCCACTCCCCTCCCGCGTCATACGTGTTCCAGCCGACGTGGTCCGCGTGCAGATGGGTGTTCACGACGACGTCGACGTCCCCGGGCCGGATGCCCGCCCGCTCGAGACGGCCGAGAAGACCGTCCTGCCGCCGGTGGAAGTGCGGCGAGTGGGGCCGCTCCCGCCCGTCGCCGACGCCGGTGTCGACCAGGACGGTCCGCCCGCCGCTGCGCAGCACCCAGGTCTGCAGCGCCATCACCGCGCTGTCGCCGTCCGGCGCCCAGTGGTCCGGCGCCAGCCACTCCTCGTTGTCCTTCCACACCTCTGCCCCGGCGTCCGGTACGAGGGTGGCGGCAGGCGCGAACGGGCCCTGCCACTCGACGACCCGGATGATCTCGACGTCCCCCAGGACGATGCTCTGTGCGCTCTCGTTCGTCATGCGATCGACAGTAGGGACGGGGAGTTGAGCCTCTCAATGCCCGAACTGCTCTTCCGGATACGCGAAAGGCTCACGGCGACGGCGGTACGCTCCCCGCCATGGACGTGGTGAGCGACGCGATCTCGGCCGTACGGGTCGGGCGGCCGTCCTCCGACCGGGTCAGGGTCGGAGGACGCTGGTGCGCGCGGCTCGCCCCGTACGAAGGGGCCGGCTTCCACATCGTCCTCAGGGGCAGCTGCTGGCTGCTGCCCGACGGCGGCGAACCGGTCGCGCTCGGTACGGGCGACGCGGTGCTGCTCCCGCACGGCACCGGGCACGTCATCGCCGACGCGCCCGCCGACGCGGAGACCGTGGCGGGGGCCGTGCCCTTCGACCGCTGGGCCGACGGAAGCCTCCCGCGCCCGCCCCGACCGGCCCCACGCGCGCGCGAGGTCGAGCTGCTGTGCGGCAAGTACCGCCTCGACCACCGCCACGCGCACCCGCTGCTCGCCGAACTCCCTCCGCTCGTCCACCTGCCGGCCGGCGAGGGCGCCCATCCCGAACTCCGGGCCGCCATCGGCCTCCTGGAGGGCGAGCTGGACGCACGGCGCCCCGGCGCCTCCCTGGCGCTCCCCAGCCTGCTCGACCTGCTGTTCGTCTACATGATCCGGTCCTGGATGGCGGCCGGGAGCACGACCGGAACGTGGCCGGCGGCCCTGGGCGACCCGGTGGCCGCCGCCGCGCTGCGCGCCCTGCACTCCGACCCGGCCGCGCCCTGGACCGTCGACCGGCTCGCGGCCGAGGCGGGCGTCTCCCGCCCGACCCTGGCCCGCCGCTTCACCACCCTGGTGGGCCGGCCCCCGATGGCGTACCTCACCTGGTGGCGGCTGACCCGCGCCGCCGCCCTGCTCCGTGACACCGAAGCCCCCCTGGCGACCGTCGCCCGCCACGTCGGCTACGCCTCCCCGTACGCCCTCTCCCACGCCTTCCGCCGCGAGTTCGGCACGACGCCGGGCCGCTACCGGAGCACCACCGTCACTCCCGACCGAGCGCCCGCTGGGCCTCGTACAGCTTCGCGGGACGGACAGGGCAGCAGGGGGCCCTCGCGGGAAGGGGTCAGCGCGTCGGCTTCTGTGTCAGGTTCTTGAAGGCGTCCAGGTTCCGGGTCGACTCGCCGCGCGAGACCCGCCACTCGTACTCCCGGCGGATCGCCGACGCGAAGCCCAGCTCCAGGAGGGTGTTGAAGTCGCCGTCCGCCGCCTCCAGGACCGAGCCGAGCAGCCGGTCCAGCTCCTCCGGGGTGACCGCGGCCAGCGGGAGCTTGCCGGCGAGGTAGACGTCGCCGAGGGCGTCGACCGCGTAACTCACCCCGTACAGCTTGAGGTTGCGTTCGAGGAGCCAGCGGTGGACCCCCGCCTCGTTCTCGTCCGGGTGTCGGATGACGAAGGCGTTGAGGGAGACCGAGTGGCGGCCCACCCGCAGCGACAGGGTGGTGAACAGCTTCCGCGTGCCCGGGAGCTTCACGACGTACGAGCCGGGCTCCGGGGACTCCCAGTCCAGCTCCGCGTCCTTGAACGTGTCCTCGACGATCCGCCGGACGACCTCGGTCTCAGCCATGGTGCGAGCGTACGCGACGGCGGTTCTCCCGCAGCCGGTGGTCGTGCATGGCGGCCGTGTACACGTCCGCCGTGCCCGAGGCCGCCGTGTCCCAGCCGAAGGAACCCGCGTGCAGCGCCGCCGCCTCGCCCATCCGCGCCGACAGCGACGGGTCCGCCACGAACCGGCCGAGCGCCCGCGCGTAGTCCCCCGGGTCGTGCCCCTGCACGAGGAAACCGGTCACCTCGTCCCGTACGGCCACGGGCAGCCCGCCGACCGCCGCCGCGACGACCGGCGTGCCCGCCGCCTGCGCCTCGATCGCGACCAGGCCGAAGGACTCGCTGTACGAGGGCATGACGAGGACCGACGCGGCACGGAACCAGTCGGCCAGCCTGTCCTGGCCCACCGGCGGGTGGAAGCGCACGATGTCCGCGATCCCGAGCCGGGCCGCCAGCTTCTGCAGCTGCTCCGGCTTGGCCAGGCCGCTGCCGCTCGGGCCGCCGACCACCGGGACGACCATCCGGCCGCGCAGCGAGGGGTCCTGCTCCAGGAGCCGCGCCGCGGCGCTGAGCAGGATGTCCGGGGCCTTCAGCGGCTGTATCCGGCCCGCGAAGACCGGTATGAACGCGTCCTGCGGCAGGCCGAGGCGGGCGCGGGCCGCCGCGCGGCCGTCGGCGGGGCGGAAGTGGTCCAGGTTCACACCCGGGTGCACCACCGCGATCTTGCCCGGGTCCGCCTCGTAGAAGCGGGCCAGCTCGTCGGCCTCCTCGGCCGTGTTCGCGATCAGCCGGTCGGCGGCCGCGACGATCTGCGTCTCGCCGATCACCCGGGCCGCGGGCTCTGGCGTGTCGCCCTCGGCCAGCGCCGCGTTCTTGACCTTCGCCATGGTGTGCATGGCGTGCACGAGCGGGACGCCCCAGCGCTCGGCGGCCAGCCAGCCGACGTGTCCGGAGAGCCAGTAGTGGGAGTGGACGAGGTCGTAGTGGCCGGGCCGATGGCCCGCCCAGGCCTGCATCACGCCGTGCGTGAAGGCGCAGAGCTGCGCCGGCAGCTCCTCCTTCGCCAGACCCTCGTACGGGCCCGCGTCCACATGGCGTACGAGCACGCCCGGGGTCAGCTCGACCACCGGCGGGAGACCGCCGGTGGTGGCCCGGGTGAAGATCTCCACCTCGATGTCGATGGCGGCGAGTCGTTTCGCCAGCTCGACGATGTAGACGTTCATCCCGCCCGCGTCACCCGTGCCGGGCTGGTGCAGCGGCGAGGTGTGGACGCTGAGCATGGCCACGCGCCGGGGGGTGCGGTGCCGGCCGGGGAGCCGGAGCCTGGCCGGCGCCGGGTGCCGGTGCCGGGTACCGGCGAACCGGGACACGTACTGGCTCACGTCGGCGGTCCTTCCGCTCGGGGGGCTGAGCTGGGCGGCTGAGCTCGTCGGGCATGACTGCTGGAGGGCGGGTTACGTCCTCCAGCGGCCACAACACCGGAATCGCCCCTTTCATTTCCGCCGGCCCCGCTGCTTTGCCAATTCGTTGCCGGGGCCACCGGTCGGAGAGGCACCCCTTACGCTCATGACATGGCCCCGCGCACCACCCGCCCCGTCGGCACCCCGACCCGCGGGACCACCAACCCGAACCGGCTGCGCCGCATGGACCGCTGGATCGCCGCCGTCCACGGCCCGGCCCTGCGCCGCTCCCCCGAGCCGCCGCTCGCCGTCGACCTCGGGTACGGGGCCGCCCCCTGGACCGCCGTCGAGCTCCTGGCCCGGCTCCGCACCGCCGACCCCCGCACCCTGCTGTACGGGATCGAGATCGAGCCCGCCCGCGTCGAGGCCGCGAAGCCGTACGAGGCCGCTCACGAGGGCCTCGCCTTCCTGCACGGCGGCTTCGAGGTGCCGGTCCCCGGCCGGGTCGCCCTGATCCGGGCCGCGAACGTGCTGCGCCAGTACGACGAGGACCAGGTCGCGGCCGTCTGGGCGCGGCTCTGCGGCCGGCTCGCGCCCGGCGGGCTGCTCGTGGAGGGCACCTGCGACGAGATCGGGCGCCGGCACGTGTGGGTGGCGCTCGACGCGGCCGGGCCGCGCACGGTGACCTTCGCGACCCGGCTCGGCTCGCTCGACCGGCCCTCGGACCTCGCGGAACGGCTGCCGAAGGCGCTGATCCACCGGAACGTGCCGGGCGAACCGGTGCACGCCTTCCTGCGGGACTTCGACCGGGCGTGGGCGGCGGCCGCCCCGTACGCCTCGCTCGGCGCCCGGCAGCGGTGGATCCGCTCCGTCCGCGACCTGGCGGCGGACTGGCCGCTGACGGACGGCCCGCGCCGCTGGCGCCAGGGCGAGGTGACGGTGCGGTGGGAGGCACTGGCACCGAGGACCTGACGGGGTGCCGGTCCTGACGGGGCGCCGGTCCTGATGGCGTACCGGACCTGACGTGGTGTCGGCCCGGGTTTTCCCCCGGTTTCCCTAACTCCCCCTGAATTTCCCGTGCAGAGGGAACGCCACAGGCGTATCACTCGTCCCCCGTGGGGGGAACCGGCCCGACAAGCCCTGGTTTCCCCTGTCGTTTTCCGGTTTCGCATGGCACTATCGCCAAGGTCACCACCAAGTTACTGACGGTAAATCAGATTTGGGTCACTCGAGGGGGAGCTCGTGAACCGACGCCGCCACGCCACTGCCGCGATCACCGTGATCTGCGCCCTGACCGTGCTGGCCTCCCCCGCGCTGACCCTCCAGGCCTCCGCCGCGCCGCTCCCCCCTCCGCCGCCGAAGAAGAGCCTGGAGGAGGTGCGCAAGGAGATCGACGACCTCTACCGGAAGGCGGCCGTCGCCACCGACGCGTACAACCTCGCCGAGGAGAAGACCAAGGAGCAGTCCGCCGAGATCGTCCGGCTCGCCCGCATGATCGTGGAGGGCCGCGAGAAGATCGAGGACCTCAAGTCCAAGGCCGGCGCCCAGGCCCGCGCCCAGTACCGCAACGGCGGACTCCCGGACGGCGCGCAGCTCGTCCTCACGAACGACCCGCAGCTCTTCCTCGACGCCGCCGGGCGGCTCAAGTCCGGCGCCAAGGCCACCACCGACCTCCTGGGCGAGATGACCCGCACCCAGGCCGAGTTGGACACGTACGCCAAGGACGCCAGCACCAACTGGACCAAGCTGGAGGCCATCCGCGTCAAGCAGGCCAAGGCGAAGAAGGAGATCAACGAAAAGATCGACGCCGCGAAGAAGCTGGAGTCCGAGCTCGCCGCCGAGGAGCGCGAGCGGCTGCGGCGCCTGGAGGAGCAGGCCCAGCTCCGGGCCCAGACGACCTGGCTCGGCACCGGCGTCCTCGACGGCCTCCAGGCGGGCGCGACCGCGGAGGGCAAGAGGGCGGTCGAGTTCGCGACGGCCCAGATCGGCAAGCCGTACGTCTGGGGCGCGGAGGGACCGGGCTCGTACGACTGCTCCGGACTGACCCAGAGCGCCTGGGGCGCGGCCGGCCGGGGAATCCCGCGCACCTCGCAGGAGCAGTGGCGGCTCCTGCCGCACGTGGACATCAAGGACATGCGGCCCGGCGACCTGATCGTCTACTTCCAGGACGCGAGCCACATCGGCATGTACGTCGGGAACGGCATGATCGTGCACGCGCCGCGGCCGGGACGGAACGTGACCCTCGCGGGCGCGGGCTCGATGGAGATCCTGGGCGTGGTCCGCCCTTCGTGACACGAGGGCCTCGGCGACGCGACGGGCGTCGTCCGCCCTCCGTGACACGAGACCTCGGTGACGCGAGGGGGCGTGGTCCAGCCCTTCGTGACACGAGCCACCCCAAGTGGCACGGCGGGGGTGACCTTTCTCATGGGATCCGGGCCCCCGCGCGGACCGTCCGGGGGCAAGTACCTCCCCTTCCGCGGCATATGCCAAGCGCGACGCGCGCTCTCACACGCTGATCACCATTCCGCTGCGCACCGCCCTACCGCTATGGTCCGGGACGGGCGGGACGCCACCCGGCGCCCTGCGCACCCTCGGGGGGAGGGAAGGAAACCCGGACCGATGCCCGTATCCGTACCGCGCCAGAGAAACGTCTCTGCCGCTGCGGGACCCGGCGAAACCACCCCAATGGACGCCACTCCCATGACAGGCACAGTCACAGGAACCGACCGCACCGATCTCACTCTCCTGGTCGTCGAGGACGACCCGGCGGGTGCCCTCGCCGTACCCGAACTGCTCGACGCGGCGGACGCCGCCGGCACCCGGGTCCGCATCCGTACCGCCCGGAACCTCACCGAGGCCGAGCGGCTCCTCACCGACGACGTCCACTGCGTCCTGGTCGACCTCTCCCTGCCCGGCGCGCGCGCCGGGGCCGCCGGCGACGACCCGCTCGCCCCGCTGCGGCACATCCTGCGCCTCGCCCCGCGCCACGCGGTCCTCGCGCTCGCCGGCTCCGCCGACGCCGAGCTGGCGGCCGAGGCGGTACGCGTCGGGGCCCAGGACCACCTCTTCCGCGAGGAGCTCGACGGGCGGCTGCTCAGCCGGGCCATCCGGTACGCCGTCGAACGCAAGCGGGCCGACGCCGTCCAGGTGAAGCTGGCCGAGTCCCGCCTCCGCGCCCAGGAGAACGCCCGCCTGGAGCGCGGACTGCTGCCCACCCCGCTCCTGGAGGGCTCCGACCTGCGGTTCGCCGCCCACTACCGGCCCGGCCGGTCCCGCGCCCTGCTCGGCGGCGACTTCTACGACGTCGTCCGCACCCCCGACGGCACCGTCCACGCCATGATCGGCGACGTCTGCGGGCACGGCCCCGACGAGGCCGCGCTCGGCGTCGAGCTGCGGATCGCCTGGCGGGCGCTGACCTTCGCGGGCCTCTGCGGAGACGAGCTGCTCTCGACGATGCAGCAGGTCCTGGAGCACGAGCGGGAGAGCGAGGAGATCTTCGCGACCCTCTGCACCGTCGACATCGCGCCCGACGGGCGCCGGGCCGGCCTCTGCCTCGCCGGGCACCCCTCGCCGCTGATCGCCCGGCAGGGGCGGACGGCACGGCTCCTCCCGTACGAGGACGGCGGCCCGGCCCTCGGACTGCTGCCGCGCGCCCGCTGGCCGCGCCGGCAGGTCGAGCTCGGCGGGGCGTGGAGCCTGCTCATGTACACGGACGGGCTCATCGAGGGCCGCTCGGCGGGCCCCGGCTCGCCGCGGCTCGGCCAGGACGGAATGGTCGAGATGATCAACCGGCAGCTGGCCTCCGGCCTGCGGGGCGAGGAGCTCCTGGAGGCGGCCGTGACCGAGGTCCGGTCCCTGAACGGCGGCGAGCTCACGGACGACGTCGCCGTCCTGGCCCTGGAAAGGGACAGGACCCGGGGGTGAGCACCTCCCGGGTCCTGTCGACCCGGGGGCGGTACCCCTCGGGTCCTGTCTTCTTCGTCCTGCCTGGCGGCCCTGCCTACCGGCCGCCGTTGTAGGGGCCGTACGGTCCGTCGCTGCTGGAGCCGCCGCCCCGGCGGCCGCCACGGCCTCCGCCGGAGACCTGCGCGAGCGCGGGGCGCACGTCCACCATGAAGACGATGGCGGCGATCAGGCCCGCGATCTGCAGGAACAGCATCGGCAGCAGCAGGTTCAGGGCGAGGTTGATGCCCAGGATGATCAGCCAGAACTTCTTCGTCTGCTTGTCGGCGGCGCGGTAGGCGTCCTCGCGCGCCATGGCGGCGAAGACGAGCGCGGCGACGGCGAAGCCGGTGAAGACCAGGAAGATCACCAGGGAGAGAAGGGAGTCGAATCCCGCGCGCAACATGCTGAGCACCGCCTAGGGGGATGGAGAAAGAGCGCCTCGCGGTCAAGGTACCCGGTACAACGCACCGGGTACCCGAATTGGTGCCCGGCCCTACTCCTTCTCGGCGGCGACCGTCGCCTTCTTGGCCGGAGCCTTGCGGGCGGTGGTCTTGCGGGCGGGCGCCTTCTCGGCCTCGGGCTCGGCGGCGGGCTCCTCGTCCGCCTTCGCCTCCGGCTCGGGCTCGACGACGACGGCGATCTCGGTGATCTCCTCGGCGACCTCGCCCCGCCAGGCCCGGACGGCCTCCTCGCCGTGGGCGGCGACCTCCTCGTACTTCTCGCGCGCCTTGACCGCGTACTCGGCGGCGACGCCGACCCCGCGCAGGGCCAGGTCCTGGGCGGTCTCGCCGAGCTTCTTGAGGTCGGTGTCGAGACCGCCGACGACCTCGGCGAACTTCGACTGCACGGTGGCCTGGGCCTCCTTGGCCTGCGCGGTCACCTTCTCCTGCACGGCCTTCGGGTCGGTCTTCCGTACGGCGTCGATGCGCGCGGGGGCCTCGGCGGCGAGCTGCTCGATCAGGCCGGGGACCTTCTTGGCCTGCTGGACGGCGAGGTCGGCGGTGCCGGCGGCGAAGTAGAGAGGGGTACGCAGTTCGTCGATGATGGCCATGCTGGTGTTCCTCCCGGAAGTGACTACTGGCTCGAAGGCGGTGTGGCGTCCGTGTCGGCGGCCGCGGCGGCGTCGGCGGCGTTCTCCTTGCGGAAGGAGTCGTAGATCTGGAGCAGCACCTGCTTCTGCCGCTCGTTGATCGAGGGATCGGCCAGGATGACGGCGCGCGTCTCCAGCTCCTCCCGCTCCTTCTCGTCGAGGATCCCGGCCCGTACGTAGAGCGTCTCGGCGGAGATCCGCAGCGCCTTCGCGACCTGCTGCAGGACCTCGGCGCTGGGCTTGCGCAGCCCGCGCTCGATCTGGCTGAGGTACGGGTTCGACACCCCGGCGGCGTCGGCGAGCTGCCGCAGGGAGAGCTGCGCGGTCCGCCGCTGTTCGCGGAGGTACTCACCGAGATTGCCGACGTTGAGCGATGCCATGCTCCGACCATGCCAGCCATTGCTAACTATTGCAAGCACCTGCTTGCAAGAGTCGCCCCCGCGGCGGGGCCGGCCGTGCCATGCTGGGGACGTGGATCTGGAGGACCTGAAACGACTGCGCCGCGCGCGAGACACCATGGACCGCGACTACGCCTCGCCGCTGGACGTACCGGCCCTGGCGAGGGTCGCCCTGATGTCGACCGGGCACTTCGCGCGCAGCTTCCGCACCGCGTTCGGTGAGACGCCGTACAGCTATCTGATGACCCGGCGCGTCGAGCGGGCGAAGGCCCTGCTCCGGCGGGGGGACCTGAGCGTGACGGAGGTCTGCTTCGAGGTGGGCTGTACGTCGCTCGGGTCGTTCAGCTCGCGGTTCACGGAGCTGGTCGGCGAGACGCCGAGCGCGTACCGGGCGCGCGGCCACGAGGAGGGCGCGGCGATGCCCGCGTGCGTGGCGAAGGTGCTGACGCGGCCGGTGAAGAACGGCGGCGGCCCCGCTGAAGCGATCAGGATCGGAGAAGCGGGAACGAGCGCCTCGCCGTAGCGTCGACGGCATGGACAACATCAAGCTCTCGCAGTGCTTCATCACCGTCGACGACGCCGACGCGGCGCTCGGTTTCTACCGGGACGCCCTCGGCCTTGAGGTCCGCAACGACGTCGGTTACGAGGGGATGCGCTGGGTGACCCTCGGGTCGCCCGCGCAGCCGGACGTGGCCGTCGTCCTGGAGACCCCGCTCCCCGACCCCGGCGCCTCGGAGGCCGACCGGAAGGCGGTCACGGACCTCCTCGGCAAGGGCCTGCTGCGCGGCGTGATCTTCTCCACGGAGGACGTCGACGCCACCTTCGAACGCGTCCGGGCGGCCGGCGCGGAGGTCCTCCAGGAGCCGGTCGACCAGCACTACGGCGTCCGCGACTGCGCCTTCCGCGACCCGGCCGGCAACATGATCCGCTTCGCCCAGCCGAAAGCCTGACAGTATGGGCCGAAGGCCCAACGGGGAGGGACGGCATGGCAGTTGACGGGCGGAACGACGTGGCGGAGCCCAGGCGGCGCGCGGACGTCCTCGACGAGGCGAGGGTCGCGGCGCCGGGGCGACGGTTCGCCGGCCCCGCGACCGGGGACGAGCTGCCGATGCTCGCCGGGTTCCTGGCGGACCAGCGGGCGACGCTGGTGCTGAGGTGCGCGGGCCTGGAGGAGGAGCTGGCGGTCAGGTCGGTGGAACCGTCGACCCTGTCCCTCCTCGGCCTGGTCCGGCACCTGGCCGACGTCGAGCGCCACTGGTTCCGCGAGATCCTCGCCGGTCAGAAGGACGCGCGCCCCCTCTTCTCCTCACCGGCCTCCCCCGACGGAGACTTCGACGTTGCCGCGGCCGGCCCGTCGGCCGTCACGGAGGCCTGGGAGGCATGGCACGCGGCGGTGGCCTTCGCGGACCGCTTCACGGCGGAGGCGCCGGACCTGGACGTCACGGGGGAGGACGGCTGGCGGGGAACGGTGTCGCTGCGGTGGGTCCTGATCCACATGATCGAGGAGTACGCCCGCCACAACGGCCACGCGGACCTCTTGCGCGAACGCATCGACGGCACGCGGGGCCTGTAGGCCCCCGTTGTGGGCATGCGTTCCTCCCCCAGACTTCGTCCGGGAGGTGCCCCCAGGGCGGAACGGGTGGGCACAACGGAACGGCGCCCCTGCCGGCGCCAGAGGCTCCCGAGCCTGAACCCGCACCCGGTGCGCAGTGCACTGCTGGTGCGGGTCAAGGCGCGGAACGCGGAGGCGCCGCTAAGGGCGCCGTCCCGTGTGCCCACCCTCCCCCAAGCTCTCGGCTTCGCTCGAGCAGGGGGGACCCCCACGCCCCCAGCGGGACGATTGCCCACACGGCGGCGGGGCACCGCCCCGCGCCCCCTCACTCGTCCGCTTCGCGACAATCCGCGACGGATCGATGCTCGTTACCCTGGCAGGCATGACAGCCATGGCGCCCACCCGCACCGAGCCCGACCTCTCCTACCTCCTCGATCACACCAGTCACGTCCTGCGGACCCGGATGGCCGCCGCGCTCAGTGCCATCGGGCTCACCGCGCGGATGCACTGCGTCCTCGTGCACGCCCTGGAGGAGGAGCGGACGCAGGCGCAGCTCGCGGAGATCGGGGACATGGACAAGACGACGATGGTCGTGACCGTCGACGCCCTGGAGAAGGCGGGGCTCGCCGAGCGCCGGCCGTCCAGCACCGACCGGCGGGCGCGGATCATCGCCGTCACCGAGGCCGGGGCCGAGGTCGCCCGGCAGAGCCAGAAGATCGTCGACGGCGTGCACGAGAGCGCCCTCTCCTCGCTCCCCGACGAGGAGCGCACCGTCCTGCTGCACGCCCTGAACCGGCTGGCCACCGGCCATCTGGAGGTTCCCGCCGAGAGCCCGACGCCCGCCCGCCGGGCCCGTCAGCGCGGATAGGACCCGAAAACCGTTCCGTAAAAAATAGTCTGCAACAAAACCTTCTGTTAATGTCTCTCCTGTCGCCTCCCTCCGACAGGAGATGTCCCCATGCCTGCCCCTGCCCCCGCCTCCAGCCCCCGCCTCGCCCTCGGCGTCCTCGCCACCGGCATGCTGATGACCGTCCTCGACGGCAGCATCGTCACCGTCGCCATGCCCGCCATCCAGGGCGACCTCGGCTTCACCCCCGTCGGCCTCAGCTGGGTCGTCAACGCCTACCTCATCGCTTTCGGCTCGCTCCTCCTCCTCGCCGGCCGGCTCGGCGACCTCATCGGCCGCAGGCGGATGTTCCTCGCGGGAACCGGGATCTTCACCGCCGCCTCCCTGCTCGCCGGCGTCGCCACCTCCCCCGCCGCCCTCATCGCCGCCCGCTTCCTCCAGGGCGTCGGCAGCGCGATGTCCTCCGCCGTCGGCCTCGGCATCCTCGTCACCCTCTTCATCGCACCCCGCGAACGCGCCCGCGCCATCGCCGTGTTCAGCTTCACCGGCGCCGCCGGAGCCTCCCTCGGCCAGGTCCTCGGCGGTGTCCTCACCGACGCCCTCGCCTGGAACTGGATCTTCTTCATCAACCTGCCCATCGGCGTCGCCACCCTCCTCGTCGCCCTCCGCGCCCTCCCCGCCGACCGCAGCCTCGGGCTGAAGGCCGGCGCCGACGTCACCGGCGCGCTGCTCGTGACCGCCGGACTCATGGCCGGGATCTACGCCGTCGTCAAGATCGAGGAGTACGGGGCCGGTTCGGCGCACACCCTCGGCTTCGGGGCCCTCGCGACCGCCCTCCTCGCCGGCTTCCTGCTCCGCCAGGCGAAGGCCGCGCACCCCCTCATGCCCCTGCGGATCCTCCGCTCCCGCGCCGTCGCCGGCGCGAACGCCGTCCAGATGCTGATGGTCGCCGCGCTCTTCTCCTTCCAGGTCCTCGTCGCCCTCTACCTGCAGAAGGTCCTCGGGTACGGAGCCGCCGAGACCGGCCTCGCGATGCTGCCCGCCGCGCTGATCATCGGCGCCGTCTCCCTCGGCGTCTCAGCGCCCCTCATCGCCCGCTTCGGCGAGCGGAACGTCCTGCTCACCGGCCTCGTCCTGCTCGTCGGCGTCCTGGGCCTGCTGACCCGCGTCCCCGTCCACGCCTCGTACGCCACCGACCTGCTCCCGGTGATGCTGCTCGCCGCCGGCTTCGGCCTCGCGCTGCCCTCCCTCACCGCGCTCGCCATGTCCGGCGCGGAGGAGGCCGACGCGGGCCTGGCCTCCGGGCTCTTCAACACCACCCAGCAGATCGGCATGGCCCTCGGCGTCGCCGTCCTGTCCACCCTGGCCGCCGCCCGCACCGAGTCCCTCACGGCCGCCGGAAAGCCCGACGCCGAGGCCCTGACCGGCGGTTACCACCTCGCCTTCGGCGTCGGCGCCGGGCTCCTCCTCCTCGCCCTGACCGTCGCCCTCACCGTCCTGCGCCCCACCGCCGCCCCCACCGAGCCCCGGCGGATGACGATGGCGGCATGAGAGCCGACCGTCACCGCTCCGTACGGAGACACTCCGGGAGCTCCCCCGCGTGCACGAGGGCGAGGCGCGACACGGCCCGGGTGAGCACCACGTACAGCCGGTTCACGCCGCGCGCCTCGGCCGCCACGATCGCGGCCGGTTCGACCACCACGACGTGGTCGAACTCCAGGCCCTTGACGACGGTCGCGGGCAGCACGGTCACCCGCTCGCCCCCGCCGCAGTCGCCGGCCGCCTCCGCCACCGCGTCCACGAGCCCGTCGGCCGTGATGACCCCCACCGAACCCTCCGCCGCGAGCGCGTCCCGCACCGCCTCGCGTACCCCGGCGGCCAGGTCCGCCGCCGGGTGGACCGTCACCTCGCCGTCCCGGCGCACCGAACGCCCGGCGGGCACGTCGGCACCCAGCTGCGGCAGGAGCCGGTTGGCGAGGTCGACGATCACCGCCGGCACCCGGTAGCCGAGGGTCAGCGGCACGACGGGGGCCCCGGCCTTGCCGAGGTGGGCCAGCTGCTCGGCCCAGTCGCGGGCCGCCCACGGGGTGGTGCCCTGGGCGAGGTCCCCGAGGACGGTGAGCGAGCCGAACTCGGTGCGGCGGGCGATGGCCCGGCACTGCATGGGCGAGAGGTCCTGGGCCTCGTCGACGACGACGTGCCCGTAGCTCTCGGGGCGCTCGATCAGGCCCGCGAGCTCGTCGAGGAGGACGAGGTCGGCGGCGGACCAGCGCGCCGAGCGGTACGAGCGGGGCGGCCGCGCCCAGCGGATCGCCGCGCGCTCGCCCTCGCTCAGCGCGGGGTCGTCGGGGTTCGTCAGGACCTCCGCCAGGACCTCCTCCGGGCTCGTCCTCGGCCAGCACGCGTCGAGGAACGCCGTCACCGCCCGCGCCCGCTCGATCTTCCGCGCCCAGGCCGCCCCCATCGGCCCCGAGCGGCGTTCGGCCCGGAGCTGGAGGGCCCGGACGACCCGGGCGCGGACCCGCTCGCGGCCGGTCGCGTAGGGCGGCGCCTCCTCCCGTACCGCCGAGACGATCGCGGCGAGTTCGGAGGCCGGGAGCCGCCAGTGGTACGTGCCGTCCGGGACGGCCAGGTCCTCCGCCGGGGCCGGGTCGACCCTGCCGTACAGCGCGCGGTGCAGCACCCCGGCCATCCGGGCGTCGTGCTTGACCCGGGCCGCCGCCTCGCCGTCCTCGGCCCGGACCGGGTGGCGGGCGATCTCCTCGTCGAGGGTGGCCTGCCGGATGCCGGTCTCGCCGAGCGAGGGCAGCACCTCGGAGATGTACGAGAGGAAGGCCCGGTGGGGGCCGAGGACGAGGAGTCCGGAGCGGCGGATCCGCTGCGGATGCGTGTAGAGGAGGTACGCGGCCCGGTGCAGGCCCACCGCGGTCTTGCCGGTGCCGGGGGCGCCCTGCACGCACAGGGAGGCGGCGGGCTCGGAGCGGACGAGGTCGTCCTGTTCGGGCTGGATGGTGGCGGCGATGTCCCGCATGGGGCCGACCCGGGGGCGCTCGATCTCCCCGGTGACGAGGGCGCTCACGGTCCCCGCCCCGCCGCCGTCCGCGAGGCGCTCGTCCTCCAGGGCGGTCAGGTCCTCGGTGGCGCCCGTGCTGTGCGGGGCCCAGCCGAAGCGGCGGCGCCGCAGGACGCCCTGCGGGTCGTGCGCGCCGGCCTGGTAGTAGGCGCGGGAGACGGGCGCGCGCCAGTCGACGACGAGCGGCGGGGCGGCCGGGTGCTCGGCGATCCGGCGGCGGCCGATGTGGTGGATCTGGCCGTCCTCGCGGTCGAGGCGGCCGAAGAACAGCGGCCCGGGCGGCTGTTCGCCCATCTCCTTGGCGCGGCTGCGCAGGTGGTAGCCGAGCGCCTCGGCGTCGGCGCCGGAGGCGGCGACGTCCTCGCCGATGACGACCTGGTCGGCGACGTCCTCGGTCATGCGGATCAGGGCGGCGCGGCAGGCGTCGTGGTGGGAGCGTTCGCGGGCGAGCTCAAGGTCCAGTGACGTCATTCCGACAAGCCTAGCGGAAAACGTTACTGGGTTACGTTTTTTACTTGGTCACACTGAGGGTCGGTGCGGACTGAGGGCAGTACGGCTGAGGGGCAGTACGGCTGAGGGGCAGTACGGCTGAGGGTCAGTACGGCTGAGGGTCAGTACGGAAGCCCCTGCCGCAGCGAACGGAACGCCGCCTCCGCCCCCGCCACCGCGTCCCGCTCCACCTCCTCGATCGCCTCGCCGGCCATCAGCCGGGCCACGTTCGCGTTCGCCAGGATCCGCAGCACCGCCACGATCTGCCCGGCCGCCAGCCGCGCCACCAGGGGATCACCGCCGAGCGCCCGCGCGAGGACCTCCTCCGACCGCTGCTGGTAGCCGTGGATCGCGGCGAGCAGGGCGGGGGTCCCGTACAGGAGCCGGTGGTACGCCAGGACCGCGGGCACGTCGCACAGCCCGGTCACCGGATCGCGCCGCTCAAGGCCGTCGAGGAGGTGCGCGTACAGCGCGTCGAGGGGCGCCGTGCCGTCGGCGCGCCCAGCCTCCACCACGCGCGCGGACTCGTCCTCGTGGTCGGCGAACCGGTGGAGGACCAGGTCCTCCTTGGCAGGGAAGTACCGGAAGAGCGTCGGCTTCGAGACCTCGGCGGCGGCGGCCACCTCCGCCACGGAGACCCCGTCGAAACCCTTCTCCAGGAAGAGCGCGATGGCGGCGTCCGACAGGGCTTGCCGGGTGCGCGCCTTCTTCCGCTCACGCAACCCGGCCGGGTACTCCGGCTTCACGGGACATCTCCTTCGAGAGACGTCCATCCTAGTGAGGGAAGGACTCAGAAGATGTCCGGCGAGAAGGGCCTCAGCGGCGTCCGGAACAGCAGCTCGGCGCGGGCCGCCGCACCGGGCGTCAGCTCCTCCACGCGCCCGAGCCGCGACAGCCGTACGGCCGACTCGTCACCGAACGCGAGTGTCCCCAGCTCGGCGACGTCGAAGGCGAGATCGGCGGACTCGGTGGTACGGACACAGGCCACGCCCGCCGGGGAGGCGTCGAGCCGGAAGCGTCCGTCCGCGAGCCCGTCGGCGTCCCGCACCTCGAGGACCAGGCTGTCCGCCACCGGATACGTCCGGCTCTCCAGGACCCGGACCACGTCCAGGACCCGGACCCACAGCATGTCCGCGTACGTCACCAGCCTGGCCGCGCGCGGGTCGGGCAGCAGCAGCGGCAGCGGGTCGTCGGGCGCCCGGTAGCCGGAGCGGACCGTCGCGATCCAGTCGATCGAGCACATGTAGTGCCACAGGGCGCGCTCGGCGGCCGGAGTGACCGCGACGAGGTCCCGCACACTCGCCGTGTT
The DNA here is from genome assembly GCF_041053105.1 of Streptomyces sp. R44. NCBI lineage: Bacteria > Bacillati > Actinomycetota > Actinomycetes > Kitasatosporales > Streptomycetaceae > Streptomyces > Streptomyces sp. R44. Next base: position 4,668,472 of record NZ_CP163444.1, on the reverse strand, counting down.
CAGCGGCTGCTTGGCGTCGTCCCACTTGTCGTCGGCCGTGTACGCCACGTACCCCTCGACCTCGCCGGAGGCCGACCGGTACATCGCGTAGTACGGCTCCCGCCACGGATCGCTCTGGTGGCCGAGCCCGGTGCCGCGCTCCCAGTCCCGCTTGTCACGGTGGGTCACCCCGGCGCGGACGCCGGCCAGGCGGCGGTGCAGCCCGGGCCCCGTCCCGCGGATCTCGTCGCCGTCCGTCAGATCGATCCGGCCGCCGTCCTCCGGGCGGCCCGAGCGGCGCGGGTCGAGACCGGCCCGCCGCACGTCCACGGCCCACTCGGAGGTCCAGCTCGCCACGCCGAAGCCGAACCGCCCGTAGATCGGGTACTCGGCGGCGATCAGCGTCGCGATCGCGTCGCCCCGCTCCTTCGCGGCGGCGAGATCGGCGGCCATCATCCGGCCGAGCAGCCCGCGCCTGCGGTGCGTCGGCGAGACCGTCACCTGGGTGATCGCGTCGGCGACGAGACTGCCACCGCCGACCGTGCTCACCTCCTGCCGGAAGGACCGGAAGGTGGCGACGATCCGGCCCCCGTCGAAAGCCCCGAGCGTCCGCGCCAGGTCCGCGTGGGCCAGCCGGTCGGCGAGCTCCTCGTCGGAGACGACCGGCGTCCGGAGGAAGCCGGTGCGCAGCGCCCGCTGCCAGTCGCGGAACTCGGACTCCGTCACCGCGCGTACGTCGACAGTCATCCTCCGACCCTACGCACGGCCGGCCCGCCGCCGCACCCGACTTTCCCGGCGCTCAGGCCCTCCCGGTGCGCAGGTCCTCCCGGCGCCCAGGCCTTCCCGGCTCGCGGCCTCTCCCGGCGCTCAGGCCAGCAGGTCGTCGACCTGTGCCTCGCCCTCCCGGTAGCGGCGGGCGATCTCCGCGCTGCAGTCGTCGGCGGTCCGCTGGAGGTGCTGCCGACGCCGCGAGATCTGCTGCTCGTACCCCGCGAGCCGCCCCATCGCCGCGTGCAGCTCGTCGTCCGTACGGGCCGTCAGGTCCGACAGCTCGACCTCCGACAGCATCTCGGTCGCGAGCCGCCGGTACTCCTCGCCGCGCGGCGTCGACAGCGTCACGTGCCGTGCCGAACTGCGGTGCCGCGAGGGCACGTCGGCGAGGATCTCGGAGAGCCGGTCGAGGACCGGGCCCTCCGGATCGGTCCGCCGCGCCAGCTCGGCCCGCAGGATGTCGATCCGCCCCTGGAGCATCCGGCGGACGTAGCTCAGGTCGGCCTCGTCGCTCTGCGCGTCCCGGCGCAGCGCGCGCAGCTCGGGCAGCCGCAGCGCGCCGAGGTCGGGCTGCGTCCCGGGCTGCAGACGGTCGGGCTGCAGACGGTCGGGCTGCGTCCGGTCCGCCGGCTCGGCGGTCCGCTGTACGGGTGGGCGCGTCACGGGTCCTCCGCCCGGTCCTCCGCCGCGGGTTCCGGAGCGGATCAGCGGTACGGGGCCGGACGGCGTCGGCCCGGTGCCAGGTGCACTCATGAGAATCGTCCCCTCGACCGGTGCGGAACCGCACCGCCTCACACGCATGGTGCCACTCCTGCACCTGCACGTGCAGGCGCTCTGCACCCGTTCGGCCCCTCGTCCTTCGGTCGGCGGCACGCTCGGTAGGTTGGTGCGCATGCGAGCAGTGGTGCAGAGGGTCGACGGCGCGAGCGTCGTCGTCGCAGGGGAGACCGTCGGTGAGATCACCGGCGAGGGGCTGTGCGTCCTGGTCGGGGTGACCCACGACGACACCCCGGAGAAGGCCGCCCAATTGGCCAGAAAGCTCTGGTCCGTCCGGGTACTGGAGGACGAGAAGTCGTGCTCCGACGTGAACGCGCCGCTGCTCGTCGTCTCCCAGTTCACCCTCTACGGAGACGCCCGCAAGGGCCGCCGCCCCACCTGGAACGCCGCGGCCCCCGGCCCGGTCGCCGAACCCCTCGTCGACGAGGTGGTGCGCTGCCTCCGCGACCTGGGCGCGCACGTGGAGACGGGCCGCTTCGGAGCGAAGATGAGCGTCTCCCTCACGAACAACGGCCCGTTCACGGTACTGATCGAGGTCTGAGGTCTACGGCTCGACGACGGTCTCCTGCGAGGCCGCCGTCGTCCCGGCGATCAGCGGCGCGTCCACCGGCACGTTCCGCTTCACCAGCGCCAGGGCGATCGGGCCCAGCTCGTGGTGGCGGACGGCGGTCGTCACGAAGCCGAGCTGCCGGCCCTCCTCCCCGTCGGCCGCCAGCCGGACCGGGGTGCCGTGACCGGGCAGCAGCACCTCGCTGCCGTCCAGGTGCAGGAAGACCAGACGACGCGGCGGCTTCCCCAGGTTCTGCACCCGGGCGACGGTCTCCTGCCCCCGGTAGCAGCCCTTCTGGAGGTGGACGGCGCTGCCGATGAGACCGACCTCGTGCGGGATGGTCCGGTGGTCGGTCTCGAAGCCGAGCCGCGGCCGGTGCCCCTCGACCCGCAGCGCCTCGTACGCGAGGATCCCGGCGGCCGGCCCGTGCGAGGCCGCGAAGGCCTCCAGGCCGTCGCGGGGCAGGAACAGATCGCGGCCGTGCGGGGTCTCCCGTACGACGACACCCGCGGGCACCTCGGCGATGGACCCGGCCGGAAGGTGGACGACCGCGAAGTCGTCGGTCCGGTCGGCGACCTCCACCCGGTAGAAGAACTTCATCGACTCCAGGTACGCGACGAGCTCCTCGCGCGTCCCCGGTTCGACGTGCGCCCACACCGTCTCGCCGTCGTCGACGAGGTACAGGGCGTGCTCGATGTGCCCGTTCGCGGAGAGGATCAGCGCCTCGGTGGCCTGCCCCGGCGGCAGGTCGGTCATGTGCTGGGTGACGAGCAGGTGCAGCCAGCTCAGCCGGTCGTCACCGGAGACGGCGACGACGCCGCGGTGCGAGAGGTCGACGAAGCCGTTGCCTTCGGAGAGGGCACGCTGCTCGCGGAAGAGGTCGCCGTAGTGCGCGGCGACGCCTTCGTCGCGGCCTTCGGCGGGGACGGCGCCGGGCAGGGACAACAGAGGGCTCTTCATACAGAAGAGCCTACGACTCGGCGACAGCGTCCTTGTTCGAGCAGTCCCGGCAGCGGCCGAAGATCGCGAAGTGCTTCATGTCCGTCTCGAACCCGAAGGTCTCACGGAGCTTCCCGGTGAACTCGGCGGCCACCTCGACGTCCGCCTCGATCACCTCGGAGCAGTCCCGGCACACCAGGTGCAGATGATGGTGCCGGTCGGCCAGGTGATAGGTCGGGGCCCCGTGCCCCAGATGCGCGTGACTGACGAGCCCGAGCTCCTCCAGGAGCTCCAGCGTCCGGTACACGGTGGAGATGTTCACCCCGGAGGCCGTCCTGCGGACCTCGCCCAGGATGTCGTCGGGGGTCGCGTGCTCCAGCTTGTCCACGGCCTCCAGGACAAGCTGGCGCTGCGGCGTCAGCCGATAGCCGCGCTGCCGCAGGTCGCTCTTCCAGTCGGTGCTCACCACGCCCTCCAGTGTAGGAGGGCGCGGCGTGCCACCCCCAGAGGTCTAGCGGAAGAAGGCGATGCCGTCGTCCGGCATGTCGGGCAGGTTGCGGGCCATCTCCGCGACCTCCTCCGGCGTCACGACCTTCTTCAGGTGCGCCGACATGTACGGGCGGAGCGGGACCTCGGGGGTCGCCTTCTCGCCGACCCACATCAGGTCGCTCTTCACATAGCCGTAGAGCCGCTTGCCACCGCTGTACGCACCCGAGGCCGCGGTCCGGGCGACGGCGTCCGTCGCCAGGTCGATCTGCGGCTTCTGGTCGGCGAGCTCGCCGTACCAGATCTCGACGATGCCCTGGTCACGGACCATGACGACCTCGACCTTGCGGTCCTTGTCGATCCGCCAGTAGCCGCTCTCGCTCTCCAGCGGACGGACCTTGTTGCCGTCGTTGTCCAGGACCCAGGAGTGCGAGTGGTACTCGATGAAGTCCCGGCCGTCGTGGCTGAACGTCACGGACTGGCCGAAGTTGCACTTCTCGGCGCCGGGGAAGTCGGAGACACCCGCGCCCTCCCACGTACCGAGCAGGAACGCGAGGGGGACGAGGTCCGGGTTGAGGTCGGACGGGATCTCGATCATGAGCAGCTCTGGCGTTCTCTAGAAGTGGTTACCGCTGGCCCTGGTACAGCTTCTTCACGGTCAGACCGGCGAAGGCGATCACGCCGACGGCGACCAGGACCAGGAGAGTTTCGAAGAAAACGATCACGGGGTGCTCCTCGACTGAGCGGTGAAGGCGGAACGGGCCGGACCCCAGCTTAGTGGGCGGGGGTCCGGCCCACCCTGTGAGGTGGGTCTAGCGGGCTGTGGTGTGGGTCTAGCGGGCTGTGACTAGCCGAGCAGCTGCGCCTGGAGCGCGACCGTCTGCTGGAACGGCACCGTGAGCACCCCGCCCTTCCGGGTCTGGGTGACCACGGCGAAGGTGTCACCCGCCTGGATGTAGGCCCAGCGGGTCTGCTCGGGGCCGTACGGCTCCTTCTCCTTGTACGAGTAGACCGAGAGGTCCGGCACGTCCACGTCCTTGGTGTCCATGTCGATCTCCGCCTCCTCGACCCCGAGCGGCAGCCGGCTCCCGCTGAACACCTCGCGCGTGACCTCGTCCTTGAGGGCCTCCGAGAACGCCACCGACGAGAACCGCAGCAGGTGGACGCGGGTCGTCGTGCCGTCCGGCGTGGTCCAGCCGCGGGCGGCGACGTGCCGGAGCGCCGAGTCGGTCAGGAACTCCTTCGCCGTGCCCCGGTCCTTCTCCGCGAGCAGCGCGAGGTACGAGTCGACACCGACCCAGCCGCCGTTCAGCTTCGGGTCGACCGTGGCGCCGGCCGGGGCGGGCAGCAGGAGTTTCCGCAGGTCGGCGTGGTGGATCTCGCCGTCGTTGCCGTCGGAGTACGGCCGCGGGGCTCCGTCGGGCAGCGCCGGAAGCGCGAGCTTCGGGTACTGCCAGCGGCCGTCGGACTCGGTCGCGAGCCCGGGCACGTCGGTGCGGTCCATGGCGGTGATCCCCATGGCCGTGCCGGCGCCGACGCCGCCGCAGACGAGGACGGCGGCGGTCCAGCGGGCGATGCCCCAGAGCAGCGGCTTCCGGGACCTCCCGGGCTTCCCGGGCTTCCCGGGCTTCTCGGCTTCGGGAACGGGGGGCGCGTCCACGGGCTGCGCCTGCGCGGGGATCGACACCTCGTTCTGCATCTGCTCGGTCATACGTACTCCCCCGGGGATGCGATGTGGTCGAGCTGCTGGGTCAGCAGCTCGACCACGGCCGCCTTGTCGAACGGCTTGGCGCCCGCCGCCGTCATGGTGACGTAGACCTCGGAGTCGTAGGCGAGGCAGATCATCTCCTCCAGCGCCGCGGCCCGCTCCTTCTTGTCGAGGGAGTCGTCCACGGGCGCCATGTAGCAGACGGCGTTCTTGTGGTCCTTCACCTTGGGTCCCTTCGGGAACTTCAGGGCGTCCATGACCTCCTTGCGGAGCCGGTAGGTGTTCTTGATCTGCCTCTTGTCCTTCATGCTCGCGAGCTGGAAGGTGACGACGACGTCGCTGTCGAGGTCGGCGAAGGAGCGGACCCCGACCCCCTGGATGCCGAGCTTGTCGACGTCCTTCTCGAACGCGCGGCGCTTCTTCCCGGAGAGTCCCTCGCCCGCCTGCTTCATCAGCGCGGTGGCCTCGGCGGCGCCGAGCTCGCCGTCGTTCCCGTACAGCTCCTCGTCGGGGCCGAACTCGTACCCCTCGGGCAACGGCAGCAGCAGCTTGCTCAGCGGCGTGCCTGCCTTGCCGCGGGCCAGGGCGGCGGCCGGGTCGTCGCTCTCGACGGTCTGCTCGGCCTTGCCCCACACCTCCGTCGGCGCGGTGCGGTCGGCGGAGGAGACGGTGACGGCGGTGTAGGTGACGCCGCCGCCGATCAGGCCGAGGACGAGCACGGAGGGCAGGACGACGCCGAGCAGGACCCGCCGCACACCCCGCTTCCTCGGTTCCTGGTCCACCAGGGGCTCGGCCACGGGCTCGGTCACGTCGTTACGGTCCTCACTCACAGGCGCCCCAGCTGTCGCTCGGCCAGCGAACGGATCTCCTGCTCGGAGATCTTCTTGGTGTCGCCGACGAAGATCTCGACGGCGATGTCACCGCGGTGGAAGTAGGCCCTGGCCTCGTAGAAGTCCAGGTAGCCGGCCTTCCGCTCCACGGGGAAGAGGTAGTAGCGGCCGTCGGGCGAGCCCTTGAGCTCCTTGCCCTCGTTGCCCGCGAAGTCCTCGTCCGGCATGTAGCGCTGCTGGTCGCCGACGTACTCCTGCGCGCCGAGGGTGTCGTTCGCGCGGTACTGGACCAGCCGGATCTCGGTCGTCCTGTACGTGCCGACCTGCCAGGCCGTGGCCGCGATCCGGCGGACGCCCAGGTCCAGCTGGTAGTCGAGGGCGCTGCCGGGCTCCTTGAAGTGCGAGGCGAACGCGTACACCGGCATCCAGCCGTCGCGGGGGGCGAAGTCGGCCTTCTTCGCTCCGGCGGGCTTCGGCAGGAGCAGCTTCCGCAGGTCGCCCTGGGCCTTGGCCTGGTGGTCCTCGGACGCCGCGAGCGGCTTCGGCGCCTGCCCCTTGGGGAGCGGCTTCGCCGGGTACGCGAGGCCGGGCTGGTTCAGCGGCGGGAGCGCGGTGGGTTCGCGGTCGGCCTGGATGCCGTAGCCGACGGCGGTGCCGCCGACGAGGCCGATGACGGCGGCGACGGCGATCAGCCCGACGGTACGGAGGACGCGGCGGCGCGGCTTCTGTACCGGAGGAGCGGTTTCCGTGACCGTCTCCGGGTCGGGTGGTGACGCTGTATCCGTATTTTGGATACTTTCTTCGATACTCAAGAGTCCCCCCACGAGACCTGAAGCGCGGATTCCGTCATCCGCGCACAGAGCTGACACGCGAGGGGCGCATGGGGTTGCAGTGCCGCGCATTACAGTTCGGCATATGGCGAAGAAGCTCGTGATCAAGGTGACCGCAGGGGCCGACGCCCCCGAACGCTGCTCCCAGGCCTTCACGGTGGCCGCCGTCGCCGTCGCCAGCGGCGTCGAGGTCTCGCTCTGGCTGACCGGCGAGTCCTCCTGGTTCGCCCTCCCGGGCCGCGCGGCGGAGTTCGAACTCCCGCACGCCGCGCCGCTGCCGGACCTGATCGACTCGATCCTGGCGGCCGGCCGGATCACCCTCTGCACGCAGTGCGCGGCCCGCCGCGAGATCACGGAGAAGGACGTCCTGCCCGGCGTCCGCATCGCCGGCGCCCAGGTCTTCGTCCAGGAAGCCACGTCCGACGAGACCCAGGCCCTCGTCTACTGATCTTCGACGCGCCTCTCGCACCGCTCGGCCCCAAGGGGCCTCCCGGGCTTCGAGCCGCTGCGCCGGACTCCGTCCGCCGACTCCGGGTGCGCCCGCACCCTCAGGGCTCGCGGCGCTTCTTGCCGTCCAGCTCGTCCCACCACTCGTCCGACTTCGGGTCGCCCGAAGGATCGTCCCACCAGCGGTCCTCCGGGCCCCGGCGGTTGGCGACCATCGCGGCGACCGGGGGGATGACCATGGCGACGACGCACATGCCGATGGCGACCGGCATCGAGAACAGGCGCACGACGGCCCAGGCGCCCACGAAAAGCACCAGGCAGACGCCCATCATCCAGAAGTAGACGTGCCGACGTCGCGCGTACACACCTTCAGCGTACGACCGCGCCCCTTACGCGGACAGACCGAAGGGCCGTGCCTCAAGTCCTGGAATGGCGTCCAACCCCCCAGGAGGCACGGCCCTTCGGCCGTTCGGGTGCGGTGGTTCACCGCGTTCGCGGGTCAGACCGCGATGGCGACGTCCGTCAGGCTGCCGGTCTCGGTGACGACGACCTTGCGGTCGGCCTGGGCGCCGGGGACCAGGGCGCGGAGGGTCCACTCGCCGGTCGCCGCGTAGAAGCGGAACTGGCCGGTGGCCGAGGTCGGGACCTCGGCGGTGAACTCGCCGGAGCCGTCGAGGAGGCGCACGTAACCGGTGACGGGCTCGCCGTCCTTGGTCACCTGGCCCTGGATGGCCGTCTCACCGGGCTTGAGCGTGCTGACGTCGGGGCCGCCGACCTGAGCTCCACACATGTTCTCTGTCCTGTCCTGAAGAAGAAGTGGGGGTTACTTGTTGGCGCCGAGCTCGATCGGCACGCCGACGAGGGAGCCGTACTCGGTCCAGGAGCCGTCGTAGTTCTTGACGTTCGGGACCTCGAGCAGCTCGTGCAGGACGAACCAGGTCAGCGCGGAGCGCTCGCCGATGCGGCAGTACGCGATGGTGTCCTTCGCCAGGTCGACCTGCTCGTCCTCGTAGAGGGCCTTGAGCTCGTCGTCCGACTTGAAGGTGCCGTCGTCGTTGGCGTTCTTCGACCACGGGATGTTGCGGGCGCTCGGCACGTGGCCGGGGCGCTGCGACTGCTCCTGCGGGAGGTGCGCCGGGGCGAGCAGCTTGCCGGAGAACTCGTCGGGCGAGCGGACGTCGACCAGGTTCTGGGCGCCGATCGCGGCCACGACGTCGTCGCGGAAGGCGCGGATCGAGGCGTCCTGGGCCTTGGCCTTGTACTCGGTGGCCGGGCGGGCCGGCACCTCGGCGACGAGGTCGCGGGAGTCGAGCTCCCACTTCTTGCGGCCGCCGTCGAGGAGCTTGACGTCCTGGTGGCCGTAGAGCTTGAAGTACCAGTAGGCGTAGGAGGCGAACCAGTTGTTGTTGCCGCCGTAGAGGACGACCGTGGTGTCGTTGCCGATGCCCTTGGCCGAGAGGAGCTTCTCGAAGCCCTCCTGGTCGATGAAGTCACGGCGGACCGGGTCCTGCAGGTCCTTGGTCCAGTCGATACGGATGGCGTTGCGGATGTGGTTCTTCTCGTACGCCGAGGTGTCCTCGTCGACCTCGACGATGGCGACCTGCGGGTTGTCGAGGTTGGCCTCGACCCAGTCCGCGTCGACCAGGACGTCGCTGCGAGCCATGCTGTTCTCCTCCGGGGCAGTGTGCGGGGGCGTGCTGCGGTGGTGCGGGTGTGTGGTGCGGTACGCGTCGTCGCGTGCGTACGGACAGCAGACGTGCGTACGGCTCTGCACAGGGCGGCCCGACGTCGGTGAACGGGCCTGAGGGATACGGGAGTCGGCGTCCCGCTCAGACTGAGCGACAGAGCATGGCGGCGACGCGGCACAGGTCTACTGCCCGCCGCTTCGTGAGATCCGCCTGTCGCTTCATGCCCTCGATCGTAGGGACGGACAGGCGGCCGTGTCACCGGTGTGTCGTATTTTGAGACGCGATCGTCCGAGATGCGAGACGTGATCACGGTACGCGTCGGCTCCGGACGCCTCCGCGCCCCGGTGTCCGCTTCGCCATCTGCGGATCGGACGGCCGTGTCTCAGCATGTGAAAAACGGCCCCCGCGGGCGGCGCTCAGCCCGCCAGGACGACGTCCTTGCCGGTCACGGTGACCGCCAGGCCGTCCGGGCGCGGCTCGACCTTCTCGACCTTCATGCCGGCGATCAGGCCGATCGGGCGCTCGAAGTCGGTGCGCGCCCGGACCAGCTCCTCCAGGCCCGGGATGCCGCCGCCCGGCACCTCGTCGGCGCGGACCTTGATGGTGTCGCCGTTCACGACGGTGACCGTGGAGAGGACCGAGCGGGTCAGGCTGCGGCCCATGATCCGCACACTGCCGGTGACCTTGACCTTGCCGTTCCCGCCGTAGGCGACGGTGGCCTCGCGGTCGGACGCCGCGGTGAGGTCCGCGTACGAGATGAGGGCCGTGCCGCTCGCGGAGCCCGCCTTCGCGCCCGCCCAGTCGCCGGTCACGGCCACGTCCCGCAGGGACACGGTCAGCTCGCCGACCCGGATGTCCTTGTCGCCGGCCGTCGCCGTGACGCCGGTCGCCTTCACGTCGACCTCGTCGAACCGCTTGTCCGCGACCTGGGTGAGGAACGGGAAGCCCTTGATGTCGACCTCGATGGAGTCGCTCTTCGTGGCCGAGAGCTTCACCCGGCTCGACGCCTCCGACTCGGCGTACGACACGGCGAGACGGTCGATCCCGACGAGGATCCCGCCCAGCACGACGGCCACGATCAACAGAATCCGCAGTGCTCGCATGGGCTGAGCGTCCCCCGTTTTCGTTCGTTCAAAAGTTCCGGCCCCCCGACACGAAGATCGACGTGTCGGGGGGCCGGTTGGTTCCCCGGGTGTGGAGAACCGCAGGTCAGGCCAGGGCGCGGCCCAGCAGATAGACGGCGGGCGCGGCGGCGGTGAGCGGCAGCGCGATGCCCGCGGTCATGTGGACGAAGCGCGAGGGGTAGTCGTAGGCGGCCACCCGCAGGCCGACGAGGGCGCAGACTCCGGCGCCCAGGCCGAGGAGCGCCCCGGAGGTGCCGAGGTCGGTGAGACCCCCGGCCGCGATGCCGGCGCCCGCGGCGGCGAGCAGGGCGACGATCAGGGAGACCGGTCCGGGCAGCGGCAGCGCCCGGGCGAGGACGGCGGCGGCGACGGCGATCCCGCCGACGGTCACGGCGTCCGGGTCGGCGCCGAGGTGTCCGGTGGCGACGACGGTCAGGGCGGCGGAGGCGATGGTGGCCATCAGGCCGTACATGCGCTCGTCGGGGTCGGCGTGGCTGCGCAGCTGGAGGACGAGGCAGAGCAGCACCCAGACGCCGAGCGTGCCGAGGATCGCGGCGGCGGCGTGCTCGCGGCCGGTGGCGAGGAGGGCGGCGTCGGCGACGAGGCCGCCGAGGAAGGCGAGGGCGATGCCCTGCCGGGCGGGCCACATGCCGTTGAGCCGGAACCAGCCGGCGGCGGTGAGGCCCTGGAGCAGGACGAGCGGGACGAGGAGCCCGTACGAGCCGAGGGAGGCGCCGCCGGCGAGCAGCAGGCCGAGGACGGCGGTGAGGGCGGCGGGCTGCATGCCGGGATCGATGATCGGCGAGCGGCCTTCGGCACGGGCCCGCTGGGCGTCGGTGATGCGGGCGTTCCCCGAGGTGGTGGGCGAGGAGTAGGCGGGCCCGGGCTCGGCCACGGGGACCGGTGCGGAGACCGGCGCGGGCTCGGCGACGGGCTCCGTGTAGTACGCGGCGGGGGCCCCGTACGACGGGGACTGCTGCTCGTACGGCTGCTGCTGGTACGCCTCCTGGGCCACGGGCGGCTGCGCGGCCCGGGCCGCCTGGGCGGCCTGGATCTGCTCGTACGAGACGGCCGGCTGGTACGAGGTGTCCCAGGTCTGTCCCTCCCACGTCTGCGTGACGTCGGCGGGGTTCTGCGGCCCGTTCGCGTGGGGGTCGGCGTACGGGTCGTACTGCTGCCCGCCGTAGTACTGGTCGTTGCTCATGCTGTGGGGTTCACCCTCCTGCGAACGGGGGGAGCACCTCGACCGTGCCGCCCTCGGCAAGCCGTACGGTCTCATGGCTCCGGGTTCCGACGGGGTCGCCGTCGACCAGGAACGAGCACCGCCTGAGCACCTGGACGAGCTCGCCCGGGTGCTTCGCGCGGACGGCGTCGAGGGCCTCGGCCAGGGTCTCGGCGGTGTACGGCTCCTCGGCGACACCTGCGGCGGCCTTGGCCGCGGCCCAGTAGCGGATGGTTCCCGCTGCCATAGCGGCGCTCCTCTCGTTCGTGTGCGCGCCGCCCCCATCATGAGCTATGCGCGCGTGAGCCAGTCCCCGAGCCGGGCGAGCAGCTTCTCGTCGGCGGCGTTCTCGGCGTGGCCCATGCCCCGCTCCAGCCAGAGCTCGGCCGGGCCGGCGGCGGCCAGCATGCGCGGGTGGTCGAGCGGGAAGTACGCGTCCCGGTCGCCGTGGACGATCAGCAGGGGGGTCGGCGCGATCAGCGGGACCGCCTCGACGGGCGACAGGGGCACGGGGTCCCAGGCCCTGCTGTCGATCCGGGTGCCGAATCCGTACCGCCCGACGAGGCGGCCCGCGGGCCGGGTGACCACCCAGTGGACGCGGCGCATCGGGGCCGTGCCCCGGTAGTACCAGCGGGCGGGCGCGGACACGGCGGCGACGGCGTCGGCGCGGCCTTCGGCGCCCCGCTCCAGGGCCGCCTGGCGCAGGACCACGGAGCCGCCCATGGAGAAGCCGAGCGTCGCCACGCGCGCGTGGCCGAGCTCGCGGGCCCAGCGGACGGCGGCGGACAGGTCGAGGACCTCCCGGTCGCCGACGGTGGAGCGGCCACCCGAGCGGCCGTGCCCGCGGAAGGAGAAGGTGACGACGGCCGCGCCGCGCTCCGCGAGGGCGCGGGCGGCGCGCCGGACGGCGGGCCGGTCGGCCGACCCGGTGAAGCCGTGGGCGAGGACGACGGCCGTATCGGTGACACTTGCCCGTGAGGGTTCGTAAACCGCCTCGATCCGGACACCGTCATCGGTACGCAGCATGGACCGGACGGGACCGGAAGTGAGCGAGGAAACATCCAGGATGTGAAATCGACCCTCTGCCTCGGAACTCATGTGGGCTATTCTGCTTGCCAGAGGATCCGGGCAACGCAGCCCCCGGGTCCTTTTGTGTTTTCCGACCGTTGTTACGGACGGATGAACAAAAGCTCTCAGGGCGCGAGAGCAACACGTGAGCACACATAGACGTCCTCGCAGGGACCGAGGAGGAACCGACGTCATGGAAGAGCGAACGACGACGCACTACGGATCGACCGGCGGACCGACGACCGAAGAAGGTGTGGCGCGATGAGTTCTCTGCTGCTCCTGACGAACGCCCTCCAGCCGTCGACCGAGGTGCTTCCCGCACTCGGCCTGCTGCTGCACAACGTCCGGGTCGCCCCGGCCGAGGGCCCCGCCCTCGTGGACACCCCCGGCGCGGACGTGATCCTCGTCGACGGGCGGCGCGACCTCCCGCAGGTCCGTTCGCTCTGCCAGCTGCTGCGGTCCACGGGGCCCGGCTGTCCGCTGATCCTCGTCGTCACGGAGGGCGGCCTGGCTGCCGTCACCGCCGACTGGGGCATCGACGACGTCCTCCTCGACACCGCGGGGCCGGCCGAGGTCGAGGCGCGGCTGCGGCTGGCGATGGGCCGGCAGCAGATCGTCTCGGACGACTCCCCGATGGAGATCCGCAACGGCGACCTGTCGGTCGACGAGGCGACGTACAGCGCGAAGCTGAAGGGCCGGGTCCTGGACCTGACCTTCAAGGAGTTCGAGCTGCTCAAGTACCTGGCCCAGCATCCGGGCCGGGTCTTCACGCGCGCGCAGCTCCTCCAGGAGGTGTGGGGGTACGACTACTTCGGCGGCACCCGTACGGTCGACGTCCACGTACGGCGGCTGAGGGCCAAGCTCGGCCCCGAGCACGAGTCGCTCATCGGCACCGTCCGCAACGTCGGCTACCGCTTCGTCACGCCCGAGAAGGTGGAGCGGGCGGCGGAGGAGGCCCGCAAGGAGGAGGCCCGCAAGGAGGAGGCCCGCGCGAGCGCCCGGGTCAAGGGCGGCACGGAGGACGTCACCCTGTCGGAGGACAGGAACGTGGCGGATGCCACAGTGCGACCTGCCGGTAGGTAGGTCCCCCCGCGTAGACTGCCGCGCGTGGCCAAGGTGACGCGGGATGACGTAGCGCGACTTGCAGGTACTTCTACCGCGGTCGTGAGCTACGTCATCAACAACGGACCCAGGCCGGTCGCCCCGGCCACGCGCGAGCGTGTCCTCGCCGCCATCAAGGAGCTGGGCTACCGGCCCGACCGGGTGGCCCAGGCGATGGCCTCGCGGCGCACCGACCTCATAGGCATGATCGTCCCGGACGCGCGGCAGCCGTTCTTCGCCGAGATGGCGCACGCGGTCGAGCAGGCCGCCGCCGAGCGCGGGAAGATGGTCCTCGTCGGGAACTCCGACTACCGGACCGAGCGCGAGGTCCACTACCTGCGGGCCTTCCTCGGGATGCGGGTCTCCGGGCTGATCCTGGTCAGCCAGGGCATGAGCGAGCAGGCCGCGAGCGAGATCGAGGCCTGGGACGCGCGCGTGGTGCTGCTGCACGAGCGGCCCGAGGCGATCGACGACGTGGCCGTCGTGACCGACGACATCGGCGGCGCCCAGCTCGCCACCCGCCACCTCCTGGAGCACGGGCACCCGTATGTGGCGTGCCTCGGCGGCGTCCCGAACACCCCGGCCGTCGGCGACCCGGTCGCCGACCACGAGGAGGGCTGGCGGCGGGCCATGCTGGAGGCGGGCCTCTCGATCGAGGGCAGGCTCTTCCAGGCGCCGTACAACCGCTACGACGCCTACCAGGTCGCGCTGAAGCTGCTGTCCGGCCCCGACCGGCCGCCGGCCATCTTCTGCTCCACCGACGACCAGGCCTTCGGTGTCCTGCGCGCCGCGCGCGAGCTGCGCATCGAGGTGCCGACGGAGCTGGCGGTGGCGGGCTTCGACGACGTGAAGGAGGCGGCGCTCACCGATCCGCCGCTGACGACGGTCTCCTCGGACCGTCCCGCGATGGCCCGGGCCGCCGTGGACCTGGTCCTCGACGACTCGGTCCGGGTGTCGGGCTCGCGCCGCGAGCGGGTGAAGCTCTTCCCGTCGGCGCTGGTCGTCCGCCGCTCCTGCGGCTGTCACGAGTAGCCCTTCCGGGTCTTTATACGGGACATACGGGGTTCTGTCGGGCTTCTCAGCCGCTCCTCAGACGGTTCTCATGTACGGCTCCGAGAGTCATTGCCATGACGGACTTCCAGGAGCAGCAGCCTCAGCAGCCGTACTACCCGCCGAGGCCGCCGTACGAGCCGACGCGGGCACCGTACGAGCAGACGCAGGCGCCGTACGAGCAGACGCGGCCGATCACCACCGAGCCGGGCACGACCATCTGGCCCTCGGGCGGCCAGGTGCCGCCGCCGGCGGACCCGCCGCTCGTCGCCACCGTCCCCGCCCCCGCGCCCTCGCCCCGCCGCCGCGCCAGGCGCGGGGTCGGGCTCATGGCGGCCGTCGCCATCGCGGCCGCGGCGGTCGGCGGCGGCACGGCGACGCTGGTGCAGCAGCTCACCTCCGACAAGGTCGCGACCGCCTCCGCCCCCGTCGTGAGCGGCACCAACGTCTCCACCGGCAGCAAGGGCACGGTCGCCGGGGTCGCCGAGGCCGTCTCCCCCTCCATCGTGGAGATCTCCGCGACCTCGAACTCCGGCAAGTCCACCGGTTCGGGCGTGATCATCACCTCCGACGGCGAGATCGTCACCAACAACCACGTGATCTCCGGCGCCTCCTCGGTCACCGTGCAGCTCAGCAACGGCAAGACGTACGAGGCGGAGGTCGTCGGCACGGACCCCGACAAGGACCTCGCCCTGATCAAGCTCAAGGGCGCCTCCGGGCTCAAGGCCGCGAGCCTCGGCGACTCCTCGAAGGTCAGGGTCGGCGACGAGGTCGTCGCGATCGGCTCCCCCGAGGGCCTGACCGGCACCGTCACCAGCGGCATCGTCTCCGCCCTCGACCGGGACGTGACCGTCGCCAAGGACGAGGGTCGGGACCAGCAGCAGGACCAGCAGCAGTGGGACCCGCGGCAGGGCTGGCCGTTCGAGTTCGGCGGGCAGCAGTTCAACGGCGACACCGGCTCGTCGAAGACCACGTACAAGGCGATCCAGACCGACGCCTCGCTCAATCCCGGGAATTCCGGCGGCGCGTTGATCAATATGAACGGCGAGATCATCGGAATCAATTCGGCCATGTATTCGCCCAGTTCTTCGAGCGGCTCCACCGCCGGAAGCGTCGGCCTCGGATTCGCGATCCCGATCGACACCGTGAAGGCCGACCTGGACAGCCTCCGCGCGGGCGGCGACAACTGAACGGCCGACCTGACGCATGGGACGCTGAGCCCATGACGGGACAGCAGAACGAAGCCGAGCGCATCCTCATCGTCGACGACGAGCCCGCCGTCCGCGAGGCCCTGCGCCGCAGCCTCGCCTTCGAGGGGTACGCGACACGGGACGCCGTCGACGGACTCGACGCGCTCGCCGCGATGGAGTCGTACGCCCCCGATCTCGTCGTCCTCGACGTCCAGATGCCCCGCATGGACGGGCTCACGGCGGCCCGCCGGATCCGGGCCGCCGGCTCGACCGTGCCGATCCTCATGCTCACCGCCCGCGACACGGTCGGCGACCGGGTCACCGGCCTCGACGCCGGCGCGGACGACTACCTGGTGAAGCCCTTCGAGCTGGACGAGCTGTTCGCCCGCATCCGGGCCCTGCTCCGCCGCAGCTCCTACGCCGCCGCCTCCGCCGCCGCCCCCGCCGAGGACGACGTCCTGGCCTTCGAGGACCTGCGGATGAACCTGGCGACGCGCGAGGTGACCCGGGGCGGCCGGACCGTGGAGCTGACCCGTACCGAGTTCACCCTCCTGGAGATGTTCCTCGCGCACCCGCGCCAGGTCCTGACCCGGGAGCAGATCCTGAAGGCCGTGTGGGGCTTCGACTTCGAGCCCAGTTCCAACTCGCTGGACGTGTACGTGATGTATCTGCGGCGCAAGACCGAGGCCGGCGGCGAGCCGCGCCTCGTCCACACCGTGCGGGGCGTGGGCTACACGCTGCGTGGAGGAGGCGGGGAGTGACGGGCCCCCTGAGAACGGCCGTCCCCTTGAGGAACTGGTTCCGCTCGCGACCGCTGCGCTCCCGGCTCGCCCTGCTGACCGCGCTCGCGGTGGCGGTGGCGGTGGCGGCCGTGTCGCTGGCCTGCTGGTTCGTGACGCGGGCGCAGTTGGAGGCGGAGCTGGACTCCTCGCTGCGCAGCACGCGGCTGCAGCCTGCCCTCGTGCAGGACCTGCTCGGCTCCTGCCAGCGGGGCGAGACGCCCCGGCCGGTGGCGGGTCCGTACACGGTGCAGGTGATCCTCTCGAACGGGGCCGTGTGCACCTCCGGGCAGGCGCCGATCCCGGCCGGGCAGGGTGACCTCGCGGTGGCCCGGAAGCAGCTGCTCTACACGCTGCACACGGTGAAGGACGACGACGGCCGGGAGATGCGGGTCTACACGTACCAGCACGACACCCCGCTGGAGATCGCCGTCTCCGTCGCCCGCCCCCTCTCCGAGATCGACAACTCGATGTCCACGCTCCGCTGGGTGCTGCTCCTGGTCTCCGGGATCGGTGTCGTCGGCGCGGGCGCGGCCGGCCTGTGGGTCGCGCGGACCGGTCTTGAGCCGGTGAACCGGCTGGCGGAAGCGGTCGAGCACGTCGCCGCGACCGAGGACCTGACCGTCCGTATCCCGGTGGAGGGCGAGGACGAGATCGCCCGGCTGTCCCGCTCCTTCAACGCGATGACGGCGGCGCTCGCGAGCTCCCGGGACCGGCAGGCGCAGCTCATCGCGGACGCGGGCCACGAACTGCGGACGCCGCTGACCTCCCTGCGTACCAACGTCGAACTGCTGGCGCGCAGCGAGGAGACCGGCCGGGCGCTTCCGCCGGACGACCGGCGGGCCCTGATGGCCTCGGTGAAGGCGCAGATGACGGAGCTGGCCGCGCTGATCGGCGACCTCCAGGAGCTGGCCCGCCCGGACGCGGTGCAGCCGGGTCCGCTGGAGGTGGTGCCGCTGCACACGATCCTGCGGAACGCCCTGGACCGGGCGCGGCTGCGGGGCCCGGAGCTGACGTTCGTCACCGACCTGGCGCCCTGGTACGTACGGGCGGAGACGGCGGCCCTGGAGCGGGCCCTGGTGAACGTCCTGGACAACGCGGTGAAGTTCTCGCCGCGCCGGGGCACGGTCGAGGTGACCCTGATGCGGGGCGAGCTGACCGTCCGGGACCAGGGCCCGGGCATCGCCCCGGAGGAACTCCCGCACGTCTTCGACCGCTTCTGGCGCTCCCCGTCGGCCCGCAGCCTGCCGGGCTCGGGCCTCGGTCTGTCGATCGTGGCGCGTACGGTGCAGCAGGCGGGCGGCACGGTGTCGCTCGCCCCTGCGGAGGGCGGCGGCACGGTGGCGACGCTCAGGCTGCCGGGGGCGCCGACGCCGCCGCCGGAGCTGTGAGAACCGGTTCGACGACGGGCCGCCCGGGGGTCAGGGTGGGGCCATGGACGACGACCACGGCCTGAACCCCGACGGGACGATCGCGCGCGAGGGCGCCCTGGACCGCGTACCGGCGGGGTTCGCGCCGGTCGTCGAGGCGGCGCGGGCCCGGATCACGGAGGCGTTCGGGCCGGACCGGCTGCACAGCGCGTATCTGTACGGGAGCGTGCCCCGGGGCACGGCGGTGGCCGGCGTCTCCGACCTGGACGCCTGGCGCGGGAGACGAACGGCGACCTGGGGCTGCTGCTGCCGGGATGGATCGAGGACCTGGCCCCGTGGCTGGCGGCCGAGTACACCGCCGTGCACGGCGAGAAGTCCCCGCGTCAGTTGTGCCGGAGGAGGGCCTCGACGAGCCCCGCCCGGGTGTTGGGGAAGTCCAGGGGCACGATCCCGAGCCCGGCCTTCCCGGCGAGCTCGGCACTGTCCAGGAAGCCGTGCACCCACGGGTTCAGGCGGTCGGAGTTCCAGCGGGGCGGGAGGTAGGCGGAGGTGCTGACGAAGTTCACGTAGAGCCGGCCGGGCTGGGAGACGGCGGCGCGGAAGTGGGCCTGGATCTTGGGGTACTTGGCGTCGGGGAGGGCGTTCCAGTCGTCCTGGACGGCGAAGACGGCGGGGTCGGCCCACCTCAGTCCGGGGAGTCCGCCGTTGTCGGCGAGGAGCACGACCCGTCCGCGGGCCTCGCCGAGCAGCGGCAGCGAGTCCCCGATCCGGAAGAGGGAGCGCCAGCCGCGCCGGTCGAGGTAGTCGTCGAAGACGGCTCGGAAGGTGGCGTCGGACTCCTCGGAGTACTCCTGCTTGACCCGCATGAGGACGGTCTCGGAGGGGTGGGCGGCGAGGAAGTCGCGGCAGGCGACGAGGACGTCGCCGAACATCATGTTCTGGTAGGAGGCGCCGTGGTGGATGGCGAAGGACCCCCCGGTCACCCGGCACCGCACGTCCAGGAACCGGACGCCGCTGTCCAGCTGCTGGGCGATGGTGGTGTTCTGGCACTCGCTCCAGGCGCCGCCGAACCGGGCCCCGGAGTCGTGCGTCCCGGGGATGGTCAGCCGCCGCAGATCGGTCCCGTCCCCCTGCGCCCCCATCCACGCGCGCGCGTCCACGGCCGAGGCGGCGGGCGCTCCCACGAACAGAGCGGCTCCGGCACCCGCGGCCCCCACGAGGAATCGTCGTCGGTCCATGGACCCGGACTATGACAGGTCCACAACAACACCACCAGAGTGCGTACGCACGACAGAGGCGTACGCACGACAGAGGGGGCGGCGCGCCGCCGGAGCGGTGCGCCGCCCCCTCTCGGGAGCTGCCGGGTCCTACTTCACGACCGTGATCCGGTCCGCGGCCGGGACCGGGAGCGGGTTGGCCGCCGAGGAGTGGGCCGCCAGGTAGGCGTTGAAGACGTCGAGGTCCGAGGCGCCGACCAGCTTGTTCTTGCCGGTGGCCAGGGCACCGAAGCCGTCGCCGCCGCCCGCGAGGAACTCGTTCATCGCGACGCGGTAGGTCTTCGACGGGTCGATCGCCTCGCCGTTCAGCTTGATCGTGCCGTCGACGACGCGGTCCGCGCCCGTCTTGGTCATGTCGAGCGTGTAGGTGAGGCCCTTCGAGACCTGGAGGATCTTGATCGAGTTCAGGTTCGAGCCGCTGACCTGCTGCTTCAGCGCGGTAATGAGGTTCGCGCCGGTCAGGTCGACCACGTTCATCATGTTGGTGAAGGGCTGCACGGTGAAGGACTCGCCGTACGTCACCACACCGTCGCCCTCGGAGCCGGAGGCCT
Organism: Streptomyces sp. R44; assembly: GCF_041053105.1. Classification (NCBI taxonomy): domain Bacteria; kingdom Bacillati; phylum Actinomycetota; class Actinomycetes; order Kitasatosporales; family Streptomycetaceae; genus Streptomyces; species Streptomyces sp. R44. The sequence goes on along the minus strand of NZ_CP163444.1, from coordinate 4,648,735 downwards.
TGTAGACGAGGTCGGCGCGGATGCCGCCCGGGTTCATCAGGGCCAGCTGCGCGCCGCCCTTGTCCGCCGGGGCCAGGCCCTCCAGCTGCGCGTCGGCGATCACGTCGCCGAGCGGCTTCTCGTACGCCGTGGAGCCGCGGCCGTTGATGTCGGCGGCGATCCAGCCCTGCGGGCGGTTGGCGATCGGGGCCGCGAGGTCCTTCCAGTCGGCGATCAGCTGCGAGATGTCCTCGGCCTTCGGTACGTCACGGGTGACGACGTGGTTGGCGGAGGCGACCGCGGTGCGCACGATGTCCTTGGTGGCGCGGTCGTAGGTCAGCGTCGTGTCCGTGTACAGCTTGCCGAACGAGGACGCCGAGGTGACCAGGCGCGGGTTGCCCGCCGGGTCCGGGATGCTGCACACGTACGCCTGGTGCGTGTGGCCCGTGACCAGCGCGTCGACCTGCGGCGAGACGTTCTTCGCGATGTCGACGATCGCGCCGGAGACGCCCTCGCCCTCACCGTCACCGTCACCGTCGCAGTTGTAGTTGACCGACGACGAGGCGGGCATGCCGCCCTCGTGGACCAGGGCGACGATGGACTTGACGCCCTTGCGCTCCAGGATCTTCGTGTACTTGTTGATCGTCTCGACCTCGTCGCCGAACTTGAGGCCCTTGACGCCCTCGGCGGTGACGACGTTCGGGGTGCCCTCCAGGGTCACGCCGATGAAGCCGATCTTGACGCCGTCCTTCTCCCAGACGAAGTACGGGTCGAGGATCGGCCTGCCGGTCTTCTCGTTCGTCACGTTCGCCGCGAGGTACGGGAAGTCCGCGCCCTCGAAAGGCTCGAAGCCCTTCTCGGCACCGAAACAGCCGGCGGTCGGGTGACAGCCGCCGTTCTGCATCCGGGCCAGCTCGCGCGCGCCCTCGTCGAACTCGTGGTTGCCGACCGAGGTGACGTCGAGGTCGAGGTCGTTGAGCGCGTGGATGGTCGGCTCGTCGTGGAAGAGGCCGGACAGCAGCGGCGAGGCGCCGATCATGTCGCCGGCCGCCGCCGTGATGGAGTAACGATTCCCCTCACGGGCCTGGCGCAGGTGCGTCGCCAGGTACTCGACACCACCGGCGTCGATCTTCTCCGTGGTGCCGTCCTCCTTGGTCCGGGTGACCTGCCCGGACGAACCGGCCGGCGGCTCCAGATTGCCGTGCAGGTCGTTGAAGGACAGCAGCTGGACGTCGACCATCCGGCCCCAGCCCTTGCCGTTCGTCCCCTGCCCGGCGGCGTACGTGTCCCCGGCCGCACCGGCCGACGGCATCGCGGCGACGAGCGCCCCGACGGTCGCAAGCCCCGCACCGGCGGCGAGAATTCGCCGTGCCGCCTTGTTCTTCCTCGGTGTCGCTGCCATCTCTCCCCTAGTCCCCTTGCCCCGTTTCGCGGCCTTGATCTACTCCCCCGTTGCGCGTGCAGCCTAGAGTCAACGCGCGTAGCGCAACAGGGGGGAGTGGGTTACAAGACAGTTGCCCTTGGCTGACGAAGTGTCGCCGTAGGCTCGTAGCCATGACTTCCGACACGGCGCCGGCCCTCGAACCGGGACGGCAGATCCACACGTATGACGAGCTCACGCCCGAGCAGATCCAGGACGTACTGGAGCTGCTCGAGGCCGCCGACCACGCCGACGGCCTGCACGCCGTGTCCGAGCAGGGGCGGCTGTACCTGCGGCACGGCAGGCGCGAGGGCGTGCGCCACTTCCTCCTCACCGTCGGCTCCCACCTCTACGGCTACGCCCAGCTGGAGGAGACCGACCCGATCGAGGCCCCGGCCGCCGAGCTGGTCGTCCACCCCTCCCACCGCGGCCGCGGCCACGGCCGGGCGCTCGGCACCGCCCTGCTCACCGCCTCCGGCAAGCGGCTGCGCGTCTGGGCGCACGGCGGCAAGTCGGCGGCCCGGCACCTCGCCCAGGTCCTCGGCCTGACGCTCTTCCGCGAGCTGCGCCAGCTGCGCCGGCCCCTGGTGCCGCTCGACATCCCGGAGCCGGTGCTGCCCGAGGGCGTCACCGTCCGGACCTTCACGCCCGGTGTCGACGACGCGGCCTGGCTCGCCGTCAACGCCGCCGCGTTCGCGCACCACCCGGAGCAGGGCTCGCTCACCCAGCGGGACCTGGACGACCGGATGGCCGAGCCCTGGTTCGACCCGAAGGGCTTCTTCCTCGCGGAGAAGGACGGGAGGCTGATCGGCTTCCACTGGACGAAGACGCACGCCGAGGAGCAGCTCGGCGAGGTGTACGTGGTGGGCATCCTGCCGGACGCCCAGGGCGGCGGTCTCGGCAAGGCGCTGACGGCGATCGGCCTGCGGCACCTGGCGGCGCAGGGGCTGCCGACGGCGATGCTGTACGTGGACGCGGACAACACGGCGGCGGTGACGGTGTACGAGCGGCTCGGGTTCACGACGCACGAGGTGGACCTGATGTACCGCACGGAGTCCTGAACCGGTAAAGGGCAGGGGGCGGTTGACACCGCCCCCTTCTTTCCACCACCCTTTCACTACTTGATTAGTGAAAGGGTGGTGGAAGGGATCGTGGTCGAGTACCGCATCGACCGGCGCAGTGGCGTCGCCACCTACCTCCAGATCGTCCAGCAGACGAAGCAGGCCCTCCGGATGGGCCTCCTGGAGCCCGGCGACCGACTGCCCACCGCACGCGAGGTCGTCGAAGCGACGGCCATCAACCCCAACACGGTCCTCAAGGCCTACCGCGAGCTCGAACGCGAAGGGCTCGTCGAGGCCCGCCGCGGCCTCGGCACCTTCGTCCGCGCCACCCTCGGCACCGGCCCCGCCGACTCGCCCCTGCGCGGCGAACTCGCCGACTGGGCCCGCCGGGCACGCGCCGCGGGACTCGAGCGGGAGGACGTGGCCGCGCTCTTCACTTCCGTACTGAAGGAACACTTCGAGGGGGACGAATGACCGACCCGGTCATCGAGGCCGTAGGCCTCGGCATGCACTACCGAGGGCGACGCGGGGGCTGGGCCCTGCGGGGGTGCGACTTCGCCCTCCCCGCCGGCCGGGTCTGCGCCCTCGTCGGCCCCAACGGCGCGGGCAAGTCCACCCTCCTCGCCCTCGCCGCCGGCCTGCTCCGCCCCGCCGAGGGCACGATCCAGGCCCCGGCCCGCGAGCACCTCGCCTATGTCGCCCAGGACAAGCCGCTCCACCCCAGGCTCGGCGTCGCCGACACCCTCCGCATGGGCCGCGAGCTCAACCCGGGCCGCTGGGACGAGGCCGCCGCCCGGCGGGTGCTCGCCGACACCCTCGATCCCCGCGCCCTCGTACGGGAACTCTCCGGCGGGCAGCGCACCCGCGTCGCCCTCGCGCTCGCCCTCGGCAAGCGGCCCGAACTGCTGCTCCTCGACGAGCCGATGGCCGATCTCGACCCGCTCGCCCGCCACCAGCTGATGGGCCTGCTCATGGCCGAGGCCGCCGAACACGGCACCACCGTCGTCATGTCCTCGCACATCCTCGCCGAGCTGGAGGGCGCCTGCGACCACCTCCTCCTGCTCCACGGCGGCAGGATCCGCCTCGACGGCTCCGTCGAGGAACTCCTCGCCGCGCACACCCTGCTCACCGGCCCGATCGCCGACCTCGCCCCGCACACGGTCGTCGAGTCCCGCACGACGGGCCGTCAGCTCACCGCCCTGGTCCGCCACGAGGGCCCCGTCGAAGGCCCCTGGAACACCGCGGAACCCTCCCTGGAGGACCTCCTCCTCGCACACCTGCGCACCACCGAAGCCGCCACCCGAGTCGCCACCGAAGCCGTCACCGAAGGAGCCCCGGCATGAGCGCCCTCGCCCTGAAGGGCCCCTACTGGGTCACGGCCCGCCAGTACCGGCGGACGCTGTGGCCGGCGGCCGCGGCGGTCGGCGTGTCCCTGGTGGTGATCGGAGGGCTGCGGATCTGGGACCTGACCAAGGACACCGAACTCCCCGACCGATGGGGCCGGGGCTACGACCTGCTGCGCGCCGCCATGCAGCAGTTCTCCCAGGGCATGCTCGTGCTGCCCCTGCTCGTCGGGGCCTTCGTCGCGGGCCCGTTGATCGCCCGCGAGTTCGAGTCGGGGACGTACAGGCTGTCCCTCACCCAGTCGGTCACCCCCACCGCCTGGCTCCGCGCCAAGCTCCTCACCGCGACCGCCGCCTCCCTCGCGACCACCCTCGCCCTCACGGCGGTCTACCTGATCGGCTGGCAGCGGGTCTCCGGCACCTACGGCCTCCACTGGGCCCAGCGCGGCCCGTACGAGGCCACCGGCACCGTCCTCACCTCGTACGTCCTGCTCGCGGTCGCCGTCGGCGCCCTCGTCGGCCAACTGGTCCGCCGCACCCTGGTGGCCATGGCCGCCACCGGCGGAGCGGTCGGCCTGGTCCTGCTCGTCCTCGGCTCCTTCCGCTGGGACTTCCTGCCGACATGGACGATCACCGGCCCGGCGCACCAGAACGTCCACGCCCTCCAGCAGCCCGGGAGCGGTCTGCCCGTGGAGCAGGGGCTGATCACGACGGACGGCCGGCGGCTTCCCGAGTACTACTGCTACGGCTCGGACGTCCCCGGCGGCGGCTGCCGCCCCGACGAGGCGATCAGCGCCCAGTACCTCGACTACCACCCCTTCGCCCACTTCTGGCCCACGCAGCTCATCGAGACCGGCATCGTCCTCGCCCTCGCCGCCCTCGCGGCCCTCGCCGCCTTCCGGGTCCTGCGCACCCGGCATCCGTAGCGGACACGCGTAGACATACCGGTGGCGGGGCCCCGACAAGGGCCCCCCCACCGATTCCCGTACGACATGTCGTCGTTACCGGCCATTCAGACGCGCTTGCGACGCTCTCGCAATGAAGCGCTCCGTGTCCGCTCTCCCCAAAGGGAGACTTCCCTCCCCCACGGCCCGCTCCGACGCGCCCGACCACCCCTTCGCGCGGAAGAATGGGGCCATGAGCCAGCAGCCCGCCGAGGTCCCGGTCCGGTCCTCCGCCACGCCGTCCGTCCCGTCGTCCGCAGCGTCCTCGTTCGGTTCCATAACCGCGCACCGCGCGCACGTGGCGAACGGGGCCGTCGTCACCGACATCGAGGCCGACCTCGACGCGGATCCCGACACCTTCGAGGACGACGGCGCGCTCGGCGACGAGCTGCCGCAGGGGCGTTTCCTCGACCGTGAACGCAGCTGGCTCGCGTTCAACGAGCGGGTCCTCGAACTCGCCGAGGACCCGACGACCCCCCTCCTCGAACGGGCGAACTTCCTCGCGATCTTCGCCTCGAACCTCGACGAGTTCTTCATGGTCCGGGTCGCGGGACTCAAGCGCCGCATCGCCACCGGCGTCGCCACCCGCTCCGCCTCCGGCCTCCAGCCCCGCGAGGTCCTCGACCTCATCTGGACGCGCTCGCGCGAGCTCATGGCCCGGCACGCCGCCTGCTACCAGCAGGACGTGGCCCCGGCCCTCGCCGACGAGGGAATCCACCTGATCCGCTGGCCCGAGCTCACCGAGAAGGAGCAGGCCCGGCTCTTCACCCTCTTCCGGCAGCAGATCTTCCCGGTCCTCACCCCGCTGGCCGTGGACCCCGCGCACCCCTTCCCGTACATCTCCGGCCTGAGCCTCAACCTCGCCGTGGTCGTACGCAACCCGGTCAGCGGCCACCGCCACTTCGCGCGCGTGAAGGTGCCGCCGCTGCTCTCCCGCTTCCTGGAGGCCTCCCCGCAGCGATACGTCCCCCTGGAGGACGTCATCGCGGCGCATCTGGAGGAGCTGTTCCCCGGCATGGAGGTGCTCGCGCACCACATGTTCCGGGTGACCAGGAACGAGGACCTGGAGGTCGAGGAGGACGACGCGGAGAACCTGCTGCAGGCCCTGGAGAAGGAGCTCATGCGGCGCCGCTTCGGTCCGCCGGTGCGCCTGGAGGTCGAGGAGTCCATCGACCCGTACGTCCTCGACCTGCTGGTGCGCGAGCTGAAGATCTCCGACGCCGAGGTGTACCCGCTGCCCGGCCCGCTCGACCTCACCGGCCTCTTCGGGATCGCCGGGCAGGACCGGCCCGAGCTGAAGTACCCGAAGTTCGTCGCCGGCACCCACCGCGACCTCGCCGAGGTCGAGTCGGCGTCCGCGCCCGACATCTTCGCCGCGCTGCGCGAGCGGGACGTGCTCCTGCACCACCCGTACGACTCCTTCTCCACCTCCGTCCAGGCCTTCCTGGAGCAGGCGGCGGCCGACCCGGACGTCCTCGCGATCAAGCAGACGCTCTACCGGACCTCCGGCGACTCCCCGATAGTCGACGCCCTCATCGACGCCGCCGAGTCCGGCAAGCAGGTCCTCGTCCTCGTCGAGATCAAGGCCCGCTTCGACGAGCAGGCCAACATCAAGTGGGCGCGGAAGCTGGAGGAGTCCGGCTGCCACGTCGTGTACGGCCTCGTCGGCCTCAAGACCCACTGCAAGCTGTCGCTCGTCGTACGCCAGGAAGGCGAGCTCCTCCGCCGCTACTCGCACGTCGGCACCGGCAACTACCACCCGAAGACGGCCCGGCTCTACGAGGACCTGGGCCTGCTCACCGCCGACCCGCAGGTCGGCGCGGACCTCTCCGACCTGTTCAACCGGCTCTCCGGCTACTCTCGCCGCGAGACGTACCGCCGCCTGCTCACCGCCCCGAAGTCGCTGCGCGACGGCCTGGTCTCCCGGATCACCAAGGAGATCGCGCACCACAAGGCCGGCCGGCCCGCGTACGTCCGCATCAAGGTCAACTCGATGGTCGACGAAGCGATCATCGACGCCTGCTACCAGGCCTCGCGGGCCGGCGTCCCGGTCGACATCTGGGTCCGCGGCATCTGCGCCGTGCGCCCGGGGGTCACCGGCCTCTCGGAGAACATCCGGGTCCGCTCCATCCTCGGCCGCTTCCTGGAGCACTCCCGGGTCTTCGCCTTCGGCAACGGCGGCGAACCCGAGGTCTGGCTCGGCAGCGCCGACATGATGCACCGCAACCTGGACCGCCGGATCGAGGCCCTCGTACGGGTCTCCGACCCGGCGCACCGGGCCGCCCTCACCCGGCTCCTGGAGACCGGGATGTCCGACACCACCTCCTCCTGGCACCTCGGCCCCGACGGGAACTGGACGCGGCACGCGACCGACCCCGAGGGACGGCCCCTGCGGCACGTCCAGGAGATGCTCATCGACGCGCGGAGGCGCCGGCGTGCACAACCCTGACCACTCGCAGGACGTCACGGCGGGCGAGGTCCTGGCCCCCTACCTGCACGCCCGGGCCGCGGACTTCCTCCGCGGCCTGCGGCTGCACAGCGAGAGCGGCTCCGACACGGCCGGCGCGGAGGAGGCCGCCCGTACGCTGCGGGGCGCGGCCCGCCGGATCAGCGGCACCCTCCACACCTTCCGGCCGCTGCTCGACACGGCCTGGGCGGACCAGCTGCGCACGGAGCTCGCGTGGCTCTCGGGGACACTCGCCCTGGAACAGGCCTGTACGTCCCGGCTCGTCCGCCTGGTGGACGCCCTGTCCCGCCTGTCGAACAGCGCCGGTCCGGTCCCGGCGGCCAGGGGTACGGAGGGCAGCACGGGCCTCACGGTGGGCGCGGCCCGGGCGGGCGCCCTGCTCGAACGCCAGCTGACCCTGGCCCGTACGCGCGCCCACTCGGCCTCCCTCCAGGCGCTCGGCTCGGCCCGCTTCCACGCGGTCGCGGACGCCGTCGCGCTGCTCGCCTCCGAGGTGCCGCTCGGGCCGGCGGGCGCGGCCCCGGCCGTCGAGGTCGTCGACGCCCCCGCCGAACTCGCCGAGCGGCGCCTCCTCGACGCGGTGGCGGCACTGCCCCTCACGCGGGCGGCCCACCCGTACAACGCGGACGCCCTCGCGCTCGCCGCCGCCGAGAGCCAGGACGCGCCCTGGCACCAGACACGGCTCCTGCTGCGCCTGCACCGGTACGCCACGGAGGCCCTGCACACGGGCGGCGAACCCGACTCGGTGCTGTACGAGGCGTCGAGCGCCCTCGACCGGCACCGCGACGCGGCGGAAGCGGCCGCCGCCGCCGCTGCCGCCGCCCGTACGCCCCGCATCGCCCCGGCGACGGCCTACGCCCTGGGCGTACTGCACGCCGACCAACGCCACGAGGTGGAGGCGGCGCGCTTCGCCTTCCAGCGCGCGTGGCGGCGAACGACGGCCCCGGTCCCATGACCACCCCCATCCTGGCCGCGGGCTGCGTCCTGTGGCGCCCGGCGATTTCCGGACAGGGCATCGAGATCGCCCTGGTCCACCGGCCGAAGTGGGACGACTGGTCGCACCCGAAGGGCAAGCGGAAGCGCGGCGAGACGGCGGAGGCGTGCGCGCTGCGCGAGGTCCTGGAGGAGACGGGCCGCCGCTGCGAACTCGGCCCCCGCCTGCCGACGGCCCACTACTGGGTGGCGGGGCGCCCCAAGGAGGTCGAGTACTGGTCGGCCCGGGCCCTGGACGGCGGCTTCGTCCCGACGAAGGAGATCGACGCGCTGCTCTGGCTCCCGCCGACGGCGGCCCGCCACCGCCTCACCCAACTCCGAGACCGCACCCTCCTGGACGCGGCAGTGTCCACAACCCACCACTGACGCGCGGCACCCGCCCCCGTTGTGGCGCCCCGGCCCGCCGCCGTGTGGGCAATCGTCCCGCAGGGCGGGACGGGTGGGCACACGGGACGGCGCGCCCAGCGGCGCCTCCGCGTTCCGAGCCTGGACCCGCACCTCATCACCGAACGGGGTGGTGCGGGTCAGGGCGTGGAAGCCTCTGGCGCCGGCAAGGGCGCCGTCCGTTGTGCCCACCCGTTCCGCCCCGGCGGAACGCATGCCCACAACGAGGCAGGCACCGCACCCGGGCTTCCGGCACGGTTCACTTCCCGTTCACCCTCCCCCGCCGACCGCTTCACCTGTTCTGCCTAATTTCGGCCTTACACGGTGCACGGAGCACAACGACGCACCGACCAACCGACACACGCCGCCGTAGAACGGTCAGGACACATACGGTCCGCGACAAGGCGGCTTCTGGAAGGAAACACCCGAAAGTGAAGCTTTCGCGTAAGAACGGGCTTCGCGCCTCCGCGATCGGTGCCCTCGTCGTCTCCGGTGCGCTCGTCCTCTCGGCGTGTGGCTCGGACAACAACACGGAGACCCCGACCAAGGACGGCGGCACCAAGACCTCCGCCGCCGCGTCGAACATCGCGTGCGACGGCGCCAAGGGCCAGCTCCTGGCCGCCGGCTCCAGCGCCCAGAAGAACGCGATGGACCTGTGGGTCAAGAACTTCCAGGCAGCGTGCTCCGGCGTCGAGGTCAACTACCAGGCCATCGGCTCCGGCGGCGGCATCACCAAGTTCAACCAGGGCCAGGTGACCTTCGCCGGCTCCGACTCCGCCCTCAAGGACGAAGAGGTCGCCGAGTCGCAGAAGATCTGCAAGGGCGGCAAGGGCGTCAACCTGCCCATGGTCGGCGGCCCGATCGCCATCGGCTATAAGCTGGACGGTGTGGACAACCTGGTCCTGGACGCCCCCACGCTGGCCAAGATCTTCGACACGAAGATCACCAAGTGGAACGACCCGGCCATCGCCAAGCTGAACCCGGGCGCCAAGCTCCCCGACACCACGATCCAGGCCTTCCACCGCTCCGACGAGTCGGGCACCACGCAGAACCTGGGCAAGTACCTCTCGGCCACCGCGAAGGCCGACTGGAAGTACGACCCGAAGACGAAGTCGTGGCCCGCCCCGGGCGGCCAGGCCGCCAACGGCTCCTCCGGTGTCGCCACCGCCGTCAAGGACGCCGAGGGCTCCATCGGCTACTTCGAGCTCTCGTACGCGACGGCCAACAAGATCTCCACGGTCAGCATCAACACCGGTGCCGCCGCCCCGGTCGCCGCCACCACCGAGAACGCCTCGAAGGCCATCGCCGCCGCCAAGGTCAAGGGCACCGGCAGCGACCTGGCTCTCTCCCTCGACTACACCACCAAGGCCGAGGGTGCCTACCCGCTGACCCTGGTCACGTACGAGATCGCCTGCGACAAGGGCAACAAGGCGGACACCCTGCCGACCCTGAAGGCCTTCCTCACCTACACCGCCAGCGAGGAGGGCCAGAAGGTCCTCTCCGACGCCGGCTACGCCCCGCTCCCGGCCGAGATCGCGGCCAAGGTCCGCGCGATCGTCCCCACCCTGTCCTGATCCCCGGCCGGGCCCGGCCCCTCACCTCCCGTGGAGGGGCCGGCCCCGGCATCCGGTGCACCGCCGCCAGGGACCCGTACAGCAGTACAGGCCCCGCAGACCGGAGAAGCAGAGATGGCTACCACCACACCTGACATACAGAGGAGCCGGCGCGCCAAGAGCGCGACCCGCCCCGGGGACCGCATCTTCAGCGGCCTGTCCCGCGGCTCCGGCATCACCCTCCTCGTGATCATGGCCGCGATCGCGGTCTTCCTCACCTACCGTGCCGTCCTCGCCATCTCGGAGGACAGCACGAACTTCTTCACCACCTTCGAGTGGAACCCGGCGAACAACCCGCCCGTCTTCGGCATCGCGGTCCTCGCCTTCGGCACCCTCGTCTCCTCGGTCATCGCGATGCTCATCGCCGTGCCCGTCGCGATCGGGATCGCCCTCTTCATCTCGCACTACGCCCCGCGCAAGCTGGCCAAGCCGCTCGCGTACGTCGTCGACCTGCTCGCCGCCGTGCCCAGCATCATCTACGGCCTCTGGGGCGCGATCTTCCTCGTCCCGTACCTGGACGGCCTCAACAAGTGGCTCGACCAGTACCTGGGCTGGACGTACATCTTCGACAAGTCCAGCGACGGCGTCGCCCGCAACCTCTTCACCGTGGGCATCCTGCTGGCGATCATGATCCTTCCGATCATCACCAACGTGACCCGCGAGGTCTTCCTCCAGGTCCCGAAGATGCACGAGGAAGCCGCCCTCGCCCTCGGCGCCACGCGCTGGGAGGTCATCCGCATGTCGGTGCTGCCCTTCGGCCGCTCCGGCATCATCTCCGCCTCCATGCTGGGCCTCGGCCGCGCACTCGGCGAGACGATGGCCGTCGCCGTCGTCCTCTCCCCCAGCTTCGTCCTCTCGGGCCACCTGCTCGACCCGGGCGGCGGCACCTTCGCGCAGAACATCGCCGCCAAGTTCAACGAGGCCAACGAGTTCGGCCGCGACGCCCTGATCGCCTCCGGTCTCGTCCTCTTCGTCATCACCCTGCTGGTCAACGGCGCCGCCCGCTGGATCATCGGCCGCCGCAAGGAGTACTCGGGGGCCGCGGCATGAGCCACGCCATACAGGACCGTCCGGTCGCGGCCGCCCCGCGCCGCGCACCCCTCTCGCACGCCCGGCTCCCGCGCTGGACCCCGGCCGCCATCGCCGCCGGCTCGATCGCCGGAGGCATCGGCATCGGCCTCGGCGCCGGCTGGCACAGCAAGGTCCAGTGGGGCCTGCTCGCCGCGCTGCTCTTCGTCCTCGTCACCTTCGCCGTGACCACCAAGGTCGAAGGCCGCCGCCAGGCCAAGGACCGCGTCGCCACCAGCCTCGTCTGGGTCTGCTTCGTCCTCGCCGTCATCCCGCTGCTCTCCCTCGCCTGGGTCACGATCAGCAAGGGCATGGACGCCCTCAGCCCGTACTTCCTGACCCACTCGATGAACGGCGTCCTCGACGCCGAAGAGGGCGGCGGCGTCTACCACGCGCTGCTCGGCACCATCGAGCAGGTCGGCATCGCGACCGTGATCGCCGCGCCGATCGGCCTCCTGACCGCCGTCTACCTCGTCGAGTACGGCGGCGGCAGCAAGCTCGCCAAGGCGGTCACCTTCTTCGTCGACGTCATGACGGGCATCCCGTCGATCGTCGCCGGCCTCTTCATCCTCGCCACCTGGAACCTGATGCTGGGCTTCGGCCCCTCCGGTTTCGCCGGCGCGATGGCCCTCGCCATCCTGATGGTGCCGGTCGTGGTCCGCTCCACCGAGGAGATGCTCAAGCTCGTCCCGAACGAGCTCCGCGAGGCCTCCCTCGCCCTCGGCATCCCCAAGTGGCGCACCATCCTGAAGGTGGTCCTGCCCACCGCGATCGGCGGCATCACCACGGGCGTCATGCTCGCGGTCGCCCGCATCACCGGTGAGACGGCCCCGGTCCTGCTCCTCGTGTTCGGTACGAAGCTCATCAACCCGAACCCCTTCGAAGGCGCCCAGTCCTCCCTGCCGCTCTACGTGTACGAGCAGTACGCGGTCGGCACCGACGCCGCCGTGGCCCGCGCCTGGGCCGCCGCGCTCGTCCTGATCGCCTTCGTCATGATCCTCAACCTGGTGGCCCGCGGCATCGCCCGCTGGAAGGCCCCGAAGACCGGCCGCTGACCGCGGCACATTGGAAGTGATTCACATGGCCAAGCGAATCGACGTCAGCGGCCTCTCCGCCTACTACGGCGCCCACAAGGCGATCGACGACATCTCGATGACCGTCGAGCCCCGCTCCGTGACGGCCTTCATCGGCCCGTCCGGCTGCGGCAAGTCCACCTTCCTGCGCACCCTGAACCGCATGCACGAGGTCACCCCCGGCGGCCGCGTCGAGGGCAAGGTGATGCTGGACGACGAGAACCTGTACGGAGCGAACGTCGACCCCGTCGCCGTGCGCCGCACCGTCGGCATGGTCTTCCAGCGCCCCAACCCCTTCCCCACCATGTCGATCTTCGACAACGTGGCGGCGGGCCTGCGCCTCAACGGCTCGTACAAGAAGTCCCAGCTCAACGACATCGTCGAGCGGTCCCTCAAGGGCGCCAACCTCTGGAACGAGGTCAAGGACCGCCTCAACAAGCCGGGCTCCGGCCTCTCCGGCGGCCAGCAGCAGCGACTGTGCATCGCCCGCGCGATCGCCGTCGAGCCCGACGTCCTCCTCATGGACGAGCCCTGCTCCGCCCTCGACCCGATCTCCACCCTCGCCATCGAGGACCTGATCGGCGAGCTGAAGGAGCGCTTCACCATCGTCATCGTGACGCACAACATGCAGCAGGCCGCCCGCGTCTCGGACCGCACGGCCTTCTTCAACCTGGCGGCCGTCGGCCAGCCGGGCAAGCTGATCGAGCTGGACGACACCGAGCGCATCTTCTCCAACCCGAGCGTCCAGGCGACCGAGGACTACATCTCCGGCCGCTTCGGATAACCCAAAGCCCCATGCGGCTCCGCCGCGTGGCCGTCCTACGGTGCTGCATGGCGGTGCCACCGTAAGACGAAGGGCCCGGCTCCCCCACAGGGGAGCCGGGCCCACACTCTTTCCGGACGAGCGTCAGCCGAAGAGCAGCTTGATCACGTAGTAGCTCAGCGCGGCGACGATTCCCGCCGCCGGCATGGTGATGAACCAGCCCAGGACGATGTTCTTCGCGACACCCCAGCGGACCGCGTTGACCCGCTTCGTCGCGCCGACGCCCATGATCGCGGAGGTGATGACGTGCGTCGTCGAGATCGGCGCCTTGAAGACGAACGCCGTCAGGAACATGATCGACGCGCCGGTCGTCTCCGCCGCGAAGCCCTGCGGCGGGTCCAGCTCGATGATCTTGCGGCCGAGGGTCCGCATGATGCGCCAGCCGCCCGCGTACGTACCGAGCGAGAGCATCACGGCGCAGGCGATCTTCACCCACACCGGGATCGGCGCGTCCGCGCTCTGCACGTCGCCGATGACCAGGGCCATCACCACGATGCCCATGGTCTTCTGGGCGTCCTGGAGGCCGTGGCCGAGCGCCATGCCGGCCGCCGAGACGGTCTGGGCGATACGGAAGCCGCGCTTGGCCTTGTGCGGGTTCGCCTTGCGGAACATCCACAGGATCGCGGTCATCACCAGGTAACCGGCGATGAGACCGACGATCGGCGAGAGGAACATCGGGATGACGATCTTCTCCAGGACACCCGACCAGATGACCTGCGTGCCACCCGCGAGCGCCGCGCCCACCATGCCGCCGAACAGGGCGTGCGAGGAGGACGAGGGAAGACCGAAGTACCAGGTGACCAGGTTCCAGACGATCGCGCCGAGCAGCGCGGCGAAGAGGATGCCCATCCCCGAGTTGCCCGTCGGGGTCTCGATCAGACCCTTGCTGACGGTGTGCGCGACGCCACTGCCGAGGAAGGCGCCGGCGAGGTTCATGACCGCCGCCATCGCCAGCGCCGCCCGGGGGGTCAGCGCCCGGGTCGACACCGAGGTGGCGATGGCGTTGGCGGAATCGTGGAAGCCGTTCGTATACGTGAAGCCGAGCGCGACACCGATGGTCACGATCAGAGCGAAGGTGTCCACGAAGCTCAGGACTCCTTGACCGCGATGGTCTCCACGGTGTTGGCCACGTGCTCGAAGGCGTCGGCCGCCTCTTCCAGCACATCCACGACCTGCTTGAGCTTCAGCACCTCGATGGCGTCGTACTTGCCGTTGAAGAGGTGGGCGAGCAGCTTGCGGTGGATCTGGTCCGCCTGGTTCTCGAGCCGGTTGACCTCGATCCAGTACTCCGTGAGGTTGGACATCGTCCGCAGGTTCGGCATGGCCTCGGCGGTCAGCTCCGCCGCCCGCGCCAGGACCTCGATCTGCTGCTCGACACCCTTGGGGAGCTCTTCGATGTTGTAGAGGACGACCAGGTCGACGGCCTCTTCCATGAAGTCCATGATGTCGTCGAGGGACGAAGCGAGGGAGTAGATGTCCTCGCGGTCGAACGGCGTGATGAAGGAGGAGTTCAGCTGGTGGAAGATCGCGTGGGTGGCGTCGTCACCGGCGTGCTCCGCTGCCCGCATCCGCTCCGCGATCTCGGCCCGGGCGGAAGGCTCCGCTCCGAGCAGTTCCATCAGGAGCTTGGAGCCCGTGACGATGTTGTCCGCGGACGCGGCGAACATGTCGTAGAAGCTCGTCTCCCTGGGGGTCAGACGAAATCGCACGTGAGGTCCTCGGGTGTGCTGGGTTTCGGTCAGGCTGATGCTAGGCGCATCATCCGGCCACGGCTAACCGGCGTCTCTCAGTGTCGCCCATCAGGCACAGTGAACTGCACGGGCCCCCGCCCGGATCGGCGGGGATCGGTACCATATACCCACGAGGGGTATACACCCCCTTATTGGACAACGGGAGGACGCCATGACGACCACCGAGGCGGACCAGGTCACCCCCGAGGCCGTCGAGACCGTCGAGGCCGTCGAGGCGGCCGACCACGGGCACGGCGTGCACGGCTACCACAAGCAGAAGGACGAGCACCTCAAGCGGCTCCGCCGGATCGAGGGCCAGATCCGGGGTCTGCAGCGGATGGTCGACGAGGACGTCTACTGCATCGACATACTCACGCAGGTCTCCGCCTCGACGAAGGCGCTCCAGTCCTTCGCCCTCCAGCTCCTGGAAGAGCACCTGCGGCACTGCGTCGCGGACGCGGCGGCCACCGGCTCGGGCATCGACGAGAAGGTCGAGGAGGCCACGAAGGCCATCGCCCGCATGCTGCGCACCTGACGGGAGCGGCGCGGGGCGGTACCGCGGAACGCGGGACGCCCCGCACGGCCGACTCGCCGGGGGCCCGCACGCGCAGGCGCGCCGTACGTTCCGCCCACCGGGGGCCCGTACGCGAAGGCGCTGTACGGCCCCGCCCACCAGGCCCCCCGCGACGCCCTCGCCCGTCCCTCAGGCGTCCGGCCCGGACGCGGCCCTTTCCGCCGCCACCCGCAGTACCTCGTCGATCCGGTCGGCGCTGAGACGTTCCCCGTCCGCGGCCGACGCCGCGATGATCAGTTCGCCGCAGAGTTCGATCTCGGCGAGGGCGACGCAGTCCGGGTCTGCGGGCACGGTTGCTGTACCGGGCGGGGCCACGCGCATCCACCTCTTCCTGCCGGCGTCGGTCTCCCAGCGGTCTCCCAGCGTAGGGACGGGGCAACGCACCGCGCATGACACGTCTGGACCATTTTGCCGATGGTCCGCGCCGCCACCGGGCCGGTCAGGCCTTGATCTTCCCGGCGTAGATGTCCCGGCGGTCCGGGAGCGTCACCTCGACGGGGACCCCGAAGCCGTACAGCAGGGTCGTCGAGGCGACCGCGACCGTCCGGCCCTGGTTGCTGAAGCTGAACTGGTGGCGCACCTTCCGCAGCCGCCCCTCCGCGTCGAGGTACGCGTCGAACGGCACGGTGTCCTTGGCGAACCCTTTCGCCGCCGCGGCGAGCGCTCCGCGCAGCTGCGGCGAGGCGGCCCGGGCGGCGCGGGCGAGGTCGGCGACCCCCCGGTAGTGGCTGACTTTCACCCCTGCCAGCTCGACCTCGCCGAGGTACGTGACCTCCTGGGCGCCCCGCAGCAGCTCGGCCGCGGCGGCCGGATCGGTGGCGCCGCCGGTGACGAGGTTCCCGTCGTCGAGGGTGGTGGTGTCGACCCGTACCCACTTGTCGGCGGGGACGCCGGCGCCCCTGTTCTTCATGTAGAGCGCGCCGGGGGTGAGGAGCTCGGTGATCGGCCGGTGCTCGCTCGCCCCGGCCGGGTCCTTCGGCAGCAGCACCTGGAGGCGCCCGGAGCGGCGCCGGAAGTCGTAGCCGCCCTCGCCCCGGATGGTGACCCGGGTCCCGCCGGTGGCCATCTCCATGGAGGTGCTCGCCTTGGAGGTGCCGGCCTTCGCTAGGGCGTCGGCGGCGTTCCGTACGGCGAGGGCGGGGTCGGCCGCCGGCTTCGGGTCTTCGGGGGCGGCGCACCCGGAGAGCGCGGCCGTCCCGACGAGGGAGCCGACCAGGACGGCGGTGACGGCGACCGCCCCGCGACCGAGACCGTGCGCACGCCCGTACCGCTGCACCACCATCGCCGCCAACCCCCAACGCCTCACCGCTGTTTGCCCGGGACCCGCCCTTCCCCCGGCCCTCGGGCCGGGGGACACCCGATCCGCATAACGACGGTCGGGGCGTGCCGTCACGCGCAGTACGGTGGTGGGGTGCACGCGCAGGGATCCCCCCACACCACGACGACGACGGAGCGCGGTTCGTTCGCGCTGGCACGGTGCAGCTGCGGCTGGACGGGTCCGGCCCGCAGATCCCGCGACAAGGCCCGTTCGGACGCCGCGGAGCACCTTCGTACGAGCGGCTCCTAGGCAGCCAGGTCGTTCTGGCCGGTACTGGTGGCGGGGCCGCCGAGCCGGGGCTCGGGGATGCCGACGGCCTCGGGGTGGCGCGCCGCGTCGGCGCGGCGGGAGCGGACGAGCCGGGCGCCGCGGCCGGACCGGGCGACGGCGGAGACGACGGGCGTGAGCAGGGCGAGCGCGACGGGCGCGAGGAGCAGGGCCACGGCGGTGCCGAGGGCGAAGCCGCCGATCACGTCCGTCGGGTAGTGGACGCCCATGTAGACGCGGGCGAAGCCCTCGGCGAGGGCGAGGCCGATGGCGGCGAGGCCGAACCTGCGGTGGGCGACGAAGAGGCCGACACCGAGGGCCATCGCGAGGGTGGCGTGGTCACTGACGAAGGAGAAGTCGGTCTTCCCGTCGACGAGGACCTCAAGTCCCTCATGGTCCTTGAAGGGCCGTGGACGCTCGACGAATCCGCGAATGGGGATGTTGACGAGGAGGGCGATGCCGGCGGCCAGCGGGGCCCAGACGAGGCCGGCGACGGCCGAGACGGAGTCGTTGAGGGCGCCGCGCCGGCGGACGCTCCACCAGCACCAGAGCACGACGAGGACCATCGCGAGCACGATCCCGTACTCGCCGACGAACTCCATGACGCGGTCGAACCACGGCGGAGCGGCCTTGGCCAGTCCGTTGATGTCGTAGAGCAGGCCGACATCGGGGTTCGAGCCGTCCGATGCGAGTCCAGCCATCTGCTGCGGCCCCTTGCTCTCGTGTCTGGTTTCCAACCCCCGTGGTCAGAGCCGTCGGATCAGGGAACGAACAGCCTGAGGCGCACGTTCCGCTCTCTCCGGTGGATCATGCCGACGTTATCGAAGAGTGACGGTTCACCGCAGCTCAGGGCCTGTGCATGACGGAGAGTTCCAGCCATGCCCGATAAGCCCCGAAGGCGACCCGACGCCCCGTCTCCTGCCGCTACGCCTGCGGCAGATGTGTGGGCAGCGCCGCCGCGCCCTCCTTGGTGACCCGGGTGGCACCGAAGTAGTCGGGGGTGTCGATCCGGTCGAAGCGGATCACCGCGCCGGTGCGCGGGGCGTCGATCATGTAGCCGCCACCGACGTAGATGCCGACGTGCCGGATGGCCCGGGAGTTCGTCAGGTCGTCCGAGAAGAACACCAGGTCGCCCGGGAGCAGCTCGTTCCGGCTCGGGTGCGGTCCGGCGTTGTACTGGTCGTTGGCGACGCGCGGCAGCTGCACGCCGACGCTGTCGTACGCGGCCTGGGTGAGCCCGGAGCAGTCGAACCGCCCGTTCTGCGCGGCCGTGCCCGTACCGCCCCACAGGTACGGGGTGCCCAGCTTCTGCTGGGCGTAGTGAATGGCGGCCGCGGCCTGCTGCGAGGGCGCGACGCGGCCCACCGGCCGGGCGAAGCTCTTCTCCAGGGACCGGATGATGCGGACGTAGTTCTGCGTCTCGCTGATGGGCGGCACTCCACCGTGCTTGATCACCCGGTACGCGCCCGCGTTGTACGCGGCCAGCATGTTGCTCGCCGGGTCGCCGGGCACGTCCTTCACGTATCCGGCGAGTTCGCAGTCGTACGAGGCGGCGGACGGGATGGCGTCCTGCGGGTCCCAGATGTCCCGGTCCCCGTCCCCGTCGCCGTCGATGCCGTGTCCGGCCCAGGTGCCGGGGATGAACTGGGCGATGCCCCGGGCGTCGGCCGGGGAGAGCGCCCGCGGGTTCCAGCCGCTCTCCTGGTAGAGCTGGGCGGCGAGCAGGGCCGGGTTGATGGCGGGGCAGAGATTCCCCCACCGCTGCACGAGCCCCTGGTAGAGCTCGGGAACGGCCCCCTTGGCGAGGGCGACGGCCCCGCCCTTGCCGTCGGCACCGCCGGCGATCCCGGCGGCCGCGGAGTACGTGCCGATGACGAGCAGCGCGACGAAGCCGAGACAGACCCCGAAGGCCCCACCGGCCATCAGCCACGCCTTGCCAGCCCTACGCACCGTCAACCACCCCTCGGCTCATGGCAGTACGCCAGGGCCGCCAGTCTAGGTGGCGCCTGACGCCGCCCCAAGAGTGCAACAACGACAATCATTGCCCGGAGTCACTCTCCGTGATACACAGAGTGACCATACGCTTCTTCGCATGGAAACCGGCCAAACCGTCGCAGGTCAAGACGGTCAGATCGGTCAAGTGTGCGGGGATCGGGTAAAGAGAGCCGTCAAGCCGTCACACGTGAGCGGTTTCATCAGCGAAGATAGGGCGATGACCCATGCCGTCCGGCAGGGGGAACCAAGTACCCAACAGGGGCGGTGAGTTACATGTACCTGGCGGCCGAGAAGGGCGACATCACCACCATCATCGGTGGAATCGCCCCGAACTGGGGACCTTTCGGGAGCCTGGGCAACGAGGCCAAGGTGATGATCGAGGTCGTGATGGCCGTGGCCATCCTGCTCTGCCTCGGCATCGCCATCTGGGGAGCGGCCAAGCAGCGCATCGGCGCGACCGCCCTCCGCGACACGTTCAGCGCGGAACAGGGCAAGGGCCTGATCGTCGCCGGCCTGACCGGCGTCTTCATCATCGGATCGCTGGGGACGCTGTTCACCATCGTGTACGGGATGGCCGTCTGATCTCCCGTCGGACCCGACCCTCCTGAGAATGCGTTCCCTGATGCCCAGTCATGTTGAAGCACGGCCGTACCCGCGAACGAGTGAGGGGGCGTACCCGGCATGAGTCCCGGCGACGAGCACGACAGCTTCGGCGGCGTGGGCGGCTCGGGCCAGACCCGGACCCGCCTGCCCGAGGGCAACAGCGGCGACGTCTACGGCGGCGCCCGCCGCCCCGTCCGCAGCTCCCGATCCCTCATCACGGTCGTGGGCGTGGTGGTCCTCCTCGTCGCCGCCATCGCCTTCGCCAACCGCGGCGGCGGCGAACCGGCCGACACGACCGGCGCCCGCGCCGGCACCCCGGGCAAGACGGCCCCCACGTCCGCGACGGGCGTCCGCCCGGTCACCGGCAAGAACGGCCAGATCCCCACCGGCTACGCCCACGACGACCAGGGCGCCCAGAGCGCGGCGACGAACTACGCGGTGGCGCTGGGGTCGGCCGAGATGTTCTCGAGCGTGACTCGGAGCGAGATCGTCCAGACCGTCTACGCGCCGGCCGTCGCGGCCGCGCGCCAGGGCGACCTCGACAAGGTCTACGCGGACAAGGGCTTCCTCGCCCGGATCGGCCTCCAGGAGGACGGCACCGCCCCGCAGGGCATGACGTTCATCTCCCGCACCGTCCCCGTGGGCTCGAAGGTCGACAGCTACTCGGACGACAGGGCCACGGTGTCGGTCTGGTACTCGTCCCTGTTCGGCATGGCCGGCGAGGGCTCCAAGAACCCCGTCTCCGAAGCCTGGTACACCGGCTCGTACGAACTGCAGTGGGTCGACGGCGACTGGAAGGTCACCGGGGTCGACCAGAAGGACGGCCCGGTGCCCGTCGGCCGGGACCAGCGGGCGTCCACGGCGGAGGAGATGAGCGACGCGGTCGGTCAGTTCGGAGGCTTCACCTATGCCCGGTAAGCGCCTTCCGCGCGGCACCAGGATCGCCGCTGCGCTCGGCGCGGCACAGACGGCCGTCGTGCTCTTCGCCGGCCGTGCCCTCGCCGCGCCCACGCCCACGCCGAGCCCGAGCGGCAGCAACAACCCCTGCGACCTGATCCGCGGCCCCGCACGGGACTACTGCGAGAACGGCCGTGCCGGAACCGGCGGCGGAGCCGACAAGGCTCCCGTAGCCGACCCCACCGCCCTCGACCCCCTCTCCTCCCTCGCCCGCGGCTTCGCCGACGCCGCCGTCGCGACCATCGACTACCTCTCCAAGGCCGTCAAGGCGACCGCCGACGTCGACTTCACCAACATGCAGTTCCTCGGCCGCTACGCGATCGTCTTCGCCGCCGCCACCTTCCTCACCCTCCTCCTCTGGCTCCTCGCCGTCGCCAAGCGGGCCGTCCGTGGCGTCCCCCTCACCACGGCCCTCTCCGAGGCCATCGGCTTCCTCTGGCTGACGGTCCTCGCCTCCGCGTTCACGCCGCTGATCCTCTACACCGTCGTCAACGCCACCGACGCCATCACCGAGGTCATCGCCTCCGGCACCGGCCAGCAGACCGACATCTTCTTCGGCAGCTTCAAGGAGGCCCTCCAGAAGGGCGACAGCATCGGTGGCGGCCCCATCATGCTGATCATCGTGTCCCTGGTGACCGTCATCGCCGCCGGCGTGCTCTACCTGGAGCTGTTCCTCCGCGCCGTCCTGCTGTACGTCGGCGCCCTCCTCGGCGTCGTCGTCTACTCCGGCCTCGTCGACAAGAACATGTGGAGCCACGTCCGCCGCTGGGCCGGCATCATGATCGCGATCATCCTGGTCAAGCCGATCATCGTGATCGTCCTCGGCCTGGCCGGCGCGCTCTCCTCCGGCACCGGCCCCGACTCGGTCTCCGCCGTCGTCTCCGGCCTCTCGATCATCCTGCTCGCGATCTTCGCCTCCGCGATGATCTACCGCTTCGTCCCCGGCTTCGGCGACGAGATCGCCGCCTCCCGCAACAACCGCCTCCACCGCGCCGGAGAGAACGCGGCCGCCGCCGTCATCTCCTCCCCCGCCTCCCTCGTCTCGCAGGGCATCAAGACCCACAGCACCCGCGACAGCGGCGGCGGAGGCTCCCAGGGCTCCGCCCCCCGTCCCGCCAACGCCGTCTCCGGCGGCATGGCCGCGCACAGCAGCCGCGGCGGAGGCGGAACCGGCGGAACCGGCGGAACCGGCGGCTCGACGCCCCCACCCCGTAACAGCAGTCCCACCGCGGGTACCCCGCACAGCAACCGCAAGAACTCTGGAGGTGCAGGGCGTTGACGACCCAGTCCCAGCCGGTCGCGCCCCGCCGCACGTATCTCGTCGGCCGCGCCCGGCCGAACGCGATCATCGGCAAGAACCGCGAGACCGGCGAGATCGCCCTGATCATCGTCGGCGCCTTCCTCGGCATGATGAGCGGACTGCTCGTCCCCGCCCTCCCCCTGCGGATCGCGCTCCTCGCGGGCCTGCCCATGCTCGCGATCGCCGCCGTGTACCTCCCGTACAAGCACCGGACCTTCTACAAGTGGTTCGAGATCAACCGCAGCTACAAGCGGATGCTCAAGCGCGGCACCGCCTACCGCTCCGGCACCGTCGAGGCCGGCACCCGCCTCGACGGCCGCGAGGTCGAGATCGGCCCGCCCCCCGGCATCGGCCGCGTCGGCTGGCTCGCCGCCCCCTTCGGCCCGGACGAGATCGCCGTCCTCCTGCACGCCGACCGCCGCACCGTCACCGCCGCCATCGAGATCGAGGGCCCCGGCGTCGGCCTGCGCGACAGCGAGGACCAGGAGGCCCTCGTCGACCGCTTCGGCACCCTCCTGAAGCACGTCGCCAACGGCGACGGCTTCGTCACCCGCCTCCAGATGCTCGCCCGCACCCTCCCCGCCGACCCCGACGCGCACGCCAAGGACGTCGGCCAGCGCGGCGACCCGCACGCGCCCGCGTGGCTCCAGGAGTCGTACGACCAGCTCCAGTCGATGGTCTCCACCTCCAGCGAGCAGCACCGCGCCTACCTCGTCGCCTGCATGCACTACACCCGCGAGCTCGCCGCCGAGGCCAACGCCATGGCCCGCGCCGCCCGCCACGCCTCCGGCGCCCGCAAGCTCGACCGCGACGCCGGCCTCGCCGTCGTCATGGCCCGCGAGCTCACCGACATCTGCGCCCGCCTCGCCGAGGCCGACATCCGCGTCCGCCAGCCCCTCGGCCAGTCGCGGCTCGCGTCCCTCGTGCACTCCATGTACGACCCGGACCACCCCATCGACCACATCCAGGCCATGACGAAACGAAACGCTTGGCCCGCCGAACTCGACGCCATGGAGCCGACGTACCTCCAGGCCAAGACCCGCGAGTCCTCCACCCGCGCCCCCTGGTGCCACGCCACCGCCTGGGTGAAGGAGTGGCCGATGACCCCGGTCGGCGTCAACTTCCTCGCCCCGCTCCTCGTCCACACCCCGGACGTCATCCGCACGGTCGCCGTCACCATGGACCTGGAGCCCACCGAGGTCGCCATCGAGCGCATGCTCACCGAGAAGACCAACGACGAGGCCGACGCCAGCCGCGCCGCCAAGATGAACCGCACGGTCGACCCGCGCGACATCGCCGCCCACGGCCGGCTCGACCAGCGGGGTGAAGATCTCGCCAGCGGCGCGGCAGGAGTGAACCTCGTCGGGTACATCACGGTGTCGTCGCGTTCGCCCGAGGCCCTCGCCCGGGACAAGCGCACGATCAGGGCCTCCGCCGGCAAGTCGTATCTGAAGCTGGAGTGGTGCGACCGCGAGCACCACCGGGCCTTTGTGAACACCTTGCCGTTCGCGACCGGCATCCGCCGCTAGGGCCGAAGGGGCACAGACCCATGCGAGATCCGCTGTCCGTCCTCACCGAAGCCTTCACCGCCTTCCTCTTCGGGAAGGTGGAGACGACCCGCCTGCCCGTCCGCACCTCCACCGGGCAGGCCCAGGCCGTCTACCTGCCGACCGCCGCGCCCGGCCTCGGCGACTCAGGCGTCATCATCGGCCGCGAGGTCTACAGCGGCAAGGGCTACATCTACGACCCCTTCCAGCTGTACGGGCAGCAGCTCCCCGCCCCGCACTGGCTGGTCCTCGGCGAGTCCGGAAACGGCAAGTCGGCCCTGGAGAAGACGTACGTGCTCCGCCAGCTCCGCTTCCGCGACCGGCAGGTCGTCGTCCTCGACGCCCAGGGCGAGGACGGCGTCGGCGAATGGAACCTCATCGCCCAGGAGCTGGGGATAACTCCCATCCGCCTGGACCCGATGGTCGCCAACGACGCCGGGATCCGCCTCAACCCCCTCGACCCCTCGATCACCACGACCGGCCAGCTGGCCCTCCTCCGCACGATCATCGAGGTGGCGATGGGCCACGGCCTCGACGAGCGCGCCGGCTTCGCGCTCAAGGTCGCCCACGCGTACGTCACCGAGCACACCACCGACCGGCAGCCGATCCTCACCGACATCGTCGAGCGCCTCCGCCACCCGGAGGCCGAATCGGCGGAGGCGATGAACGTCGACATAGACGACGTACGGGCCTGGGGCCTGGACGTCGCCCTCGTCCTCGACCGCCTCGTCGACGGTGACCTCCGCGGCATGTTCGACGGCCCGA
This sequence comes from Streptomyces sp. R44, assembly GCF_041053105.1. Lineage (NCBI taxonomy): Bacteria > Bacillati > Actinomycetota > Actinomycetes > Kitasatosporales > Streptomycetaceae > Streptomyces > Streptomyces sp. R44. Next base: position 4,624,511 of record NZ_CP163444.1, on the reverse strand, counting down.
CCACGGTCGGCATCGACCTGGACGCCCCGCTCATCGTCTTCGACCTGTCCCACATCGACCGCAACTCCATCGCCATGCCCATCCTCATGGCGATCGTCGGCGTCTGGCTGGAACACACCTGGATCCGCCCCGACCGGAAGAAGCGCATCTTCCTCGTCGAGGAGGCCTGGCACATCATCAACAGCCCCTTCGTGGCCCAGCTGTTCCAGCGCCTCCTGAAGTTCGGCCGCCGCCTCGGCCTGAGCTTCGTCGCCGTCGTCCACCACCTCTCCGACGTCGTCGACGGAGCGGCGGCCAAGGAAGCGGCGGCGATCCTCAAGATGGCCTCCACCCGGACCATCTACGCCCAGAAGGCCGACGAGGCACGCAACACGGGCCGGGTCCTCGGCCTGCCCCGCTGGGCGGTCGAGATCATCCCGACCCTCACCCCCGGCATCGCGGTCTGGGACGTCAACGGCAACGTGCAGGTGGTCAAACACCTCATCACCGAGAAGGAACGCCCGCTCGTCTACACCGACCGCGCCATGACGGAGTCCTCCGTCCCCGACCCGGACCTCGAATGGGAGACGGAACAGCGGGCGATCCTCATCGAGCAGCAGATGAACGGCACTTCGCAGTCGACGGTGGCGTAGATGGAACCCGCACGGAAGGGAGGCGGAGGGATCTCCGACGGGCTGCTCCTCAGCCTGTTCGCCCTCCTCCTCTGCCTCACGGTCCTGGTGTGGACGGCGACGGGCCTGGCGGGCCTGTTCTCCCACGGCGCCTGGCCGCAGGGGGTCGCCTTCACGGGCACCCCGTCGGCCATGCGCGCCCTGGCCACGGCCCCGACGGACCTCCCGGCCGCCTGGCCGGCCACCCCGCCGGCCCAGCTCTCCGGGTACGGACTCTTCTGGGGGCTGCTGATCGGCGAGGCGATGATCCTGATGGTCCTCGCGATCTTCGTCCTCGGCACGGTGACCCGCTGGCGCGCGGTCCGCGCGCACCGGAAGGCGGGGGCGTACGACAGGCCGCCGGTACGGAAGGACGCGGAGGTACGGGAGGACGGGGGCGTACGGAAGGACGGGGGCGTACGGAAGGACGCGGGCGTACGGAACGACGCGGGCGTACGGAACGACGCCGAAGTCCGGAAGGACGCCGAAGTCCGGGAGGAGCCCACCGCGCCCCCGGCCCCGCGCCGCCCGACGGAGGAGCATGCCCCGGCCGCCGTACCGGCCCCGGCACCCGCCCCCACCCCCATAGCCACCCCCCGCACGCTCTACGGCCCCCTTGAGGCCCGCCGCCCGGCCGCCGTGCAGGCCGTCCTGGACGCCGAAGGCCCCGTCCTCGTCGTCACCTCCGACCCCGACGTCTGGTCCTCCACCAAGGACGCCCGCGGCAAACTCGGCCCGGTCCTCGTCCACGACCCCGGCCACCTCTGCGACACCCCCGCCCGGCTGCACTGGTCACCGTCCGAGCACTGCGAGGACCCGGCGGTGGCGCAGGAACGCGCGATCGCCCTGCTCGCCCCCGTACGCCCGCACTCCCGCCTCGACGCGGCCACCGCCGACACCGCCGAGACGCTCCTGCGCTGCTGGCTGCACGCCGCCGCCGTCGACGGCCGCCCCTTCCGGCAGGTCCACCGCTGGGCGCAGGGAGCCGGCGCCCACGAGCCCGTACGGATCCTCCGCAGCCACCCGAAGGCCGCCTCGGGCCTGGCGGGCCTCCTGGAATCCGCGCTCACCGCCCACCCGGAAAGCCGCCGCCTGGCACAGGAACTGACGGCCCGTGCGCTCTCGGCCATGTCGGCGATCCACATCAGGGAGACCTGCGTACCGAATCGAACGGATTCGCTGGCGCTCGCATCTTTCCTCGCCGAACAGGGCACGCTCTACGTGGTGGGCGAGGCGATCGAGGATCCCCGCACCCACCCCGGCGCGATGCCGCTCCTCACGGCCCTCGCCGCAAGCGTGGTCGAGCACGGCCGCCGCATGGCCGCACGGTCATCCGACGGTCGGCTCGACCCACCACTGACCCTCGTCCTCGACGACGTCGCCGCGGTGGCCCCGCTCCCCCAGCTCCCGGACCTCCTCGCGACGGGCCACACCCAGGGCCTCCCGACCCTGGCCCTGATGCGCTCCGAGGAACAGGCGAAAACACGCTGGCCCGTCGTGGGCAATCGTTCCTCCGGGGCGGAACGGGTGGGCACAACGGAACGGCGCCGCTAGCCGCGCCTAGGCTCCCGCGCCTGAACCCGCCCCCGCCGAGGGCCGCACGAACTCGTACTCCAGCTCCTGCGCCGAATCGGACCCCGGCACCGCCACCCGCTCGCCCGTCGCCACGAAGCCGAAGCGCCGGTAGAAGGCGGCGGCCCGCGCGTTCTCCTCGTGGACGTACAGCCGGACCCGCGCGATCACCGGCTCGGGCAGCGTCCAGGACCACTCCACGCCCGCCCGGAACAGCGCGTCGATCACACCGGTGCCGCGCGCCTCGGGGCGTACGTACACGCCGACGATGTGCGTCTGGTCGACCTTCGCCGCCTCACCGAAGCGCACCTCGTCCGACGGCCGCTCCACGAGCACCGTGATCGTGCCCGCCCAGCTGCCGTCCGGGGCCTCGGCGACGAACTGCCGCACCGCACCGTCGCCGGTCTCGGACCCGCCCTCCGCGCGCTCGATCCAGAACGCGTCGGGCCGCTCGACGGCGTCCACGTACGTGTCGAGGAACGCCAGGTGCGCGACCGGGTCCTGAAGGGCGGCCAGCCGGATCTCGCGGGTCTTCTCCCACTCGTCGGCGCGGATGGTGCGTATCGAATAGTCCATGCCGCCGATCCTGACGAGACCCGCGCCCTCCTGACAAGGCCTTTTCCCCGAGACCATGGCCACCCTGTCGTACCCCGGTACTACCCCCGCCCCCGCACGCCCGCCCCGGGTCCGACGCCCGGCCCCCGCCCGCTCCCTAGCGTCGAAGACATGATCCGAGCAGAGAACCTCACCAAGCGGTACGGGGACACCACCGTCGTCCAGGACCTCAGCTTCACCGTCCGCCCCGGCTCCGTCACCGGCTTCCTCGGCCCCAACGGCGCCGGAAAGTCCACCACCCTCCGCATGATCCTCGGCCTCGACGCCCCCACCCGCGGCCACGCCACCGTCGACGGCCGCCCCTACGCCGACCACCGCGCCCCCCTCACCCACGTCGGCGCCCTCCTCGAAGCGCGCGCGGTGCACCCCGGCCGCTCGGCCCACCACCACCTCATGGCGCTGGCCCACACGCACGGCATCCCACGCGCCCGCGTGGAGGGGGTCCTCGCCCTCGCGGGCCTCACCCACGTCGCCCACAAGCGGGTCAAGGGCTTCTCCCTGGGCATGGGCCAGCGCCTCGGCATCGCCGCCGCGCTCCTCGGCGACCCGGGCACCGTCGTCCTCGACGAACCGGTCAACGGCCTCGACCCGGAGGGCGTCCTCTGGATCCGCACCCTCCTCAAGAACCTGGCGTCCGAGGGCCGTACCGTCCTCGTCTCCTCCCACCTCATGAGCGAGATGGCGCTCACCGCCGACCACCTGATCGTCATCGGCAGGGGCCGCCTCCTCGCGGACACCACGGTCGACGAACTCGTACGGGCCTCGGGCGGCGCGAGCGTCAAGGTCGTCACCCCGGAGGCGGACCGGCTGCGCACTCTCCTCCCCGGCGCCCGGATCACCACGGAGGCCCCGGACACCCTCCTCGTCACCGGCCTCGAGGCGCCCGAGATCGGCCGCGCCGCCGCGGCCCACGCCGTCCCCCTCCACGAACTCACCCCGCAGGCCCCGTCCCTGGAGCAGGCCTTCATGGACCTCACCCGCGACTCCGTCGAATACCAGGGAGCCCCCGCATGACCGCCACGACCATCACGCCCGCCCGGGTCCTCCGCTCGGAGTGGCACAAACTGTGGACGGTCCGCTCCACCTGGATCACCGTCCTCACCTCCGCCGCGCTCCTCCTCGGCGTCGGCATCCTCATGGGCGCCACGTACACCTCCGACGGGGGCGACTCCGACGTCGACACCGTCGTCCTCACCCTGTACGGCTCCCAGCTCGGCGGCATCGCCCTCGCCGTCCTCGGCATCCTCGTCACCGCCGGCGAGTACGCGACGGGCATGATCCGCTCCTCCCTCACGGCCGTCCCCCGCCGCCTCCCGGTCCTGTGGGCGAAGGCGGCGGTCTACACGGCGACGGTCTTCGCCCTCTCCCTCCTCACCGCCCTGCTGACCTTCCTCACCGCCCAGGTCTTCCTCTCCGACACCGACCAGGCCGCCTCCCTCACCGACGACGGCGTCCTCGCCGCCATCGCGGGCAACGCCGCCGGCGTCACCCTCCTCGGCCTGATCGCCCTCGGCCTCGGCGCCGCCCTCCGCTCGGTGCCGGGCGCGATCGGCGCCTTCGTCGGCGGGGTCCTGATCGTCCCGGAGATCCTCGGGATGCTCCCGTACGAGGCGATGGACACCGTCGTCCGGTACTTCCCCACGCAGGCCGCCGGCGCCCTCGGCTCCGCGACCCCGCTCCCCGGCGCGGCCTCGCCCGGCGCGGCCCTCCTGGCCCTGCTCCTGTGGGCGGCCGCGGCACTCACGGTCCCCGCGCTGCTGCTCAAGCGCCGCGACGTACAGGGATGATGACGGAGTGACGACGGAGACGACAGGCCCGAGCCGGTACGCCCGACACCTCATGGCCCGCGCCCGGGCCTTCGACGCCGCCCGCCCCTGGGTCTGGGACGCCACGCTCACCGCCGTGTGGACGGTCGCGGCACTCGTGGACGCGGCGGGCGGCTGGCGGAACACGGCCCGGGACCCGTCCGTCCCCGTCTGGCTCGTCGTCACCCTGACCCTGGGGCTCTCCGTCCCCCTCTACTGGCGCCGCCGCCACCCCATGACGGCCCTGGCGGTGATGGCCGGCGCGGCCCTCGTCAGCGACGCCTCGGGAGCCTTCCTCCAGGCCTCGTACCTCCAGATGCTCCCCGTCTACCACCTGGCCCTCAGCCGCCCGCCGCGCGCGCTGCTGTGGTCCCTGGCCCTGATCGCCCCGCCCCTGGTCACCGGCGCCCTCCGCTTCCCGTCGGAGTCCTCGGACCAGCGCGTCATCCCCAGCCTGTGGGCCTACCTGCTGGTCGCGCTCCTCGGCATCACGGTCCGCTCCCGCAGGGACGACCGCGCACACGAGGTCCGCCTGGCCGCCACCGTCGAACGGGCCCGGATCGCCCGGGAGATGCACGACATCATCGGCCACAACCTGTCCGTCATCACCGGCCTGGCGGACGGCGGCCGGTACGCGGCGGCGAAGAACCCGGAGCGCGCCGCCCAGGCCCTCGACGCCATCGGTACGACGAGCCGCCAGGCCCTCGCCGAACTCCGCCGCCTCCTGAGCGTCCTGCATGAGGACGGGGAGACGGCGGACCGCGCACCCCAGCCGACGCTGACGGACCTGGAACCCCTCATCGAGGGCGTGCGGAAGGCGGGCCTCCCGATCCGGGCCGACCTGCCGCCGGACGCGCCCACGCTCTCGGCAGGGGCCCAGCTGACGGTCTACCGGGTCCTCCAGGAGGCCCTCACGAACACCCTGAAGCACGCGGGCGCCGGCGCGGAGGCGACCGTCCACCTCTCGTACGGCCCCGAGGGCGTGGAACTGGTCGTCACCGACACGGGCACGGCCGTGCCGGTCCCCGGCCGGGGCCACGGCCTCACCGGAATGCGCGAGCGCGCGGCCCGCTACGACGGCACACTCGAGACCGGCCCGCTGCCGACCGGCGGCGGCTGGCACGTACGGCTCCGACTTCCCCTGGAGGACTCCCCCTCGTGACGACCGTTCTCATCGCGGACGACCAGCCGATGCAGCGCTTCGGCTTCCGCATGCTGCTCGAAAGCCAGGACGACATGACGGTCGTCGGCGAGGCGTCGAACGGCACCGAGGCGATCCGCCTGGTCGACCGGTACCACCCCGACGTCGTCCTGATGGACATCCGGATGCCCGGCCTGGACGGCATCGAGGCCACGCGCCGCATCGTCGCGGCGGGCGCCCGCACCCGGATCCTGATCGTCACGACCTTCGACCTCGACGAGTACGCCTACGACGGCCTCCGCGCCGGCGCGAGCGGCTTCCTGGTGAAGGACGCCGAGCCGGAGGAACTCCTCGCGGGCATCCGCGCGGTGGCCGGCGGCGACGCGGTCGTCGCCCCGAGCCTGACCCGCCGCCTCCTGGACGCGTACATCCACCACCTCCCGTCGACGACGACACCCCAGGCCCCGGAGGCAGACCCCCGCCTCGCCCCTCTCACGGACCGGGAACGCGAAATCCTCACGGTCATCGGCAAGGGCTGGAGCAACACGGAAATCGCGGAGCGCCTCCACCTGGCCGAATCCACGGTCAAGACCCACGTGGGCCGCATCCTCGCCAAAACAGGCACCCGGGACCGCGTCCAAGCAGTGATCCTGGCCTACGACACCCACCTGGTCACCCCGGCGTAAACGGCCCCGGAACGCAGAAAAGCCCCGCACCATGAGGTGCGGGGCTTTCCCACAATGATTGTTCGGCGGCGTCCTACTCTCCCACAGGGTCCCCCCTGCAGTACCATCGGCGCTGAAAGGCTTAGCTTCCGGGTTCGGAATGTAACCGGGCGTTTCCCTAACGCTATGACCACCGAAACTCTATGAAGTTGAACTCAACCGGCAAGGGAGTTCATTGCTTCAGAACTAACACAGTGGACGCGAGCAACTGAGGACAAGCCCTCGGCCTATTAGTACCGGTCAGCTCCACCCATTACTGGGCTTCCACATCCGGCCTATCAACCCAGTCGTCTACTGGGAGCCTTACCCTCTCAAGGAGGTGGGAATACTCATCTCGAAGCAGGCTTCCCGCTTAGATGCTTTCAGCGGTTATCCCTCCCGAACGTAGCCAACCAGCCATGCCCTTGGCAGGACAACTGGCACACCAGAGGTTCGTCCGTCCCGGTCCTCTCGTACTAGGGACAGCCCTTCTCAATATTCCTACGCGCACAGCGGATAGGGACCGAACTGTCTCACGACGTTCTAAACCCAGCTCGCGTACCGCTTTAATGGGCGAACAGCCCAACCCTTGGGACCGACTCCAGCCCCAGGATGCGACGAGCCGACATCGAGGTGCCAAACCATCCCGTCGATATGGACTCTTGGGGAAGATCAGCCTGTTATCCCCGGGGTACCTTTTATCCGTTGAGCGACGGCGCTTCCACAAGCCACCGCCGGATCACTAGTCCCGACTTTCGTCCCTGCTCGACCCGTCGGTCTCACAGTCAAGCTCCCTTGTGCACTTACACTCAACACCTGATTGCCAACCAGGCTGAGGGAACCTTTGGGCGCCTCCGTTACCCTTTGGGAGGCAACCGCCCCAGTTAAACTACCCATCAGACACTGTCCCTGATCCGGATCACGGACCGAGGTTAGACATCCAGCACGACCAGAGTGGTATTTCAACGGCGACTCCACCATGACTGGCGTCACGGCTTCAAAGTCTCCCACCTATCCTACACAAGCCGAACCGAACACCAATATCAAACTGTAGTAAAGGTCCCGGGGTCTTTCCGTCCTGCTGCGCGAAACGAGCATCTTTACTCGTAGTGCAATTTCACCGGGCCTATGGTTGAGACAGTCGAGAAGTCGTTACGCCATTCGTGCAGGTCGGAACTTACCCGACAAGGAATTTCGCTACCTTAGGATGGTTATAGTTACCACCGCCGTTTACTGGCGCTTAAGTTCTCAGCTTCGCCCTGTCGAAACAGAGCTAACCGGTCCCCTTAACGTTCCAGCACCGGGCAGGCGTCAGTCCGTATACATCGCCTTACGGCTTCGCACGGACCTGTGTTTTTAGTAAACAGTCGCTTCTCGCTGGTCTCTGCGGCCACCCCCAGCTCACGGAGTAAATCCGATCACCAGGCGTGGCCCCCCTTCTCCCGAAGTTACGGGGGCATTTTGCCGAGTTCCTTAACCATAGTTCACCCGAACGCCTCGGTATTCTCTACCTGACCACCTGAGTCGGTTTAGGGTACGGGCCGCCATGAAACTCGCTAGAGGCTTTTCTCGACAGCATAGGATCATCCACTTCACCACAATCGGCTCGGCATCAGGTCTCAGGCTTAATGTGTGACGGATTTGCCTATCACACGCCCTACACCCTTACCCCGGGACAACCACCGCCCGGGCTGGACTACCTTCCTGCGTCACCCCATCGCTTACCTACTACCACCTTGGGTCGACGGCTCCACCACTTTCCTTTCCCCGAAGGGTCCGGAACGGCTTCACGGCCTTAGCATTAATGGGCTCGATATTGGGCGTTTCAAAGCGGGTACCGGAATATCAACCGGTTGTCCATCGACTACGCCTGTCGGCCTCGCCTTAGGTCCCGACTTACCCTGGGCAGATCAGCTTGACCCAGGAACCCTTAGTCAATCGGCGCACACGTTTCTCACGTGTGTATCGCTACTCATGCCTGCATTCTCACTCGTGAACCGTCCACAACTCGCTTCCGCGGCTGCTTCACCCGGCACACGACGCTCCCCTACCCATCACAGCGGGCGTTGGCCCTCATGCTGCAATGACACGACTTCGGCGGTACGCTTGAGCCCCGCTACATTGTCGGCGCGGAATCACTTGACCAGTGAGCTATTACGCACTCTTTCAAGGGTGGCTGCTTCTAAGCCAACCTCCTGGTTGTCTCTGCGACTCCACATCCTTTCCCACTTAGCGTACGCTTAGGGGCCTTAGTCGATGCTCTGGGCTGTTTCCCTCTCGACCATGGAGCTTATCCCCCACAGTCTCACTGCCGCGCTCTCACTTACCGGCATTCGGAGTTTGGCTAAGGTCAGTAACCCGGTAGGGCCCATCGCCTATCCAGTGCTCTACCTCCGGCAAGAAACACACGACGCTGCACCTAAATGCATTTCGGGGAGAACCAGCTATCACGGAGTTTGATTGGCCTTTCACCCCTAACCACAGGTCATCCCCCAGGTTTTCAACCCTGGTGGGTTCGGTCCTCCACGAAGTCTTACCTCCGCTTCAACCTGCCCATGGCTAGATCACTCCGCTTCGGGTCTTGAGCGTGCTACTGAATCGCCCTATTCGGACTCGCTTTCGCTACGGCTTCCCCACACGGGTTAACCTCGCAACACACCGCAAACTCGCAGGCTCATTCTTCAAAAGGCACGCAGTCACGAGATACAGCAAGCTGTATCCGACGCTCCCACGGCTTGTAGGCACACGGTTTCAGGTACTATTTCACTCCGCTCCCGCGGTACTTTTCACCATTCCCTCACGGTACTATCCGCTATCGGTCACCAGGGAATATTTAGGCTTAGCGGGTGGTCCCGCCAGATTCACACGGGATTTCTCGGGCCCCGTGCTACTTGGGTGTCTCTCAAACGAGCCGTACAGATTTCAGCTACGGGGGTCTTACCCTCTACGCCGGACCTTTCGCATGTCCTTCGCCTATCCATACGGTTTCTGACTCGTCTCACAGCCGGCAGACTGTGAAAGAGAGATCCCACAACCCCGCATGCGCAACCCCTGCCGGGTATCACACGCATACGGTTTGGCCTCATCCGGTTTCGCTCGCCACTACTCCCGGAATCACGGTTGTTTTCTCTTCCTGAGGGTACTGAGATGTTTCACTTCCCCTCGTTCCCTCCACATGCCCTATGTGTTCAGGCATGGGTGACAGCCCATGACGACTGCCGGGTTTCCCCATTCGGAAACCCCCGGATCAAAGCCTGGTTGACGGCTCCCCGGGGACTATCGTGGCCTCCCACGTCCTTCATCGGTTCCTGGTGCCAAGGCATCCACCGTGCGCCCTTAAAAACTTGGCCACAGATGCTCGCGTCCACTGTGTAGTTCTCAAACAACGACCAGCCACCCGTCACACACCACCTAAGCGGTGCTTTACCGGGGCCGGCATCCTCGAAGGCATGACCTTACGGCCGTACCCTCAGACACCCAACAACGTGCCAAGCACACTCTTCAGAACTCTCGTCACGTTCCACGCCGAAGCAGTACTTGTGAAGGAGACATCCGAGTGTGCCAACTAATCAACGTTCCACCCATGAGCTGACCGTGCAGAACGTTTGCCTGCAATCGGTACTGTGCTCCTTAGAAAGGAGGTGATCCAGCCGCACCTTCCGGTACGGCTACCTTGTTACGACTTCGTCCCAATCGCCAGTCCCACCTTCGACAGCTCCCTCCCACAAGGGGTTGGGCCACCGGCTTCGGGTGTTACCGACTTTCGTGACGTGACGGGCGGTGTGTACAAGGCCCGGGAACGTATTCACCGCAGCAATGCTGATCTGCGATTACTAGCAACTCCGACTTCATGGGGTCGAGTTGCAGACCCCAATCCGAACTGAGACCGGCTTTTTGAGATTCGCTCCGCCTCACGGCATCGCAGCTCTTTGTACCGGCCATTGTAGCACGTGTGCAGCCCAAGACATAAGGGGCATGATGACTTGACGTCGTCCCCACCTTCCTCCGAGTTGACCCCGGCGGTCTCCTGTGAGTCCCCATCACCCCGAAGGGCATGCTGGCAACACAGGACAAGGGTTGCGCTCGTTGCGGGACTTAACCCAACATCTCACGACACGAGCTGACGACAGCCATGCACCACCTGTATACCGACCACAAGGGGGGCACTATCTCTAATGCTTTCCGGTATATGTCAAGCCTTGGTAAGGTTCTTCGCGTTGCGTCGAATTAAGCCACATGCTCCGCTGCTTGTGCGGGCCCCCGTCAATTCCTTTGAGTTTTAGCCTTGCGGCCGTACTCCCCAGGCGGGGAACTTAATGCGTTAGCTGCGGCACCGACGACGTGGAATGTCGCCAACACCTAGTTCCCAACGTTTACGGCGTGGACTACCAGGGTATCTAATCCTGTTCGCTCCCCACGCTTTCGCTCCTCAGCGTCAGTAATGGCCCAGAGATCCGCCTTCGCCACCGGTGTTCCTCCTGATATCTGCGCATTTCACCGCTACACCAGGAATTCCGATCTCCCCTACCACACTCTAGCCTGCCCGTATCGGATGCAGACCCGGGGTTAAGCCCCGGGCTTTCACACCCGACGTGACAAGCCGCCTACGAGCTCTTTACGCCCAATAATTCCGGACAACGCTTGCGCCCTACGTATTACCGCGGCTGCTGGCACGTAGTTAGCCGGCGCTTCTTCTGCAGGTACCGTCACTTTCGCTTCTTCCCTGCTGAAAGAGGTTTACAACCCGAAGGCCGTCATCCCTCACGCGGCGTCGCTGCATCAGGCTTTCGCCCATTGTGCAATATTCCCCACTGCTGCCTCCCGTAGGAGTCTGGGCCGTGTCTCAGTCCCAGTGTGGCCGGTCGCCCTCTCAGGCCGGCTACCCGTCGTCGCCTTGGTAGGCCATTACCCCACCAACAAGCTGATAGGCCGCGGGCTCATCCTTCACCGCCGGAGCTTTCCACCGCAGGAGATGCCTCCCGCAGTCGTATCCGGTATTAGACCCCGTTTCCAGGGCTTGTCCCAGAGTGAAGGGCAGATTGCCCACGTGTTACTCACCCGTTCGCCACTAATCCACCCCGAAGGGCTTCATCGTTCGACTTGCATGTGTTAAGCACGCCGCCAGCGTTCGTCCTGAGCCAGGATCAAACTCTCCGTGAATGTTTACCCGTAATCGGGTCAGACACTCGCGTTGAGCGGGACGGTCATGCCGGAATATGGCCGACCGTCCACAGCGTCCTCGCTGTAGTGTGCCACCCCGAGGGGTGGACTTTTTCAAAGGAACCTCGACCATCCGAAGATGGACGGGGTATCAACTAATCTGGCGTTGATTTTTGGCACGCTGTTGAGTTCTCAAGGTGCGGACGCTTCCTTCGTTCCTGTTTCCAGGCCCTCCGGGCGCTTCCTTCGTTTCCGACTCTATCAGATCTTTCCGATCCGATTTCCTCGGTGCTTTCCGGTCCCGTTCGCTTTCGCTCCGGGCCCTTCCGGCGTTTCCGACTCTATCAGATCCTCGCGGTGTCTGATTCCCAGTCAGGGGGGTTTGTCTTTCCGGCTGTTGGGCCGTTCCGACGTCTCAAACTCTAGCGGATTTCCCCGGCGACTCATAATCGAGCCATTCGAAATGAATTTCGGCATGCCGAAATTCGTCCCGGTGGGGAGTTCGTGCTGAGTAGAGGTGCCGCATCCGCGGCGGGAGTGGTTGTCGAAGAACCGTTCCGGCTCCGTGACAACTCGGAGAACACTACGCATCGAGCAGGGGCGTGTCAACCCCCGTCCGGCGTGCCACCCGGTGACCTCGGAAGAGGTCCCTCAGTCGAGGTCCGTCAGACGGCCGCCGGCGTCGGGCTGGGTGAGCTCCACGCGGCGGAGGAGGCGGATGAGGACGTCGCCGAGGACGCCCTTCTCCTCCGTCGTGAGGTCCTGGAGGAGGTCCTCCTCGAAGTCGGTGGCCATGCGCATGGCCTCCAGCCACTTCGAGCGGCCCTCGTCGGTGAGCTCGACGATCACGCGGACGCGGTTGTTCTCGTCGCGGTCGCGGGTGACCAGGCCCTCGCCGGCCATGCGGTCGATGCGGTGGGTCATGGCGGCCGGGGTGAGGCCCAGACGCTTGGCGAGCTCGCCGGGGCCCAGGCGGTAGGGCTCCCCGGAGAGGACCAGGGTCTTGAGGACCTCCCACTCGGCGTTGCTGATGCCGAGGTCGGCGAGCTGGCGGCCGTACGCCACGTTCATCCGGCGGTTCAGCCGGCCGAGCGCGGAGACGACCTTCTCCACCTGCGGGTCGAGGTCGCGGTACTCGCGCTGATAGGCGGCGATCTGCTCGTCGAGGCTCGGCTCCTGGGGAGCGGTGTCTGACATGCGGCGAGTATCCCACGGGTCTCGTTGGCGTTGAAGTCCTTCGGTGTGTACTGTTAAGGAGTTAACTTTAGTAGTTAAGTCTTCAGGGTTCAGGCGTACAGCTCTGAACCCGCGACCGAAGTGGGTGAGTGTGACCAAGGCGAGGGGCGCAGCGATGCGCCGCATCCAGGCAGGCAGCGCGCTGAGCGCGTTCGGACTCGGCTTCACCGTTCCGTACCTCTATGTGTACGTGGCGCAGGTGCGGGATCTGGGCGCTGCGACGGCGGGCATCGTGCTGGCCGTCTTCGCCATGGCCGCACTGGTGGTGCTGCCCTTCAGCGGGCGGGCCATCGACCGGCGCGGGCCGGTGCCCGTGCTGCTGGTGGCCTCGGTCGTCGCCGCCGTGGGCGCGGTGGGGATGGGCTTCGCCTCCAGCGTGCCGGCGGCCGTGGGGGCCGCGGCGCTGCTCGGTGCCGGTACGGCCGTGCTGCAGCCCGCCCTCGCCACGATGATCGTCTGGTGCTCGTCGCCCTCCGGTCGTACGCGGGCGTTCGCGATGCAGTTCTTCCTGCAGAACCTGGGCCTCGGCATCGGTGGTCTGATCGGCGGTCTGCTCGTGGACACGAGCCGGCCGGGCAGCTTCATCCTGCTGTTCTCGATCGAGGCGGCGATGTTCCTGGTGCTCGCCGCGATCGTCGGGACCGTCCGGATGCCGGGCTCGCCCGCGCTCCAGGGCGCCCGTCCGTCCGAGGGCGGGAAGGGCGGCGGTGTCCGCGCGCTGCTCGGGCACAAGGCGATGGTGCAGCTGTGCGTCCTCGGCTTCGTGCTGTTCTTCGCCTGCTACGGGCAGTTCGAGTCGGGTCTCGCGGCGTACGGCACGGAGGCCGCAGGCATCCAGCCGTCGGCTCTCGGGATGGCCCTTGCCGCGAACACGGCGGTCATCGTGGTCGCCCAGTTCCTGGTGCTGCGGTTCGTCGAGCGCCGGAAGCGGACCCGGGTGATCGCGGCCGTGGGTCTGATCTGGACCGTCGCCTGGCTCATCGCCGGGTACGCGGGCCTCGGGCACGGCAGCCAGGCCATGGCGACGGCGGCCTTCGTCTCGACGTACGCCCTCTTCGGGCTCGGTGAGGCGATGCTGTCGCCGACCGTTGCCCCGCTGGTGGCCGATCTGGCGCCGGAGTCGATGGTCGGGCAGTACAACTCGGCCTTCGCCCTGGTGAAGCAGCTGGCGCTGGCCGTCGGTCCGGCCGTGGGCGGGCCCATGGGGGCCGCGCTGCACGGTCCGTACATCGTGACCTTCGTGCTCTTCTCGCTCGGCATCACGTTCCTGGCGCTCCGGCTCGGCAAGCGGCTGACGCCCGAGCAGGACCAGCCTTCATTGGCCCTCAAGCCCTCGAAGGTGATCGTCCGGCACGAGCCGGTGCGCGAGAGCGAGACCGCTGCCGCCTAGCTCCTCCCCGCCGGGTCAGTCCGGCAGGGCGAACTCGCACCAGACCGCTTTGCCGCCGCCCGGCGTGCGGCGGCTTCCCCAGGACGAGGCGATCGTCGCGATGATCGAGATTCCGCGACCCGCTTCGTCCTCCGTTTCCGCCCTGCGGCGGCGCGGCAGGTGGTCGTCCCCGTCCGTGACCTCGATGATCAGGCGGCGGTCGGTACGGCGCAGCCGCAGGCGCATGGGCGGGGTGCCGTGCTGGAGGGAGTTCGCCACGAGCTCGCTGGTGGCGAGGACGCCCAGGTCGCGCAGCTCGACGGGGAAGCGCCAGGAGGACAGGACACCCGAGGCGAAGGCACGCGCGCGGGGGGCGGCCTCCACTCCTCCGAGCAGTTCCAGGGCGGCGTTGTGGAAGAGCTCGGCGTCCGCGCCCTTGCGGGAGGGGTGCTGGACGACCAGGACGGCGACGTCGTCGTCGTGCTCGGCGGTGACCCCGAGGGCGCGCAGGAGCCGGTCGCAGACCACCTGTGGGGTGCCGCTGGCGCCGGCCAGGGCGCGGGCCAGGGCGGCGACGCCCTCGTCGATGTCCTCGCGGCGGCGCTCGACCAGGCCGTCGGTGTAGAGGACGGCGGTGGAGCCGGGCGGCAGGGCGATGGAGCCCGAGGCGTGCAGCCAGCCGCCGGTGCCGAGCGGCGGGCCCGTCGGGTCCTCGGCGCGGCGGACGGTGCCGTCCTCGTCCCGTACGAGGATCGGGAGGTGGCCGGCGGAGGCGTACACCAGCTTGCCCTCGCTGGGGTCGTGGATCGCGTACACACAGGTGGCGATCTGGCTGGCGTCGATCTCGGCGGCGAGGCCGTCGAGGAGCTGGAGGACCTCGTGCGGGGGCAGGTCCAGGCGCGCGTAGGCCCGGACGGCGGTGCGGAGCTGGCCCATGACGGCGGCGGCGCGCACGCCCCGGCCCATCACGTCGCCGATGACGAGCGCCGTGCGGCCGGCCCCGAGGGTGATCACGTCGTACCAGTCGCCGCCGACGGCCGCGTCCGCGACGCCGGGCTGGTAGGTGGCGGCGATCCGCAGGTCGTCGGGCTGCTCCAGTTCCTGCGGGAGCAGGGAGCGCTGGAGGGTGACGGCCGTCTCGCGGTGCCGGCGCTCGCTGGCGCGGAGCCGCTCGGCGGCCTCGGCGTGGTCGGTGACGTCGGCGGCGTGGACGAGGACCCCGCCTCCGTCGAGGCGCGGGCTGTCGACGGGCAGGCACGTGACCGTGTACGAGCCGCCGTCCTTGGTGCGGCGGGACTTCACCGTGCGGGGCTTTCCGCTGCGCAGCACCTGGTCCATGAGGGGCAGCAGGCCGAGCTCCTCGGCCTCCGGGCAGGTGTCGGCGACGGTGGCGCCGGCGCGGCGCGGGCCGAAGGCGGCGGCGTACGCGTCGTTCACGTACGCGATCCGGTGCTCCGGGCCGTACACGAGCGCGACGAGGCCGGGGAGGCGGCCGAGCAGCTCGCGTACGGCGAAGTCCTCCAGGGCGGGGACGTCGGAGGCCTCGCCGGCCTCGTGGTCAGGGTGCTCCAGCTGCGGACCGTACTCACCGCGGGCGGCGGGCACGGAGCCTTCGGTCCCCCGCGCCGCGCGGCGCTGCGTGCCGGGGAGCCGGGCGCTCCAACGGGTGAAGTTCACGGATCTGTATGCCTCGTGGTGTCGGTGCCGTGCAGAGTCACGCTGTGCAGGTGTGAGCCCACCTATGGTCACACGTCCAGTGTGGACGAGTGCACTGACAGTGATGTCAGGACTGCGGCTTGTCGTCGTCGCCGGGGGGTGGTGAGGCGGCGAGTTCGAATTCGGCCCTGGGGTGTTCCAGGGAGCCGAGGGAGACGATCTCCCGTTTGAACAGGCCGGACAGGGTCCATTCGGCGAGGACGCGCGCCTTGCGGTTGAAGGTCGGGACGCGGCTGAGGTGGTAGGCGCGGTGCATGAACCAGGCCGGATATCCCTTGAGCTTGCGTCCGTAGACGTGGGCGACTCCCTTGTGGAGGCCGAGTGAGGCGACGGATCCCACGTACGCGTGCGCGTACTCCTTGAGCGGCTGCCCGCGCAGGGAGGCCGCGATGTTCTCGGCGAGCACCTTGGCCTGGCGGACGGCGTGCTGGGCGTTGGGCGCGCACTCCTTGCCGGGTTCGTCCGCCGTGACGTCGGGGACGGCGGCGGCGTCGCCGGCCGCCCACGCGTGCGGGACGCCCTCGACGGCGAGCTGGGCGGTGCAGCGGAGCCTTCCGCGTTCGTTCAGCGGCAGGTCGGTGGCGGCGAGGACGGGGGCGGGCTTCACGCCGGCGGTCCAGACGACGGTGCGGGTGGGCAGGCGGGTGCCGTCGCTGAGGACGGCGACCCGGTCCTCGCAGGACTCGAGGCGGGTCTCCAGGCGCACGTCGATGTTCCGGCCGCGCAGCTCGCGGATGGCGTACCGGCCCATGTCCTCGCCCACCTCGGGGAGGATCCGGTTCGAGGCCTCGACGAGGACCCAGCGCAGGTCCTCGGGCTTGAGGTTGTGGTAGTACCGCGCGGTGTAGCGGGCCATGTCCTCCAGTTCGGCGAGGGCCTCCACGCCCGCGTAGCCGCCGCCGACGAAGACGAAGGTGAGGGCGGCGTCGCGGAGCGCGGGGTCGCGGGTGGAGGAGGCGATGTCCATCTGCTCGATGACGTGGTTGCGCAGGCCGATGGCCTCCTCGACGGTCTTGAAGCCGATGCCGTGGTCGAGCAGGCCGGGGACCGGGAGGGTGCGGGAGACGGAGCCGGGCGCGATGACCAGCTCGTGGTACGTCATGTCGACGGCGCCGGTGCCCTCCTCCTCGGTGGCGAGGGTGCAGAGGGTCGCGGTGCGCTTGGCGTGGTCGACGGACTGGACCTCTCCGATGACGATGCGGCAGCGGTCGAGGACGCGGCGGAGCGGCACGACGACGTGCCGCGGGGAGATGGAGCCGGCCGCGGCCTCCGGCAGGAACGGCTGGTACGTCATGTACGGCTCGGGGGTGACCACCACGATCTCGGCGGTGCCGGCTCTGAGCTCCGCCCCGAGCTGCCGCTGAAGGCGCAGCGCGGTGTACATGCCGACGTAGCCACCGCCGACCACGAGAATGCGCGCAGGTTCGGTCACTGTCCCATGACGCACCGCCGTCCGTGGTTTGTCCACAGGCTCGGCAAATTGTGTGACCGGAGGGGTACGGAGGCGCGGGGTGGCGCACAAGCGGGGTGCGAAGGGATCCGTGCAGGTCACACCGGGTGGGACGGGTTCGGAGAGGGGTCGGAATCGGGAGTCTTCCGGTCCTTGCTCCGATCGGGGGGCGCACCGTACGGAACTCCCCCTTCTGAATTGACCCCGACTCAACTATGTTCGTACTTCGTCGGGGTGTCGGACGGGCACGCGCGTGGACCGAAAGCGCTCGTCCGCCGGTCGCCCCGTATCAGGGCGGGGAGTCTCCGGGGGGAGACATCATGAGCGGGGGAACGCTTATGCAGATTCAGGATTCAGGCTGGCAGTCGGGCGTCGCGACGGCGACCGTCGACGGGCACGTCTCGGAGGCGCGCGGCGGCATGCCGGTGGTGGGCGGCAGGTCCGCGCCGCTGCGGGTGGACGCCCAGCGCAATCTGGAGCACGTGCTGCGTGCGGCGCGCGAGGTGTTCGGCGAGCTCGGCTACGGGGCTCCGATGGAGGACGTGGCGCGCCGCGCCCGCGTCGGGGTCGGCACCGTCTACCGCCGCTTCCCCAGCAAGGACGTGCTGGTCCGGCGGATAGCCGAGGAGGAGACCGCCCGGCTGACCGAGCAGGCGCGGGCCGCGCTGGGCCAGGAGGAGGAGCCGTGGTCGGCGCTCTCCCGGTTCCTGCGGACCTCGGTGGCCTCGGGTGCGGGCCGTCTCCTGCCGCCGCAGGTGCTGCGGGTGGGCGTGGACGAGTCCGGTGCGCCGCTCGACGCGGACGAGGCGACGCGGGTGCCGTACCAGCGGGGTGTCGCCGAGCCGGGCGACGCGCGCGTGGTCGCGCCGCGCGGTGTGCCGGCCGAGGAGCGGGACGACGCGGGGGCCTCGGAGCTCCTGGAGGTCGTCGGCCGGCTGGTCGACCGGGCGCGTGAGGCGGGTGAGCTGCGGACGGACGTGACCGTGGCGGACGTCCTCCTCGTCATCGCGACCGCCGCCCCGGCTCTGCCGGACGCGGTGCAGCAGGCGGCGGCCTCGGCCCGGCTTCTCGACATCCTTCTCGAGGGGCTGCGCTCCCGGTAAGGACCTTGTGCGGACGGAACTTTCCGTGGTCCGGGCGGACCAACGAGCAGGACACGAACGTGTGAGCGGTTACGCCCGGATACACGAAGTCGCCCCGGACGAGTGGTAAGTGGACGCGGCGCTTCGGCGTGCCCGCGCTCTGTGGCAGGCTTGGCCGATATTCGGGTCTGAAGCGTGCGTACGGGGGCTTCCGCGATGAGCGGTGACGGTCGGGACGATCCGCTGGGCAGCGGCGGCGGCGCGGAGACCGGGGGCCTTCCCTCCCGGCAGGTTCCGAGCCAGGGCGGTCCGGGAGGTCTTTCCGGCGCGTCGTCCGTACAGAGCGAGCCGCTCGACGCGAGTGTGCCGCCGCAGCGTGAGGGCAAGGCCGGCGGGCCGGGTGCCCGGGCCGGAGCCGGCAGGGGGGCGCCCGCAGGACCGGGAGCCGCAGGGCCGGGAGCCGCAGGGCCTGGCGCCGCCGAGGACCTCGACATCGGCGCCGACCTCTACGCGACCGAGGCCGAGACCGAACCCGAGCCCGAGCCCGAGCCCGACACCGTACTCCCGCCGCCGATCGAACTGCCGCCCTCCGACGCCGAGCTCGTCCAGCTCATGCGGGACGGCGACGACTCCGCGTACGAGGAGCTGTTCCGCCGCCACTCCGATGCCGTCCGCCGGTACGCCAGGACCTGCTGCCGGGACGCGCACACCGCCGACGACCTCACCGCCGAGGTCTTCGCCCGCACCCTCCAGGCGGTCCGCGGCGGGGCCGGGCCCGAACAGGCCGTGCGCGCCTACCTCATGACCACCGTCCGGCGGGTCGCCGCGAACTGGGCCAGGACCCAGAAGCGGGAACACCTCGTCGAGGACTTCGCGGTCTTCGCCGCGGACGCCGCCCGCTCCTCCGAGGTCTCCGACCACGACACGATGGACCTCGGCGCGGACGTCCGCGCCATGCACGAGGCCGAGCAGTCCCTCGCCATGCAGGCCTTCCGCTCGCTGCCCGAGCGCTGGCAGGCCGTGCTGTGGCACACCACCGTCGAGGAGGAGTCCCCGAGCGAGGTCGCCCCGCTCTTCGGACTGACCGCCAACGCCACGGCCGTGCTCGCCAGCCGGGCCCGCGAGGGCCTCAAGCAGGCCTACCTCCAGGCGCACGTCAGCCAGTCCCTCACCGCGGGCGGCGACTGCGCCCGCTACGCGGACCGGCTCGGCGCCTACGCGCGCGGCGGGCTGCGGATGCGGGCCGAGCGCGGCCTGCGCAAGCACCTGGACGAATGCGCGAAGTGCCGGCTCGCCGCCGGTGAACTGGCCCATGTGAACGCCGGGATCCCCGCGCTCCTGCCCGTCGCCGTCATCGGCTGGTTCGCCGCCGGGTACTCGCTCAAGGCCGCCGGCGTCGTCGCCGGTGGCACCGCCGCCGCGGCCGGCGCGGGCGCGGCGCCCGCCGCCTCGGGCTCGTCCGGGGGCGCCGCCGCCTCGGGCGGTGCCGCCGCCGAGGGGCTCGGCGCGCCCGCGAAGGCCGGGCTCGCGGCGGCCATAGCGGTCGCCGCGGCCGCCGGCCTCGTCTGGGCGATGGCCGGGGACCCGCAGCCCGTGGCCGCGCCGAGGCCCACGCAGCCGGTCGTCACCCCGGTCGCGCCGGAGCCCGCGCCTCCGGCGAAGCCCTCCCCGAAGCCCGCGCCGCCCGCCCCGGCCGTCACGTCGGAGCCGCCGCCCCCGCCGCCGCCCCCGAAGCCCAGCCCCAAGCCGACGCCGAAGCCCACGCCGCCGCCGAAGCCCAGCCCGAAGCCGACGCCCAAGCCCACCCCGAAGCCGACGCAGGCCCCGGCGAAGCCCAAGCCGAAGCCGACGACCCCGCCGCCCGCGCCGCCGTCCGTCTACCAGGTCAACGAGCTGCAGTACGGGATCTTCGGCGACGGCACCAAGCCCGAGGTGTCCCTCTCGGACAGCAGCTGGATGTGGCAGCGCAACAGCCTGTCCATCGGCGGCACCCCGTACGCGCACGGGGTCAGCGTCCACGCGCCGTCCTCGCTGCTCATCGACCTCAACCGGCAGTGCACCCGTTACGACGCGGTCATCGGCGTCGACGACCTGAGCGCCCAGCTCGGCGTCGGCGGTGTCCGCTTCTCCGTCTACGCGGACGGGGAGCGGCTCTGGCGCTCCGACGTCGTCCGCGCGGACGACCCGCCGGTCCCGGTGCACGTCGACATCTCGGGCCGCTCCACGATCCGGCTCGTGGTGGAGGAGCACACGCCGTTCGGCCGGGCCGCCGTCGCGGACTGGGCGGAGTCCCGGATCAGCTGCTCCTGACGGCCCGCTCAGGTGCTTCGGCGCCTTCGCCGTCCGGCAGGGCCGGCGCGAAGGCGTCGACGAGGCCGAGGACCTCGTCGAGAGCCAGGCCCGCGCCGGCCGCGCGGGCGGCCGCCAGGGCGGACGCGTCCAGTTCGGCGAGCGCCCGGGCCGCCACGGCCTCGCTGTCCCGAAGCTCGGGGACCGAGCGGGGCATGTCCCGACGCCAGTGGTCGACGGCGGCCATGACCCGTACGGCGAGATCGACCTCGCCCGCCTCGGCCAGGGCGATGGCGAGCACCTCGCCCAGGCCGGTGGTGACGAAGTCCGCGCACTGCGCGTCCCGTGCGGTGCGGAGCGCGGTGATGGCGGTGGCGACGGCGGCCGCGCCCTTCCCCTCGTACGCCTCGACGCGGGCGGCGAGGCCGGTCACCGCCGCCTCGAAGTGCGGGGGCGGGGTGCCGAGGCTGATGGTCCGGCCCGCCTCCTCCAGCTGGACGCGGGCCTCCCTGATGTCGCGGCGGTGGAGGGCGAGGGCGGCGCGGAGGAAGCAGACGTACGTCTGGGAGTCCCGTACGTGGTGGCGATCGGCCTCCCGGGCGGCCTCGTCGAGGGTCCGTTCGGCGCCCTCCAGATCGCCCGTGCGGTACGACAGTTCGGCCAGCCGGGCGAGGAGGAAGGGGGCCTCCGCGTGGGCGCCGACCTCACGGGCGAGACGGAGCGCCTCCTCGTAGGCCTCGCCCGCCTCCGTGTGCCGGCCCCGCATCGTGTGGGCCTCGCCCGCCGCGCTCTCGATCTGGGCCCCCATCCAGCGGTCGCCGACGCGCCGGGCGATCTCGCGGAGTTCGGCCAGGGCCTCGTCGACACCGGGCATGCCGCCGGGCATGTCGACGACCATGTGCGTACGGAACATGAGGCTGACGCCGAGCTCCCAGTCACCGCCGTGGCGGCGGCAGTTGTCGACGGCGGCGTCGAGGAGGGCGCGGACCGTGACCGGCTCCTCGGTGAGGTACGCGGTGAAGGGCCAGAGCAGGCCGGGGAAGCGGGCCGCCTCGGGGCCGGGGTCCGTGCCGAACGCCTCGCGGACGCGCCTGACGAGCGCGAGGGTCTCCGGCTGCTTGAAGTCCCCCAACGTGCTGCTCTCGACGGCGAGGAAGAAGTGCAGCATGCGCAGGTGCATGCGGGGCCAGTAGCGGGGGTCGGCGGGGTCCTCCGGGTCCGCCCCCAGGGCGAGCGCCCGCTCCACCCAGGCCAGGCCCTCGGGGCGGTAGTTGCGCAGCCACCAGAACCAGCCCACGGCGAAGACGAGCCGGAGCGCGGCGGCTTCGTCCGCGCTCGTGACGAGGGTGCGGTGGAGGGCGGCCCTGATGTTGTCGAGGTCGCGCTCCAGCCGGTCGATCCACGGCAGCTGCTCCCCCGAGCGGAGCCGGGGCTCGGCGGCCTCGGCGAGGGCCGTGAAGTGGGCGGTGTGGGCGGCCTCGGCGGCGGCGAGCAGCTCCGGGTCCTCGGCGGCGCGCTCGGTCGCGTACTCGTGGATGGTCTCCAGGAGCCGGTAGCGCATCTCGCCGCCCTCGGTGGGGGTGGCGACGACGAGGGACTTGTCGACCAGGGCGCCGAGGGCGTCGGCGGCGTACGGCGAGAGGGCCTCGGCGGCGGCGAGGTCCCAGCCGCCGGCGAACACGGACACCTGGCGGAGCAGGGCGCGCTCGGCCGGGTCGAGCAGGTCCCAGGACCAGTCGACGACGGCGCGGAGGGTCTGCTGGCGGGGCAGGACGGTCCGCGAGCCGGAGGTGAGGAGGAGGAAGCGGTCGTCGAGGCGGTCGGCTATCTGGCGCGGGGTGAGGAGGCGCAGCCGGGCGGCGGCCAGTTCGATGGCGAGCGGCAGGCCGTCGAGGCGGCGGCAGATCTCGTCGACGGCCTCGCCGCCGTCCCGGGCGAGGTCGAAGGAGGGGCGCACGGTGCGGGCCCGCTCGGCGAAGAGGCGGTGGGCGGGGTCGGGCGGAAGGGGCTCGACGGGGCGGACCGACTCGCCGGGGACGCCGAGGGGTTCACGGCTGGTGGCGAGGATGCGGAGCTGCGGGCAGTGGGTGAGCAGGGTCTCGGCGAGGGCGGCGGCCGCGTCGATCACGTGCTCGCAGTTGTCGAGGACCAGGAGGAGCGGGCGGCGGGCCAGGTGCTCGACGAGGTGGGCGGTGGGGTCGTCCTGGAGCGGGACCCCGTCGCGGGTGATCAGGTTGATCTCGCGGAGGCGGAGCGCGGAGAGGACGGCGCCGGGGAGGGCGTCGGGGTCGTCGAGCGGGGCGAGCTCGGCGATCCAGGCGGCGGGGCCGACGGCCCGGAGCGCGGCCTCCTCGGCGAGCCGCGTCTTGCCCGAACCGCCGGGGCCGGTGAGCGTGACGAGCCGGGAGCGGTTCAGGTCGGCGTGGAGCGCGGCGAGCTCGGGCTCCCGGCCGACGAAGGAGGTGAGGCGGGGGCGGATGTTGCCGGCTTCGGGGGCCGGTCGCTCGTGCGCGGGCTCGGGTACGGCCGGCTCGGCGGGTGGGTCCGTACGGCTCGGGGCGGGGTCCGTCCCCGGCGGGCGCGCGGGCCGGGGCGGGTTCGGGGGCGCGCCGGTGAGGAGTTCCTGGTGGAGGGCGGTGAGTTCGGGACCCGGGTCGGCGCCGAGGGCGTCGGCGAGGGTGCGGCGGGCCGACTCGTACGCGGTGAGGGCGTCGGCGTGCCGGCCCTCGGCGCGCAGGGCGCGGATGAGCTGGGCGCGGAAGGCCTCGTCGTACGGGTACGTGGTGGCGAGCTCGGTCAGCTCCGGTACGAGTCCGTCGGTGGCGCCCCGGCGCAGATCGGCCTCGACGCGCTGCCGGAGCGCCGCGAGCCGCTGGGCCTCGGGGCGGACGCCGGCCGGGTCGGGCAGGTCGGCGAGGGCGGGGCCGCGGAAGAGGCCGAGGGCCTCGCGGAGGAGGGCGGCGGCGGTGTCGGGGTCGCCGGCGTCGAGGCGGGCGGCTCCTTCCCTGGCCCGGCGCTGGAAGACGTACAGGTCGATGTCGTCGGGACCGGCGGCGAGCCGGTAGCCGGGGCCGGGGGTGGAGTCGACGGCCTCCCGGCCGAGGATGCGGCGGAGCCGGCCGATCAGGGCCTGGAGGGCGGCGGGGGCGTCCTGCGGCGGGTCGTCCCCGTACACGTCGTCGGCGAGCTCACCGACGGAGACGGCGCGTCCGCCGCGCAGCGCGAGGGCGGCGAGCAGCGCGCGCAGCCGGGCGCCGCCGAGGGGAAGCGGGGTGCCGTCGGGCCGAAGGGCCTCGGTGGTGCCGAGGATGAGATACCGCACCGACCCATTGTGTCGGGTGGCCCACGCCCGCGCCTCGGGGTTTACCCGGGTGAGTCCCCGAGTGCCGGGGCGCGGCGGGACCCGTGTCCCCAGCCTGTGGACGGAGCCGCCCCGTGCGTCCTGGCGGGGCTCAGGCCGGCAGCGATCTCCTCGACGCGGGGATCAGGGGGCCCTGGACCGCGCGGTGCGAGCGGGGTTCCGTCGTGTTGGTCCAGCAGGAACCTCGGCGGGCGAGGAGGCGGTGGAGCCAGAGTTCGGTGGAGACGAGGTCGGCGAGGCCGTCGAGGGGGACGGGGGCGCCGTCGGCCGCGGCTTGGAGGGCCCTGCGGACCACGCGGGCCTCGATCAGGCCCGCGTCCGCGAGGAGCGGCGCGTCGAAGAGGGCGAGGAGCTGGGGGAGCGCGGCGCGCAGGCCCGCGCGTGAGGCGGCGGCCGGGACGGCCGGGTGGGGGGCGCCCCAGCCCTGGGGGAGCTCGTGGACGCCGGCGCCGGACAGGACGGTGCGCAGGACGCCGGCCCGGGCGTCCGGCTGGACCCGCAGCGATTCGGGGAGGTCACGGCAGGCCCGTACGACCTGGTTGTCGAGGAACGGGGCGTGGAGGCGCTGGCCGCGGATCTCCGCCGCCTGTTCCAGGACCCGGTGGTCGGCGGCCGCGCGGGCGAGGGCGGCACGCGCGCGTGCTTCGCCGGGGCGCTGGACGGACGTCGGGAGCGTCGCCGCCCGGTTCAGGCGAACCGATACTTCAGCGAGGGCCTCCCCCGTCAGCCAGCGCGCCGCGGGACCCGGCCGCGACCAGGTGAGCGCCGAGAGCGAGGCCTCCAACGGCCCGAAGCCGTCCGGGGCCGTCCGGTTCGCCTCCAGGACCCGGCGGGCCGCCGCCTCCAGACCCGTCCGGTACGGGGTACGGGCCAGCTTCCGCGCCGCCCGGTAGACCGTCAGCGGCACCAGGAGCGACCCCGCCGACGGGCCCGAGGCCTTCGCGAGCGCCGTCACCGGCCGCACCAGGGAGCGGCGCCTGCGGTCCATCAGCAGGTCGGCCAGGCGCGCCGGGTGCGCGTCCAGGACCTGCTTCGCGCCCATCCCCGTGAAGTGGTCGGCGCTGCCGCCCGCGAGCCGTCTGCGGTGCCGCTCGGCCGTGACCAGGGCGGGCCCGGGCTCGTCGGTGAGCGGACCGTCGAGCGCCGCGTACGGAAGCGCCTCCTCGCCCCCGGCGACGACCACGTGGTGCAGGCGCGGGTCGGCGGCGATCGTGCGCGCCCGCTCCAGCTCCGCCGTGCGCCGCGCACCGGCCCTCGTCGCCAGGTCGTTGAAGGTGACGGCGATCAGCCGCTCCCCCGCGCCCGTGCCGAGCCCGGTGATCGTGCCCGGCACCCCCGGGAGGCCCGCCGCGAGCAGGGCGAGCGTGCCGGAGGCGCTGCCGCCCGACAGGTCGGCGCCGATACCGGGTGCCGGGCCCGCGCCCCGGGCCGCGCGCCGGTCGGCCGGCCCCATGCCGGGGACCGGTCCCGGATCGGGGAGCGGCACCTCGGGCGCGTGCCGGGGCGCGGTGAGCCGGGCGCGTACGGCCTCGACCAGGGCGTCCCGTACCCCTTCGACGGCCTGCCGGGGGTCGGCCACGGCCGCCGCGACGGCGAGCGAGGCCACCTGTTCGTAGCCGGTGATCTCGCGCGAGCCCTCCCGCAGGATCAGCGCGTGGCCGGGCGGCACCCGCCGGACCCCCTCGTACGGGGTGGAGTCGCGCAGTGCCTCCGGGGTCTCCGGGCAGGCGAGCAGCGCGGCGAGATGACCGATGTCGAGCTGGGCCTCGACGAGGTCGGCGAGCGGCAGGGCGGCGGTGGCGTACGCGGTGCCGCCCGCCCACGGGGTGTGGAACACCGGCCGGGCGCCCGCGAGGTCACCGGTGACGGTGACGCGGCGGCCGGTCTGCACGACGGCGGTGTAGCTGCCCGGCCATGCGGTCAGATGCCGCAACGCGCCCCCGCGCGCGGTGAGCAGTCCGATCCGCAGCTCCTCGTCGCTCGCGGCGCAGCAGCCGAGCACGGCGAGGCGGGTCCGGTCGTCGACGGCCACCACGCGCACCTCGTCGGGGCGCCAGTCGCCGACCGCCCAGAGCGGATCGGGGTCGCCCCACAGGAGTTGTGCGCCCACCGGCTGGACCGTGCGCCCTTCGGCCGCGCGGTCGGGGCCGGCGGCGTATCCGGGGTCGTACGGGGAGGACGAGCCGTACGCGCCGCTCACCGCCCCGGCCCGGCCCCCCGCGGTCGTTGCGAAGCTCGCGGCGACACTGCTCCAGCCCACCAGCCATCGCATCGGCGCCTCCACATCCGTTTCGGTGGAGGACATGCTGCCACGACAACGGCGCACGGGGCGGTGTCCGGGAGCACGCGCGCGAAAGCCGAATGCGCCCCTGGCATGGGCCAGTTGACGATCAGTGGCACACCGGTGTCATACCGGCGTCATTCGGCCAAATATCGATCCCCGTCGGAGGTTTCGCCGGGCGTCCGGGCGCAACGACGGCCTTCGGCAGCCCGGGAGGCGCTCCCGCCTCCCGGCGCCGTCCGCCGCCCGCGGGGAATGGGGCGGCGGTGTCCCCCAGCCCACTGGTCCGGGACTCCGCTCCCGGCCGAGCGGGCCGACCCACGCGCTACTCATGGAAGCGCTCCCCCACCGGGCGGACGAGAGCGCACGGCCGGGCGCACGGCCACACGGCCGGAGCACGAGCCGGTCCGCCGGCCCGGTCCGTCGCACGTTCACACAACAATCTCGCCATACGGAACACCGCCCCTTAACGGTGGGGATGCGGCGAACTACGCTGTGTTTACGAATGCCGCACGCCTATGCCCGGCGTCGTGGCGGCCGTCTGGGTTGTCGAGGGGTGGCGTCATGTCCAGGGAGCAACGCGGGCCGAACGAAAAGCTCGGCACGGTTCTCGCCCTCGCGGGAATCAGCAACGCCGGGCTCGCCCGGCGCGTCAACGACCTCGGCTCACAACGGGGTCTGACGCTTCGTTACGACAAGACCTCGGTCGCCCGCTGGGTGTCCAAGGGCATGGTGCCGCAGGGCGCCGCCCCGCATCTGATCGCCGCCGCGATCGGGCAGAAGCTGGGCCGGCCCGTGCCGCTGCACGAGATCGGCCTCGCGGACGCCGACCCGGCGCCCGAGGTGGGGCTCGCCTTCCCGCGCGACGTGGGCGAGGCGGTCCGCTCGGCCACCGATCTGTACCGCCTCGACCTCGCCGGGCGGCGGGCCGGCGGGGGCGGCATCTGGCAGTCGCTCGCCGGATCCTTCGCGGTCAGCGCGTACGCGACGCCCGCGTCCCGCTGGCTGATAACCCCCGCCGACCCCTCGGTGGAGCGCGAGGCCCCGCGCCCCGGAGGCGGCGCCGCCGCGGCGGCCACGGAGCACGCGCGCGTGGGCCACAGCGATGTCGCCAAGCTCCGCGAGGCCGCCGAGGACGCGCGCCGCTGGGACTCCAAGTACGGCGGCGGGGACTGGCGCTCGTCGATGGTCCCCGAGTGCTTACGCGTGGACGCGGCGCCGCTGCTGCTCGGCTCGTACTCGGACGAGGTCGGCCGGAACCTGTTCGGCGCGACGGCCGAGCTCACCCGGCTCGCCGGCTGGATGGCCTTCGACACCGGGCAGCAGGAGGCCGCCCAGCGCTACTACATCCAGGCCCTGCGGCTCGCCCGTGCCGCCGCCGACGTGCCCCTCGGCGGGTACGTCCTCGCCTCCATGTCCCTCCAGGCCACCTACCGGGGCTTCGCCGACGAGGGCGTCGACCTCGCCCAGGCCGCCCTCGAACGGAACCGGGGGCTCGCCACCGCCCGCACCATGTCCTTCTTCCGGCTCGTCGAGGCCCGCGCGCACGCCAAGGCCGGCGACGGGGTGGCCGCGGCGGCCGCGCTCAAGTCCGCCGAGGGCTGGCTGGAGCGGTCCCGGGAGGGCGACGCCGACCCGACGTGGCTCGGCTTCTACTCGTACGACCGGTTCTGCGCCGACGCCGCCGAGTGCTACCGGGACCTGCGGATGCCGCGCGAGGTGCGGCGCTTCACCGAGCAGGCGCTGTCCCGGCCGACGGAGGAGTTCGTCCGCTCGCACGGGCTGCGGCTCGTGGTCTCGGCGGTGGCCGAGCTGGAGTCGGGCAACCTGGACGCGGCCTGCGCGGCGGGCACGCGCGCGGTGGAGGTGGCGGGGCGGATCTCCTCGGCGCGGACGACCGAGTACGTACGTGACCTGCTGCACCGGCTCGAACCGTACGGGGACGAGCCCCGCGTCATGGAACTGCGGGAACGGGCCCGGCCGCTGCTCGTCGCGCCGGCGTGAGACCTCACCCCGGAGCGCGGCGGCGCCCGGACGTGACACGCGTCCCACGGTGTGGGCGTTTAGCGGCATTGTCAGTGGGCCAGTGCACTATCGGGGGTGGGAGGTGGCGCTGGTGTTTGACTGTGACGTGCTGGTGATCGGCGGCGGGATCGTCGGTCTCTCGACGGCGTACGCGCTGACGCGTGCCGCCCCCGGCACCCGGGTCACGGTCCTGGAGAAGGAGCACGCCCTCGCGCGCCACCAGACCGGGCGCAACAGCGGGGTGATCCACAGCGGGATCTACTACCGGCCCGGGTCGCTCAAGGCGCGGTTCGCGGTCGAGGGCGCGGCCGAGATGGTCAAATTCTGCGCGGAGTGGGGCATTCCTCACGAGGTGACGGGGAAGCTGATCGTCGCCACCACGCGCGAGGAGCTGCCCCGGCTGCACGCGCTCGTGCAGCGCGGCCGGGAGAACGGCATCCCGGTGCGCGAGCTCGGCCCGGCGCAGATCAGCGAGTACGAGCCGCGGGTGCGGGGCCTCGCCGCGATCCACGTCGGCACGACCGGGATCTGCGACTACGGGGCGGTGACGGAGCGGCTCGCCTCGGCCTCCGAGGCGCGGATCCTGTACGGCGCGGAGGTCACCGTCATCGACCGCCGGTCCTGGGGCGTCGCCGTGCGCACGGCGGACGGCCGGGTCGTGCGGGCGAAGGTCCTGGTCAACTGCGCGGGGCTGCACTGCGACCGGATCGCGCGGCTCGCGGGCGACGACCCCGGCATGCGGATAGTCCCCTTCCGCGGCGAGTACTACGAGCTCGCGGACCCCTCGCTGGTCCGGGGCCTGGTCTACCCCGTCCCGGACCCGGCCTTCCCGTTCCTCGGGGTGCATCTGACCCGGGGCATCGACGGCGGCGTCCACATCGGGCCGAACGCGGTCCCGGCGCTGGCGAAGGAGGGCTACGGCTGGTCCGTCGTCCGCCCGCGCGAACTCGGCGCGACGCTGGCGTGGCCCGGGTCCTGGGCGATCGCCCGCGCGCACTGGCGGTACGGCGCCGGCGAGCTGCACCGGTCGGTCTCCAAGCGGGCCTTCACCGAGGCGGTGCGGCGGCTGCTGCCGGTCGTCGAGGAGTCCGACCTGCGGCGGGCGGCGCCGGGGGTGCGGGCGCAGGCGGTGCTGCGGGACGGGACGCTGGTCGACGACTTCCTGATCCGCGAGGCGGCGCGGACGGTGCACGTCCTGAACGCGCCTTCGCCTGCGGCGACGGCGTCGCTCCCGATCGGCCGCGAGGTCGCCACCCGAGCCCTGGCCCGCCTGTAGCCCACGCCGTTGTGGGCGGCGCCCCCGCCCCCCGTGTGGGCAATCGTCCCGCTGGGGCGGGACGGGTGGGCACACGGGACGGCGCCCTTCAGCGGCGCCTCCGCGTTCCGAGCCTGGACCCGCACCCCGAGCGGCGGCGCACACGTGGTGCGGGTTCAGGCGCGGAAGCCTCTGGCGCCGGCAAGGGCGCCGTTCCGTTGTGCCCACCCGTTCCGCCCTGCGGAACGATTGCCCACAACGGACGGGCACCGCCCGGGCCCGCCGTAGGATTGGGGGCATTGTGTCTGAGCAGATTGAGAACGGGCCGCAGCCCGTCGCCGAGCCCGCACCCTCCGTCGCACGTCGCGGCAGTCGGATGTTCGCCCCCGGCGAGGGGCCCATGCCCGATCCCGCCGGCGCCCACCACGAGCGGCGGATCCGCAGCTTCCAGCCGCGCCGCAGCCGTGTCACGTACGGCCAGGCCGAGGCCATGCTGAAGCGGTGGCCCGACTGGGGGCTCGACATCGACGGCAAGCAGGTCCTCGATCTGGACGAGATGTTCGACGGCCTGCCCGTCGTCCTCGAGATCGGGTTCGGCATGGGCGAGGCCACCGCCCAGATGGCCGCCGCCGATCCCGGCACCGGGATCCTCGCCGTGGACGTGCACACGCCCGGCCAGGGCAACCTCCTCGGCCTCGCCGACCGCAACGGCCTCACCAACGTCCGCGTCGCCAACGGCGACGCGATCATCCTGCTCCGCGAGATGCTCGGCGACGCGTCGCTCGACGGCTGCCGGGTCTACTTCCCGGACCCCTGGCCCAAGGCCCGCCACCACAAGCGCCGCCTCATCCAGCCCGAGTTCCTCAGCCTTCTCGCGCCCCGGATGAAGCCCGGAGCCGTGCTCCACTGCGCCACGGACTGGGAGGAGTACGCCGTACAGATGCTGGAGGTGCTCTCCGCGCATCCGGACTACGAGAACACCCAGGCCGACGGCGGCTACGCGCCCCGCCCCGACTTCCGGCCCCTCACCCGCTTCGAGGGCCAGGGACTCGACAAGGGTCACGTCGTGCACGATCTGCTGTTCCGGAGGAAGTGACCCGGCTGTCCGTGCCGGTCGTTAGGGTCGATCACGTGTCGAACCCCGCCGCCGGCGCCCCGCCGTACACCGCTCCCGTCCCGCACCGGGACACCGAGGAGCCGGCCTTCCCCGCCGCCGCCGACCGATCGCAGTGGCGCTACCGGCCGCGCCGCGCCTTCTGGCGCAGCCGGCTGGTCCGCGCGATCGCCGTCGTGACGCTGCTCGCGCTCTGCGCCCTGGTCATCCTGGCGCTGGTCCGCGAGCAGACCGGCACGCAGGGCTTCCTCGTCGGCCTGGGCCTCGCCGTGCTTCCCGTACCGCTGCTGATGTCGGCGTTCCGCTGGCTCGACCGGGTCGAGCCCGGCCCCTGGAAGAACATGCTGTTCGCGTTCGCCTGGGGCGCCTTCGCCGCCGCCCTCGTCGCGATCCTGGCGAACTCCTTCGCGGTCCGCTGGATCGCCACCGCGACGGCCGATCCCGACTCCGCCGACACCCTCGGGGCCACCGTCATCGCCCCGGTGGTGGAGGAGAGCGCGAAGGCCGCCGCGATCCTGCTGCTCTTCCTCTTCCGCAGGAAGGACTTCGGCGGCCTCGTCGACGGCGTCGTCGTCGCCGGGTTCACCGCGACCGGCTTCGCCTTCACCGAGAACATCCTCTATCTCGGCAACGCCTTCGGCGAGGACCAGGAGTTCGGCTCCTCCGGCCTGGGTTCGGTGACCGCCGCGACCTTCTTCGTACGGGTCGTGATGTCGCCGTTCGCGCACCCCCTCTTCACCGTGCTCACCGGCATCGGCTTCGGCTTCGCCGCCCTCGCCCCGCGCGGGAAGCGGCTGCGCCGGGTGCTGTTGCCGCTCGCCGGGCTGCTGCTCGCCATGGGCCTGCACGCCGCCTGGAACGGCTCGGCCACCTTCGGCGGCCCGCTGGCCTTCTACGCGGTGTACGGGGCGCTCATGGTCCCGGCCTTCGGCCTGCTGACCTGGCTGGCGGTGTGGAGCCGGCAGCGGGAGCTGCGCACGATATCCGGGGAGCTCCCGGCGTACGCGGCGGCCGGCTGGCTCGCCCCCACCGAGCCGCTCGCGCTGTCCTCGATGCGCGCCCGGCAGCTGGCCCGCTCGTTCGCCGCGCGGACGTACGGCCAGCCCGCCGCGCGGGCGGTCGGCGAGTACGAGTCCTTCGCGACGACCCTGGCGTTCCTGCGGGACCGGGCCCGGCGCGGCACGGCGGGACCCGATTTCCCGGCCCGGGAGCAGGAGCTGCTGCACCATCTGTGGCAGCGCCGCGCGGTCGCCTCCCCGGCCCTCACGTACGCGGCGCGGGCGACGGGCCGGGCCTGGGCGCCGCCGCAGTACCTGGACTACGACGGCTACAACCCGTACCGCAGTTAGCCGGTCAGACCTCGGAGGCCTCGGTCAGGAGCGTCAGCTCGGCCTCCGTCAGCTTCAGGTCGGCGGCCGCCACCAGCGCCGGGAGCTGTTCGACCGTGCGGGCCGAGGCGATCGGCGCGGCGACGGTGGGCCGGGCGGCGAGCCAGGCGAGGGCGACGGTGGCGAGCTCCGCCTCGTGCGCCTCGGCGACCGTGTCGAGGGCGGAGAGCACGGCCCGTCCGCGCTCCGTGTCCAGGTGGCGGCCGGCCCCGGCGGCGCGGGCGCTGTCGACGGCGGCACCGGGACGGTACTTGCCGGTGAGGAAGCCGGCCGCGAGCCCGTAGTACGGGACGGCCGAGAGCCCGGCCTGCTCGACGGTCTCCAGGAGGGGACCCTCGTAGGTGTCGCGGGAGACCAGGTTGTAGTGCGGCTGGAGGGCGACGTACCGGGTGAGGCCTTCGGCCTCGGCGAAGTCGAGGGAGGCGCGCAGCCGCTCCGGGGAGATGTTGGAGGCGGCGACGGCCCGCACCTTGCCGTCC
This sequence comes from Streptomyces sp. R44, assembly GCF_041053105.1. NCBI lineage: Bacteria > Bacillati > Actinomycetota > Actinomycetes > Kitasatosporales > Streptomycetaceae > Streptomyces > Streptomyces sp. R44. The sequence continues at coordinate 4,591,819 of NZ_CP163444.1, read as the reverse complement.
TTCACCAGCTGGTCGAGGGCGGTGACGATCTCCTCGACCGGGACGGACTCGTCGTCGAAGTGCGTGTAGTAGAGGTCGATGTGGTCGGTGCCGAGGCGGCGCAGGGACTCCTCCGCACCCGCCTTGATGGTGGTGGCGGAGAGGCCCTTGAAGTGGGGGTGGGCGCCGACCTTGGTGGCGACGACGATGTCGGAGCGGTTGCCCCGGGAGGCGAGCCAGCGGCCGATGACGGTCTCGGACTCGCCGCCCTCGTTGCCCTCGGCCCACGCGGAGTAGACGTCGGCGGAGTCGACGAGGTTGCCGCCGGCGGCGGCGTAGGCGTCGAGGACGGCGAAGGACTCGGCCTCGTCGGCGGTCCAGCCGAAGACGTTGCCGCCCAGGGCGACGGGGAAGACGTGCAGGTCGGAGCTGCCCAGCGGGCGGAGGGAGGTCATGCGTCGATCAACCGCTCCGGCCGCCGGGCCTATTCCGGGTCCGTTCAGAGGCTGAGGCCCTTGGAGCGGAGCCAGGCCGCCGGGTCGATGCCGTCGCCGCCGGCGGTGTGGACCTCCATGTGGAGGTGGGCGCCGGTGACGTTGCCGGTGGCGCCGACGCGGCCGATGGTCTCGCCGGTGGACACGGTCTGGCCGGCGCTGACCAGCATGGACGAGAGGTGGCAGTACCAGACCTCGGTGCCGTCCTCCAGCTCCAGGACGATCCGGTAGCCGTAGGAGCCGGACCAGCCCGCGGACTTGACGGTCGCGCCGTGGACCGCCTTGAGCGGGGTGCCCGTGGGGGCGGCGAAGTCGAGGCCGGTGTGGTAGCCGGAGGACCACATCGAGCCGGACTGCATGTAGGTGGCGGTGAGGGTGTACGAGGAGACCGGCAGCGAGTAGCTGGCGGCGAGCTGGGCGAGGCGCTCGGCCTCGGCGGCCGCCTCGGCCTTCGCCCTGGCCTCCGCCTCCGCCTTGGCCTTGGCTTCCGCCTCGGCCTTCGCCTTCGCGTCGGCGGCGGCCTTCTCCGCGGCCGCCTCCTTGGCCGCGGCCTCCGCGGCGGCCTTCTCGGCCGCCGCCTTCTCCGCCGCGGCGAGCTCGGCGGCGTCGGCGGAGGCCTGCTGCTGCTCGGCCTGCTGGAGGATGCGGGCGCGCAGGGCCTCGCCCGCGGCGGGGGCGGAGGCGGCCTGCTCGGTGCGCTCGTCGGCCGCGGTGGTGTACGTGGCGGAGGTGAGCGGGTTCGGGTTGGCGCGGGCCTCACTGACGGGCTCGCTGTGCTCCTCGGGGAGGAGGTCGCCGACGCCGGGGAGGTCGTGGGCGTCGGGCAGGTTCAGGTCGGGGAGGTCCGGCAGCGATATGGCCACCGGGGGCTTCTCCTGCGCGGTGGCGAGGCCGCCCGCGCCGACGGCGGCGATCACGCCGACGCCGAGGACGGTGGAGGAGCGGGCGAAGTTGGAGCGCTGCTTGACGACCCGGTGCCGGCCGCCGGAGCGGCTCTCGGCGCGGAGGGAGCCCTCGGTGGGGTTCCACTCGGTGTCCGGGGCGGCGGGACCCGCACCGCCACCGAAGGCATCGAAGGGGGCTTCGGGTGCGGGGGTGTTGGACGCCACGGGGGCGCGCTCCTTTCCTTCCGTCTCGCCTACCGGGTTAGCTGACGGGTTCGGAGCAGGAAGGTCTCCTACGGGCTCGCTCGCACGGGTGCGAAGGGGCCCGATTCACCCCAAGTGGTGGTTCCCCGGTTCCTTTTCAGGATTCGGCGCGTGCGCACGGTGCCGCCTCTTGCGACGGCTGGGACGACCGCGCTGCGTTATCGAACGTTAATAGACAGGGGGTCCCGATTCCAAGCCGTCCTTCTTGATCATTCATTGAATTGGGAGGTAATGGTCCGACTTGACCCCCGTTCAGGACGGGGTCGCCAAACCCCCGCGATCTGACGTTATGTCAATTGTTATCGCAGTGGCACCCTTCGACTACGCCTGGTGACCGCCCCCGCCCGGCGGCACCACCGGCATCGTCCGGCGCCGCTCCGGCTGCCCCGTCGCCGGCCGGCTCACCGCGAGCAGCGCCATGTCGTCGGTCGACCCGCCGCCCGTGTGGAGCCGTACGTCGTCCACGAGCGCGTCGAGCAGCTCCTCGGGCCCGGGGAAGATCCGTCCGGCGAGCCGGGCCGCCGGATCGTAGAAGACGCCCCGCGCGTTCCGCGCCTCCGAGAGGCCGTCCGTGTAGAAGAGCAGCGTCGCGCCCGCCGGGAACGGCCGCGCCTCGGCCCGGTCCGGCCACGCGGCCAGCTCCCCCATCCCGAGCGGCAGCGCCGCCTCGCCCGGTTCCAGCGGGTCCACGCGCCCGTCCCCGTACAGCATCAGCGGCGGCGGGTGCCCGCGGTTGACGACCCGTACGAAGCCGTCGAAGGTCCCGCCCCCGTCGCCGCGCGGGATCTCGGCCAGGACGGCCGTGGTGAACCCCTCGAAGGAGTCGAGGTCGTCCCGGCGGGTGCCCTCCCGGGCGAGGGCCCGTTCGAGGCGCTGCGCCACGCCCTCCAGGTTCCGCTCCTGCTCGGCCGCCTCCCGGAAGGCGCCGATGACGACGGCGACGGCCTCGACGGCGTCCAGCCCCTTGCCCCGGACGTCCCCGACCACGAGCCGCACCCCGTGCGGGGTGTCCTGGACGGCGAACAGGTCGCCGCCGATGAACGCGTCCGCCTGCGCCGCCTCGTACCGCGCCGCGCACTGCAGCCCGCCGATCCGCTCGGCGGGCATCGGCAGCACCGCCTTCTGCGCGGTCTCCGCGATGACCCGCGCCGAGGCGAGCCGCTCGCCGCTGCGGCGCACGACCCGGTTGATGAGGAGCGCGAGCGCGGAGACGGTGACGACGGTCAGGGTCTCGGTGAGGGCGGGGATCTCGTCGGCGGTGCCGTTGTAGAGGTGCAGCCCGACGGAGGCGAGGACGGCGGCGATCCCCGTGAGCAGCGTGGTCAGCATGGAGAAGAAGGGCGCGGCGATCAGCGGGGCGGCGGAGAAGAGCGGCGCCGCCGTGTACGCGGGCGGTGTCGCCACGTCGAAGACGACACCGCCCACGATGACCAGCGGGGGCAGCGCCCGGATGAACCGCCGGGCGCCTCCGTACGCGGGGCGGCCGTCGCCGCTCCGCCGCCCTCCGCCCGCCGTTCCTAGGGGGTGCCCCACCTGTGCTCTCCTGCCCGGTCCGACCGGCCGCGGTCCGCACCGCGCCCTCCCAGGGTGGCCGCCGCCGGACGGGGCGGCGACTCCCGTGGGGCCGAGTGGCGTACGGGGGCCGGCCGGCAGACCCGCCCCCGTACGGGCTCAGCCGGGAGCCCCCTGGACCGGGACCGGGCCCGCCGCCTCCGCCAGCCGCCCGCCGCGTGCGAGCAGCGCCATCGCCGCCGCGCACACCAGGCCGACCGCGCACAGCACCAGCCACGGCACCGCCGACCAGCCGGTGACGTCGAGGAGCGCGCCCGTCCCCAGGTTCCCGAGGGTGATCCCGACCCCGCACACGGTGTTGTAGAGCCCGTAGTGGGTGGCCACCCAGCGCCCCCGGGACAGGGCGACGACGGTGTCCATCTCGTACGGGTAGAGCACCGCGTTCGCGACGGCCAGGACCGCCGCGCACAACAGCAGCCCCACCAGGCCGCGCCCCAGGACGGCCGGGACCAGGAACGCCCCGCCCATCAGGGCGAGCCCGAGGACGAGGCACCGCTCCCGGCTGAGGCGGCGCCGGCACCAGGCCGTGATCCGCAGCTGCCCGGCGAGCGCGACGAGCGCCGACACCGCGAACAGCGCGGTCGTCGCGGCCGTACCGCCCGCCGCGAGCGGCAGCGCCAGATAGACCTGGAAGGACAGCACGTACGAGCCGGTCATGGCGAGCGAGAAGAGCCAGAAGGTCCGGTGCGCGAGCACGGTACGGAACTGCCCCCGCTCCCCCTTCCCACCGGCACCCGAGGAGACCCGTACGGGCAGATGCCGGAGCTGTACCAGGGTCAGGCCGGCGAACAGCACGGCCGCGACCACGCACGTCAGCCGGAACGACACCCCCGTCAGGGCCACCCCGACGAGCGGCCCGAGCAGAATGCCCGCCTGGTAGTACGTGTTGAACAGCGCGAAGGCCTCCACGCGGCGCTCCTCCCCCGCCTCCGCCGCGAGACAGGCCCGCACGGCGGGGTTGAAGAGCGCTCCCGCGAGGCCGGTCGCGAGCGAGGCGGCGATCAGCATCGGCAACGACTGCGCGAAGGCGAGCGCCCCGAAGCCGACCGTCCGCAGCGCGCAGCCGGCCACGATGAGCGGCTTGAAGCCGAGCCGGTCGGCGAGCGCCCCGCCGACCAGGAACATGCCCTGCTGGGAGAGGTTCCGGGCGCCGAGGACGAGCCCGACGGCCCAGGCGGCCATGCCGAGCCCGTCCGCGAGGTGCGCGGCCAGGTAGGGCATGAGCATGTAGAAGCCGAGGTTGATGGTGAGCTGGTTGAGGAAGAGCAGCCGGACGGCCGGATCGAAGGTGCGGCTCTGCTTCCAGATGCCCCCCTTGGCGGGGGCCGTGGCCGTCGTCACTTGGCGCGCTCCAGGACCCGTCGGGTCCACCCGCTGACCGTCTCGTCGGAGACGTAGGCCACCGGGTCCTCCCGTACGGGTCCGTCGAGCAGCCCGTGCGCCGCGCAGAACTCGTCGTTGAAGACGGTGTCGAAGTACCGCTGCGGCCCGTCCGGGAAGACGGCCGCGATCCGGGTCCCGCGCGGCCGCGTCCGGGCCAGCCAGCCGGCGACGAGCGCGACCGCGCCGACGCTCCAGCCGCCGGTCGCGAAGTGCCGCGAGGCCAGTCGGCGGGCCGCCCGGACCGCCTCCGCGGGGCCCACCCAGTGCACCTCGTCGAAGGCCCCGTGGTCCACGTTCCCCGGGTGGATGGAGGAGCCGAGGCCGCGCATGAGGCGCTCCCCGGCGGGCAGGCCGAAGACGGTGGAGTTCACGGAGTCCACGCCGACCAGCTCCAGGGCCGGGCTGCTGGTGGCGCGCAGGGCCCGGGAGATCCCGGCGGAGTGGCCGCCGGTGCCGACCGCGCAGACGAGGACGTCGATCCGGTCGAGCTGCGCGGACAGTTCGGCGGCGAGACCGGCGTACGCGGCGGGGTTGTCGGGGTTCCCGTACTGGTTCGGCCACCAGGCCCCGTCGAGGCTCAGGAGCAGCTCGGCGACCCTGTCCATCCGGGCCTGCTGCCAGCCGCCCCGCGGGCTGGGCTCGGGCACGACGTGGACCCGGGCGCCGTGGGCGGCGAGCATCCGCTCGACGATCGGTTCGAGACCGGGGTCGGTGACGACGTGCACGGGGTGGCCGTGGAGCACGCCCGCGAGGGCGAGGCCGAGACCGAGGGTGCCGGAGGTGGACTCGACGATCGGGGCGCCGGGCCGCAGCTCCCCGCGACGGCGGGCCTGCTCGACCATGTAGAGGGCGGCGCGGTCCTTGATGCCGCCGAAGTTGAAGCCTTCGAGCTTGGCCCAGTAGCCGTCGTCCGTCCACAGGACGGGGGTGTTGCCGACGGTCTGCCCTTCGACGGGAAGCGTCAGTGGTGCGGTCATGGGAGTACGTCCTTGGGGTGGGTACGCGAAAGGGAGCCTGGTCACGCGGATGCGGGACCCGGCTCAGTTCCGGTCCACCCCGAGGGCGATGAGCAGCCGGCCCGGCTCGGGGCCCGGGCCCGCCCGGTCCCGGACGCAGCGCGCGCGGGGATCGGTGCGGAGGTCCGCCGCGTACGGAAGGACCACGGCTCCGCCGGCGTCGGGCGCGGCGGGCTGGGAGGCGGCGGCCTGGGCGGGGAGGTGGGCGTCGAAGGTCCAGGCGTCCCCGGGCCGCTCGCAGCCGTGCGGGAGCGCGGGGGCGGAGAGGGTCGCGGTGCCGGAGTTCGGCAGGACGTGCCCGTGGGAGCCGTGGCAGACGCTCACCAGGAGGGCGAGGAGCGCGAGCAGGACGAGCACGGCGGGCGCCCGCCGGCTCACATCGCTCACACGCTGGTCACTCATGGTGCGCGTGAGGCTACGGTGGGGTGCGGCGCCCCTGCAAAGAGGCGGGCCCGGTTTTGGCCACCGTTTACATCAGACAGGTCCCTCAGAGGTTCCGCTCGGCGTAGACCTTCATCGCGTCGCGGACGAGGATCGCGGTGCCCTCTCCGTGCCGGTCGTAGTTCACGGTGAAGCGCGGGTCGTCGACGTACATCTGCCCGAGACCGATCAGGTACTCCTTGCTCGGCGTCGCGGTCGTCGACAGCCAGGCGACCTGGCGCCGCGTGATCGCCTGCACCTCCTCGCTGTCGGCGGCCAGGCCGTCCCGGGCGGCCCGCCCGAAGTCGCGGGCGATGCCGGCCTGCTCGTCCTTGAACGCCTTCTTCTGCGCGTCGCTGAGCGAGCGCCACCAGCGGTCGCCCTTCTCGTACGCGTCGCGGCCCCAGCGTTCGGTGACCTCCTCCTCGTACCGCGTGTGGTCGAAACCGTCGAACACTTCCTCGGCCATGAGCTCTTCTCCTCTCTCGGTCTTGTGGAGGGTGGTCCGCACCGACGCGATCCGGCGTCCGATGCGCTCTCGCTCCTGCTCCAGGAGGGCGAGATGGGTGCGCAGGGCGGCGGACGTGTCCCGCTGCCCGGCGAGGACCTCGGCGATGGCGGGCAGCGAGAGCCCCAGCTCGCGCAGCAGCAGGATCCGCTGCAGCCGCACGAGCGCCGCCTGGTCGTAGTACCGGTAACCGTTGGCGCCGATCCGGCTCGGTTCCAGCAGTCCGCGCTCGCCGTAGTGGCGGAGGGTGCGGCTGGTGGTGCCGGCCTTCTTGGCGATCTCCTGGATCGACCACTCCATGCCGAGAACGCTAAATCTTGACGTTGCGTCAAGGTCAAGCGGAGAGAACCGGGAAACGACGAAGGCCCGGATCCAGTGACTGGATCCGGGCCTTCGTCGCTACTGAGTAGCGGGGACAGGATTTGAACCTGCGACCTCTGGGTTATGAGCCCAGCGAGCTACCGAGCTGCTCCACCCCGCGTCGGTGAACCTGACTCTACGGCATGACCGGGGCGATCACGAAATCGGTTGAGGTCAGCAACCGCAGTCGTCGGATTCGACCGGCGCCGTCAGCGGGTCGGCGGCCTTCTCCGCGGGCCCCTCCCACGTCTCGTACGCGAAGCCCTCGCGCACCCAGTACTCGAAGCCGCCGAGCATCTCCTTCACCTGGAAGCCCAGCTCGGCGAGGGCGAGCGCGGCGCGGGTGGCGCCGTTGCAGCCGGGGCCCCAGCAGTACGTGACGACGGGGACGGACCTGTCCAGCAGCTGCTCGGCCTGCTCGGGGATGAGGGCGGTCGGCAGGTGGATCGCGCCGGGGACGTGGCCCTGGTCCCAGGAGGCGGTGGAGCGCGAGTCGATCACGACGAAGCCCGGGTCGGTGCCCTCGGCGGCGGCGGTCGCGAGCGCGGAGGCCACGTCGGAGACGTCGGCGTGGAAGGCGAGGCTGGCCGAGAAGTAGGCGGCCGCCGCGGCGGGGGAGGCCGGCGGGGTACGGAGTACGGGGTTGACCTGCGTCGTTGTCGTCGTCATGGTGATCAATCTACGGACGAAGATCACCGTGTTGAAGTGGGGATTCACGGTGGTCGGGGGCTTCGGCCGGGGAATCCCGGGCGTTCGCCACGAGACGGCGGGGATCTCACGTACCGGGACCCCACGGCTCGTCTCCGCTGTCACATCCACGGAGTTTGATCCGTCATGACGGCATGACGGGACGCGAACGGGGAGATCGACGAGTGGACCACGAGACCCAGGACCAGAGACTCGACAAGGAATTCCTGGCCCGGCGCTTCGACGCCGACCGCGGCCATCTGCGGGCGGTGGCCTACCGGATGCTGGGCTCGCTCAGCGAGGCCGAGGACGCCGTCCAGGAGGCCTGGTTCAAGCTCAGCCGCAGCGACGTCAGCGGCGTGGAGAACCTCAGCGGCTGGCTGACCACGGTCGTCGGCCGTGTCTGCCTGGACATGCTGCGCTCGCGCTCCTCGCGCCGCGAGGACCCGCTGGAGTACTACGTCCCCGATCCGGTGGTCCGGGTCGCCGACACCACCGACCCGGAGCACGCGGCCGAGCTCACCGAGTCCGTCGGGCTCGCGCTCCTCGTCGTCCTGGACACCCTGGGTCCCGCGGAGCGGCTCGCGTTCGTGCTGCACGACATGTTCGCCGTCTCCTTCGACGACATCGCGAAGATCGTGGACCGCACCCCGGCCGCCACCCGCCAGCTCGCCAGCCGCGCCCGCCGCCGCGTGCAGGACGCCACCCCGGCCCCCGGTCCGGACGCGCGCCGGCAGCGGGAGATCGCCGACGCCTTCCTCGCCGCGGCGAACGGCGGCGACTTCGAGGGGCTGCTCGCCGTCCTCGACCCGGACGTGGTGCTGCGCGCGGACGGCGGCCGGACCCTCGCGGCGGTCTCCAAGATGGTGCGGGGCGCCGAGGCGGTCATCGCGCAGGCGCTCACGTACGCCAAGTTCCGTACGGACACGCTCCGGGTCGTGGCCAACGGCCAGCCCGCGGTGGTGTCGGTCGTCAAGGGACGCCCGGGATCGATCATGACGTTCACGATCGTCGAGGACCGGATCGTCGAGCTGCACATCCTGGCGGACCCGGAGCGGATGGCCACCCTCGGCCTCACGGAGGAGGACCTGGCCCGGGCGGAGTAATGACCCGGCCCACATGCGGGAGGGAACCGTCCGTGCGAGTTTGTACGGGTTGGTTCCCTCTTGCCCGTAAAGGTGTCCACCGTGCAGCTGACGCCCGAGGAGGCCCGCCGGACGGCGGCCGACGCCTGGATCTGGGGCTGTCCGGTCCTGGACAACTACCGCACGATGTACGCGCAGGCGATCGACGCCCACGACCCCCGGTACGTGGGCGGCTTCGGCCGTTTCCGGCACTACTCGGAGCCGTTCACCCCGGCCGACACGGACGTCGCGACCCCGAACAACGACACCCCGTACTCCGTGGCCTGGCTCGACCTGCGGGCCGAACCGTACGTGATCTCCGTCCCGGCGCTCGACCGCTACTACGTACTGCCGCTGCACGACCTGGACACCGCGTACGTCGGATACATCGGCGCCCGTGCCACGGGACCGGCCGCCGGTGACCACCTGGTCGTCGGCCCCGGCTGGAACGGCACCGCTCCCGAGGGCATCGCGAGCGTCCTGCGCGCCGACACCTTCCTCGTCGGAATCCTCGGCCGCACCTACCTCGCCGGCCCCGAGGACGTACCCGCCCTGCGCGCGATCCAGGAGCGGTACGCGCTCCGCCCCCTCTCCACGTACACGGACACGGCCGCCCCGCACCCCGTCGACGAGCCGGTGTGGCCGGTCTGGCGCGAGGAGGACCTCGGGACGGTCGAGTTCTTCACGCTCCTCGACTTCCTGCTCCAGTTCTTCCCCGTCCTGGACGAGGAGCGCGGGGTGCGCGACCGGCTCGCGGCCCTCGGCGTGTCCGGCACGGGCGCGTTCGAACCGGCCGCGCTCTCCCCCGAGCTCCGGGCCGCCGTCGAACAGGGCATCGCGGACGGCCGGGCCCGCCTGGAGAAGGCCGTGGCGGCCGCCACCGTCTCCACGGACCTCTTCGGCACCCGCGCGGAGCTCGGCGACGACTACATCGGCCGCGCGGTCGCCGCCGACATCGGGCTCTACGGCCTCCCCACCGCCGAAGCCTGGTACGGCGGCTGGTCGGCGGACGACCGCGGCGAACACCCGCCGAACGGGCACGACCACGACCACGTCGCCCACTTCCCGCCCGGGCAGCTGCCCCCGGCCCGCTTCTTCTGGTCGGTCACGCTCTACGGCCTGCCGGACCGGCTGCTCGTCGCCAACGCGATCGACCGGTACGCGATCGGCGACCGCACCCCGGGGCTCGTGTACGACGACGACGGCGGACTCACCCTCCACGTACGGAAGGACCGCCCGGCCGATCCGAAGGAGGCGGCGAACTGGCTGCCCGCCCCCGACGGCCCGTTCAGCCTCGTCGTGCGGCTGTACGGCCCCGATCCCTCGGTCCTCGACGGCAGTTGGCGGCTCCCGCCCCTCGCCGTCGCCGACTGACCCCGGGTCACTTCCCCCTGGCGGCCCACCAGCTCCCGGTCACCGCCAGGGAGACGCCCGCGCTCGCGACGCCGAGGAGGGCACCCGCGGCGACGTCACCCGGGTAGTGGACCCCGGTGTGGACCCGGGAGTAGCCCACGGTCCAGGCCAGGACGGCGAGGGGCAGCGCGGCGGGCGGCAGCACCGAGCCCACGGCGGTGGCGAACGCGACCGCCGACGCGGTGTGCCCGGAGGGGAACGACGCCGAGGCCGGCATGGGCACATGACGGCCCACCACCACCCGGGCCGCCTCCCGGTCCGGCCTCGCCCGGTGCACGAGCCGCTTGCCGAGCAGGTTCGCCGAGGCCGAGGCCACCGCGATCGCCCCGGCCCCGGCGAGCGCGGCCCGCCGCGGCCGGCCCGGCACGAGCGCGAGCGCCGCCGCGATCGTGAACGAGATCTTGGAGTGGTCGGCCGCCGCGGAGAGCCGGCGGAACGCCGTGTCGAGCGTCGGCGTCGGGGTCGCGGCCACGGCCGCGTACACGGCACCGTCCACGGCCCGCATGTCGTGCAGGACCGCCCGGACGGTCCCGGTCCTCGTGTCGTCGGTCATGCGCCGCTCCTAGTCAGGGGTACTGGGGTTCAAGAGGTACGGGTGTCCCACGGGTTCCTTCCCGGGGCGGGCTGCTCGGGAAAGGCCAGCCGGGTGAGCCGCCGCCAGTCCAGCGGCGGCGGAGGCACCGGCGACCCCGGCCGGTCGCGGGGCACGAGGACCCGCAGGGCGCGCGGGCGCAGGGTGCAGACGACGGGCGTCGGCAGCGTCAGGGCCTCGCCGTCCACGGCGACGGAGATGACCGCGCGGGCCCCTGGACCCTGGATGCCCTGGACCTCCACCCTACGGGCCGTCAGGACGTTCAGGCCGGTCGCCTGGGTGCCCAGGACGGCCAGCTCGGCGGCCTGCGCGGCGCCGTCCACGCGGATGCCGATCACCCCGAGCGCGCCGCCGTCGAGACGGGGCCTGCGGGCGGCGACCGCGGCGAACGGATCGGGAGTCGCATACGGGTTGTTGCTGACGAGGAGCGCCTGCTGACCGGCCAGCGGAGTGGAGTCGGCGGTCGCGTCGAGACGGTCGCCCTCACCGCCCTGGAGCAGATCGGGCAGCACGTCGAGCGCGGTGCCCGCCTTGTCGTCGCGGTACTCGGGGCGCTGGACCACGTCCGCGTACACCCCGAAGGAGACGGTGTTGACGAAGGGCCGGCCGGCGACGTCACCGAGGTCGATCCGGAGCTCCTCGCCGTCGCGCAGCGCGTCGAGGCAGCGGGACGGATCGGTGCGGTCGAGGCCAAGGTCCATGGCGAAGTGGTTGCGGGTGCCGGCCGAGACGACCAGGAACGGCAGGTCGTGCTCGGCGGCGACCTCGGCCACGAGGGCCTGCGTGCCGTCGCCGCCCGCCACGCCGAGAAGATCGGCGCCCTCCGCGACGGCCTTCCGGGCGAGCCCGGCGACATCGGCGGGCGCGGCCGGGTCGAGCAGGATCACCTGGGCCCCGAGCGCCTCCGCCCGCGCGACGAGCCCGAACCGCTCGACCTTCCCGCCGCCGGACTTCGGGTTCATGATCAGCACGGGCCGGCGGGGCGGGGGAACGGACTCGCCCCGCATCAGCGCCTCCCGCTCGTCCTCCGGACGGCGCAGCGCCGCCCGCGCGCAGGACAGCGCCACGCCCCACAGGCCCAGGGCCACGAGGGCGTTCACCCAGACGCCCCCGGCGACGTACAGGCCGAGCGTGACGAGGGGCGCGGCCACCGCGAGCAGCGCCCCGAACACCCGGACCGGCCCGCGGTGCGCGAGGAACCACCAGACGCCCGCGGCCGTCGCGGCGAACCCCACGATCCCGCTCAGCAGGATCAGCATCCCGCTGCCGAGCGCGGTGAGCAGGGCCACCACCGCGCCGCCCGTCGCGAACAGCGCCCAACGGGCCAGCTCCTGGGCCTCCCCCGCCGGATCACCGGAACGTCTCGCCGCCACCGACCCCACCTCCACACTCCGCGTCCACGTTTCCCCACGTTGCCCGGCGCCGCCCCCGTACGGAGCCGTTCGGACGAACGGAGTTCCGAGGAGGAGGACCGGAAAACCCGCCGGAAAGTTCTCAGGAAAGTCCTCCGTGTACCGATGACTTCCCGGCACCGGGCCCGTCTAGATTCCCGTACGGCACCACAAGAAGCCACGGACGAACAGGACCGACCCCATGCGCATCGTGATCAGCGAGTTCATCAGCCTCGACGGCGTCGTCCAGGCCCCGGGCGGTCCCGAGGAGGACACCGACGGCGGTTTCGCCCACGGCGGCTGGACGCACCCCTTCTTCGACCCGGAGGTCGTGGGCGGCGCGTTCGCCGAGGCGACCGAGCGGGCCGAGGCCCTGCTCTTCGGCCGCCGCACCTGGCAGACCATGGCCGCGGCCTGGCCGGAGCGGGCCGGCGACCCCTTCGCCGACCGGATGAACGCGCTCCCGAAGTACGTCGTCTCCGGCACCCTCGCCGAGGCCGGCCTCGGCTGGAACACCACGCTCATCCCCGCCGACAAGGCCCTGTCCCGCCTCCGCGAACTCCACGACACCCCCGGCGGAGACCTCCTCGTCATGGGCAGCCCCAGCCTCGCCCGCACCCTCCTGGCCGAGGACCTCGCCGACGAACTCCGCCTGATGGTCATGCCGGTGCTCCTCGGCGGCGGAAAGTCGATCTTCCCGTCCGACGGCGCCCTCCGCACCCTCGAACTGGCCTCCACGGTCACCAGCCCCCAGGGCGTCAACGTCTGCACGTACCGCCGCCCGGAAACCCACTGACCCCACCACACAGGAGCGCCCCGACCGTAAGAAACCGGTCGGGGCGCTCCGTAGCAGGTCAGAGGGTTTCCCCTCGCCCGCCTCGCGTAGGCCGTGTGGGACTCGAACCCACAACCAATGGATTAAAAGTCCACTGCTCTGCCAATTGAGCTAACGGCCCGTGGACAAACACACCTGTGCAGCATAGCCCGAGAGGGCCCCGGAACCGATCGGGTATCCGACACCGGCCGCGCCGCGGGCCCGGCCGTCGTGGCCGGGCCCGCGGAGGGGCCGGAGGGATCGGAAGGGCCGGACGTCAGGACAGCGTCTTGTACATCTGCCAGCCGCCGCCGATCTGCACGCGGCCGGCGAAGGCGCCCGTACCGGTGCCCGCGTAGCGCCACAGCACGCCCGCCGTGTCCCGGGCCACCAGGTCGGCCTTGCCGTCGCCGGTGAAGTCGCCGACGGCCGCGAGCGAGTTGTAGGCCTGCCAGCCGGCGCCGATCTTCACCCGGGCGCCCAGCGCGCCCGTACCGGTGCCGTAGTAGCGCCACAGCACGCCGGCCGTGTCCCGGGCCAGCAGGTCGCCGTTCTTGTCGCCGTTCAGGTCGCCGACGCCGACGAGCGTGTTGTACGCCTGCCAGCCGGCGCCGATCCTCACGCGCGGCTTGAACGCGCCCGCGCCGTTGTCGGCGTACAGCCACAGCTCACCCGCCGGGGTGCGGGCGAGGAGGTCCGTCCGGCCGTCGCCCGTGAGGTCGCCGGGCGCGGTCAGGCTGTCGTAGATCTGCCAGCCGCCGCCGAGCGTCCGCTTCGGCCCGCCCGGCGCGAACGCCTTGCCGCAGCCGCCGTCGTACCGGGTCAGCATGCCCGCGGCGTCCTTCACGAGGAGGTCGTTGCAGTGGTCGCCGGAGAGGTCCCCGAAGGGGACGACCGTCGACGTGGCCGGCCAGCCCGCCGCCGAGGTCCCGGTGCCGAGACCGCCGGTGCCCGTGCCGGTCCGCACGGTCAGCGTCCCGGCGGACGTGAGCCCGACCAGGTCGCCCTTGCCGTCACCGCTGACGTCCCGCCAGGCGGGCAGCGGCCGGGGGGCGGTGGTCGCGGTGCGCAGCTGGTTGGTGAAGTCGCCGGTGGACTGCTCCCACACGGCGACGGGCCGGTCGGCCGCGTCGACGGTGACCAGGCCCAGGGCGTACCCCGTGGTGTTGGTGGAGAGCGGCGTCGGGGTCGCGGACCAGACGCCGTCGATCCGCGAGGAGGTCATCAGCTTGCGGGCGGTGTCCCCCTGCGTCCAGACGGCGTGGAAGCTGCCGTCGGGGCCTGCCGTCAGGTCGAACTGGTCGTCGGGGACGTAGCCGGTGGAGATCGTCTTCAGCGCGGACCAGGTTCCGGAGGCGGACCGCGTGGTCGTCCGTGCGGTGAACCCGGTGCCCTCGTCGTAGGCGACGCCGAGCAGGGTGACGTCACCCTGCGGGTTGATGGCGACCTTGCGCCAGCCACCGGTCCGGAAGCCGTTGGCGGGCTCCTCCGCACCCCAGGTGAGGCTGCCGGCCGGACGAACGGCGAGCACCTGCGTGCTCGACTCGGACGACGGGTCCTCCGTCGTGCGCCAGGCCACCGCCGCGTGGCCGCCGCGCCCGATGGCCAGGGTAGGGCCGGTGGGGTAGGTGCCGGGCTTGGAGACGGTGACCGGCTTCGACCACGTGCCGTTCGCCGCCCGGTCGGTGACCTTGACCTCGCCGGTCCTGGCGTTGCCCTGGACGAAGGCGACGGTGGCCGTGCCCTGCGCCGAGTAGACGAGCTGCGGCGGGCCGTTGAGCCCCCCGTCCGCGAGGGGCTCGTCGAGGCGGACCGGCTCGGACCAGGCCGCGTCCGGCGTGGCGCGGACCGAGGAGTACACCCCGGCCCCTCCCGCCGAGAAGCCCTGCCAGACGGCGACGAGTTCGCCCGAGGGCGAGCCGGCCAGCTGCCCGCTGTGCACCCAGCCCGGGTCGGTCATGATGTCCGACGTCTCCGACCACGTGGTGGCGCCGGCCGCGAGGGTGGCCATCCGGAACACCCCGCCGGGCTTCTCGTTCCCCGGTCCGCCGTCGTTGGGGTACTCCATCCAGGACGCCGTGACCGATCCGTCGTCGGAGACGGTGAGGCCGGCGTCGGAGCGCTGGGTGGGCAGCGTGCGCAGGACGTGCGCCTCGCCCCAGGCGGAGCTCGCCGCCGGACGTACCGAGACGACGAGCTCGGGCTTGCTGTGATCCGCGGCCGTCCGGTGCCAGAGGGCGACGACCGCCCCGTTCTTGGCCGTCTTGACGTCCCTGATGCTGTTGAGGGCCGTGCCGTCCGACAGCGGAACGGACGCCGCCCACGGGTCGAGGGCCACCGGCGCGGCGGCGTTGATCCCGGCCGGCGCGGCGAAGGCGCTCGGCGCGGCGGTCGCCGCGACCCCGAGGCCGACGACGGGTATGAGCGTGGCGCCGAGGACGCGGCGAAGAGTGGCCCTGCGGGGCCGAGCGTGCTGGTTCACGTCGTCTCCATGCATACGAGTGGGTGCACGGAGGAGACGCGGCACCCCCCAGTGCCGCGGTCGGCGACGCGCGATGGCGTGCCCCGGACTTGCGAACCCCCCGTGCAAGTAGCGCGAGCGTAACAGCGGCCCCACGGACGGCGGAAGCGAATTCCGAACCCGTTCAAAACGAGCGGGGCCCGTACGACACCGAGGTGTCGTACGGGCCCCGCTCAGGGTTCTACGCGAGATCAGCCGTTGCGCTTCCAGCGCGGCTTGTCGTCGCGGCGGCCGAAGGAGCCACCGGTCGAACCGGTGCTGCCTCGGTGGTCGTCACGACGGCCGTACGGGCGGTCGCCGCCCGAGCGGAAGCCGCCGGCGGGGCGGTCGTCGCGACGGTCGCGGTTGAACGGACGGTCGCTGCCGCGGTGGCCGCCGGAGGGGCGGTCGTCACGGCGCTCGAAGGAACGGCCGCCGCGGTCGTCACGGTTGAAGCCACCCGACGGACGGTCATCGCGACGGAAGCCACCCGACGGACGGTCGTCACGGCGGAAACCACCGGACGGACGGTCGTTGTCGCGACGCTCGAAGGAACGGCCACCACGGTCGTCACGGTTGAAGCCACCCGACGGACGGTCATCGCGACGGAAGCCACCCGACGGACGGTCGTCACGGCGGAAACCACCGGACGGACGGTCGTTGTCGCGACGCTCGAAGGAACGGCCACCACGGTCGTCACGGTTGAAGCCACCCGACGGACGGTCGTCACGGCGGAAGCCACCCGACGGACGGTCGTTGTCGCGACGGAAGCCGCCACGGTCGTTGTCCCGGCGGAAGCCGCCGCGGTCGCCACCGCGGTCGTCACGGTTGAAGCCACCCCGGTCACCGCGGTCGCGGCGCTCGAAGTTGCCCCGCTCGTCGCGGTAGGTCGAACGCTCCTCGCGGCGCTCCTCGGCCTTCGCGGCGCGCTCGGCCTCGACGGCCGCGGCGGCGACCTCGGCCTCGGCGGCCTCGGTCACCTCGGCGACGGCCGCCTCCGGGTCCTCGCCGCGCTCGCGGGCGGCGCGGGCCACCAGGCGGTCGGCCTCCTCGCGGAGCTCGACGGCGCGGCGCTGCAGGCGCTCCAGCTGCTTGGTGAGGTCGACGACCTCGCGCTCGGCCTGCTTGGCCGAGTTGTTCGCGGAGTCGGCCTGGACCTCGGTCAGCGAACGGGCGCCGGTGATCTCGGCGACCTCCGGGTCGAAGGCGCCGGCGCCGCCGACGATGTGGCGCGAGGCGTCGACGCCCGCGTCCTCCATCAGGCGGAAGATCTGACGGCGCTGGTGCGGCAGGGCCAGGGAGACCACGACACCGGAGCGGCCGGCGCGGGCGGTGCGGCCCGAGCGGTGCAGGTAGTCCTTGTGGTCGCCGGCCGGGTCCACGTTCAGGACCAGGTCGATGCCGTCGACGTGGATGCCTCGGGCGGCGACGTCGGTCGCGACGAGCGCGTTGACGTAGCCGTCCTTGAAGTCGGCCAGGGTGCGCGTACGGGCGCCCTGGGTCATGCCGCCGTGCAGGGCGTCGGCCTTCACACCGGCGTCGCGGAGCTGCTCGGCGATGCGGTCGGCGCCCAGCTGGGTGCGGACGAAGATGATCGTGCGGCCCTTGCGGGCGGCGATGGCGGCGGTGACCGGGGCCTTGTCCTTCGGCTTCACGACGAGGACGTGGTGGGTCATGGTGGTGACGGCACCGGCGGACGGGTCGACCTCGTGCGTGATCGGGTCGACGAGGTAGCGCTTCACGAGCGTGTCGATCTCGTTCTCCAGCGTGGCGGAGAAGAGGAGACGCTGACCACCGGTCGGGACCTGGTCGAGCAGCTCGGTGACCTCGGGCAGGAAGCCCAGGTCGGCCATCTGGTCGGCCTCGTCGAGGACGGCGACCTGGACCTGCTCCAGGGAGCAGGCGCCGCGGTTGATGATGTCGCGGAGGCGGCCCGGGGTGGCGACGAGGATGTCGACGCCGC
The DNA here is from genome assembly GCF_041053105.1 of Streptomyces sp. R44. Classification (NCBI taxonomy): domain Bacteria; kingdom Bacillati; phylum Actinomycetota; class Actinomycetes; order Kitasatosporales; family Streptomycetaceae; genus Streptomyces; species Streptomyces sp. R44. The sequence goes on along the minus strand of NZ_CP163444.1, from coordinate 4,574,455 downwards.
GCTCCAGGGCGTAGATCTGGTTGCCCATGGACGTACCGCCGCAGACGACCTTCATCTTGAGGCCGAGCACGTCGCCGTAGGGCTGGAGGGCGTCCGCGACCTGCATCGCGAGCTCACGGGTCGGGGTGAGGATGACGCCGCGGGGCTTCTTCTTCTCGGTGTGGCCGTCCGCCAGGGTGGCGAGCAGCGGCAGACCGAAGGAGAGGGTCTTGCCGGAGCCGGTGCGGCCGCGGCCGAGGATGTCCTTGCCGGCCAGGGCGTCCGGGATGGTCGCCGCCTGGATCGGGAAGGGGGTGGTGACGCCGTTCTGCGCGAGCTTGCGCACGACGCCCTCGGGCAGACCGAGGTCGCCGAAGGTGATGGTGGGCTCGTCGGAGACGGTCTCCTCGACGACCGCCTCTGCGGTGTCGTCGGCCTCGATCTCGACGATCTCGACGATCTCGGTGGCCTCTACGGCCTCGACGATCTCGTTGTTCTCGGGCATGACGGCGTGGTCAGAACTGAAAATGGACATGCGAAATGCGAAACCTTCCGGAGTCTCGGCACGCGCCCGTCAACTCCGTGATTTCGCAAACGACCGCCTCAATGCGGTCAGCCACGGCTAGGGAGAGTACGCGCCACGCGGCGCTCTTCTGTGTCGGCGCCGGGCAATAGGATCAAGCGATCTACCACCATACGGACTCTCCCCCGCCTATAGCAAATCGGACTACGTCACACCGGCTCGGCCTGCGGTGATGCCGCCGGCTCCGGGGGCGCTCCCGGCCCGTCCGCCGCCCGCATCGCGCCCATCTGGGTGTCGGTGCCGGACGGCGGCGGATCGGTGGGGTTCGAGGTCGGTTCCGGCGTCGGCTCGGGCGTCGGGTTCACGGTCGGCTCGGGCGTCGGCTCCGGGCTCGGCTGGGTCGGCTGCGGTGTGGGGGTGGACCCGCCGTCCGGGCCCCCGGCGCCGCCGTTCCCTCCGCCGCCACTGCCGCCGCCGTTCGCATCGCCGCCGCCCGGGCCGGCGCCCGGGTCCTCGTGGCCGCCGCCCGCGGGGTGCGTCTTCGACGGCCCGCCCGGGCCCTCCACCGGCAGGACGGCGCCGGGCGAGGGCTTCGCCGTGCCCGACGGCGAGCCGCTCGGGACCGGGGACTCCTTGCCCGCGCCGGCCGGGGCGGGGCCGCCCTTCTCCGGCCGGCCGTTCCACGAGCCGCCGTCCCGGCCCCGGTCTCCGCCGCCGCCGTCGGCCTCGGCCGCCACGCCCTGCTTCCCCCCGGACGCGCCGGGCGCCGGCTTCGCCCCCTCGTCGCTCACACTCATACAGCCGCTCAGACCGGCACAGGCCGCGACGGCCATCGCGGTGGCGGCCCATCTCACCGGGGTGGGCAAATGGCGCACGGGGGCACCTCCAGGACACAACAGGCAGGAACGGAACGCGTCTCCCTGCCCAACTCCCCGGGCCCCACAAGGGACACGCGCGAAGAGGCCCGAGCCTCAGCCGTAGCCGAGCGCGTGCAGCCGCTCGTCGTCGATGCCGAAGTGGTGGGCGATCTCGTGCACGACGGTGATCTCGGTCTCCGCGACCACGTCCTCGCGCGACTCGCACATCCGCAGCGTCGGCCCCCGGTAGATCGTGATCCGGTCGGGCAGCACCCCGGCGTACCACTCACCGCGCTCGGTCAGCGGAGTCCCCTCGTAGAGCCCGAGCAGCTCGGGATCGTCCGCGGAGGGCTCGTCCTCCACGAACACGGCGACGTTGTCCATCAGCCGTGTCAGCTCCGGCGGGATCCGGTCCAGGGCCTCGGCGACAAGCTCCTCGAACTCCTCGCGCGTCATCTCCAGCACGGGCCCATTCTCCCCCCGCCGGAAACCGTTTTGGCGATAGCGGCCGGCATCCCATATGCTTCTCACGTCCCCGACGCACTGAGAAGTGCGCAGGTGAGCCTCTAGCCCTCATCGTCTAGTGGCCCAGGACGCCGCCCTTTCAAGGCGGTAGCACGGGTTCGAATCCCGTTGGGGGCACGCATGACCGTGTGCGACACTAGTGATCGCGCACAAGCTTGGCTCTGTGGAGCAGTTGGTTAGCTCGCCACCCTGTCAAGGTGGAGGTCGCGGGTTCAAGTCCCGTCAGAGTCGCTGAAGCTGGAAACAGCTTCGTGGCTGGGTAGCTCAGTTGGTACGAGCGATCGCCTGAAAAGCGATAGGTCGCCGGTTCGACCCCGGCCCCAGCCACAGAGAGAAGGCCCCGTTCGAAAGAACGGGGCCTTCTTCGTTCCTATTGCGGCGCGCGCAGGAACTGCCACTGCTGGTTGATGGCGGGCTCACCGCCCGGCGGAGTGGCCTGCACGATCTTGGCGCCGTGCTGAAGGCTGTCCCAGGCGACGTCGAGCACCATCCCGGTGTGGTCGACGACGATCCCGACGCTGTTCCCGGTCCGGGGCACCTGGCCGATGGAGCTGTCCACGAGCGGGGCCCGCCCCGGCGGCTGCACGAACCACCACACCTGGTTGCTTCCGCCGTTGCAGGTCGACTGCACCACCGGGGCGCCGTGCTGCCGACTGCCCCAGGCGACGTCCAGGCACATCCCGGAGTGCCGGACCTGGATCTTGTACTTGCTGTCGCCCTGGGGCAGGAGACGCCACTGCTGGTTGTGGCCGGACCCGCACGTGGCCTGCACGACGGCGGCGGCATGGCTGAAGCTGAAGTTGGCGACGTCCAGGCACATGCCGGAGTGCTTGGCCCTGATCTGGTACCAGCCGGTGCCGACCGGGGCCTGGGGCGCGGACATCGCGGGGGCTTGGACGAGGGACAGGGCACCGGCGGCCGCGAACGCAAGGCACACGGCGGCTCTCGACGCCCTTCGCACGGTGGGAGACATGGCTTCACCTTCGAGCGGGGCGCGCGGGACCCCCACCCGTGGGGGCACGAAGGCCGACGCGCACCACGGCGTGAAAGAGGAGGGAGACCGGGTCGGAGACTCACGACGACCGGTTACTCCCAGGCTAGGCCTCACCCCTCCCGGTCGCGACCGGGCGAAACCTCCTCCTGCGACCCGCCGGTGGCACGGGAAGCGGAGCGCCTCGGCTCCCGTACCACCGGCGCGTCTCAGTGCTCCCCCGGCGCCCCCGCGCGCCCCCGGTTCCCGCGCCGCCCGCCGCGGACCGCGAGGACGGCCACCACGACCGCGACCACGGCCACGAGCAGCGCCCAGTCCGGGACCGCGCGGCCCCAGACGGCCACGCGCCGCTCGACCGCGAAGGAGTCGTCGACCGACAGCAGGCCCGGCAGCGCGGTCGTCCCGTCGAAGACGAGGAACAGGGTGCCGAGGGCGATGAAGAAGAGGCCCGAGAGCAGCGAGGTGGAGTGGACCTCGAAGCGGCCGATACGGAGCGGGCGGCCCCGCAGCCAGCGCCGCCGGCCCAGGTCGTACCGGTCCCAGAGCAGCGCCAGGACGAACAGCGGGACGGCCATGCCGAGCGCGTACACGGCGAGGAGCAGTCCGCCGTACGCCGGGCTGCCGCTCAGCGCCGCCACCGTCAGGACGCTGCCGAGGATCGGGCCGGCGCAGAAGCCCGCGAGACCGTAGACCAGGCCGAGGGCGTAGACGGAGAGCGCCGAGGTGGGGCGGATGCGGCCGCTCGCCTCGGCGATCCGGCGGGAGGTGAATCCCAGGCCGAGGATCTGGAGGACGCCGAGCCCGATGATCAGCCAGCCCCCGGCGGTGACGAGCAGGTCCCGGTGGCCGTAGAAGAACCGGCCCGCGAGGGAGCCGGCGGCGCCGAGCGGGACGAGGGTGGTCGCCAGACCCGCGTAGAGGATGCCGGTCCTGGCCACGAGCTTCGCGCGCGTGTCGATCGAATACGCGAAGAAGGCGGGCAGGAGCAGGGCGCTGCACGGGCTGAGCAGGGCGAGGAGGCCGCCGAGGAACGCGGCGAAGTATCCGATGCCGGAGGTCACCGGGCGGCCTTCTTCGGAGCGGCCTTCGCCGCCGCCTCGATGGCCTCGGTGAAGGTCTCCAGGGGCTGGGCGCCGGCGATCGGGCGGCCGTTGATCAGGAAGGACGGGGTGGAGGTGGCGCCGAGCGCGTACCCCTGCTCCTGGTCCCTGCTCACGGCCTCGCGGGCGGCCGTCCCGTCGCTGTCCCGCGCGAACCGGGCCGCGTCGGGGACGCCGGCCTCCTTGGCGAGGGCGGCGATGCGGTCCTTGCCGAAGCCCTTCTCCTTGGCCCCCTCGGCGTAGGCCGCCTTGTGGAACTCCCAGAACCGGCCCTGCTGCCCGGCCGCCCAGGAGGCGCGGGCGATGCTCTCCGACTCCTCGCCGAAGATCGGGAAGTTCCGCCACTCGATGCGCAGGGTGCCGTTCTCGACGTACTTCTTCATGAGCGCGGGCTCGGTGTCGCGGGCGAACTTCCCGCAGTAGCCGCACTTGAAGTCGGCGTACTCGATGAGCACGACGGGCGCGTCGGCGCGGCCGAGGGCGAGCTTGTCGGAGGGGTCGCGGCGGGCGTACGCCTCCAGTTCGGCGTAGACGCCGGCGGAGGGGTCGGCGGAGACCTCGGCGACGGACGAGGAGCCGGCGGCGCCCGGCGACGTGGGCTTGGTGGCGGTGTACGAGACGACGCCGAGCAGCACGGCGGCGGCCGCCACCCCGGAGACGACGGCGATGGACCTGGGCTTGGACGTGCTCGTGGACGTGCTCTTGGACATGCGGAAGCGCTCCTGGAGGAGTGGGACGGGAAGGACGGCGGAGGCGAGCCGTCCGTCTACACCCTCAGGACCTTCAGCTCCACGGGAGAAAGGGGTACGCGCGCGGGTGGCTCCCGGCCCGGCGACGCGGCGGGGCAGCCCGGGTCCGGCTGCCGGAGGCCGGGCGCCACCCGGTCGGCGGCCAGGGCCGGCAGCAGCTCGGCGAAGCCGTGTGCGCGCGGGGGTACGACGGGACCCGAGGCCCCTTCGTCGGCGGGGTGGCCGGGGTCGCAGCCGGGCACGGCGGCGCCCATGACGACGGGGGCCGGCCCCGGAGCCGTACCCGAGGAGGCGCCGCAGACCAGGAGCCCGAGCACCAGACCCAGCAAGGCGGCGAACGCCGCCGTCGCGCGGGTGGTGCAGAACATGCGAAACCTCTCCGGTCCGGTCGGCGTGCCCGAAATAGTACGCACCCCGCGCGCGTGGCCCCCGGGAAGCCGCTCGTAAATCGGTTCGCCGCTTCTCGTCCGCAGGTGCGATCCTGGATCCCGTATGTCTACTTCCTTCGCCGCCCTCCAGTCCGTCCTGGCCGAGGTCTCGCTGCGGGACTCCCACCGGCTCGGCCGCCGTCTCGAAGGCGCCCGCCGCATCCGCAAGCCCGAGGCCCGCGCGGCCGTCCTGGACGAGATCGCCGCCGAGGCGGCCAAGGCCAAGGAGCGCGTCGACGGGCGCGCCTCCCGTGTGCCCGCGGTCACGTACCCCGAGCAGCTGCCCGTCTCGCAGAAGAAGGACGAGATCCTGGAGGCGATACGCGACCACCAGGTCGTCATCGTCGCCGGTGAGACGGGTTCCGGAAAGACCACCCAGATCCCGAAGATCTGTCTGGAGCTGGGCCGGGGCGTCCGGGGCATGATCGGGCACACCCAGCCCCGCCGGATCGCCGCCCGCACGGTCGCCGAGCGCGTCGCCGAGGAGCTGAGGACCCCGCTGGGCGAGGCCGTCGGCTGGAAGGTCCGCTTCACCGACCAGGTGAACCCCGACGCGACCTTCGTGAAGCTGATGACGGACGGCATCCTGCTCGCCGAGATCCAGACGGACCGCGAGCTGCGCGCGTACGACACGATCATCATCGACGAGGCCCACGAGCGGTCCCTCAACATCGACTTCCTGCTCGGCTATCTGGCCCAGCTGCTGCCGAAGCGCCCCGACCTGAAGGTCGTGATCACCTCCGCGACGATCGACCCGGAGCGCTTCTCCCGCCACTTCGGCGACGCCCCGATCGTCGAGGTCAGCGGGCGTACGTATCCGGTCGAGGTCCGCTACCGCCCGCTCCTCGAAGAGGACAGCGAGGAGTCGGACCGGGACCAGATCACCGCGATCTGCGACGCCGTCGACGAGCTCCAGAAGGAGGGGCCGGGCGACGTCCTGGTCTTCCTCTCCGGCGAGCGCGAGATCCGCGACACGGCGGACGCGCTGATCAAGAAGAAGCTCTTCAACACCGAGATCCTGCCGCTCTACGCCCGGCTGTCGCACGCCGAGCAGCACCGGGTCTTCCAGGCGCACTCCGGCCGCCGGATCGTCCTCGCGACGAACGTCGCCGAGACCTCCCTGACCGTCCCCGGCATCAAGTACGTGATCGATCCGGGCACCGCCCGCATCTCGCGCTACTCGCACCGGACCAAGGTGCAGCGCCTCCCGATCGAGCCGGTCAGCCAGGCCAGCGCCAACCAGCGCAAGGGCCGCTGCGGCCGTACCAGCGACGGCATCTGCATCCGCCTGTACTCCGAGGACGACTTCCTCACCCGCCCCGAGTTCACGGACGCGGAGATCCTCCGTACGAACCTGGCCTCCGTCATCCTCCAGATGACCGCGGCCGGCCTCGGCGACATCGAGAAGTTCCCCTTCATCGACCCGCCGGACCACCGGAACATCCGGGACGGCGTCCAGCTCCTCCAGGAGCTCGGCGCGATCGACCCGACGGAGAAGGACCCGAAGAAGCGGCTGACGCAGCAGGGCCGGAAGCTCTCCCAGCTGCCCGTGGACCCCCGGCTCGCCCGGATGGTCCTGGAGGCCGACAAGAACGGCTGCGTCCGCGAGGTCATGGTGATCGCGGCGGCGCTGTCCATCCAGGACCCGCGCGAGCGGCCCTCGGAGAAGCAGGCGCAGGCCGACCAGCAGCACGCCCGGTTCAAGGACGAGACGAGCGACTTCCTCGCCTTCCTCAACCTGTGGCGGTACGTCCGCGAGCAGCAGAAGGAGCGCGGATCCAGCTCCTTCCGCCGGATGTGCAAGCAGGAGTACCTGAACTTCCTGCGCATCCGCGAGTGGCAGGACATCTACGCCCAGCTGCGGACGGTCGCGAAGCAGATGGGGATCCACCTCAACGAGGAGGACGCGCCGGAGCAGTCCGTGCACGTCTCCCTGCTCTCCGGCCTGCTCTCCCACGTCGGTCTGAAGGACGTGAAGGAGTCCAAGGAGAGCCAGGGCCAGAAGCGCGAGGGCACCCGGAACGAGTACCTGGGCGCGCGGAACGCCAAGTTCGCGATCTTCCCCGGCTCCGCGCTCTTCAAGAAGCCCCCGCGGTTCGTCATGTCCGCCGAGCTGGTGGAGACCTCGCGGCTCTGGGCCCGGGTCAACGCCCGGATCGAGCCCGAGTGGATCGAGCCGCTCGCGCAGCACCTGGTGAAGAAGACGTACAGCGAGCCGCACTGGGAGAAGGACCAGGCGGCCGTGATGGCCTTCGAGAAGGTGACGCTGTACGGCGTCCCGATCGTCGCCGACCGCAAGGTGAACTACGGGCGGATCGACCCCGAGGTCTCCCGGGACCTGTTCATCCGGAACGCGCTCGTCGAGGGCGACTGGCGCACCCACCACAAGTTCTTCGCGGACAACCGCAAGCTCCTCACCGAGGTCGAGGAGCTCGAACACCGCGCCAGGCGCCGGGACATCCTCGTCGACGACGAGACCCTCTTCGACTTCTACGACAAGCGCGTCCCCGAGCACGTCGTCTCCGGAGCGCACTTCGACTCCTGGTGGAAGCACAAGCGCCACGAGGAGCCGGAGTTCCTCGACTTCGAGCGCGAGATGCTCATCAACGAGAAGGCCGGGGCCGTCACCAAGGACGACTACCCGGACTCGTGGCGCCAGGGCGCGCTGAAGTTCCGGGTGACGTACCAGTTCGAGCCGGGCGCGGACGCGGACGGCGTGACCGTCCACGTACCGCTCCAGGTGCTGAACCAGGTGACGGACGACGGCTTCGAGTGGCAGATCCCTGGCCTGCGCGCGGAGGTCGTCACCGAGCTGATCCGCTCCCTGCCGAAGCCGATCCGCCGCCACTACGTGCCCGCGCCGAACTTCGCGACCCGCTTCCTGGACACCGTCGTGCCCGTCCAGGAGCCGCTGACGGGCGCGCTCGCCCGGGAGCTCCAGCGGATGGTCGGCGTCCCGGTCACGGCCGAGGACTTCGACTGGGCGAAGGTCCCCGAGCACCTCAAGGTGACCTTCCGGATCGTCGACGAGCGGCGCCGGAAGCTCGCCGAGGACAAGGACCTGGAGACGCTGCGCCTGAAGCTGCGCCCCAAGGCCCGTCAGGCGCTCTCCAAGGCCGCCGCGGCGGCGACGGGCGGCCCGGACGGCTCCGGCCCCTCCCTGGAGCGCACGGGCCTGAAGGACTGGACGATCGGGACGCTCACGAAGGTCTTCGAGACCAAGCGGGGCGGCCAGCCGGTGAAGGCGTACCCGGCGCTGGTCGACGAGGAGGGGCCGGCGGCAGGCACAGTCGCCGTGCGGCTCTTCGACTCGGAGGCCGAGCAGGCGCAGGCGATGTGGCGGGGCACCCGGAAGCTGATCATGCTGAACATCCCGGTGAACCCGGCGAAGTTCGCCTCGGACAAGCTGACCAACCAGCAGAAGCTGGCCCTGTCGTCGAACCCCCACGGCTCGATCCAGGCCCTCTTCGACGACTGCGCCACCGCCGCCGCCGACCGGCTGATCGCGGACCACGGCGGCCCGGCCTGGGACGAGGAGTCCTTCCGGAAGCTGTACGACAAGGTCCGCGCGGACCTCGTCGACACGACGGTGCGGACGGTGGGCCAGGTCCAGCAGATCCTGGCGGCCTGGCAGGCGTGCGAGCGCCGGCTGAAGTCGACGAACAGCCTGGCCCTGATCAACAACCTCACCGACGTGCGCACGCAGCTCGCCTGGCTCATGCCGGCCGGCTTCGTCACCCGTACGGGCCTGAAGCGGCTCCCGGACCTGATGCGCTACCTGGTGGCGGTGGACCGGCGGCTCCAGCAGATGCCCACCGGGGTCCAGCGGGACACCACCCGGATGGAGAAGGTCCAGGAGATGCAGGACGAGTACGCCTGGCTCCTGGAGCAGCTTCCGAAGGGCCGCCCGGTGCCGTCCGAGGTCACCGACATCCGCTGGATGATCGAGGAGCTGCGGGTGAGCTACTTCGCGCACGCGCTGGGCACGGCGTATCCGATCTCGGACAAGCGGATCGTGAAGGCGATCGACGCCGCGGCCCCGTAGCGGGCGGGTTCGACCGCACCCCCTGACCTGCTGTACAGTCTGTCTCGCAGCCGCTCACGAGGGGCTGCGAGCAAGGCTCTGTGGAGCAGTTGGTTAGCTCGCCACCCTGTCAAGGTGGAGGTCGCGGGTTCAAGTCCCGTCAGAGTCGCCTCTCAGAAGGCCCGCATCGTGAGATGCGGGCCTTCTTTGTGTTCCCGTGTCTTGACGGGGCCGCACGGCCGCCGGTACCCCGGACATCAGGGAATCGGGGGCCCACACCGGAGGTGGTCGCGCATGGCCGCGGCATCCGCAGCACGGCACGACACGCGAGCGCTGCTGCGCGCCCATCTGGCGGCCGCGTCGCGGTACGGACACCTCACCCGCCACTGCGTGGTCTGCCATCGCCTCCTGCGGCTCGCCATGGAGCTCCCCGAGCCGGAGGAGCCGGCGGAGGCGACGGAGTGCACCGGGGAACGCAGCGGGGACGAAAGTCCCACCGACCCATGACCAACGGCGGGTTGGGGGCGATCCCGGAGGTGGCAGGCTGTTCCTTGGCAAGACTTCCCCAGTGTGACGGGTGTCACTGAAACCGTTTCAGAAACGACCACACTTACACCCTCCCTACACCACCCCGATTTAATATGTGCAATTGCACCACCCTGGAGAGGGTGTGGCGCTGGGCACAAAAAAGATCGCGCTGGACCCGGCGGAGTCCAGCGCGATCGTTGACGAAGACCTGTTGGGGCAGGAGTCCGTCGGCAGTACTAGGGGTGGGCGACCGGATTGGGGGATCCGGACGGGCCCGGTGTTACGGGGTGTTGCAGGGTTCTGCAGGGTGCTGCGCGACCTCAGGCCTCGCTGCGCTGCTGCGGAATGCCCGCCAGCAGAGCGCGAACCTCGGCCTCGCGGTACCGGCGGTGTCCACCCAGGGTGCGGATGGACGTGAGCTTGCCGGCCTTGGCCCAACGGGTCACCGTCTTCGGGTCCACGCGGAACATCGTGGCAACCTCGGCAGGGGTCAGCAGCGGCTCGGCATCAGGGGTGCGAGCGGTCATGAGCGGCCTCCTCGGGAGAACCGAACCAATCTCGGTTCTTTCCTCTAAATTCTGCACCTTGACCCGCCATGCCCGAAATGGCAGAAGCGGGTCGAGTCGGTTATAGGACGAACGGCTTGTCCTCGGCACTACAACTACACCATCCGTCCAGCCGCGTCGGCCAAACCGATGGAATTGCCCTCGCAGGTGTTCATCAGCGGCGGAAGTCGACTGACCATGCCATAACGGACAGTCACGCCACTGTGACGATCAGTCACAGGGCGATCAGGAGTCCTCAGACCCCCCATAGAGTGCAATGCTGAGCGTTCCGCCCAGACTTGGACGGAAGGAACCCTCCCCGGACTCCTTGTCCTATTTTGGCACGAGGGTGGGCGATGGGCGCAAGGGTGCGTTACGTGCTGTCCGTCACGCTTGAGCCAAAGGCCCGGATCGGGACCAACGTCCTCGCCCCAGGGGTGCGAAAGACCCGGCCACCGGAGCCGTACCGATCCGGCCACCCGACCTCGAAGATCATTTACACCCGCCGGACATGTCTTGTCGATACCGACCTGACATATCTGTCCGACCTATGTCAGTTCGCGAAACGAAGGTCCCTGACCGCCCGCCAGCGCTCCGCGAGCCGCCCGTACACCTCGCTCGCCGCCTCGCCGTCCCCGGCCCGCAGCGCCGCGATCCCCTCCGCCAGCTGGGCCGCCGACCGGTCCTCCGCCAGCCACCGGGCCGGCAGCGCGTGCACCAGACCGCCGAAGTCCAGCTCCACCAGCGCCCGCGGATGGAACTCCTCCAGCCAGCGGCCCACCTCGATCAGACCCGCCGTCATCGGACCGTCGTCGATCGACTCCCGCAGCGCCTTCAGCGCCCGCGCGAGCCGCCGCCGCGCCTGCGCCATCGTCGTCCGGTAGCGCAGCACCGGCGCCCGGCCCTCCTCCGTGCTTCCCGGGTCCCCCGGCGCGTACTCCCGGTCCTCGTCCCCGAAGAGCGCGAACCAGCGCAAGGGCACCTGCCACACCCCCGTACGGATCCACGGCCGGGCATCCGGGTTCCTGAGCAACCACCGTTCATAGTCGCCGGCCACCTGGACGCGCACCACGGGCGGCAGCATCGCGTCCAGCACCGGCGCCGGATACGGACCGGCCGCCAGCTCCTCCAGGGCCAGCCAGCCGCGCAGCCGGGTCCGCCACGGGCAGATCACCACCACCCCGTCCAGATGCGCGACGAACGCCTCCCCGCTCTCGTGGACCGGCACCGGCACCGGAGGCGTCGGCAGCAGATCCGCCAGCGAGCGGCGCAGCTCCTCCTGCGCCCCCGGCGTGCTCGGCCGGCGTGCGTACCGGGCCCAGTGGGACCGCTCCGGCTCGGGGAACGCGGCCAGCGGCTCGTACACCCGCAGATAGGACGCGTAGGGAACGGGGACCGTGGGGGCGACCGACATGTCGCAAATCCTTCCACGGAGGTACTCCTGGAGGGGGTGATCCTGAGCACTGCGGCCGATCTACGCCCAGGTAGGACTTACCCTCTTGCCGAACTGGTCCTCCCCCACCCGTAGGGAGGGCCGCAACCGCCGCTTCGTACTTGGGAGTCACCACCGTGACCGATGTGACCGGCGTTCCTGCTGACGTACTGCACACTCTGTTCCACTCGGAGCAGGGTGGCCACGAGCAAGTCGTGCTCTGCCAGGACCGCGCCACCGGCCTCAAGGCCGTCATCGCCCTCCACTCCACCGCCCTGGGCCCCGCCCTCGGCGGCACCCGCTTCTACCCGTACGCCACCGAGGCCGAGGCGATCGCCGACGCGCTCAACCTGTCGCGCGGCATGTCGTACAAGAACGCCATGGCCGGACTCGACCTGGGCGGCGGCAAGGCCGTCATCATCGGCGACCCGGAGCAGATCAAGACCGAGGAGCTCCTCCTCGCCTACGGCCGCTTCGTGGCCTCCCTCGGCGGCCGGTACGTCACGGCCTGCGACGTCGGCACCTACGTCGCCGACATGGACGTCGTCGCCCGTACGAACCAGTGGACCACCGGCCGCTCCCCCGAGAACGGCGGCGCCGGCGACTCCTCCGTCCTCACCGCCTTCGGCGTCTTCCAGGGCATGCGCGCCGCCGCGCAGACCCTCTGGGGCGACCCGACGCTCCGCGGCCGCAAGGTCGGCGTCGCGGGCGTCGGCAAGGTCGGCCACTACCTCGTCGAGCACCTCCTGGAGGACGGCGCCGAGGTCGTCATCACCGATGTGCGCGAGGAGTCGGTGCGCCGCATCACCGACAAGCACCCGCAGGTCACCGTGGTCGCCGACACCGACGCGCTGATCCGCGTCGAGGGCCTCGACGTCTACGCGCCCTGCGCGCTGGGCGGCGCCCTGAACGACGAGACCGTACCGGCCCTCACCGCGAAGATCGTCTGCGGCGCGGCCAACAACCAGCTGGCGCACCCGGGTGTCGAGAAGGACCTGGAGGAGCGCGGCATCCTCTACGCGCCCGACTACGTGGTCAACGCCGGTGGCGTGATCCAGGTCGCCGACGAGCTGCACGGCTTCGACTTCGACCGCTGCAAGGCCAAGGCGACGAAGATCTTCGACACCACCCTGGAGATCTTCGCACGTGCGAAGGCGGACGGCATTCCGCCGGCCGCGGCGGCCGACCGGATCGCCGAGCAGCGCATGGCGGACGCCCGCCGCGCCTGATCCCCGGCCCCGGAAGCACGGAGGACCGGCCCGCCGCGGGGCGACCACGGGACACCCGTGGAGAGACTTCCCTCACGCCCCTCGGCGGGTCGGCCCTCAAGAAGAGGTTAAAATCGCGATTGACCAGCGAGGAAAGGGCACCTCGAAGGTTCTGTACCGGGGTATGTGATGCGCGCGGCGTACCGTAGACCCACGGAAACAGGTACCGTTGAAGCCCTACGGACCGGTCTCTCTACCGAGAGTCCGTTCCGAATCATGAACGCGTGTCAAGACTCTGGGGCCGACGAGCCCCGTCACCGAGGGGGTCGAGCCATGGGGCGCGGCCGGGCAAAGGCCAAGCAGACCAAGGTCGCCCGCCAGCTGAAGTACAGCAGCGGCGGGACAGACCTGACGCGTCTGGCCAATGAGCTGGGCGCTTCGACTTCGAGCCAGCCGCCGAATGGCGAGCCGTTCGAGGACGACGACGAGGAAGACGACCCGTACGCCCAGTACGCGGATCTCTACAACACGGACGACGAGGACGAGGACGACGAGTCCGGTCCGAGCGCGTCCCCGCGTCGCGCTTGACCTTCTGAATCACCGAAACCCGGACCGGGGTCACCCGGCCGGGTTTCTGTGCTGTCCGCACGCTGACAGCCCCACCGCGCGCGGATACGCCGACGGGGCGCCCCTTTCCAGGAGCGCCCCGCCTCGTACGTCCGAGAACGACTACTTCGCGTAGTCCCCGACCAGCTCAGCGCCCGTCGTGTGCGCCCCGCGCTCGGTGATCTCGCCCGCGACCCAGGCCTCGACCCCGCGGTCCTCCAGGGTCGCCAGGGCCACGTCCACGGACTCGGCCGGCACGACGGCCATCATGCCGACGCCCATGTTGAGGGTCTTCTCCAGCTCCAGGCGCTCCACCTGACCGGCCTTGCCGACCAGGTCGAAGATCGCGCCCGGCGTCCAGGTCGAACGGTCGACCGTGGCGTGCAGGCCGTCCGGGATCACCCGCGCCAGGTTGGCGGCCAGGCCGCCGCCCGTGATGTGGCTGAAGGCGTGGACGTCCGTGGTCCGGGTGAGGGCCAGGCAGTCCAGCGAGTAGATCTTCGTGGGCTCCAGGAGCTCCTCGCCGAGCGTCCGGCCGAGCTCCTCGACCCGCTGGTCGAGGGTCATGCCGGCGCGGTCGAAGACCACGTGCCGGACGAGCGAGTACCCGTTGGAGTGAAGGCCCGAGGACGCCATGGCGATGACCGCGTCCCCCGTACGGATACGGTCCGCGCCGAGCAGCCGGTCGTACTCCACGACACCCGTGCCCGCGCCGGCGACGTCGAAGTCGTCCGGGCCGAGCAGGCCCGGGTGCTCCGCCGTCTCGCCGCCGACCAGGGCGCAGCCGGCGAGGACGCAGCCCTCGGCGATGCCCTTGACGATGGCGGCGACCCGCTCGGGGTGGACCTTGCCGACGCAGATGTAGTCGGTCATGAAGAGCGGCTCGGCGCCGCAGACGACGATGTCGTCCATGACCATCGCGACCAGGTCGTGGCCGATCGTGTCGTACACGCCCATCTGGCGGGCGATGTCGACCTTCGTGCCGACGCCGTCGGTCGCCGAGGCGAGCAGCGGACGCTCGTAGCGCTTGAGGGCGGAGGCGTCGAAGAGGCCGGCGAAACCGCCGAGGCCGCCGAGGACCTCGGGGCGCTGCGTCTTCTTCACCCACTCCTTCATGAGCTCGACGGCGCGGTCGCCCGCTTCGATGTCGACGCCCGCGGACGCGTAGCTGGCACCGGTGGTCTGAGACATGGGTTCAGAGCTTTCGTGTCGTACTGCGGGTGTGCAGCGGGGTCTTACGGGCGACGGAGGGCGTCGGAGGCCGCGGTGGCGGCCGGACCGGCGGCCAGCTCGGTCTCCAGGAGCTGCTTGCCGAGCAGCTCGGGGTCCGGCAGCTCCATCGGGTACTCGCCGTCGAAGCAGGCACGGCAGAGGTTCGGCTTCTGGATCGTGGTCGCCTCGATCATCCCCTCAAGGGAGATGTACGAGAGCGAGTCCGCGCCCAGCGACTTGCCGATCTCCTCGACCGACATCCCGTTGGCGATCAGCTCCGCGCGGGTCGCGAAGTCGATGCCGAAGAAGCAGGGCCACTTGACCGGCGGCGAGGAGATCCGGATGTGGACCTCGGCCGCACCGGCCTCGCGGAGCATCCGGACCAGCGCGCGCTGGGTGTTGCCGCGGACGATCGAGTCGTCGACGACCACGAGCTTCTTCCCCTTGATGACTTCCTTGAGGGGGTTCAGCTTCAGCCGGATGCCCAGCTGGCGGATGGTCTGGGAGGGCTGGATGAAGGTGCGCCCGACGTAGGCGTTCTTCACCAGGCCGGCGCCGAAGGGGATGCCCGAGGCCTCGGCGTAGCCGATGGCGGCCGGGGTGCCGGACTCCGGCGTCGCTATCACCAGGTCGGCCTCGACCGGCGCCTCCTTCGCGAGGCGGCGGCCCATCTCCACGCGGGAGAGGTACACGTTCCGGCCGGCGATGTCGGTGTCCGGGCGGGCCAGGTACACGTACTCGAAGACACAGCCCTTGGGCTTCGCTTCCGCGAATCGCGAGGTACGGATGCCGTTCTCGTCGATCGCGATCATCTCGCCCGGCTCGACCTCGCGGACGAAGCTGGCGCCGCAGATGTCGAGGGCGGCGGACTCGGAGGCCACCACCCAGCCGCGCTCCAGACGGCCGAGGACCAGCGGGCGGATGCCCTGCGGGTCACGGGCCGCGTAGAGCGTGTGCTCGTCCATGAAGACGAGGGAGAAGGCGCCCCGGACGTCGGGGAGGACCTTCGCGGCGGCCTGCTCGATGGTGAGCGGCTCGCCGTCCTCGTCCACCTGCGCGGCGAGGAGCGCCGTCAGGAGGTCCGTGTCGTTGGTGGCCGCCACACGAGTGGTGCGGCCTTCCCGCTTGGGCAGGTCGGCGACCATCTCGGCGAGCTGCGCCGTGTTCACCAGGTTGCCGTTGTGGCCGAGCGCGATCGAGCCGTGGGCGGTCGCCCGGAACGTCGGCTGCGCGTTCTCCCACACGGATGCCCCGGTGGTCGAGTAGCGGGCGTGACCGACCGCGATATGACCCTGGAGGGAACCGAGAGAAGTCTCGTCGAAGACCTGGGAGACAAGTCCCATGTCCTTGAAGACGAGGATCTGGGAGCCGTTGCTTACCGCGATTCCCGCGGATTCCTGACCCCGATGCTGGAGGGCGTAGAGCCCGAAGTACGTGAGCTTTGCGACCTCTTCACCCGGAGCCCAGACACCGAAGACGCCACAAGCGTCCTGGGGGCCTTTCTCACCGGGGAGCAGATCGTGATTGAGTCGACCGTCTCCGCGTGGCACGTTTCCGAGTGTAGACGGGCTCGACCACTGGTCCGAATTGAGGAAAAGCGGGGGTGCCCGCACTCGTGCGATCACACGAATTGATCGATTGTGGCTTGGAGAGGCCCACGAAGCAGGCGGGGTAAGGGATTCCGCCCCCCGGGCCCGGGCGAGCGGACGCTCGTACCAGGCCCGGGGCGGTCCGGCGATGTGACGGACGCCGCATCAGCGGCAGCTCAGCGGGCGGTCCCGGTCGCCGTCAGGCCCTCCCCCGACGCGTCCGTGAGGGTCAGGGTTCGGTGGTTCTGCCGATAGGTGAGGGGGCCGTCGAGGAGCTCGTACAGCCGCGTCTCCAGCTTCATCTCCGGGCTCGTGCACATCATCCGGGTCGTCGCCGCCGGGCCCTCGACGGTGAGCGTCCGGGTCTTCTCGTCGAGCCGGGCGGTCGCGGAGAAGTCGTTGCAGCCGAGATTGCCGGTGATCCGGCCGTCGGCGCCGAGGACGAACCGCGCCTTGTCGCCGCTGCCGGCGGGCAGGGAGGACGCCGTCTCCTTCGAGACCAGCCCGTCGATCTTCCAGGTGGTGCCGCGCAGCGGGACGGCCGGCTCGGTGGTCAGCTCCAGCACGTTGCGCCCGTCCGTCGACGCCAACCGCAGGCCGTCGCCCTTCAGCGTCCCCTTCAGGGGGCCGGAGAAGGCCTTCAGGAACTCCGTCTCGAACAGCCGCCGGTCGGCGGGACAGCCGATCTCGGTCACCTCGTCCTGGGTGACGGTGAGGGCGTCGCCCTTCAGCACGACGCCGGCGCCGAAGGTGTTGCAGCCGGTGTTCCCGCGCACGCGACCGACCTCGAAGTCGACCCGCGCCCCGTCGGGCCCGGCGGACCTGCGGCCATCGACCGTGACGGCGTCCACCGTCCAGTGCGTGCCGGCGACCGGCAGGTCCGGGGAGACGGTGTCCGCTCCACCGGAACCGGCGCCCGACTCCGTACCGCAGGCGGTGAGCAGAAGGAGGGGGACCAGGAGGACGCGTGCGCGTGACTTCGGCATGCCGGTGGGACGGAACGGCCACCCGTACGGTTCCGGGCTCAGCCCATCAGGGGGAGCAGGCCGCTCAGATCCGCGCGCTCCCCGCTCGCGCCGACGTGCGCCGCGTCCAGCTCCGCCGCCCACTCCGTACGGCCCGTCGCGAGCCGGATCCAGGTCAGCGGGTCCGTCTCCACCACGTTCGGCGGGGTGCCCCGGGTGTGCCGGGGGCCCTCCACGCACTGCACCACCGCGTACGGCGGGATCCGCACCTCGACCGCCCCGCCGGGGGCCTTCACCGCGAGCGTGTCGGCGAGGAGCCGGGTGCAGGCGGCCAGGGCCTGGCGGTCGTACGGGGCGCCGGCGCCGGTCGCCGCGTTCAGGTCGTCGGTGTGGACGACGAGTTCGACCGTGCGGGTCACGAGGAAGTCCCCGAGGGTCATGGCCCCGAAGCGGGCCGGGACCAGCCGCCCGTCGGGAGCGACGGCGACCAGCTCCTCGTAACGGGCCGCCGTCGCCGCGAGCAGCCCCACCGGGTCGCCCGTGTCCACCGCCCGGGTGTCCTCGTCGATCCGGGCCGCCGCGGTGACCGTGGCCAAGGGCCAGTCGAGCAGGGCCAGTTCCCGCGCCGCGGGCTCCGGCGCCTCCAGGTACCGCACCACCGAGCCCAGCACCATCGAGAAGTGCCCCACCAGGTCCCGTACCGTCCACTCCCCCAGCCGGGTCGGCCCGGCCAGCTGCTCCGGCGTGAGCGCGGCCACCGCCTCCCGTACGTGGCCGAACTGGGCGAGAACGGCGGCCCGGGTCTTGGCGGAGTCGTAGCTGCGGGTGCGCTTCTTGGCAGGTGGCATGGGCCGAGGCTAGCCCCGAGACTGGTAGAGAGGGGGGCAGGTCCTTCGCGAAAGGCAGTGACGGGACCATGACCCATCACGAGCACCCCGACGCCGCCAGCGTGCGGCAGGGCTACGAAGCGTTCAGCAAGGGCGACATGGAGGCACTGGGCGCGCTGCTGACCAGTGACTGCACCCACCACTCGCCCGGCACCACCCGGTTCGGCGGGCACTTCAAGGGCCGGGACAACGTCCTCGCCATGTACCAGGACATGTTCGAGTACACCGGCGGCACCTTCCGCGTCGAACTCGACGGCATCTTCCCCGACGGACGGGGCCATGTGATCTCGACCCACAAGTGGTTCGCCGAGCACGGCGACCGAGGGATCGAAATGCGCGGCGCCCTCTTCTTCACCCTCGTCGGCGGCAAGGCCACCGACATCGACGAGTGTGTCGAGGACATCGAGGAACTCGACGCCTTCCTGTCCCTGGACGACTGACGGCAGCGGAAAGCCCCCGCCCTGGCAGGACGGGGGCTCACACCGTATGCGTACGGACGATCAGGCCAGCAGGCCCGGGATCGTCGCCTCGTGCGCCTCGCGCAGCTCCGTGAGGGAGAGCGCGAACTCGCCCTGCACGTCCACGGCGTCGCCGTCGACGACACCGATCCGGGTCGCCGGCAGACCCCGCGCACCGCACATGTCGGTGAAGCGGAGCTCCTCGCTGCGCGGGACGGCGACGACCGCACGGCCGGCCGACTCGCTGAAGAGGAACGTGAAGGCGTCCAGGCCCTCCGGGACGACCAGGCGCGCGCCGTTCCCGCCGCGCAGGCAGGACTCGACGACCGCCTGCACGAGACCGCCGTCGGACAGGTCGTGCGCCGCGTCGATCATGCCGTCGCGCGAGGCCGAGATCAGGATCTCGCCGAGCAGCTTCTCCCGGTCGAGGTCCACGGCCGGCGGCATGCCGCCGAGGTGCTGGTGGATCACCTCGGACCAGGCCGAGCCGCCGAACTCCTCCTTGGTGTCGCCGAGCAGGTAGAGGAGCTGGCCCTCTTCCGCGAAGGCGATCGGGGTGCGGCGGTTGACGTCGTCGATCACACCGAGGACGGCCACGACGGGCGTCGGGTGGATGGCGACCTCACCGGTCTGGTTGTACAGCGACACGTTGCCGCCGGTGACCGGGGTGCCGAGCTGGAGGCAGCCGTCCGCGAGACCACGGGTGGCCTCGGCGAACTGCCACATCACGGCCGGGTCCTCGGGCGAACCGAAGTTCAGGCAGTCCGAGATCGCCAGCGGCTTCGCACCGGAGGCGGCGACGTTGCGGTACGCCTCCGCCAGCGCGAGCTGCGCGCCCGTGTACGGGTCGAGCTTGGCGTACCGGCCGTTGCCGTCGGTCGCCATGGCCACGCCGAGGTTGGTCTCCTCGTCGATGCGGACCATGCCCGCGTCCTCGGGCTGCGCCAGGACCGTGTTGCCCTGCACGAACCGGTCGTACTGGTCCGTGATCCAGGACTTCGAGGCCTGGTTCGGGGAGGAGACGAGCTTGAGGACCTGGTCCTTCAGCTCGGCGCCGTTCTGCGGCCGGGGCAGCTTGCCGGCGTCGTCGGCCTGGAGGGCGTCCTGCCAGTCCGGACGCGCGAACGGCCGGTGGTAGGTCGGGCCCTCGTGGGCGACGGAGCGCGGCGGCACGTCGACGATCTGCTCGCCGTGCCAGAAGATCTCCAGGCGCTCGCCCTCGGTCACCTCACCGATGACGACGGCGATGACGTCCCACTTCTCGCAGATCTCCAGGAAGCGGTCGACGTGCTGCGGCTCGACGATCGCGCACATGCGCTCCTGCGACTCGCTCATGAGGATCTCCTCGGGCGAGAGCGTCGCGTCGCGCAGGTGCACCTTGTCGAGGTCGACCCGCATGCCGCCGGAACCGGCGGAGGCCAGCTCGGACGTGGCACAGGAGAGCCCGGCGCCGCCGAGGTCCTGGATGCCCGCGACCAGCTTCTCCTGGAAGATCTCCAGGGTGCACTCGATGAGGAGCTTCTCCTGGAAGGGGTCGCCGACCTGGACTGCGGGGCGCTTGGTGGGCTTGGTGTCGTCGAAGGTCTCGGACGCGAGGACCGAGACGCCGCCGATGCCGTCGCCACCCGTGCGGGCGCCGTACAGGATGACCTTGTTGCCGGGGCCCGAGGCCTTGGCGAGGTGGATGTCCTCGTGCTTCATCACGCCGATGCAGCCGGCGTTGACCAGCGGGTTGCCCTGGTAGCAGGAGTCGAAGACGACCTCGCCGCCGATGTTGGGCAGGCCCAGGCAGTTGCCGTAGCCGCCGATGCCGGCGACGACACCGGGCAGCACGCGCTTGGTGTCGGGGTGGTCGGCCGCGCCGAAGCGCAGCGGGTCGACGACCGCGACCGGGCGGGCGCCCATGGCGAGGATGTCGCGGACGATGCCGCCGACGCCGGTGGCCGCGCCCTGGTAGGGCTCGATGTACGAGGGGTGGTTGTGCGACTCGACCTTGAAGGTGACCGCGTACCCCTGGCCGACGTCGACGACGCCCGCGTTCTCACCGATGCCGACGAGCATGGCGTCGTTCTCGGGGGTCTTCTCGCCGAACTGCTTCAGGTGGACCTTGCTGCTCTTGTAGGAGCAGTGCTCGGACCACATGACGGAGTACATGGCGAGCTCGGCGCCGGTGGGACGGCGGCCGAGGATCTCGCGGATGCGCGCGTACTCGTCCTCCTTGAGGCCGAGCTCCTTCCAGGGCTGCTCGCTGTCCGGCGTCTCGCTCGCGTGCTTGACGGTGTCGAGGCTCATCAGGCGTTGACCAGCTTCTTGAGGATCGAGGTGAAGAAACCGAGGCCGTCCGTCTTGCCGGTGCCGATCAGCGGCTCGACGGCGTGCTCCGGGTGCGGCATGAGGCCGACCACGTTGCCCGCGGCGTTGGTGATGCCCGCGATGTCGCGCAGCGAGCCGTTGGGGTTACCGAATCCATCAGCTTCGCGGGCCAGGTAGCGGAAGGCCACCCGCCCCTCGGCCTCCAGCTCGTCGAGCGTGCGCTCGTCGGCGACGTACCGGCCGTCCATGTTCTTGAGCGGGACCTCGATCTCCTGGCCCTCGGTGTAGTCCGAGGTCCAGGCGGTCTCCGCGTTCTCCACCCGCAGCTTCTGGTCGCGGCAGATGAAGTGGAGGTGGTTGTTGCGCAGCATCGCGCCCGGCAGCAGATGGGCCTCGGTGAGGATCTGGAAGCCGTTGCAGATGCCGAGGACGGGCATGCCCGCCTTGGCCTGCTCGATGATGGTCTCCATCACCGGCGAGAAGCGGGAGATGGCTCCGGCCCGCAGGTAGTCGCCGTAGGAGAAGCCGCCGGCCAGGACCACGGCGTCGACCTGCTTGAGGTCCTTGTCGCGGTGCCAGAGCGAGACGGGCTCGGCGCCCGCCAGGCGGGCGGCACGCAGCGCGTCCTGGTCGTCGAGCGTTCCGGGGAACGTGACGACGCCGATGCGTGCGGTCACGACTCCACCTTCACGACGAAGTCTTCGATCACGGTGTTGGCAAGGAAGGTTTCGGCCATCTCATGGATGCGGGCGAGGGCGGCGTCGTCGACCGGTCCCTCCACCTCCAGCTCGAAGCGCTTCCCCTGACGGACGTCGGCGATTCCGGCGAATCCCAGGCGAGGCAGTGCACGCTGCACCGCCTGCCCCTGAGGGTCGAGAATCTCCGGCTTGAGCATGACGTCGACTACGACGCGTGCCACTGGCACTCCCGGTGGTGTGTTGCGTGGGCGGTTCCCTCAGCGTACCTGCCTCCAAATTCTACGCGGGTAGAGATCTGAAGGATCCTACAAAAGCCCGGTTCAGGACGGCGCGCGCCGCACGAACGCGTTCCCCCCGCCCGGCACGCACTCCGCACAAAATTCGCGTGAAATATTGCGGACCGCATTGCACCGGGACACGCTGAAACAATTGACAGGGCTTCACAATGCGACGCCTACCGCTGTACAAAGGAATCCAGAAGAAAGCAGCATTGTCCCGGCACAGCCGTACGGTCGGCATCGCCGCACGTCAGGGGCGCCACAAGCGCTCCATCGACCCCGGCAGCCGCAGGAAAGGACCGATATCCGTGGCTCAGCGTGTGGTGGTCACTCTCTCCGACGACATCGACGGCGGAGAAGCGGCTGAAACGGTCGCGTTCGGCCTCGACGGGAAGATGTACGAGAT
Source organism: Streptomyces sp. R44 (assembly GCF_041053105.1). Taxonomy (NCBI): domain Bacteria; kingdom Bacillati; phylum Actinomycetota; class Actinomycetes; order Kitasatosporales; family Streptomycetaceae; genus Streptomyces; species Streptomyces sp. R44. The sequence continues at coordinate 4,552,154 of NZ_CP163444.1, read as the reverse complement.
CGACCTGAATGCTGCCAATGCAAAGAAACTCCGCAAGGCCCTCGCGCCCTACCTCGCCGCCGGCCGCAAGATCCCGGTCCGGGCGGCGGGCCGCCGGAGCGCCCCGGCCGACTCGTACACCCACACCGCCCTCGCCCCCGATCCGGCGGCGGTCCGCGCCTGGGCCCAGTCCAACAAGATGGACGTCCCCGCCCGCGGCCGGATCCCGAAGCGCGTCTACGAGGCCTTCCGCGCGGCGAGCTGAGGAGCGGCGCGCAGGGGTGCCACGAGGGCGGTCCGCGCCTCGCGCCGAGCCGATTTGCATGACACCCCCCTTGATCCGCTAGAGTCTGGATCACGCCGAGGGGCGAGGCCGAAAAGCCAAGTCCCCAGCAGCGTGCGGGTGTAGTTCAGTAGCAGAACAGCCCCCTTCCAGGGGGAAGGCGCAGTGTGCGATCCCTGTCACCCGCTCTGCGAGAAACGCGTTACCGACCACTCCGGTGGATCAGGTAGAGTAGTGCTCGCACCGAGCAGCGAAAGCTGACCGGTAGCAATGCGGACGTGGCTCAGTTGGTAGAGCATCACCTTGCCAAGGTGAGGGTCGCGAGTTCGAATCTCGTCGTCCGCTCAGGGAGCAAAGGCCCCGGTTCTCAGGAACCGGGGCCTTTGTCGTGCGCCCGGAGGGTGTGAAGGAACCCACACGGCGGTGTGTCACGAGCACCTCCGAGGTTGGGTATAGTTAGCAGCGCGCTACGGCGCATGCGGACGTGGCTCAGTTGGTAGAGCATCACCTTGCCAAGGTGAGGGTCGCGAGTTCGAATCTCGTCGTCCGCTCCATGAAGAAAGCCCCCGGTCGAATCGACCGGGGGCTTTCTCGTTCCCTAACTCCAGCTCGTGCCGGTGAGAAGCTCGTACGCCTCGATGTACTTGGCGCGGGTCTTCTCCACGACCTCCTGCGGCAGGGCCGGCGGCGGCTGCTCGCTCTTGCGGTCCCAGCCGGAGGCCGGCGAGGTCAGCCAGTTCCGCACGATCTGCTTGTCGTACGAGGGCTGGGCACGGCCCGGCTCCCACTCGGCGGCCGGCCAGAAGCGCGAGGAGTCCGGGGTGAGGACCTCGTCGGCGAGGACGAGCGTCTCACCGTCGAAGCCGAACTCGAACTTCGTGTCCGCCAGGATGATGCCGCGCTCGCGGGCGATGTCCCGGGCCCGGGAGTAGACGGCGAGGGTCGTCTGGCGCAGCAGAGCGGCGGTCTCGGCGCCGACCTGGCGGGCGACCTCCTCGTACGAGACGTTCTCGTCGTGGTCGCCGACCGCGGCCTTGGTGGCCGGGGTGAAGATCGGGGCGGGCAGCTCGGAGCCGTCCGTCAGCCCCTCGGGGAGCGCGAGGCCGCAGACCGTACGGGACTCGTCGTACTCCAGCAGGCCGGAGCCGGTGAGGTAGCCGCGGGCGACGGCCTCGACCGGCACCATGTCCAGCGACTTGCAGATCAGCGTGCGGCCCTCCCAGTCGGCGGGGGCGCCGGCCGGCAGCTCGGTGGAGATCACATGGTTCGGGACCAGGTCGGTGAGCTTGTCGAACCACCACAGCGAGAGCCGGGTGAGGACCCGGCCCTTGTCGGGGATCTCGGTGGGCAGCACCCAGTCGTAGGCCGACATGCGGTCGCTCGCCACCATGACGAGCTCGCCCGCCTCGTTCCGGTACAGGTCGCGGACCTTGCCCGTGTGGAGATGGGTGAGGCCCGGGACCTGGACAGGCTCGGGCTTTTCTACGAATCCGGACACGGTTCCTCCGCGTAGGTTGATCCAGGAGCGTGTCCGATTCTCTCGCACATGGGGACGGATCCCGCCGTCGGACCCTGTGAGCCCGCGCTCACTCCCTCTTGCAGATGCGGTCGAGGAGGTTCGACGTGGCGCGCTGCACCCGGGAGTCGACATGGCCCGGCCGGTCGAGCGCCGGCGACCAGGCGAAGGTGCCGGACGCGAAGACCCAGGCCCCGGACGGAGCCCGGTAGAGACTCGTCTCCTGGTGCCGCAGGGCGCCTTCGCTGTCCTGGTACGGCGAGTGGGAGAGCAGGATGCGGCCCTGGTGCTCCGGGAGCGCGGTGCGCGGGAAGTAGCGGTCGGCCTCGCCCGCGACCAGGCCCGGGAGCTCGTCGCCGTCGCCCGCGCCGGTGGCGTCCCAGAGCCAGTGGTCGGCGTTCCGTACGACCAGCGGGTGCGGTTCGGGCACCCGGCCCGCGTACTGGATGCCGAGGAGCTGCTGCTCGGGCCGGTCGACCTCGCGCCAGAGCGCGGGGCGGCCGGGGCCGCGCCGCTTGCGGCAGGTGAGGAGGCGGTCCGGCACCCCGGACGGCGAAGGGCCGAGCTCCACCTGCCAGTACATGGTGTTGGCGGAGAGGAAGACGAGCGAGGTGCCCTGGTCGCGGGCGAGTTCGACGGTCCGGCGCATCGGCGCCGACCAGTACTCGTCGTGGCCCGGGAAGACGAGACCCCGGTAGCGGCTCGGGTCGACCCTGCCGGCGTGCAGGTCACGGGTCTCCGCGTACGCCAGGTCGTAGCCGTAGCGCTCGGCCCAGCGGATGAAGTCGTAGGCGTGACCGACGTGCAGGGGGAGCCCCGCGCCCGCGTACGGGCGGTCGAAGGAGACCGTGACGGCCGCCTCCTCCTCGCCGAGCAGCCGGCCGTCCTCGTCCCAGGCGTGGTAGAGGCTGGCGCCGGTGTGGCCGTCCTCCGGGTAGAGGTTGTACGCCTGCCAGGTCACGTCCGGGAGGACGAGGAGCAGATCCGCCGGGTGGTTGTCGCGGACCGTGAAGGGGATGTGGGAGCGGTAGCCGTCGGCGGTGGTCAGGACGGCGACGTACGCGCCGATCGACCAGTACGTGGGGACCTGCAGCCGCCAGGACTGCCACCAGTGGTGGCAGGAGACCGTGCGGTCGGCGGTGAGCGGGGCCGGCTGGACGATCCCGGAGAGACGCGGGCTCGTGGTGATCTTCGCGGCGCCGTCGCCGCCGTAGTGCCCGATCCGGTAGACGTCGACCGAGAACTGCTGCGGCGGGTCCACGGTGATGTGGAAGTCGATCGACTCGCCCGGTGCCACGGCCCCGTCGGACGCGAAGCCCTTGATCTGGCGGCGGACGTCGTCGGCCGTGCGCGGGCCGCCCGTGCCGCCCCGGGCCAGGACCTCGTCCGCGTACCAGGGGACCATCTGACCGGTGTCGTCGAAGTAGTTCTCCGAACCGCGCAGCCAGGGCAGCGGGCCCTGGCCGAAGGGATCGGAGACGGCGTGCGCGAGCGCACCCGACTCCCACCGTCTGATCTGCTCCGCCCCCATGTGCGCCCCTCCCTCGACTCCCCCGGTCGGCCGGTCAGTGCCTGTGGCTCGTGCCTCTGTCTTCGTGCCTCTGTCAGTGCCGGTCTCCAGCACATCACATAACGCACGCACTCCGTCACCGTTCGTCGTGAATTGACGAGAGTGGAAGCCCGGACTCCGCGTTCTCGCTCGTCCGGTCGCCCTCAGACCAGGCGTACGGGCTTCTCCGGACGCACCCCGGTGAGCGCGAGCCAGGCCCGCAGGGGCTCGGGGTCGCCGTCCTCGACGAGGGCGAGGACCCGGGGCCCGAGGTCCGCCGCCCGCTCGCCGCCGACGAGCAGCGCCGGTCCGTCCAGCCAGTCGAGTCCCGGGGTGGCCTCGGCGGTGTCCACGGCCGCACAGCAGACCATCGCGGTCACGTGGTCGGCGAGCAGGTCACGGCCGGTACGGGGCGGCTGGAGCGGGAAGAGCGGCAGGGGTCCGTCGGGGCCGCTGACGGCCACGTGCGGGGTGGCCGTCGGGCCCTTCTCGGCCTTGCGGCCCTTCCCGGTCGTCCGGCCCTTCCCGGCCGAGCGGGCGGTCTCGGCCGCCGCGGCCACGCGGGCCTCCCGGGCGGCCTCCTCCCGCGCGAGCAGCGCGCTGAGCGCTCCGGCGAGCGCCTCGGCGGCGGGGTTGACCGGCTCGTCGTCGTCTTCGCCGGCGGAAGAGGTTCCGGCGGAAGAGGTTTCGATGGGGGCCGCGCCGGTGGGGGCCTCTCGGGTGGGGGCCGCTCCGGTGGGGGCCTCTTCGGTCGAGGGCGCTCCGGTGGAGGCCTCCTCGGTGGAGGGCGCTCCGGTGGAGGCCTCCTCGGTCGAGGGCGCTCTGGTGGGGGCCGCGTCGTCGGAAGCCGCTCCGGTGGAAGCCGCCCCCGACGGCGTGGTCGCCAGGTGGGCCATCACGCGGGTCAGCGTCGGGCCCGCCTCGCCGGAGGCCCGGCCTCCGGAGGCCCCGGCCACGCCCAGGCCGTCGAGGACCTGGTGCAGCCGGGCCGCGTCGGTGCGCCACTTCCGGTCGACGACCTCCTCCGGGTACTGGCTCCACTCCACCGGGGCCCAGTCGGGGCCGGGCTCGGCGGGGCCGCCGTGGAAGAGGCGGGCGGCGAGCAGCGAGGTGGCCTCGTCGACGGCGCCGGGCTCCTCCAGGAGATCGCAGGCGGGGCGCTCGCCGAGCCGGGAGGAGAAGCCCTCCGCGAGCCGGTCGCGACGGGAGAGTTCGGTCAGGGCGGAGACCACGCCCGCGTCGAGCTTGGCGGGCCAGCGGCCCATGCGCCAGGCGGGCAGCGCGACCCGGGTCAGGAGCCGGTCCCAGCCCGCGTAGGCCAGGCCGACCTGCTCCTGGGCGACGATCCGTACGCCGTAGTCCACGGCCTGGGCGCGCTCCGAGCCGGCGGCGGCCACCCCGCGCTCCATCTCGGCGGCGTGCCCGCGACAGGCGCGCAGCAGCACGCGGGCGACCTGCCCGACGCCATGGGCGCCGAGCCGCCGGATCGGGTCGAGGCCGGGGTCCCGGGGCACGGCGACGGCGGCGTCCAGACCGCGGACGAAGCGGCGGGCGGCGGCTATGTCGGGATGGGCGGCCGGTCCCGTACCGGCGACGACGGGGGCGAGGACCGCCCGCAGCTCGCCGACGCGCATCCACCACAGGAACGGTGAGCCTATGACCAGGACCGGGGCGCCGTCGCCGCCGGACGTGCGGTGCAGGCGGTGGGCCCGGTGGGTGCGGTCCTCCAGCCAGCTGTCGCAGTCCGGCGTGAGGGCTATCGCGGCGGGTGCCGGGACGCCGAGCCGGTCGGCCAGGTCGCGGACGAGGCGGTACAGATCGGGGGCCGCGGTCTCGGCGAGCTCCACCGTCGGCGTGGCCGCGGGACGGGCCCGGGCGACGACGAGGGTGACGGCCGCGGCGGCGAGGAGGACGAGCACGGCGAGGACGGTCACGACCCAGCGGGCCGAGTCCCAGCCCGCTCCGGTGAAGTGGCCGGTGACCCCGCCCGCGTACAGGACGACGGCCACCGCGGCGGGGAGCACCGCGAGGCCCAGTGCCCTGCCGCGGACGCGGAGGACGGCGAGGGCCCGGGAGCGCGCGGCGCGCGCACCCCACTCCTCGCCGACAACGGAACCGGTACCGGACACGCCGTTCATCACCCCCTCCTGCCCTCGACGGGACTGCCTGTGGCGGTGTTGCTCACTCCCCCACTGTGGCACCCGCCACTGACATCGCAATGCCGGTGGGCCAAGTGCCGGAATGCCTTCGCCGCACCCTAGTTGGGGCTGTGGCGGGCGTCATCCGTATGGCCGAGCCGTCACTCGATGGAATGGCTTTGGGTAAAGGTGATGGCGCAGATGTGGCCGTGTGGTGCACAGGTTCCGCACCACACGGCCACAAGTGGAATCCGGCGAAATCGGCCGGAATCAAGAAGGATCAGGCCTCGGCGGCCTTCCGCGCGATGTCCGTCCGGTGCTGCGAACCGTCAAGGCGGATGCGGCCGACCGCCGCGTACGCCCGCTCGCGGGCCTGCGCCAGGTCCGAACCGGTGGCGGTGACCGACAGGACGCGCCCGCCGGCGCTCACGATCGCCTCGCCGTCCCGCTTCGTACCGGCGTGGAGCACGTACGCGTGCGGGGCGTCCTTCTCCGCGACCTCGTCCAGGCCCTCGATCGGGTCGCCGGTGCGCGGGATGTCCGGGTAGTTGTGCGAGGCGACGACAACGGTGACCGCGGCCTCGTCGCTCCAGCTCAGCGGGGCCTGGTCGTCCAGGGTGCCGTTGGCGGAGTGCAGCAGGACGCCCGCGAGCGGGGTCTTCAGACGGGCCAGCACGACCTGGGTCTCGGGGTCGCCGAAGCGCGCGTTGAACTCGATGACCCGCACGCCACGGCTGGTGATCGCCAGACCCGCGTACAGCAGGCCGGAGAACGGGGTGCCGCGGCGGCGCAGCTCGTCCACCGTCGGCTGCAGGACGGTCTCCAGGACCTCCTCGACCAGCTTCGGGTCGGCCCAGGGCAGCGGGGAGTAGGCGCCCATGCCACCGGTGTTCGGGCCCTCGTCGCCGTCGAGCGCGCGCTTGAAGTCCTGCGCGGGCTTCAGCGGGAGGACGGTCGTGCCGTCGGTGATCGCGAAGAGGGAGACCTCGGGGCCGTCCAGGTACTCCTCGATGACGACGCGCTCGCAGGCGAGCGCGTGCGCCCGGGCCTTCTCGACGTCCTCGGTGACGACGACGCCCTTGCCGGCGGCGAGACCGTCGTCCTTCACCACATAGGGAGCGCCGAAGGCGTCGAGCGCCTCGTCGATCTCGGCGGGCGTGGTGCAGACGTAGCTACGAGCGGTGGGAACCCCCGCACCCGCCATGACGTCCTTGGCGAACGCCTTGGAGCCCTCCAGCTGCGCCGCCTCCTGGGACGGGCCGAAGGCCGGGATGCCGGCCGCGCGCACGGCGTCGGCGACACCCGCGACGAGCGGGGCCTCCGGGCCGACGACGACGAGCTCGGCGCCCAGCTCGGTGGCGAGCGCGGCGACGGCCGCGCCGTCCAGCTGGTCGACGGGGTGCAGCTCGGCGACCTCCGCGATTCCGGCGTTGCCGGGCGCGCAGTGCAGAGCGGTGACGTCGGGATCGAGGGAGAGAGAGCGGCACAGGGCGTGTTCGCGGGCGCCGCCGCCGATGACGAGGACCTTCACGCCTGCCAGGGTAGCCCGCGTGGCGGCATGCCCCTTGTGCGGGCCACCGAGCGAGACGCCCCTACTCGTTCGTGTATTCCTCCACAACCGTGGCTCCGAGCTCGCGCACGATCAGGTCGTGCCCGGAGAGCGCGGAGTCGACGAGGTCCGGATCGTCCTCCTCCGGCACGTCGTCCTCGGGCGCCACCGGCTGCGGCGCGGGGGGCGTGTACGCGGGCGCGGGAGCGGGCGCCGGGGCGGACGCCTGGGCCTGCGGGAAGGCGGGGGCAGGGGCGGACTGCGCCTGCACGGGGGCGGACGGCGGGGCCTGCTGGAAGGCGGGCGCGGGAGCGGCGGGCCGACCGCCACCGCCGAAGCCCCCTCCGGATCCGCCGAAACCGCCGCCGGAGCCGCCGGAGCCGCCGGACCCACCGGAACCGCCTCCGAAGCCGGTGGCGGCGGGCGGGGGCGCGGAGCCGCCCGAGGGGTCGATGATCGCCTCGATCTTCCAGTTCACGTTGAACTGCTCGGCGAGGGCCTGCTTGAGGACGTCCTCGCTGCCGCTGCTCGCGAAGTTGTCGCGGGCGCCGGCGTTGAGGAAGCCGAGCTGGAGGGTCGTGCCGTCGAACCCGGCCACCTGGGCGTTCTGGCTGAGCAGGATCCAGGTGAAGCGGCGCCGGTTCTTCACGGCGTCGAGGATCTGCGGCCACAGGTTCCGCACCTGGGCCGTGTCCCCGCCGCCGGAGGCCGGGGCGGGGGCCTGCGGCGCGGGCTGCGCCTGTACGGGCGCGGGGGCCGGGGCGGCGGGCGCCGCGGGTGCGGACGCGCCGGGCCAGGCGCCGGGCGCACCGCTGCCGGGGGCGGCGGCACCGGGCCAGGCACCGGGCCGGGAGGCGGCGGGGGCCGGCTGCTCCTGCACGGGCGCGGGGGCCGGCTGCTGCACGGGGGCGGGCGCGGGGGCGGGCGGGGGCGGGGCCATCGGGGTGTGGGCCTCGGGCCCGGGCACGTACCCCATGGCGGACGCCGGGGGTCCGGGCGTGAAGACGGGCGCGGGTGCGGGCGCGGCGGCGGCCCCGCGCTCCAGCCGGTCGAGCCGCGCCTGGAGGGAACGCTCGTCGTCGAAGGCGGCGGGCAGCAGCACGCGCGCGCAGATCAGCTCCAGCTGGAGCCGGGGCGAGGTGGCGCCGCGCATCTCGGTCAGTCCGGTGTTCACGAGGTCGGCGGCACGGCTGAGCTCGGCGGCGCCGAACACGGACGCCTGCGCCTGCATGCGCTCGATGACGTCGACGGGGGCGTCGATGAGCCCCTTCTCGGCGGCGTCGGGCACGGCGGCGAGGATCACGAGGTCCCGCAGCCGCTCCAGGAGGTCGGCGACGAACCGCCGAGGGTCGTTGCCGCCCTCGATGACCCGGTCGACGACCTCGAACGCGGCGGCGCCGTCCCCGGCCGCGAAGGCGTCGACGACGGAGTCGAGCAGGGACCCGTCCGTATATCCGAGAAGAGACGTCGCCATGGCATAGGTCACACCGTCGTCGGCGGCGCCGGCGAGCAGCTGGTCCATGACGGACATCGAGTCACGCACGGAACCGGCGCCGGAGCGCACGACGAGGGGCAGCACCCCGTCCTCGACAGGAATGCCCTCGCGCCCGCACACCTCGCCCAGATAGTCCCTGAGCGTCCCCGGCGGCACGAGCCGGAAGGGATAGTGATGGGTCCGGGACCGGATGGTCCCGATGACCTTCTCGGGCTCGGTCGTGGCGAAGATGAACTTGAGGTGCTCCGGCGGCTCCTCGACCACCTTCAGGAGGGCGTTGAAGCCCGCCGAGGTGACCATGTGGGCCTCGTCGATGATGTAGATCTTGTACCGGCTGGAGGCGGGCCCGAAGAAGGCCTTCTCCCGCAGGTCACGGGCGTCGTCCACACCACCGTGGGAGGCGGCGTCGATCTCGATGACGTCGATCGACCCCGGCCCGTTCCGCGCGAGGTCCCGGCAGGACTGGCACTCACCGCACGGGGTGGGCGTGGGCCCCTGCTCACAGTTCAGACACCGCGCGAGAATGCGCGCGCTGGTCGTCTTTCCGCACCCCCGCGGCCCGCTGAACAGGTACGCGTGATTGACCCGGTTGTTCCGCAGGGCCTGCTGCAACGGGTCGGTGACATGCTCCTGCCCGATGACCTCGGCGAAGGACTCGGGGCGATAGCGGCGGTACAGCGCGAGAGACGACACGTATACGAGGTTATAGGCGCCCACCGACAACCCGGGAAAAACGATCTGCGCCCGGGGAACGCAAGCGCCCCCCACGCACCTGCCAGAGCCGACCTACCCTTGCTGCCTTCCGGCCCTGGGGGAGTTCAGTCAGATAGCACCGCGTGAGGGGCTGCGCCCAGCGTACCCGATCCGAGCCCCGCCCCGGCCATCCCCACCGACCTGCACCCTTCGCCGGACCCCCACCCGGAATCGTGTGCGCGAGCACCCTCTCCGGTCATGTAATGTTCTCCACGGAGGATTCGCCTAGAGGCCTAGGGCGCACGCTTGGAAAGCGTGTTGGGGGCAACCCCTCACGAGTTCGAATCTCGTATCCTCCGCCAGTGCCTCACCGGGCACGTTGTCGAAGGGCCCCACCGTTCGCGGTGGGGCCCTTCGACTTTTCCTGCTGTCAGTGCGCATCGGTGATCACGCCTACGAGCTCGCCCCACGACGCCCCACCCGCCACTGACAAATCACCCCAAAGATGCACCTTTAACCCGAACCGCATTTACTGGGCCATACCTGTTGCCGAGCGCCGTACGGCGAGCTTCTGGAGGCTGGCGCCCTCTCCGGCACCTTCTGGGGCATGCTCTTCGGCCTCCTCTTCTTCATGCCGCTCCTCGGCGCGGCGGTCGGGGCGGCGGCCGGAGCACTGGGCGGGAAGATGGACGACGTGGGCATCGACGACGACTTCATCGACTCGGTCAAGGCGAAGGTGACGCAGGACGCCGTGGTCGAACGAGTACGGGAGGCCTTCCCGGGCGGCCACACGGAGCTGATCCACTCGAACCTGGACAGCGAGAAGGAGTCGAAGCTCCGCGAGGTCTTCGCTTCCTAATGCTGTTGTCAAGCGTCCGTCGTGACCGGTGGTGTCACTTCGTAGCACCGTCGGTCACGGATCAGGGCCCAGATGACGTTGACGCGTCGGCGGGCGAGGGCGAGCACGGCCTGGACGTGTTTCTTCCCCTCGGCGCGTTTACGGTCGTAGAACTTCCGCGAGTTCGGGTCGTAGCGGACGCTGACGAGGGCGGAGGTGTAGAAGACCCGCTGGAGTCTTCGGTGGTAGGTGATCGGCCGGTGGAGATTGCCGCTGACCTTGCCCGAGTCACGCGGTGCTGGGGCGACGCCGGCGAAGGCCGCCAGGGCGTCGGGGGAGTCGAACTCGGCCAGGTCGCCGCCGACGGCGGCGAGGAACTCGGCACCGAGGGTCGATCCGATGCCGGGGACGCTCAGGAGTGTGTCGGCGAGCTCGTGCTCGCGAAACCGGCCCTCGATGCTTGTCCATCTCGGAAACCTGCGCGTTGAGGGCCATCACCTCCTCGGCCAGGGTGTGGACCAGCTTCGCGATGGTCTTCTCCCCGGGGACGGAGGTGTGCTGCCGCTCGGCAGCCTCGACCGCCGTCTCGGCCAGAACTCTCGCGTTGCGGACCTTGCGGTGGGCCAGCCACTTCGTCAGCCGGGCGATGCCGGCGCGGCGGATCAAGGCCGGGGTCTGGTAGCCCGTCAGCAGCCTGAGCGGGCCGGTGTTGGTCACGTCCAGGGCCCGTTCCAGGGCCGGGGAACATGCTCAGCAGTGTGCCGCGCAAGCGGTTGACGACACGGGTGCGGTCCTCGACCAGGTCGGACCGGCGGCCGGTCAGCAGCTTGAGTTCGATGGCGGCTTCGTCACCGGGCCGGATGGGCCGCAGATCGCGGCGCATCCTGGCCTGATCGGCGATGACGTAGGCGTCGCGGGCATCGGTCTTGCCCTCGCCGCGGTAACCGTCGGAAGCCCGGTTCACCAGACGACCGGGCATGTAGAGGATCTCCTGACCATGGCCGACGAGGAGGGCCAGCAGCAGCGCCGGCTCACCGCCGGTCATGTCAATCGCCCATGTGACCTCGCGGCCGTCGGCCTCGTCCAGGACGTCACCTATCAGCTTCAGCAGCTCCGGCTCGTCGTTGGCGACCCGCCGCGACAGCAGCGTCTTGCCTTCCGCGTCCAGGACGAGGCCGTGACGGTGGCCCTTGCCGCTATCGATCCCCGCCCATATCCGGCTCATCGCGCTCCTGACGTGCTCGCTCGTACGGTTCGTGCCACGGACGACCTCGCCGGCATTGCTCTACACAGCGACTTGTTCGCACTTCCTCATCGGCGGCCGAGTCGTCGTGGGGCGCTGGGCGGCGAAGCGAGGACAGCCACGAGTCGGCAGCCGACTGATAGCCACACCCAGCACCCCTGGGCGACCCAACCCTACGAATGGCTCGATCAACCCGATCAAGACGGTAGAGCCGGCTGAGGCCCCGAGCCGGCCCCCACGGGCGGACAGGTCGACCAGGCGACCAAGCCTGCCGACCGGTCCGCCCGTCGTGCTGTTCGGGCACGGACGCCGCAGGCCATCGCGCTCGGCGCGCTTTGACGCGCGGGTGGACGACTGTTGACGCGCGGGCGCCTCACCGACCCCCGTCATCGAACGGCCCTCACGCCACAGAAGTGGCCCTCAGGGCTGAACGAGGCGCCTGGAGGGGGTCGTTCACTGGATAGGGGGGTGATCGGCCGGAGGTACGTTCCTTCTCCATCCGGTCTGTAGTGATGCCGATACTTTCTGTGATGACCAGTCGGCACACTCGACTCAACTAGGGGCGACCAATGAGGAAGTTGGCAACGGCAGCGGTGGCAGCGGGGCTGTTCTTCGGGGGGATGGGGGTTGCGGCGGCTGATTCGTGGCACAACGTGGCGCTCTTCAAGACGACCGGAGCACGCTTCGCGGAGGGCAGGTACAAGTGGGAGCCCGCAGAGGTACAGCAGGGTGCATTCCACATCACGGGCAAGCTGCGTGATGTGGGCCTGGACGACAACCACAACGTCTACCTGCAGGTGAAGGTGCACGGTTACGGCTGGAATCGCTTCGACGGGGTGCAGAAGAAGACCGTCTGGATCGACAAGCTCGTCCACGATGGCGCCTCTCGGTACACGAATACGGCAGAGGTGCGCGTATGCCAGAACCGCGGCTCCTTGCACCCTGACAACTGCTCTCCGACGAAGCACTTCAAGCGCCCGTAGGGCAGTCGATCTGCGCGGGAGCCGCACACTTGCGGCTCCCGCTCCCATAGGAGTGCGCACCTTGAAGGACGTCATCCTCCACGCCGAGGGCGTGGATCTCTTCTACGGCACGCAGCAGGCGGTCACCGGTGCCGATTTCACGCTCAAGCGCGGTGAAGTCGCCGCCATCATGGGCAGTAGTGGGTCAGGCAAGTCGTCCCTGCTGTACTGCCTCGCCGGGGTCCTGCCGCCCTCCAACGGCACGGTGACCTTCGACGGAGAACGGCTCTCATCTCTCCCTGACGGAGAGCTCAGTGCCCTGCGTCGCACGCGACTCGGGTTCGTCTTCCAGTACGGGGAACTGCTGCCGGAACTGACCGTCGAGGAGAACGCAGCCCTTCCCCTCCGGCTCGCCGGGATCAGTAAGTCCCATGCCCACGCCATGGCCGGCCAGGTGCTGGGACGGCTCGGAATGGGCGATCTCTTACGGCGCAGGACGTCGAAACTGTCGGGAGGCCAGAGTCAGCGCGTGGCAGTTGCGCGGGCCCTGGTCCACCGGCCGGACGTGGTGTTCGCCGATGAGCCGACCGGAGCGCTCGACAGCGCCAACGCAGCGGCTGTGTTGGACGAGTTCCTTCAGCTGGCGCGCCGGCAGAAGACCGCTGTTGTCATCGTTACCCACGATGCTGATGTCGCTGCGAAGGCCGATACCCAGTACACGATGTCGGACGGTGTGCTGGTCCAGCGGGTGGCCGTGTGAACGCGTTCATCCTTGGCATGCGCCTGCTGTGGCGCAGCGGGCGCAGGGCGCAGGTCCGGTTCCTCCTGATGGCGCTCGGATCCGCCCTTGGCGTTGCCTGCCTGGCCGCCGCACTCACCATTCCGACGATCATCGCTGCCAGCGATGCCCGGGTGACGCTCCGATCGGTGCAGTCCGCGAAGAACAACAATGCCGTTTACCAAGAATTCCTGGACCCCTATGGTTCACAGCCACTGCGACGGATCTTCATCGCTCGCACCGGCCCTGGGCCATTGCCGGTTCCTCCGGGAATCAAGGGACTCCCCCGCGCAGGCGAGGCGATCGTTTCGCCGAAGCTGGGCGAGATCCTGGCTGCCAACCCACGCGCTGCGGGCCTAGTACCCGGCCGTGTGACCGGCACGATCGCCCCGGCGGGGCTCGCAGGTCCCGACGAGCTGTACGCCTACATCGGCACCAGTCCGAATGGGCTGACCCAGGCGGCACCCCTCGGGCACTTCGGGACCAAGTACATGCAGCACGAGCTCATCGAACCATCGACTCTCGACATCCTGCGGTTCACTATCGGCTGCATCGTGCTGCTCCCTCTCGTCATCTTCCTCTCCGTCTGCGCGCGACTCTCCGGAGAGTCCCGTGCGCGCCGGCTTGCCGCGCTTCGGCTCATCGGCCTCAGCATGAAGGACACGTTGCGGGTCAATGCCGGAGAGAGCGTGGTTGCCGCCTTCGTCGGGGCAGCGGTTGGGCTCATCGGATATCTCGGGGTCAACGAAGTCATGGCGCGGGTCGGATTGCCCGGGTTGCACTGGTACCCGGCCGACGGGCGGCCCGAGCGGGTGACCATCGCCGTATGCCTGCTGGGATGTCCGGTCCTCGCGTGGGTCGTCGGCCAGTTCAGCGCGCGCCGGGCAGCCCAGTCACCCATCAACGTGCGCCGAACCGGAGAGAGCAAGCCTCCAAAGAAGTACGGGATGCTGCTGTTGATCCCTGGGCTCGGAGTCATCGGCGGATACTGCCTGCTCAGTGCAATGGGGCGGGATCCGTCAGGCGGGTCCGGCAGCGCAATTCTGGTTCCCACCGCTGTGCTGATGACTGGGGCAGGGCTCGTGTTCGGGCTGGCGCCGATCACATCGTGGCTCTCACAACGCCTGGGGGCAGTGTCGAAATCCTTGCCTATGTCCCTGGCCATGCGACGGACAGAAGTCGATCCGGGCAGCGCATTGCGGGTGGTCACCGGTCTCGTCCTGCTGGTGTTCGGTGCCTCACTCACACAAGGGGTGCTCATCGAATTGGACCAGGTCAGTCGGCGAACGACTCCGGTCCAGGAATACAGCCTTCCAATTTCGGAGTTGAGTGCGCAGCAGCGCACGCAGATGACCCTTGTGCGTGGAGTGCAGGCCCATGGCCTGATCGCCGAATCCTGGGTGGCCACCGTTGAGGAGGCTCTACCCAGGGTCGAAGCCGTCGTTGCAACGTGCGCTCAGTTGGCTGCCTTCACCGCGGCGACGCAGGGGTGCGTCGACAACAAGGTGCTGCGGATCGACAATCCGACCTTCCTCTTCGACGAAGACGCCCGCACCGGCAGCGACTTCATGTTCCTGCTCGACAGCGGGCGGAAGCTGACTGTCTCCGTCCCGCAGGACTCTGTGACCGTTCGAGCCTACGATCCCTCGGAGTTCGCCGGGCCAAGCCTCCTCATCCCCCCCTCCTTCCTCCCCCAAGGCACTCAGCTCGCAGGCGCTCGCTTCGTTCTCGTCAGTCCTTCCGACCCCGACACCGTCCGCTCCGTTCTCGACGGGATCGGGGCCGTTGCCCCGACCGCTTCCGTCGAGCCCGTGGGGATTGTGATCGGATCCCTCGCTCAGCTGACCGTGATTCGGAGTCTGCTGGTCGTCGGCATGGTGCTCGGGTTGGTGATCGGGGTGTCTGCGTTCGTCGTGTCTGTGGCCGATCGGGCCATGGAGCGGCGGGGGCAGGTGACTGCGCTGGCCTTGTTGGGGGCTCGGGCCGGGACCTTGCGGGTGGTGCAGGTGGTGCAGGTGTTGTTGCCGTTGGTGGTGGGGTTGGGGGCCGCCATCGTCACCGGGTGGCTTGCCGAGTCCAGTTATCTGATCACCGGGGGTGGTGAGGTGCACTGGGACTGGGAGGGATTGCCCCTGCTGTTCGCCTCCGCGCTGGGGGTCATGCTCGCCGCCGCGGTCGCCTCCGTGCCCATGGTCCGGCGTCACATCGATCCCGAGCACATTCAGCGCGATTAGTTCGTGGTCTTCAGGCCGCCAGGGTGTGGGTGGCGCGGCGCTCCATGCGGGTCTTCAGGGTCAGTGTCGTCGCCGCTGTCGCCGTGCCCGCCACCAGCGCCGTCCACCACAGGGTCGCCGGGCTCAGCGTCGTGTACACCGTCACCCCCAGCGTCAGCGCCCCGAAGCGGGCCATTCCCCACGTCCAGCTGAACGCGCCCTGGTAGCGGCCCCGGGCGTGGGCCGGGGCCAGGTTCGCGAAGAGGCTCGCCGCTATGCCCGCGACCACCACCTCGCCCAGCGACCAGATCACCACCGACAACGCGTAGCCCATGACGCTGTGCGCCAGGCCCGTCAGCGCCACTCCCAGTGCGATCAGCGCGCTGCCCGCGCTCTGCACCGCCAGCTGCGGCAGTCGGGACAGCCAGGCCGTCGCGAAGGGCTGGAGTGCGACGACCATGATCGCGTTGACCGCCGCCATCGCCCCGTACACCGCCGGCGACAGGCCGCTGTCGCGGACCGCGAGCGGGAGCGCCACCTCTGTGAGGGAGTAGACGAAGAGCTGCACGCCGAAGAGGGGGAGCAGGAGCATCGCCAGGCGGTCCCGGATCACCACGCCGTAGCCGATGCCGTCCTTCGCCTGCTTCTGCGGCGTCTCCTGCTTCGGTTCCTCGATGCGTACCGCCACCACCAGCGCGTACAGCAGCATCGAGCCCGCGTCGACCGCGAACAGGAGCCAGTACCCCTGCGCCGCCAGATAGCCGCCCAGGACTCCCGCCACCGCGGTGCCGATGTTCACGCCCCAGCCGAAGAGGGCGTACGCGCGGCGGCGCCGTTCGTTGTCGACGGCGTCCGCCAGCAGCGCGTACGCCGCCGGGGGCACCAGGCTGCCCGCCGCGCTGATCAGCAGCGACGCCGCCGCCATCGTCCACACCCCCGGCGCCAGGAAGAGGGCTCCCTGCGCCGCCGACGCGCCGATCAGGCCCATCAGCATCGTGGGACGGCGGCCGATGCGGTCGGCGAGGATGCCGCCCACGGCCGGGCCGATCAGGTTGCCCGCGCCGAGCGCGCCGAGTACGTACGTGGATTCCCCGCCCGTCACTCCCCGCGAGGCCAGGAAGAACACCAGGAACGGCGTGACCAGGTAGCCGAGACGGTTGACGATCGTTCCCGCGAAGATCGTCCAGACCACGGGCGGGAGACCCCGGAAGGCAGAGAGGGACGTCGCCGACGTGGAGGTGCGTGTGGAAGGAGGCATGGGGGGAGTTTGTTCTTCCGGCTCCTCGGCCCTCCAATGATTAAGGTCAGAGCGAATCCATTCGCCGACCCCAGGACGTGGCACGCATGGAAGCCGGGCTCAGTTTCTCCGCCGCCGACCTCGCCCAGACCCGTTTCGCCGTCTCCCCCATGTGGGAGGTCGTCACCAGCTACCGCATCGTCGTCCACCATCGCGACTCCGCCCCCCACCGCCGCTGGGCCGCCCAGGTCCGGCCCCGGCTCGTCCGCGCAGGCCTCGATCGCGGCTGGCTGGCCGCCCTCGTCCCCGCCCGCGGCTACCTCGCCGACTTCCTCAACCCCACCCCCGCCGGGCCCTTCCCCAGCCTCGACGCCGAGCTCGACGCCATCCGCCGCTCCCTCGCCGAGGACGTGATCGACGACCTCGACACCCTGGAGGGGAAGGGTGCCGACGCGGCCCGGCTCCGGGCGCTGCGGGAGGATCCCGCGGCCGTCCTTCCCAAGGTCGCCGACGAGATCGAGACGTACTGGGAGCTCGCCCTCGCCCCCTACTGGGCCCGCATCCAGAAGGTCCTGGAGGCCGATGTCTTCCACCGGGCCCGGCAGGTCGCCGAGCACGGTTCGGCGCGGGTCCTGAGCGAGCTCCACGAGACCGTACGGTGGGACGACGGCACGCTGCGGCTCGTACGACGGCACTGCGCGATCACCCGCGACCAGGCCGGGTCGGGGCTGCTGCTGATCCCCTCCGTCTTCGCGTACCCCCAGGTCCTCACCCGTTCCGTACATCCCGATCCGCCTCAACTCGCCTATCCGGCACGGGGTTTCGGCAGCGTCTGGGAACCCCGTACCACCGCCGCCACCGATGCCGTCGCCGCCGTCCTCGGCCGCTCCCGCACCCTGCTCCTCACCGAGCTCGACACCCCCGCCTCCACCACCCAGCTCGCCACCCACTGCGGCATGTCCGCCGCCGGCGTCTCCCAGCACCTCATCGCCCTCCGCAACGCCGGACTCGTCACCGCCCACCGCAGCGGCCGCTCCGTCCTCTACGCCCGCACCGCCGTCGCCGACCAACTCCTCCACCCACCGGGGATCATGACCGGATGAGCTCTTCTTCCCCTTCCTGGACCGAGCGTGTTCTCGTACGTGACGATGTACGGCTGACCTGCCGCGACTGGGGCGGCTCCGGGCCCGACGCCCTCCTCCTCCACGGACTCGCCGGGCACTCCGGCGAGTGGGACGCCCTCGCCCGGCTGCTCCAAGACGCCGGGCACCGGGTCGTCGCCCTCGACCAGCGCGGGCACGGCCGCAGCGAGCGGCTCCCGGCGGACGTCTCCCGGGCCGCGTACGTCGCCGATGCCGTCGCCGTCGTCGAGGAACTCGGCCTCGTACGGCCCCTGTTGATCGGGCAGTCGCTCGGCGGGCACACCGCGCTCCTCACCGCCGCCGCCCACCCCGGCCTGCCGCGCGCGCTCGTCCTCGTCGAGGCCGGGCCCGGCGAGCCCGAGCCCGGCCTGCCCGAGCAGATCGGCGGCTGGCTACGGGCCTGGCCGGTGCCGTTCCCCTCGCGGGAGGCGGCCGTCGCCTACCTGGGGAACGGCCGGCGGGCCGTCGGAGAAGGCTGGGCCGACGGGCTCGAAGAGCGCGACGGCGGGCTCTGGCCGCGCTTCGACCCCGACGTCATGGAGCGGTCCCTCGACGAGAACGCCCGGCGGGAATTCTGGGCGGAGTGGGCCGCCGTCGCCTGTCCCGGACTCGTCGTGCTCGGCGAGGGCGGGATCATCGGCGGTGAGCAGTACGCGGAGATGGTCCGGGTGCGGCCCGGACTGCACGGCGTCGGCCTTCCCGGTGCCGGGCACGACGTGCATCTGGAGCGGCCCGAGCTGCTGGGCGGGCTGATTCTCGATTTCCTGCGGCAGCAAGGGCTTTGAAGCCCTTGCCTTGGAGTGCACTCCACTCCCTAGAGTGCGCGCATGCGCTATCGGGTACTCGGCGGGACCGGGATCGACGTCAGCACCTACTGCCTCGGCACCATGATGTTCGGGGCGGTCGGCAATCCGGACCACCAGGAGTCCGTACGGATCATCCATGCAGCCCTCGACCAGGGCATCAACTTCGTCGACACGGCCGACATGTACTCGGCCGGCGAGTCCGAGGAGATCGTCGGCAAGGCGCTGCGCGACCCCCGGCGCCGTGAGGCGACCGTCCTCGCCACCAAGGTGTACTTCCCGATGGGCGGCGAGGGACCCAACAAGGGCGGTTCCTCCCGGCGTTGGATCACGCTCGCCGTCGAGAACAGCCTCAAGCGGCTCGGGACGGAGTGGATCGACCTCTATCAGGTCCATCGGCCCGATCCCCGGACCGATGTCGAGGAGACCCTCGATGTTCTCGGTGATCTCGTCGGCCAGGGGAAGATCCGGGCCTTCGGCTGCTCCACCTTCCCCGCCGAGGAGATCGTCGAGGCCCACGCCGTCGCCGAGCGGCGCGGGCTGCGCCGGTTCCGGTCCGAGCAGCCGCCCTACTCGCTGCTCGCGCGGGGCGTCGAGGCCTCCGTGCTGCCCACCGCCCAGAAGTACGGGATGGGCGTACTGACCTGGAGCCCGCTCGCCTCCGGCTTCCTCACCGGCAAGTACCGCAAGGGCCGGCCGATCGACCTCACCAGCGGGCGGCCCGCGCTCACCCCGCACCGCTTCGACCCCTCCCTGCCCGTGAACGCCGCCAAGCTCGACGCCGTCGAGGCCCTCGTCGAGGTCGCCGAGTCCATCGGATGCTCCCTGCCCGAGCTGGCGATCGCCTTCGCCGCCGCGCACCCGGCCGTGACGTCCGTGATCCTCGGCCCCCGGACGATGGAGCAGCTGGAAGGGCTGCTCAAGGGCTCGACGGTCGTCCTCACCGACGAGACCCTCGACCGGATCGACGCGATCGTGCCGCCCGGGACCAACCTCTACCAGCCGGACGGCGCCTGGCGGCCGCCCTACCTGACCGATCCGACCCTGCGGCGGCGGCCGTTGGGCGAGCGGGCCGCCGGGTGAGCCGCGAGGCTTCTACGGCCTAGGAGCTGGGCGTGAACTGTTCCGTGCCCACCACCCGGAGCAGTGCCAGGCGCTCCCCCGCGTCCGTGCCCGGCGGCGGGGTGAAGAGGACGAGGCGCTGTTCGCCCTCCGGGGCGAGCAGCACCTGGCAGTCCAGGTCGACCGCGCCGATCAACGGATGCGCGACCCGCATCCGGCTGTGCCGGCGGACCGCCACCTCGTGCCGTTCCCACAGCTCCGTGAACTCCTCGCTCGCCCCGCGCAGCCGCTCCACGAGCCGGGTGGCGGCCGGGTCGCCGGAGCGCCGGCCGACGGCCGCGCGCAGGTCGGCGACGTGGAGGCGGCTGTAGTACGCGTGCTCCTCGGCCGGGTACGCCGTACGGGCCGCCGGGTCGGCGAACCAGCGCCAGACCACGTTCCGTCCGTGCTCCGACACCGTGCACACCCCGCCCAGCAGGGACTGGGCCATCGCGTTCTGCGCGAGGACGTCCCCGAGGTCGCTCAGGACCTGCGCGGGGGTCGTGTCCAGCTGGTCTAGCAGGTGCAGCAGGCCCGGTGCGACATGGTCGCCGGTCGTGGCGCCGGCCGGCGGGCGGTGGCCGGCGAGGAGGTGGAGGTGGTCGCGCTCGTCGGTGTCGAGGCGCAGCGCGCGGGCCAGCGCGGCGAGCATCTGCGGCGAGGGCTGCGGGCCGCGGGCCTGCTCCAGGCGGATGTAGTAGTCGGCCGACATGCCCGCGAGCTGGGCGACCTCCTCGCGGCGCAGTCCGGGGGTGCGGCGGCGGGGCCCGGCCGGGAGGCCCGCGTCCTGCGGGCGGACCCGCTCGCGGGAACGGCGCAGGAAGTCGGCGAGTTCACGGCGGTCGATCGTCATGCCGGATCATGGTGCCGTGTGCGGGCGGCCGTATCCAGGGACCGGCGGTCCCCGGGTCGCGCCGCCCCGGGGGACGGGGCGGGGCCGTATCCAGGGACTCCCGGTCCCAGGGTCGGAAGGGCTCTCCCGTCGGCTTTCGGTGGTCGGCAGAGTCCTCGGTGTCAGGCAGCGACCGCCTCCGCCGGAGGGGCCGCCCCAGCAGGTTCACCACCGGGAGCACAGATCATGGCCACCGTCACCGTCGGCACCGCCCGCGTCCACTACGACATCGAGGGTTCGGGCGCCGGCCCCGCCCTCCTCCTCGTCCATGGCACCGGCTCGGGGGGCGCCGTCATCAACTGGGGCCGGACCGCGCCCCGTTTCACGGCCGGCCGCCGGGTGATCACCCTGGACCTGTCCGGCGCCGACCGGACCGTCGACGACGGCGGCCCGCTGACCGTCGAGACGCTCGCCGCGCAGATCGTCGCGGTCATCGAGGACGCGGGCACCGGCCCGGTCGATCTGCTCGGGTTCTCGATGGGGGCCCCGGTGTCGGCGGCCGTCGCCGCCCTCCGTCCGGACCTGGTCGAGCGCCTCGTGCTCGTGGCGGGGTGGGCGTACACCGACGGCGACGAGTACCTGCGGAACCTGTTCACGCTGTGGCAGCGGCTCGGCGCGTACGACCCGGCGGGGTTCGGGCGGAGCGTGACGATGACCGGGTTCAGCCGCGACTTCCTCAACGGGATCGGCCGCGAGGGCGTCGAGGCGCTCATCCCGAACATGCCGCCCACCCCGGGCACCCTGCGGCACGTGGCGCTCGACCTCGGGGTCGACATCCGCGGGCTGCTGCCCCGGATCACGGCGGAGACGCTGGTCATCGGCGGCACGCAGGACGCGACCGTCCCGGTGGAGAACAGCCGGGAGCTGCACGCGGCGATCGCCCGCAGCACGTACGCCGAGATCGACGCCGGGCACGTCATGTTCTTCGAGAAGGAGGACGAGTTCGTGAAGACGGTGACGGAGTTCCTGGGGGCCTGACTCATCATGGGGCCCATGGGAGACACGAGGTTCATCGACGCGGCCGAGCGGCGGGCCCGGCTCGGGGTACGGCACCGGCTGGCCGGGGGCGCGCGGGCGGGGTCCGCGGCGGAGGTCGGGGGCGCGCTGGTGGCGCTGCACGCGACGGATCCGGCGAGCGTGTTCCTCGCGGTGGCGGCGCGGTCGGCGAAGGGCGTCGAGCCGGTGGCGGCGGTGGAGCGGGCGCTGTACGAGGACGGGTCCCTGGTCCGTATGCACGGGATGCGGCACACGGTCTTCGTCTTCCCGTCCTCCCTCGCCACCGCCGTCCAGGCCTCGACGACCGAAGCGGCCGCGGTCCGCGAACGGACCACGCTCCTCAAGCACTTGGCGGCCGGCAGCGCCTTCGACGGGGACTGGCTGGCGGAGACCGAGCGGCTCGTCCTCGCCGAGCTGGGCGCGCGGGGCGAGGCGACGGGGGCCGAACTCGGCGAGGCCGTACCGAGGTTGAGGTCGACGTACGTGTACGGGCCGGGGACCCGTCAGGAGGGGGTCCAGTCCGTGGCGAGCCGGGTGCTGCGGGTGCTGGGCATGGAGGGCCGGATCGTACGGGGCCGGCCGCAGGGTTCGTGGACGTCGAGCCGCTTCCGGTGGGCGACCGCCGAGGCCCGTCCCGTACAGGATCCGGCGGAGGCGCGGGCCGAGCTGCTCGGGCGGTGGCTCGGGGCGTGCGGGCCGGCGACCGAGGCGGACCTGACGTGGTGGACGGGGTGGAAGGTCACGGACGTCCGCAAGGCGCTCGCGGCGGTGGGGGCGGTGCGGGTGACGGTCGCGGAGGGGGCGGCCTTCGTGCTGCCGGAGGACCTCGGGCCCGTACCGGAGCCGGAACCGTGGGCGGCGCTGCTGCCCGCGCTCGACCCGACGGCGATGGGGTGGCGGGGGCGTGATTGGTACCTGGACCCGGAGTACCGGGCGGCGCTGTACGACCGCAGCGGGAACGTCGGGCCGACGGTGTGGTGGAACGGCCGGATCGTCGGCGGCTGGGCGCAGCGCCCGGACGGCTCCCTCGCCCGCCGGCTCCTGGCCGACGTGGGCGCGGAGGCGGAGCGGGCGATCGGGGCCGAGGAGGAGCGGCTCGCGGGGTGGCTGGGGGACGTACGGGTGACGCCCCGCTTCCGGACGCCGCTGGAGCGGGAGCTGAGCGGCTCCTGACCGGGTCGTCTAATGGCGGGTGCCCAGGCCGGGCACTCCCAGGTCGTAGAGCCCGTCGAGGACCAGGTCGACGCCGACGGCGGCGAGCAGCAGGCCGAGCAGGCGGCCGAGGAGCTCGATCGTGGCGTGGTGGGTGCGGCGCAGGATCCGGGTGAGGAGCAGGACGCAGACGAGGTCGAGGGCGATGACGGACACGTACGCGCCGACGACCGTCGAGCGCCAGCTGACGGAGTCGCGGGCGGCGGCCTCGATGAGGACGGCGGTCATGGCGAGCGGGCTCACGACGTACGGCATGAGCAGTTCGCGCACCCCGCTGACCAGGTCGGGGGAGTCCTGGTGGGTGCCGTCGGAGCCGAGGTGGAGGCCGAGGACGAGGCCGACGGCGTAGATGAAGAAGATGACGCCGCCCGCGAGCTGGAGGGCGGGTGTGCTGATGTGGAAGAGGTCGAGCAGCCAGGGCGCGGTGATGCCGGTGACGAGCCCGACGAGGACGGCCGCGCCGGAGGAGATGAGCGCGATGAGCCGCAGCTGGCGGACGTCGTGGACCTGGGCGAGGCCGGCGAAGGCGAGGAGCACCTTCGGGGGTCCGACGACGGAGAAGAAGGCGATGAAGGCGGCGGAGAAGGTGAGTGCGTTCACATCGCAGATCTTGACCGGCGCCATGGGGCGGTCGAGTGATTTCTCCGGCTTTCCCGGTTTCCGTCCGCGCGGTGTCGAGAACGGCGGCCCGGCTCCGACTCTGCTGCGAGAGGCAGTAATCGCAGAGATCGACGAGGAGGACGTCATGAAGTACCTGGTGATGGTCCAGGGAGCGCAGGCCGACTACGAGGCGATGACGGGCCGCGGCTCGGCGCGGTACCCCGCGTGGGACAAGACGCAGCTCCAGGCCATGTTCGACCACATGAACGCGATCAACGCGGACGTCTCCGCGCGCGGCGAGATGGTAGACGCCCAGGGCCTCGCCGCCCCGTCCACGACCCGCTTCGTCACGGTGGACGCCCAGGGCGAGCCGGTCGTCACGGACGGCCCGTACGCCGAGACCAAGGAGGTCCTCGCCGGCTACTGGGTCCTCGACTGCGACTCCCTGGCCCGCGTCACGGAGATCGCCGCCCAGGTCGCCCGCTGCCCGGTCCCGCCCGGCTCCCCGGACTACCCGGTGGTCATCCGCCCGATCGACGAGACGGGCCCGAGCCAGGACTGAGTCCCGGCCGGACGCGAAGCCCCGAACACGCCGCACGAGGCCGCTCGGGGCTTCTCCCGGCCGCACGCGCACGAAGCCGCTCCCGACACGCCCAGCCCCCAGCCCCCCATGTTCGTCCGACTTTCACAGTTCCTCCCCGACCTTTCGTTGCGGACGCTACGGTTCCCCCGGGGCGCACAACACATCGCGAGGGTCCGGGGGGACACATGCACGAGATGTCCAAGGGAGCCAACATCGGGCTGGCCACCCTCAGCGAAGACACCGGCGCGGTCGTCGTCGGTCTGAGCTGGAGCAGCGCGACGGGAGACGGTGACGCGGACGTCTCGGTGCTGCTCGTCGACGGCAGTGGCAAGGTACGCGGGGACACCGACTTCTACTTCTACAACCACCCCGCCGCCGAGGACGGCAGCGTGCAGCTGCTCGGCAAGGTCCCGACGGAGAACGGCAGCGAGGACCGGATCAGCCTGGACCTCACGGCGATCCCCGAGGACGTCACCACGATCGTGGTGGCGGCGAGCCAGTACGGCGGCTGCTTCGGCGATCTGGACGACCTGCGCATGACGGTCTCCGACCGTTCGGGCGAGGCGCTGCTCGGCTTCTCCATCGAGGACGCCACGATCGAGACGGCGTTCATCTTCGGTGAGCTCTACCGGCGGAACGACGAGTGGAAGTTCCGTGCCGTCGGACAGGGGTACGAGACCGGACTCGCCGGACTCGCCACCGACTTCGGCATCACCGTCGACGAAGGGGACGAGACCGAGGAAGGGGAGACCGGGGAAGAGGGCGAGACCGGGGCAGGACAGGGAGAACCCGCCGCCGCCGTCCCCTCCGCGGACCCCGCCGCGGCACCCGGTCCGCAGGCCGCCGGCCCCGCCCTCATCCCCGCGCAGTCCGGACCCGAGTCCGCCGCCCCCGCCTCCTCCGCGGCCGGTGCGACGCCCGCACCCGCCCGGCGACGTGGTGCGCGGACCGCCAAGAAGAAGGTCACGCTCCCCAAGGCCGCGAAGAAGTCCCTGGCCGAGAACGACAGCTGGAAGCCCGCGCGGCTCTTCCCCGTCCCCTCGTACAAGAGCGACCGTGAGCGCGAGGTGCGCGCGACCTCGGTGCTGCTCTCGGTGATGGCGGAGGTCCCGGAGTTCGGCCGGCGCCTCACCGCCGGTTTCGGGGCGCCCGCGGGCCGGATGCAGACCTTCACCGAGGTGTCGCTCCCTCACGGGGACAGCCCGAAGCGCCCTGACGGTGTCATCCGGACGGAGCGGGCCGGGAAGCTCTGGACGGCGCTCGTCGAGACCAAGACCAACGGCAATCCGCTGAAGTCGGAGCAGGTCCAGAACTACATGGACATCGCGGCCCGTCGCGGGTACGAGGCCGTCATCACCCTGTCCAACGACGTGGCCCTGGAGGGCAGTCCGCTCGTCGAGGTCAAGACGGACGGCCGGCGCAAGCACAAGGTCTCGCTCTGGCACCTCTCGTGGGCCGAAGTGGCCCACCAGGCCCAGATGCTGATCCGGCACGAAGGCGTGGGCAACGCCGCCCACGCCTGGCTCCTCCAGGAGCTGCTCCACTACCTCCAGCACGAGAACTCCGGCTGTCACGGCTTCCAGAACATGGGTCCGTCCTGGGTGCCCGTACGCAACGGGATCGACGCCGAGACCCTGTGCCAGGGCGACCCCCGCGCGGTGGAGGTCGTGGAGAGCTGGGAGCGGCTGATCCGTCAGGTCTGTCTGCGGCTGGGCGGCGAGCTCGGGCAGAAGACCCTGCCGGTGCAGCGGGCCAGGCGCGGCACCGACCCCAAGTCCCGGCGTACGGAGCTGGCCGACCGGCTCTGCGAGGAGGGGAAGCTCTCCGCGGAGCTGCGGGTCGACGGCGCGCAGAGCATCCTGTCCCTCACCGCGGACCTCCGCACCGGGAAGATCCGTACGTCCATCGACGTGCCCGCCCCGGAGGGCGCCTACCCGCTCTCGGTCGCGAAGCGGCTCCTGCGGGTCCTGGAGGACGCCCCCGCCGACCTGCATGTGGAAACGCTCCTGGAGGGCCGGAGCGGGCCCCGGGGGACGCTGGAGCGGCTGCGGCCCGAGCCGGGTGATCTGCTGCCCAAGGACAGCAGGGACGGTGCGGTCATCACGGGCTTCCGGCTGTCGCTCTTCAAGGGCATGGGGAACAGCCGGGGCAGTACGGAGTCGGGCTTCATCCGCAGCATCGACGAGGCGGTCGACCGCTTCTACGGCTCGGTGGTCACGCATCTCGGCCAGTTCGAGCAGCGGCGGGCGCCGCGGGCACGGTCCGCCGCCGCTCCTTCCGGGAGCGAGTGAGCCCGGTCGTCCTCAGTGCACCCCGTGGGCCCCGCCCGAGAGGCGGGGTCTGCCGCGGGGGATGAGGAGGGGGGTCGTCAGGGCTGCCGCGGTGGCCGTGAGGGTGCAGGCGGTGAAGGTGGTGGTGAAGCCCGTCGGGCCCAGGGCGAGGGTGGAGGTCGCGGCCACGCCGATGGTGCCGCCGACCTCGTGGAAGGTGTTGACGATGCCCGAGGCGAGGCCGGCTTCGTGGGTGGGGATCAGGCCGAGGGCCGTCGTGGTCGCCGTGACGAAGACCGCGCCCAGGCCGAGGGCGGCCGTCGCCAGGGACGGCAGGAGGGTCGTCCAGGGGTCGGTGGTCGGGGTCAGGAAGGCGAGCGGCAGGCAGCCCGCCGCCGCCAGGGCCATGCCGCCGGCCGCGCAGGCGCGCGGGCCGGCCGTCGTGACCAGGCGGGAGCCGAGGTGGGCGCCGATCGCCGTGGTGAGCGCGACCGGGAGGAAGAGGAGGCCGGTGCGGAAGGCGTCCAGGCCGTGGACCCGCTGGAGCCGCATCGAGCCCAGGAAGAAGAACGAGATCAGGAGCGCCGTCGCGACCAGCATGAGGACGGAGCCCGCGACGACCGGGCGTCGGGTCAGCATGCGGAGGTCTATGAGGGGCGTGCGGGTTCGTCGCTCCGTCGCCGCGAACAGCCGGTAAAGGGCGACCGCTGCCAGGAGGGGCAGTAGCGTCCCGGGCGCCGTCCAGCCGTCGTCGCCCGCCCGGACCAGGCCGTAGACGAGTGCGCCGGTGGCCGTGGTGACCAGGAGGGCTCCTGGGACGTCCAGGTGCACCGCCCCTTCGGTGGGCGTGTCCTTCCGCAGGAGTTTCGGGAGGGTCGCCAGGAGGGCCAGGCCCGTCGGGACGTTCACGTAGAAGATCCACGGCCAGCCCGGGCCCGCCGTGAGGGCGCCGCCCAGGAGGACGCCCACGGCGGAGCCGGTGCCGCCCACGGCCGCCCAGACGCCGAGGGCCCTGGCCCGTTCCGGGCCGTGGAAGGTGGTCGTGACGAGGGCCAGGGCCGCCGGGGAGAGGAGGGCGGCTCCTGTGCCCTGCGCGATGCGGCCGGAGATCAGGACGGTGGCGTTCGGGGCCAGGCCGCAGACCAGGGAGGCCGCGGTGAAGAGGGCCAGGCCCGCGAGGAGGGTCCGGCGGGCGCCGAGGGCGTCCGCCAGCCGTCCGCCGAGGAGCATCAGGCCGCCGAAGCAGAGGGTGTACGCGGTGACCACCCAGGTCAGAGCCGTACGCCCGAGGTCCAGATCGGCGGCGACGGCGGGCAGGGCGACGTTCACGACGGTGACGTCCAGGATCAGCATGAACTGGGCCGCGCAGATCAGCGCGAGGGCCGTCCAGCGGCGTGCGTGGACGTCGGCAGGGGCGAGGTCGGTCGACATAACTGAACTGTACGGCACAGTACAGTTGAACTCAACGGTACAGTTGGGTTGGTAGGCTCCCCCGCATGGATTCCAAGCCCGCGCCCTCCGGCGCCCGCGCCGCCCGCAAGCGGCAGGCCGTCGTACGGGCCGCCCGCGACCTCTTCCTCCGCGAGGGCTTCGGCGTCGGCATGGACGCCATCGCCGCCGAGGCGGGCGTCTCCAAGGTGACCGTCTACAACCACTTCGGCAGCAAGGAAGCCCTCTTCACCGCCGTCGTCGCCGGCGCCCTCGACGAACCCCTCGGGGACACCGAAGGGCCCGACCTCTCCCGGCTCGCCGACGCCGAGGACCTGCGCGCCGCCCTCACCGAGGCCGGCCGCGCCTGGGCGCGGGCCGTACGCGCCGACGAGGAGGGCCGCGCCCTGCGCACCCTCGTCGCCACCGAGCTCCACCGCTTCCCCGAGCTCGGCCGCGCCTGGCACGCCCACGGACCGGCCGGCCACCACCCCGCCGTCGCGGACGCCCTGCGCACCCTCGCCGACCGGGGCCGGCTCACGATCCCCGACCTGGAGGTCGCGGTCCTCCAGCTGTACTCGCTGCTCGTCTTCCCGCAGATGGTGTTCGAGCAGTACGGGACGGAGCTCACCGAGGAGCTGAGCGAGCGGCTCGTCGTCGACGGGGTGGAGATGTTCCTCCGCCGTTACACGCCCTGACAGGTGTCATCCTTGGACTTCGACGGAACCCCTCGCCGGGGAGTAAAATTACCCCCTGGGGTATCTGTGGAGGAGTGACAGTGGAACTCGATCTCGCGGGCGCCGAGCTCAAGGCGGTCCTGAACCGGCTGCGCCGGGCCCAGGGCCAGATCTCCGGCGTGATCCGGATGATCGAGGAGGGGCGCGACTGCGAGGAGGTCGTGACCCAGCTCGCCGCCGCCTCCCGCGCCCTCGACCGGGCCGGGTTCGCGATCATCGCGACCGGGCTCCAGCAGTGCCTGACCGACATCGAGGGCGGCCGCAAGAACGGCGAGGACCCCGAGGCGATGCGCGCCCGGCTGGAGAAGCTCTTCCTCTCCCTCGCCTAGCAGAGCGGGAGAAGGCGACAGTGCCCCCGGGGACGGTTCCCCGGGGGCACTTCTGTGTCGGCAGACGCTCAGGACGTCAGTCCTCCGCCAGGCCCTTCAGCCGCTTCGCGATGCGCGTCAGGCGCGCGCCCTGGTAGCGGGCGGCCTGGAGGACCTCCTCGCCGGGGGCGCCGTTGGCACCCGGGTGCGCGGTGCCGTACGGGTTGCCGCCGGCCGCGTAGACCGCCGGGTCCGTGAAGCCGGGGGAGACGATGACCGAGCCCCAGTGGTGGAAGGTGTTGTAGAGCGCGAGCAGCGTCGACTCATTGCCGCCGTGGACGTTGTGCGCGCTGGTGAAGGCGGTGGCGGGCTTGTCCGCCATGACGCCCCGCTGCCAGAGCCCGCCCGTCGTGTCGACGTACTGCTTGAGCTGCGCGGCCACGTTGCCGAAGCGGGTCGGCGAGCCGAGGGCGTACGCGTCCGCCCACTCCAGGTCGTCGAGCGTGGCGACCTCCACGTCACCGGTGGCGTCCACATGGGCGCGCCAGGCCGGGTTCGCGTCGATGGCGGCGTCGGGGGCCAGCTCGGTCACCCGGCGGAGCCGGACCTCGGCGCCGGCCTTCTCGGCGCCCTCGGCGACGGCCTGGGCGAGCTGATGCACGGATCCCGTGGCCGAGTAGTAGATGACGGCGACCTTGACGGACATGGTGGACTCTCCTCAGCCGAACTCGACGAGCGAAGCGGATTGCTTTCCGGTTCCTGGTCCGAGGTTAAGCGGATTGCTATCCGCTTCGCAAGGGCAACAGGTATGCTCGCATCAGAAAGCGACCGACGGGGGAACGGGGCTCAGCGAACAGGAGTCGGCAGATGAGCACGGAGAACCCCCAGCCCGGAGACCGGTCCGGAGACAGGGCGGCAGTGCCGGTACTCAGCCTGCTCCCCACCGTCGACGCCCCCGCCCCCGAGCGCGCCGACGCGGCCCGCAACCGGCGCCGGATCCTCGACGCGGCCGCCCGGATCGTCGCCGAGGAAGGCCCCGACGCCGTCACCATGAACCAGGTCGCCCACGCCAGCGGCATAGGCGTCGGCACCGTCTACCGCCGCTTCGGCGACGTCTCCCAGCTCCTGTGGGCGCTCCTCGACGAGCGCGAGCGCCGCTTCCAGGAGGCGTACATGAGCGGCCCTCCCCCGCTGGGCCCCGGCGCCCCCGCCGCCGAACGCCTCGACGCCTTCCTCGACGCGCTCGTCGACCGGGTCGCCGCACAGCGCGCCCTGCTGCTCGCCGCGCACTCCGCCGCGCCCCGCGCCCGCTACCACAGCGGCGCCTACCGGGTGATGCACACGCACATGGCCCTGCTCATCGGACAGCTCAGGCCGGGGAGCGACAGCACGCTCCTCGCGCACCTGGCGCTCGCGCCGTTCTCGCCCGACGTCATGCACCACCTGACGGTCGAGCAGGACCTGCCGGCCGACCGCCTCAAGGCCGGCATACGGGACCTGCTGACGCTGCGGAACTAGGGGCCACTCTGCGGACGGTCATGGACGGCGGGCGCCCGCCGTCGCAAGATCACGCCATGACCACGTACCTGATCCTGCACGGCTTCCAGAACCGCCGCCCGCCCGCCCACTGGCAGCACTGGCTCGCCGGGGAGCTGCGCGAGCGCGGCCACGAGGTCCGCTACCCCCAGCTGCCCGAGCCGGACGCGCCCGAGCTCGACGCCTGGCTCGACGCCCTGGAGGAGCACGGCCGGCGCCCGGCCGAGGGGGAGTTCGTGGTCCTCGCGCACAGCCTCTCGGTGCTGCTGTGGCTGCGCGCCGGGGAGCGGCGGCCGGACGCCGACCGGGTCCTCCTGGTCGCCCCGCCGTCCCCGCAGGTCACCGCCTCGATCCCGGAGATCGCCGCCTTCGCCGACGGCCTCGACCTGACGGAGGCGGGACTCAAGGCGCGGCTCGTGTACGGGGACGGGGACCCGTACTGCCCCGAGGGCGCCGACCTGCACTACGGCATCCCGCTCGGCCTCGACCTGGACCTCGTACCGGACGGCGAGCACCTCAACCCGGACTCGGGGTACGGGGAGTGGCCCTCGCTCCTGGAGTGGTGCGAGGACCCGGCCGTACGGGTGCGGAAAAACCTCGCGCCGTAGCACCGGCACGCCCGGTAGCGTCGGCCGGATGCATCCCGAGACCGCACCGTACGACCAGGGCCTGCTCGACGTGGGCGACGGCAACCGCATCCACTGGGAGGTCTCAGGGAACCCGCACGGCAGGCCCGCGCTCGTCGTGCACGGCGGGCCGGGCTCCGGCTCCTCCCCGCGCAGCCGGCGGTACTTCGACCCGGAGGCGTACCGGGTCGTCCTCTTCGACCAGCGGGGCTGCGGCCGCTCCACCCCGCACGCGAGCGACCCGGCCGCCGACATGTCCGTGAACACCACCGCGCACCTGGTGGCCGACATGGAGCGGCTGCGCGAGCACCTCGGCATCGACACATGGCTGCTGTACGGCGGGTCCTGGGGCTCCACGCTGATCCTGGCGTACGCGGAGGCGCACCCCGAGCGCGTGTCGGAGATCGTGATCGCGGCCGTCACCACCACCCGCCGCTCCGAGACCGCCTGGCTGTACGAGGGCGTCGGCCGCTTCTTCCCCGAGGCCCACGAGCGCTTCCGGGCGGGGGTGGACCACTCGGCGGACCTGGTCGGGGAGTACGCCGCCCGGATGAACCACCCCGACCGGGCCGTACGGGAGAAGGCCGCGGCCGACTGGTGCGCCTGGGAGGACGCCGTCCTGTCGCAGGAGGGCATGGGCACCCCGTACACCGACCGGGTCGACGACACCCGGCTGGGCTTCGTGCGGATCTGCTCGCACTACTTCGCGCACGGCGCCTTCCTGGAGGAGGGCGCGCTGATCCGCGACGCGCACCGGCTCGCCGGGATCCCCGGGGTCCTGATCCACGGCCGGCTCGACATGGGCGGGCCGCTCACCACCGCCTGGGAGCTGGCCCGCGTCTGGCCGGACGCCGAGCTGCACGTGGTGGAGAAGGCGGGGCACCTGGGCGGCGAGGAGACCCGGGAGCTCGTCCTCGCGGCCCTCGACCGGTTCGCGAAGGGGTGAATCCACCGGGCGGGCGCCACGCGTGCGCGTGATGATCGGTCCATGAGTCCCCAGGCCCCCGAGATCCATCTCGCCCAGCAGCCGGAGGCCGACGCGCTCCTCGGCCGGTCGCCGCTCGCCGCGCTCGTCGGCATGCTCCTCGACCAGCAGGTCCCGATGGAGTGGGCCTTCTCCGGTCCGTACACGATCGCGACCCGCATGGGCCACGACGACCTCGACGCGCACGAGATCGCCGCCCGGGACCCGGAGGAGTTCGCCGCGCTGCTCTCCGAGAAGCCGGCCGTGCACCGCTACCCGGGCTCGATGGCCCACCGGATCCAGCAGCTGTGCCAGTTCCTCGTCGAGGAGTACGGGGGCGACGCCGAGGCCGTCTGGGCGGACGCGGCGACCGGGAAGGAACTGCTCGCGCGGCTCCAGGCGCTGCCCGGCTTCGGGAAGCAGAAGGCGCAGATCTTCCTGGCCCTGCTCGGCAAGCAGTACGGGGTGCGGCCCACGGGCTGGCGGGAGGCGGCCGGACCGTACGGCGAGGAGAACTGCCACCGTTCGGCGGCCGACATCACCGGTCCCGAGTCGCTCGCGAAGGTCCGCGCGCACAAGCAGGAGATGAAGGCGGCTGCCAAGGCCGCGAAAGCGGCGAAAGGCAGCCAGCCGGGCGGGAATTGATAATTCCACATTTCATTCCTGTTTGACCTGACAGGAATCGTGACGGATCTGTTCACAGAATGCCCCCGAGATCGCTAGCTTCCCCTCAACCTCGTCCGTATCGGGAAGGACTTCTGTGAACGCATCCCAGCGCCGAGCCGCGGCCGTCCTCGCCGCCGCCGCCCTCGCCACCCCGCTGGTCCTTGCCTCCCCCGCCACCGCGGGACAGGACCCGGCGGCCGCGCCCGCCCGCGATGCCGCCCGGCTGGCGAAGAAGCTGGTCCGCGAAACCACCGCCCAGGACGCCTACAAGCACCTGCAGAAGTTCCAGGCGATAGCCGACTCGGCCGGCGGCAACCGCGCGGCCGGCACGCTCGGCCACGACGCCTCGGCCGCCTATGTGTACACGCAGCTCAAGAAGGCCGGATACGACGTCCGCTACCAGCAGTTCGACTTCATCTACACCCAGACGCTCGCCGAGAAGGCCTCCGTCGTCGCGCCCGCGCCCCGGGCGCTCGACATCAAGGCCATGACGTACACGAAGTCCACCCCGGTCGGCGGCATCACCGCCGAGCTCGCCGCCGTGCCCGTCGACGCCGACGGCTCCACCGGCTGCGAGCCGGGCGACTTCGCCACCGGCACCTTCACCGGGAAGATCGCGCTGATCAAGCGCGGCGTCTGCTCCTTCGCGATCAAGCAGCAGAACGCCGCCGCGGCCGGCGCCGTCGGCGCGGTCGTCTACAACAACGTCGACGGCGCCCTCTCCGGCACCCTCGGCACCCCGGAGTCCGGTGCGATCCCCACCGGCGGGATCAGCCTGGCCGAGGGCACCCAGCTCGCCGCCGACCTCGCCAAGGGCCCGGTCTCGCTCTCCTTCGAGATCCGCCAGCTCCAGGAGAAGCGCACCACCCACAACGTCATCGCGGAGACCCGCGGCGGCAACGCCGCCAACACCGTGGTCCTCGGCTCCCACCTCGACTCCGTCACCGCGGGCCCCGGCATCAACGACAACGGCTCCGGCTCCGCCGGTCTGCTGCAGACCGCCCTGGAGCTCGCCCGGTCGAAGGACAAGGTCAGCAACAAGGTGCGCTTCGCCTGGTGGTCGGCGGAGGAGGTCGGTCTCCTCGGCTCCGAGCACTACGTCAACAGCCTCACCGCGCTCGACAAGAAGGAGATCAAGCTCTACCTCAACTTCGACATGATCGCCTCGCCGAACTACGGCCTGTTCGTGTACGACGGCGACAACTCGGACGGCGTCGGCGCGGGCGCCGGCCCCGAGGGTTCCGCCCAACTGGAGCGCGACATCACCGAGTTCATGGACCGGAGCGGGGTCCCGCACGAGGGCACCGACTTCACCGGCCGCTCCGACTACGGCCCGTTCATCAAGGTCGGCATCCCCTCCGGCGGCACCTTCACCGGCGCCGAGGGCATCAAGACCGCCGCCCAGGCAGCCAAGTTCGGCGGCACGGCGGGCGTCGCGTACGACGTGAACTACCACGCCAAGGGCGACGACATCAGCAACATCGACATGACGGCCTTCGACGTGAACATCGACGTCATCGCCCACGCCGTGGGCACCTACGCCCACGACCTCTCGTCCCTGCGCAAGCCGGTCGTCTCCACCCCGACCACCGGCGACGCGGGCAGCGGCGGCGGCCTGCACGGCGACCACGACGAGGTCGCCCTCTAGTCAGCGCCTCCGACGGGCCGTCCCGAAGATCGAGCGGCTGATCTCCCGGCCCAGCTGGGTGCCGATCGACCGGGCCAGGGACGTGAAGATCCCACTGCCCACCACCTGTTCGGCCAGCGAAGGCTCCTCCTTCTGTCGGGGAGCCTTCGCCCCGGCCTTCTCCGCCTTCTCCGCCTCCTTCGCGGCCGCCGCCTCCAGCGCCGCCGCCTCCGCCGCCCGCTGCTCGGCGGTCAGCTTCTCGTACGCCGACTCCCGGTCCACCGCCTCCGCGTACCGCCCGTACAGCGGCGAACCCTTCACCGCCGCGTCCAGCGCCGCCGCGTCGACCGGCCCCATCAGCGACTCCGGGGCCCGCAGCCGGGTCGCCGCCACGGGGGTCGGGGCGCCCTTCTCGCTCAGTACGGTGATCACCGCCTCGCCCGTACCGAGACCGGTCAGCACCTCCTCCAGGTCGTACGGCGAGTTCGGGAAGGTCCGCACCGTCGCCTTCAGGGCCTTCGCGTCGTCCGGCGTGAAGGCCCGCAGCGCGTGCTGCACCCGGTTGCCGAGCTGCCCGAGCACGTCCGAGGGGACGTCCTTCGGGGTCTGCGTCACGAAGAAGACCCCGACGCCCTTCGAGCGGATCAGCCGCACCGTCTGCGTGATCGACTCCAGGAACGCCTTCGAGGCCCCGCCGAAGAGCAGATGCGCCTCGTCGAAGAAGAAGACCAGCTTCGGCTTGTCCAGATCGCCGACCTCGGGCAGGTCGTTGAAGAGGTCCGCCAGCATCCACATCAGGAAGGTCGAGAACAGCTGCGGCTTGTCCTGCACGGCCGGCAGCTCAAGGACCGAGACGATCCCCCGCCCGTCCGCCGCCGTCCGCAGAAACTCGCTCGTGTCGAACTCCGGCTCCCCGAAGAAGCCCCCCGCGCCCTGCTGCTCGAAGGCCGTGATCGAGCGCAGGATCACCCCGGCCGTCACCGTGGAGAGCCCGCCGATGCCCTTCAGCTCGGCCTTCCCGGTGTCCGAGACCAGGAAGGCCACCACCGCCCGCAGGTCCTTGAGGTCGATCAGCTCCAGGCCCTTGGAGTCGGCGTAGTGGAAGATCAGGCCGAGCGACTGCTCCTGCGTCTGGTTGAGCTGGAGCACCTTGGAGAGCAGGACGGGACCGAAGCTGGTGACCGTGGCGCGGACCGGGATGCCGGGGCCGGTGCCGCCGAGCCCGTAGAACTCGCAGGGGAAGCCGCGCGCCTGCCACTCCTGGCCGACCTGCCCGGCGCGCTCGCGGACCTTCGCGCCGTCCTGGCCGGGCGCCGAGATGCCGGAGACGTCGCCCTTGATGTCGGCGAGGAAGACCGGCACGCCGTTCGCCGAGAGCTGCTCGGCGATCAGCTGGAGCGTCTTCGTCTTGCCGGTGCCGGTGGCCCCGGCGACCAGACCGTGCCGGTTGAGCACCGGCAGCGGGAGCCGGATGCCCGCTTCCGGGTGACAGACGCCGTCCCAGAGCAGCGCCCCCAGTTCGAGTGCCGGTCCGTCGAAGGCGTACCCGGCGGCGATCCCGGCGGCCGGCCCCGCCAGGGAGGCGGGGGCCGCCCCGGTCGTTCCGGTCTCCGGCGGCTGCTCGCTGACGCTCATGACGGCACCCCAATTTCGGTTTTGTCACGGTTTGCACCAGCATCCCACTGCCGTCGCGTGGCTGCGCCGGGAGCCGCTCGCCCGGTAGGCTTTCCGTGTGATCTTCAAGCGCATCGGAAACGGAAAGCCGTATCCCGACCACGGCCGGGAAAGCACCCGGCAGTGGGCGGACGTCGCCCCGCGCCCGGTCCGCCTCGACCAGCTGGTGACCACCAAGGGCCAGCTGGACCTGGAGACCCTGCTCGCCGAGGACTCCACCTTCTACGGCGACCTCTTCGCGCACGTCGTGAAGTGGCAGGGCGACCTCTACCTCGAGGACGGACTGCACCGCGCCGTCCGCGCGGCGCTCCAGCAGCGCCAGGTGCTCCACGCCCGCGTCCTGGAACTCGACTGAGCCGTCGAGCTCCCTGGCCCGCTGAGCCTTTCGGGGTCAGTTCACCCCCATCCGGACGCGATCACATGATCATCAAGTAGGCATCGCCGACGGGCGGCATTACGCTGCGTTCATGAGCATGCTCACTCCCCCCGGCATGGGCGGTAAGTACCGCATCACGGGGGATGTCTACCCCCGCATGCGCCGCCCCCACCGCCGGCGCAGGATCGTCCTCGCGTCCGCCGCCGCAGTGGTCGTGCTCGGCGCGGCCGGCTGGGGGACGCTCCAGCTCGTCGACGTCTTCTCCGGCGACGGGGGAACGAAGACGACGGCCGGGAAGCAGGCCGACTGCAAACCCGCGCCCAAGCCGACCCCCGCGGCCGCCGCCCTCCCCAAGCCCGCGCAGATCACCGTGAACGTCTACAACGCGACCCCGCGCAGCGGACTCGCGAAGACGACCGCGGACGAGCTGAAGAAGCGCGGCTTCAAGATCGGCAAGGTGGGGAACGCGCCCACCGCCTACGACAAGAAGGTCACGGGCGCCGGACTGCTGCTCGGCGCGCCCGCGGCCACCAAGGGCGCCTTCTCGGTCCTCGGCACCCAGCTCGCGGGCGCCACGACCAAGACCGATACCCGGGGTACGGCCGACGTGGACCTGATCATCGGGACCGCGTTCAAGACGCTGTCGCCGAAGGCGACGGCGGACGCGGCCCTGGTCGCCCTGACCAAGCCCGCGCCCGCGGTGAAGCCCTGCCGTTAGGGGTCCTTCTACTCGGCCGATCCGTACATGCGGTCGCCCGCGTCGCCCAGGCCCGGGACGATGTAGCCGTTCTCGTTGAGCCGCTCGTCGACCGAGGCCGTCACGACGGTCACCGGCGTGCCCGCGAGCTCGCGCTCCATGACCTCGACGCCCTCCGGGGCGGCGAGGAGCACGACCGCGGTCACGTCGTCGGCGCCGCGCTTGATGAGCTCCTGGATCGCCGCGACCAGCGTGCCGCCCGTCGCCAGCATCGGGTCCAGGACGTACACCTGGCGGCCCGAGAGGTCCTCCGGCATCCGCGTCGCGTAGGTCGACGCCTCCAGCGTCTCCTCGTTGCGGATCATGCCGAGGAAGCCGACCTCGGCCGTCGGGAGCAGCCGGACCATGCCGTCGAGCATGCCGAGCCCGGCGCGCAGGATCGGGACCACCAGCGGACGCGGGTGCGACAGCTTCACGCCGGTCGTGGGCGTGACGGGGGTCTCGATGTCGACCTGCTCGGTCCGCACGTCCCTGGTGGCCTCGTAGGCGAGCAGG
This sequence comes from Streptomyces sp. R44, assembly GCF_041053105.1. Lineage (NCBI taxonomy): Bacteria > Bacillati > Actinomycetota > Actinomycetes > Kitasatosporales > Streptomycetaceae > Streptomyces > Streptomyces sp. R44. Next base: position 4,514,888 of record NZ_CP163444.1, on the reverse strand, counting down.
GTGACCAGCTCGTCGGCGAGACGGCGGAAGGTCGCGGAGTCCGTGCGCTTGTCGCGCAGGGTGGTGAGCTTGTGGGCGACCAGGGGGTGGTCGACGACGTGGAGACGCATGACTCAACAGTAGCCCGCCGCGCACTGGCGTCGACCCACGCCACCGGGGCAAAGTGGGGGCACAGGGACCCAGCGATGGGGTGGTGTGGCCGATGCCCGACCTGGAAGAACCGGCCGAGGAAGCCGCCGAGGGGGCGGCCCGCACGCCGGCACCGGAGACCGACGCGGAGCGCCGCAGGCGCCGCGCCCAGTTCCTCCGCGAGCTGAACGAGGCCAAGGCGCTGCGCGAGCGCGTGCAGCCGCGACGCGCCCGGGCCGCCCGGATGCGCCAGGCGATGCGCATGCGGACCTTCCGCTGGTGAGGTCCCGGACGGATCATCCGCTGTGCGCCCCCTTCGTGCGCCGGGGTCGCACGCCCGCCCGATCGCGGGGTCGTTCAGACTGATGCACGACGCAAGAGCCGAAGACCTCTCCTGACGGCGTCGTATCTGTCACGATGCCGATTGGGCGGGGCATCAGGCTCGCGCCGCCGGAACGTCACACCTCTGATCAGTGGGAGAGAGTCAGGTGTACTTCGCCGCACTGCTCGCGCGCACCGAAGACGGGTGGGAAGCGAGCGACACGGAGCTCGACGACGTGGAGACCCTGTCGGATCTGGCCGAGCTCGCCCGTGAGGCCTCGGACGACGACACGGTGATCGTCTTCATCGAGCAGGAGGACGCGTGGTTCGGGATCGTCCGGATCGAGGGTGAGGAAGACCCTCGTATCTACGTCTCGGACGGGGCCGCCGCCGCCCGTTCCTCGTACGGGGAGATGCTCACCCGGGAGCTCCTCGGGGACGATCTGGACGACCTGGTCGACGACCTGGAGACGCTGGACCTGGACGGCACCGAGGACGGGGAGCCGACGGTCGCCGACGAGGACGAGGACGACGAGGCGGGCTCTGTCGCCGCCGAGGCCGTCCCGGCCGCTCCGGTGGGCGACCGGCTGATCCTGGCGGACCTCGGCATGTCGGCGGAGGACCTGCTGGCCCTCGACACCGACGCGCTCACGGAGATCGCGGACGCGCTGGGCGCCGCGGACGTCCTGGAGGCCGTCCGCTAGTGGCACCCGCGGTACCTGTTCCCGACGCGCCGGGCGAGGCGACGGGCGACGCCACGGCGCGGTCCACGACCGACCCCGTACGGGACCCCTGGCGGGACGCCATGCGGCTCGCGATCGCCGAGGCCGAGGCGGCCGGGCCGGCCGGTGACGTACCGGTCGGCGCGGTCGTGCTCGGGCCGGACGGCGCCGTGATCGCCCGCGCGCACAACGAGCGGGAGGCCACCGGCGACCCCACCGCGCACGCCGAGGTGCTCGCCCTGCGCCGGGCGGCCGCGGTGACCGGCGAGTGGCGGCTGACGGGCTGCACGCTCGTCGTGACCCTGGAGCCGTGCGTGATGTGCGCCGGCGCACTCGTCCAGTCGCGCGTCGAGCGGGTGGTGTTCGGGGCGCTCGACGAGAAGGCGGGCGCGACCGGTTCGCTCTGGGACCTCGTGCGGGACCGCCGGCTCAACCACCGCCCCGAGGTGATCCAGGGCGTCCTCGGCGAGGAGTGCGCCGAGCAGTTGACCGCCTTCTTCCGCGCCCGCTGACCTGCGGCGGGATACGGATTTCATCGCAGGGCCAAGTTGGGCTAAGCTCTCTCTCGGTAGCGTGTCCGAGCGGCCGAAGGAGCTCGCCTCGAAAGCGAGTGTGGCGCAAGTCACCGAGGGTTCAAATCCCTCCGCTACCGCTTCGATCGAAGGGCCCGGCGCATCAGCGCCGGGCCCTTCGGCGTATCTCCTCCTGCGTGCGCGGGATTGGCCCCGGCCCCCACACGGGAGGAAGGCCCCGGCCCGCACACGGGAAAGGCCCCGGTCCGCGCGCGTGGCGCGGCCGGGGCCTTCTCACGTAGGACGGGGGGAACGGCATCGGGGGGACAAGCCGCTCCCCCCGATGAGAACCGGACCTGCAAGCCCGTGCCGCAGTCAGGGGGGAAGCATGCGGCGCGGACCCCGCAGTGCGGGCCGGTTCCAGGAGCCCCCCGGATTCCTGCCAGATCCGCCGGGCTCGACATCCATACTGCTCGCCCGTCACTCTTCCGGGGGCGGCGAAAGGCCCCGATCGCCGGGCCCTTGGTCCATAAAGCCTCGGTTAGAGTGGCGCGGTCGTACGGCGGGGGAACAGGCGGGGGAACAGGGGAGGGCTGGGCAGATGGCGCAAGCGAAGAAGGTCGCGCTCTACGCGGTCGTGGTCTTTGTGCTGTACACGATCGTCACCTCCCCGGCCCGGGCGGCCGATCTGGTGCAGGTAGGGTTCGAGGGCATTTCCAGCGCCGCCCAGGGAGTCGGTCAGTTCATGACCGAACTCGTCAACTAGGAGCTTTCCGTGATCCGCCATCTGGTCCTCTTCAAGCTCAACGACGGTGTCGACCGCGACGAGCCGCGTGTGGTCGCCGGCGTCGAGGCGTTCCGCGCGCTCGGCGAGCAGATCCCGGAGCTGCGCTTCTGGGAGTGCGACTGGAACATCACGGACCGGCCGATCGCGTACGACTTCGCCATCAACTCGGCCGTCGAGGACAAGGACGCGCTCCAGCGCTACCTCGACCACCCCGCGCACCAGGCGGGTGTCGCCCAGTGGCGCGAGTTCGCTACCTGGGTGATCGCGGACTACGCCTTCTAGTCCTCCTCTTCACCCCGAGGCCCCCTGCCGTCGCGGCGGGGGGCCTTTTCCGTGCGTGACCTCCCCTTTTTCCGCCAACATGCCCTCAACACGTCACTATGCGGTGCTTGCACACAGTGGACATGTCTTGTGATGCTATGACCGCTTTTGATGGATGAGTTGACCGTAGTTGACCCAGTCGACCAGCAAGACCAGCCAAAGGGGTGGCGTGAACGTGCCGGCCAGTACAGCGCCTCAGGTCCCGCCCCAGCACGAGGCGGGCGGAGCCGCGGACACCCCGCGGCCCCGGCCGCAGAGCAGCCGGGGCGCCGACACCCGGGCACTCACCCAGGTGCTCTTCGGGCAGCTCAAGAACCTGGAACCAGGGACCCCCGAGCACCACCGGGTCCGCGGGGCCCTCATCGAGGCCAACCTGCCGCTCGTGCGGTACGCGGCGGCCCGCTTCCGCTCCCGCAACGAGCCGATGGAGGACGTCGTCCAGGTCGGCACCATCGGCCTGATCAACGCCATCGACCGCTTCGACCCCGACCGGGGCGTGCAGTTCCCCACCTTCGCGATGCCCACGGTCGTCGGCGAGATCAAGCGGTACTTCCGCGACAACGTCAGGACCGTGCACGTGCCGCGCCGGCTGCACGAGCTCTGGGTCCAGGTGAACGGCGCCACCGAGGACCTGACGACCGCTCACGGCCGCTCCCCCACGACCGCGGAGATCGCCGAGCGGCTGCGGATCGGCGAGGACGAGGTGCTCGCCTGCATCGAGGCCGGCCGCTCGTACCACGCCACCTCCCTGGAGGCCGCGCAGGAGGGCGACGGGCTGCCCGGACTGCTCGACCGGCTCGGCTACGAGGACCCCGCCCTGGCCGGCGTCGAGCACCGCGACCTCGTCCGCCACCTGCTCGTCCAGCTGCCCGAGCGGGAGCAGCGGATCCTGATGCTGCGCTACTACAGCAACTTGACCCAGTCTCAGATCAGCCAGGAGCTCGGCGTCTCCCAGATGCATGTGTCAAGGCTCCTCGCCCGCAGCTTCGCCCGCTTGAGATCCGCAAACAGGATCGAGGCGTAACCAGAACGGGTAGACCGGTTCGGAGCAGTTCTCCGGCACCCCAAATGCCGTACACCCCTTGTTTCCTGCGGAAATGCAACCTCGCCGTGTCGACAAGTCACTACAGCGTGTTGCCGACATGTGACATTCTGCTGGAACCGAGTTTGCCGCAGCCCCGCCGCCGGTATTCAGGTGGAGGCTGCGTTCCTCAGATGGTCGCGGCCACCGCGACCGTCCGCGACCTCAAGGGGGTGGCATGTCCACAGAACTGGGCAGCTCGAAGGTGCTCACGCTCACGCCCGTTCCCGTGCCCGCGCAGACGACGGCGCCGACCGCGACCGACAGCGCGGAGACCGCTGCGACCGCCGAGACCGCGCCGCCGCCGCTGCCGGTCGCGCCCGGGGCCCTCGACACCCGCACCCTCTCCCGCTCCCTGTTCCTGCGGCTGCGCGCCCTCGACACCGAGGGCGCCGCCACCGACAGCCCGGAGCGGACCTACGTCCGCGACACCCTCATCGAGCTCAACCTCCCCCTCGTGCGCTACGCGGCGGCCCGCTTCCGCTCCCGCAACGAGCCGATGGAGGACATCGTCCAGGTCGGCACCATCGGCCTGATCAAGGCGATCGACCGCTTCGACTGCGAACGGGGCGTGGAGTTCCCGACGTTCGCGATGCCGACCGTCGTCGGCGAGATCAAGCGCTTCTTCCGCGACACCTCCTGGTCGGTCCGCGTCCCGCGCCGGCTCCAGGAGCTGCGCCTCGCCCTCACCAAGGCCAGCGACGAGCTCGCGCAGAAGCTCGACCGCTCCCCCACCGTCCCCGAACTCGCCGCCGTGCTCGGGGTGTCGGAGGAGGACGTCGTCGACGGCCTCGCCGTCGGCAACGCGTACACCGCCTCCTCGCTCGACTCCCCCTCGCCCGAGGACGACGGCGGCGAGGGCTCGCTCGCGGACCGCCTCGGCTACGAGGACACGGCCCTCGAAGGCGTCGAGTACCGCGAGTCGCTCAAGCCGCTGCTCGCCAAACTGCCGCCCAGGGAGCGGCAGATCATCATGCTCCGCTTCTTCGCCAACATGACGCAGTCGCAGATCGGCGAGGAGGTCGGCATCTCCCAGATGCACGTCTCGCGCCTCCTCACCCGCACCCTCGCCCAGCTGCGCGATGGCCTCATCTCCGACTGACTTCCCCCAAACCACTGCCCTGTTGACGGCTCGTCAGCCAGACTGGGGCGCATGAGGCGAAGGAAGCCGGGACTCGCGGCGGTGGCGCTCTGCCTCGGCGGGGCGCTGACCGCCTGCGGTGGCGGAGGAGACGGCGAGGGGTACGCGGCGGTCGGCGCCGGCCCCTCCCCGAAGGGCGCGGTCGCCCCTTCGGGCGTGGTCACCCTGGTCCCCCTGGAGCCCTCGGAGAGCGGGACGACGTCCAGCACGTCGTCCCCGTCGCCCGCGGCCCCGGGGAGCCCCGGGAGCCCGGGAACGCCTTCCGCGGGCGGCGGAGGGGCCTCTCCGGGCCCTTCCGGGACGCCGGGGACCTCCGGGACCTCCGGGACCTCCGGACCTTCCCGTACGGGGTCGAGTACGGGATCGGGTACGGCTCCGACGGCCGCACCCGGCACCGGCGGCAGCGGCACCCCGCCCCGTACCCCCTCCACGACACCCGGCCCCACGGCCCCCGCCACACCCCCACCGTCACCCACGCCGACCACCCCGCCCGGGCCCGCCGTGCTGACCGTCTCCGCGCCGAGCCTCGCGGACGGCGACCGGCGCTGGTGCCAGCGGGTCACCGTGACCTTCCGCAACACCGGAGGCACCGCCGCCACTTCGGGCACGGTCGGCTTCGCGACGCACATCATCGGGCTGCTCGGCACCGACTGGGGGACGTTCGACTCCCGTCAGCCGCTGCCCGCACCGATCGCCGCCGGGACGGCGCGGACGCAGACGTACACGGTGTGCGTGGACTCCTGGCGGGTGCCGCTCGGCATGCGCGTCGACACCCGCGAGGTCACCGCCACCTGGCGGTGATCACACGTACCGCACCTCCGTCAGGCCCTCCGAGAGCTCCCACAGCCGGCGGCCCGTCGCCGGGTCGGCCGCCGCGTCCGAGAGGCGTACGCGGGTCGGGGCGCCCCGCAGTTCGCCCATGCCGTCCGGGCCGATGAACTCGCCGCCCGCGACCGACGGATCGGTCGCCGCGTACAGCTGGGGCAGCGCGCCCCGCTCCGGGCGCTGGGCGAGCAGCGGATTGCCGATCCGCCCGAAGAACAGCTTCGCCAGGCCCGAGGTGTCCTTCGTCTGGAGGCTCGTCGCGGTGTAGCCGGGGTGGGCGAGCACGCTGCGGACCGGGCTCGCGGTCGCGGTCAGCCGGCGGTGCAGCTCCTTGCCGAAGACGGCGTTCGCGAACTTCGACTGGTTGTAGTAGGTCATCGGCGCGTAGCCGCGCTCACCGTTCGGGTCGTCGAAGCGGAGGCTGCCCTGCCGGTGGTTGATCGAGCTGACCGTGACCACCCGCGGGTCCGTCCCGGCGGCGAGCAGGTCGAGCAGCAGGCCGGTGAGCGCGAAGTGACCGAGGTGGTTGGTCGCGAACTGGAGCTCGTGGCCCTGGGCACTGAGCGTGCGGGGCGGCGCCATCACGCCCGCGTTGTTCACGAGAACGTCGAGACGCGGGTGCTCCGCGCGCAGCCGGTCGGCGAAGGCCCGGACCGAGTCCAGGTCGGCGAGGTCGAGCGGGCGGACGTCGAGGAGGCGTGCGTCGGCGCCCAGGGCCTCGGCGGCGCGGCGGCCCTTCTCCTCGTCCCGCACGGCGAGGATCACTCGGCCGCCCCGGCGGGCGAGCTCGCGCGTGGTGGCGAGGCCGAGGCCGCTGTTGGCCCCGGTGACGACGAAGACCCGCCCGGTCTGGTCCGGGATCAGGTCGGCGGTCCAGCGCTGCTTCTCAGTCATACGGCACACGTTGCCGTTCGTGTCACCGAGTGTCAAGCACGGCTCTGGATGACACGGAAGTCACCGCGTACCATCGATCCGTGACCACCCTCGCCCAGCGCAAACGCCAGCTCGTCGCGACCGAGCTCACCGAGGCGGCGCTCCAGCTGCTCGCCCTCCGTGGCTTCGACGCGGTGACCGTCGACGAGATCGCGACCACCGCGGGGGTCTCCAAGCGGACCTTCTTCCGGTACTTCGCGTCCAAGGAGGACGTGGTCGTCCAGTTCCTGGCCGGCATGGGCGCCGACATGCGCGCGGGGCTCGCCGCCCGGCCCGCCGGGGAGCGGCCGTCCGAGGCGCTGCTCCACACCGTCTCCGTACCGCTGGCGGTCTGCGACGACCACGCCGAGCGCGCGCTGCCGGTGGTCCGGCTGATCCTGCGGACGCCCGCGCTGCTCGCCCGCTTCCTGGAGCACCAGGCCCGCTGGCGCGAGGAGCTGACGGAGGAGCTGGCGGCCCGGCTCGGACGCGATCCCGGGACCGACCTCTACCCGCGGCTCGCGGCGGGCATGGCGCTCGCCGCCTTCGACGCCGTACTGCACCGGTGGAGCGAGGGCGAAGGCGAGGGCGTCGAGGATCCCGGCGGGCTGATCAAGGAGGCCTTCGCGGTGCTCGCGCCCGCCCTGGATTCCGTGTGAGTAAGTAATTCCGTGAGCACGTAGGTCCGCGAGCACGTCGATCCGCGAGCACGTCGATCCGCGAGCACGTAAAACACGTAGACCCGTGAGCACGTAAAAAAGGTGGGCCGGTCCGCGTGCTGCGGACCGGCCCACCTCTGCGGGGGTACGGAGCGGTGGTCAGCCCAGCGCCAGCCAGGCGACGGCCGCCAGGACGACGATCGCGGCGACGACGCCCACGATCAGGCCGACCCGGGGGCCGCCCGACGCGGCCGCGACCTGCGGCTGCTGCCGCTGCGGGGTGCCCTCGTCGACGAAGGCGCGGAACATCTGCGTGCTGCCGGCGGGGTCGTAGCCCTCGGGACCCTGAGGGGGCTGGCCCTGGCCGTACGGTGCTTGGGGGTTGTGTGCCATGGGCCAGGACCCTAGCGAAGTCCGGGTGGAGGGCCCAAGCCCCGGCACCACCCCTTCACCTTTACCGATTCTTTAGCGCCGTTTGACCGATTTAGTTTGCCTGAAGCAACCATCCATCTCTATGGTTGCCCTAAGCAACAAGATGGACGGGGGTGCCCGATGGCGACACGGAACAGGTACGAGGAACTCGCCCGCTCGGTGAGTGCGATCGGAGCCGTGAAGCGCGGACTCGCCCGTGTCCTGCCCGTCGAATGCCAGGGCGGCTCGGCGGCCGTGCTCGCCCTGGTCAAGCACCACGGCGACATGCGGATGAGCCGCCTCGCCGAACTCATGGCCGTCGACATGTCCGTGTGCAGCCGCCATGTGGCCCACACCGTGGATCACGGCTGGATCGAGCGCCTGCCCGACCCGGAGGACAAGCGCTCCCGCATCCTGCGGCTCACGGAACCGGGCCACGCGATGCTCGGCGAGCTCGACCGCCGGGTGACCGAGGCCTTCTCCCGCCACCTCTCGGAGTGGTCCGACGACGACGTCGAACTCCTCACCCACCTGCTGGTCCGCCTCCGCGAATCCTTCGGGGACTGCCGGGCCCAGGCCCACCACGCTTGAGAAAAAGGAAGTTCATGGCTACGACCACGCCCGACACCGGTGCGCGGGACGGCGTCACCGGTACCGGCGGTGGCGGCGAGACCGCCCCGATGACGCACCGGCAGATCATGGAGGCGCTGTCCGGGCTGCTGCTCGGCATGTTCGTCGCCATCCTGTCCTCGACGATCGTCTCCAACGCCCTCCCCCAGATCATCACCGACCTGGGCGGCGGCCAGTCCGCCTACACCTGGGTGGTGACCGCCGCCCTCCTGGCGATGACCGCGACCACCCCGCTCTGGGGCAAGCTCGCCGACCTCTTCTCCAAGAAGCTGCTCGTCCAGATAGCCCTGATCGTCTACGTCGCGGGCTCGGTCGTCGCCGGCCTCTCGCAGAGCACCGGCATGCTCATCGCCTGCCGTGTCGTCCAGGGCGTCGGCGTCGGCGGTCTGACCGCCCTCTCCCAGATCATCCTGGCCGCGATGATCGCCCCCCGCGAGCGCGGCCGCTACAGCGGCTACCTCGGCGCGACCTTCGCCGTCGCCACCGTCGGCGGCCCGCTGCTCGGCGGCGTCATCACCGACACCGACTGGCTCGGCTGGCGCTGGTGCTTCTACGTCGGCGTGCCCTTCGCGATCATCGCCCTGATCGTCCTGCAGAAGACCCTGAAGCTCCCCGTCGTGAAGCGCCAGGTCAAGGTCGACTGGGCCGGCGCCTTCTTCATCAGCGCCGCCGTCTCCCTGCTCCTCGTCTGGGTCACCTTCGCGGGCGACAAGTACGACTGGATGTCCTGGCAGACGGCCGCCATGGTCGGCGGCTCGGTCCTCCTCGGCGCGGTCTTCGTGCTCGTCGAGTCCAAGGCGAGCGAGCCGATCATCCCGCTCCGCCTCTTCCGCAACCGGACGATCACCCTCGCCTCGCTCGCCTCGCTCGCCGTGGGCGTCGCGATGTTCGCGGGCACGGTCTTCTTCAGCCAGTACTTCCAGCTCGCGCGGAACGAGTCGCCGACCATGTCCGGCGTCCTCACCATCCCGATGATCGGCGGCCTGTTCATCTCCTCCACCGTCTCCGGCCTGGTCATCACCAAGACCGGCCGCTGGAAGGCGTGGCTGGTCAGCGGTGGCGCCCTGGCCGCCGGCGGCCTCGGCCTGCTCGGCACGATCCGCTACGACACGGCGTACTGGCACATCGCGCTCTTCATGGCGGTCCTCGGCCTCGGCCTCGGCATGATGATGCAGAACCTGGTGCTCTGCACCCAGAACCAGGTGGCACCCGCCGACCTCGGCGCCGCCTCCTCCGTCGTCACCTTCTTCCGCTCCCTGGGCGGTGCGATCGGTGTCTCGGCGCTCGGCGCGGTCATGGCCCACCGGGTCACGGACTACGTCAAGGAAGGCCTGGCCGAGCTCGGCCCGAAGGCCGCGGCCGCCCTGGGCAAGGGCGGCTCGGGCGGCGGCATCCCCGACATGGACAAGCTGCCGGCCCCGATCCGTACGGTCATGGAGGACGCGTACGGGCACGGTGTCGCGGACGTCTTCCTCTACTCGGCGCCGTTCGCACTGCTGGCCTTCGTGGTGACGCTGTTCATCAAGGAAGTCGCGCTGAAGAGCAACACGGCGAAGGCCGAGGCCGAGTAAAAAAGCTCCCGGACGCGCTTCGAGCGGAGGCGCGGCCGGGTCCGGTACGGAGCGGCGGGCAGGGGACGGCCCGCCGCTCCGTCATTTCTCCGTGTCGCCCGCGGCCTCGCGCGCGACCATGACCTCGATGCCGGCGATCAGGACGTCCAGGGCGTAGCCGAAGTCGCGGTCCCAGATCTCGCTGAGACTGTCGTGCGAGGTCCGCTCGTCGAGGATCTCCTTCAGGCCCTCGATCTGCTCCGTGAGGTCCGGGTCGTCCCGGAAGGCGCTCACCGAGTCGACGTAGAACTCGTCCTGAGACATCCCGGCCTCCGCCGCGCGCCGGCCGAACTGGGACTCGATCGTCCCGTAGCCGTACACGAACTGGAAGACCGCCGACATCGCGCTCGGCCGGCGGTCGAGCGAGAGGCCGGTCTCCGCGACCGTGTCGTGGATCTTCTGGCCGACGGCGATCGAGTTCGGGCCGATGTTCAGGTACTGGCCCGCGCTCGGCGACATCCAGCCGTGGCGGACCAGCATCCGCCGGTAGTCCAGGGCGAGCAGCCGGATCCGCTCCTGCCAGCTCCCGGCGGCGTCGACCGCCGCGAGGTCGATCTCCCCGTAGACGCTGTCCATGGCGTACTCGAGGATGTCGTCCTTGGTGTCCACGTACCAGTACAGGGACATCGCGGTGACGTTCAGCTCGGTCGCGAGCTTGCGCATCGACAGCTTGGCCAGGCCCTCCTCGTCGAGCATCCGGACGGCGGCGGCCACGATCCGGTCCCGGTCGAGCCCGGCCGGGCCGCCGCCGCTGCGAGCGGCCCTCTTCTCCAGCCAGACGCTGGAACGCGCCGGGTTCTTGGCCCGATCGGCTGCCTTGACCATCGCGTTCCTCCGTCTGTCAGCGGTCCGTCACCATGCTAGGCAGCGACCGGCTGCTCGGTGTTCACTGCCTTCTCCGTGCGCTCGGCCCGCTTGAGCAGGGCCGCCGCGAGCAGACCGCCGGCGAAGACGGCGATCGCGCCGACCAGCTGGCTGGTCTGGAGGCCGGAGGCGAAGGCGTCCGAGATCTGCCGGCGCTCGGCCTCGCCGCCGGCGGCGGCCAGGGCGGCGGGCAGGGAGGTCGCGGTGACGGCGACGAGGGCGGCGAAGCGGGCGTTGAGCACGGCTCCGAGGACGGCGACGCCCAGACCGTTGCCGAACTCGGCCAGGGTGCCGTTGATGCCGGCGCCCACGCCCGCCTTCTCCGGCGGGATCGCGCTCATCACCGCGTTGGCCATGGCCGGGGAGGAGACGGCGATGCCGACGCCCATCAGGACCAGGCCGAGCAGCATGCCCCAGTAGCTGCCGTCCGTGCCGCCGCCGAGCAGCGCGATCGAGGTGAGTCCCGCGGCGACCAGGGTCATGCCGAGGACGACGGTGGGCGGGGTGCCGAGCTTCATGACGATCCTGGGGCCGACGCCGGTCAGGTTGAGGCCGACGATCGTCAGGGCGAGCGGCGCCATCCGGAGACCGGCTTCGAGGGGCTCGTAGCCGAGGACGAACTGCAGGTGCTGGGTGAGCAGGAAGAGCGAGCCGCCCATGCCGAAGACGACCAGGATCGAACCGCCGATGGCGCCGATGAACTTCTGGTTCCGGAAGAAGTGCATGTCGAGCATCGGGTACGGGGTGTGCAGCTCCCACAGGGCGAAGGCACCGAGCCCGAGGACACCGATCCCGGCGGGGACCAGGACCTGCGCGGCGAGCCAGCCGTGCTCGGGGCCGCTGATGATCGCGTACACGACGGCGGTCATGCCGATGGTGGAGAGCAGCGCGCCGAGCAGGTCGGGACGCTCGCCCTGCGGGTTCTTGGACTCCGGGACGAGCTTGAGGACGGCGACGAGGGCGACGACCGCGACCGGGATGTTGATCAGGAAGATCATTCCCCACCAGAAGTGGTTCAGGATCACGCCGCCGATCAGCGGGCCGCCGGCGAAGCCGAGCGAGGCGACCGTGGACCAGAGCGCGATGGCCTTGACCCGCTCGGAATCGTCGAAGATCTGCATCACGACCGCGAGGGTGGTGGTCATCAGGAGTGCGCCGCCGACGCCCATGCCCGCGCGGGCGGCGATCAGCTGCGCGGTGGAGCCGGCGAGGCCGGCGGCGAGCGAGCCGAGGCCGAAGAGCGCGAGGCCGGCGGCGAGGAGCTTCTTGCGGCCGTAGCGGTCGGCGGCGTTGCCCGCGGTGAGCAGCAGGCCGGACTGGACGAGCGAGTAGGCGTTGATCATCCACTGGATGTCGGTGGTGGAGGCGTGGAGCTCCGAGGTCAGCGAGGGGATGGCGACGCTGAGCACGGTGTTGTCGAGCAGGACGGTGAGCTGGGCGAGACAGATGACGCCGAGGATGAGCCAGCGCTGTGGATGGCGGGCGGGGGTTGTCATACGACACTCCTATACGGTGTACGAGGCCAAGGCTCGTACACCGTATAGGAGCTCCCTTACGCTGTATAGGGGTTATTTTCGCGGGGCTGCTTCTCCCTGGTCAGGTCGTAGAAGGTGGCGCCGTCGGCAGTGGTCTTCTCGAACGTGGACTCCACCCACGAGGTGATCTGCGCACTGCTTCCGCCGGCCCCGAAGCCGCCGCCGAAGCCGCCGCCCGAGGCGATGAAGTAGTGGATCCTCCCCTCGGCCACGTACTGCTTGAACTGCGCGAGGGTCGGTGACGGGTCGCTGCCGTTGAAGCCGCCGATCGCCATCACGGGCTTCTGGGTCGCGAGCTGGTAGCCGGCCGCGTTCTGGGCGCCGATCGCCGCGCCGACCCAGGTGTAGTCGTCGGCGCCGGCCAGGAGCTTCCGCTTGGCCTCGGTGCCGACGTTCGCCCCGTTGAGCAGGCCGCCGACGGTGCCGGGACGGACACCCTCGGGGAGCTGCGCGGGCCCACCACCGGGGGCCTGACCGCCGGGGGCCTGACCGCCTTGGCCGCCGGGGGCCTGACCGCCTTGACCACCGGGGGCCTGGCCGCCGCCGGGCGGCTGGCCCATGCCCTGGCCTGCGCCCTGGCCCGCGCCCTGGCCCTGGCCCGCGCCCTGGCCGCCCGGCCCGGGGCCGTACAGGACGAACATCGGGGTGCCGCCCCGCATCCCGGGGCCACGGCCGCCCGTCGCCGCGCCGGACGGGCCCGCCGTCACGATCGAACCCTGGTGCCCGTCGGCCAGCGTGGCCAGGGTGTACGCGAAGGGGCCCGCGAGGCCCGCCGCGAGGCCGAGGCCCGCCGCCGCGAGGCCGAACCGCCGGTCGGCCCCTCGGACGCGGAGCGCCAGCAGCAGCCCGAGCGCCGCCGCGCACCCGGCGACCAGCACCGCCCAGCGCAGCCACGGCAGCCAGTCCGGCGTACGGCCGAGCAGCGTCCAGCCCCACACCGCCGTCACCGCGACCGAGGCGGCGAGGGCCGCGGAGGCGAGGAACCGGGTCCGCTCCTCCCACAGCACCGCCGCACCCATGCCGACGAGGGCGGCGACGTACGGGGCCATGGCCACCGTGTAGTACTCGTGGAAGATGCCGGCCATGAAGCTGAAGACGGCCGTCGTCATCAGCAGCGAGCCGCCCCAGACCAGGAACGCCGAGCGCGCCGTGTCCGTACGCGCGCCCCGCCAGGTCACCACGAGCCCGGCGACGAGCAGCAGCAGCGCGGCCGGGAGCAGCCAGGAGATCTGGCCGCCGATCTGGTCGTTGAACATCCGGCCGATGCCGGTCTCGCCCCAGCCGCCGCCCGCACGGACGGGCGGCTCCATCCCGGCCGGCATGTTCTCCGCCACCCGGCCGGCGCCGCCCCGGCCCCCGCCGACGCTGCCGACCTCGTTGCCGTTGATGCGGCCGAGGCCGTTGTAGCCGAAGGTCAGCTCCAGGAAGCTGTTGTTCTGCGAGCCTCCGACGTACGGACGGGAGGACTTCGGCCACAGCTCGACCACGGCCACCCACCAGCCCGCCGAGACGAGCATCGCAAGCCCGCCCAGGGCGAGCCGGCCGAGCCTCCGGCCGAGGCCGCCGGGCGCGCACACCCCGTACACGAGGGCGAGCGGCGGCAGGATCAGGAAGGCCTGGAGGGTCTTCGCGAGGAATGCGAAACCGAAGGCCACGCCCGCCCACACGAGCCACCTCGCGCTGCCCGCCTCCTGCTCCAGGGCGCGCAGGACGCAGTACACCGCGACCGTCATCAGGAGCGCGAGCAGCGCGTCCGGGTTGTTGAAGCGGAACATCAGCGCGGCGACCGGCGTGAGCGCGAGGACCGCGCCCGCGATCAGGCCCGCGCCCGCGCCGAACCTGCGCCGGACGGCCGCGTAGAGCACGGCGACCGTGCCCACGCCCATGAGCACCTCGGGCACCAGGATCTGCCAGGAGCCGAGCCCGAAGAGGCGGACGGACAGGGCCATCGGCCAGAGCGCGGCCGGCGGCTTGTCGACGGTGATGGCGTTGGCCGCGTCGAGGGAGCCGAAGAAGAAGGCCTTCCAGCTCTCGCCGCCCGCCTGGACGGCGGCGGAGTAGAAGGAGTTGGCGTAACCGGAGGCGCTCAGGTTCCACAGGTAGAGCAGCGCGGTGGCGGCGAGCAGGCCGAGGAAGGCGGGCCGGACCCAGGGGGCGTCCTCGGCGCGGCCGCGCCACAGCCGGGCCAGTCGGCCGCTGCGGGGCGCCGCGTGGACGGCGGTGGGCGGAGTGGTCATCGTTCGTTCCTTGCTGAGGCGCGGTCCGGGAAGACCCAGAGCCGGAAGAGGAGGAAGCGCAGGACGGTCGCGGCGAGGTTGGCGACGATCAGGACGGCGAGCTCGGTGGAGTGCGCCGGATCGCCGGTCGCCGCGCCGAGGGCGGCGAGCGAACCGCTCGTCAGGGCGAGGCCGATGGCGAAGACCACGAGCCCCTGCGCCTGGTGGCGGACGGCCCGGTCCCGGCCCCGTACGCCGAAGGTGAGGCGCCGGTTGGCCGCCGTGTTGGCGACGGCGGAGACGAGGAGGGCGGCGGCGTTGGCGAGCTGCGGGCCGACGCCGACGCGGAAGGCCGAGTACAGCGCCAGGTAGAAGAGCGTGGACAGGACCCCGACCACGCAGAAGCCGACGAGCTGGCGGGCGAGGCCGCCCGGCACACCGTTCAGTTCACGGTCCCGGGGGTCGTCGCCGAAGGGCCGGGCGAGCCGGTCGAGGGGCAGCGAACCGGTCGCGAGGGCCCGCCCCACCCGCCAGACGCCCTTGAGGTCGTCGGTGGCGGTCCGCACGATGTGGACGGTCGAGTCGGGGTCGTCCACCCAGTCGACCGGCACCTCGTGGATGCGGAGCCCGGCCCGCTCGGCGAGGACCAGCATCTCGGTGTCGAAGAACCAGCCGGTGTCCTCCACCATCGGCAGGAGCCGCTCGGCGACCTCCCGCCGTATGGCCTTGAAGCCGCACTGCGCGTCGGAGAACCGGGCGGCGAGCGAGGAGCGCAGGATCAGGTTGTAGGCGCGCGAGATGAACTCCCGCTTCGGCCCGCGCACCACCCGCGAAGAGCGGGAGAGCCGGGAGCCGATCGCCAGGTCGGAGTGGCCGGAGATGAGCGGCGCGACCAGCGGGAGCAGCGCGTTGAGGTCGGTGGACAGGTCGACGTCCATGTAGGCGAGGACGGGCGCGTCCGAGGCCGACCACACGGTCCGCAGCGCCCTGCCGCGGCCCTTCTGTTCGAGCCGGACGGAGCGCACCTCGGGCAGCTCGGCGGCGAGGCCGGCGGCGACGTCGGGGGTCGTGTCGGTGGAGGCGTTGTCGGCGACGGTGATGCGGAAGCCGTACGGGAAGGTCCGGAGGAGGTGCTCGTGGAGCCGGCGGACACACGGCTCCAGGTCCTTCTCCTCGTTGTAGACGGGGACGACCACGTCCAGGACGGGCCGTCCGGCCACGTTCACCGGCAGGTGATCCCGGGCGGGAAGGGCTTCCCCGAGGGTTTGGGTTCGCATGACAGGGACACTCCCGGGCCCCGCTGTCACGGCTGTGTGATGAGCCTGTGGCCCGCCTGTGAGTCCTGCTGTCAGGCCCGGTTCACGGGGAGCCGGACGGTGAAGACGGTCCGCCCCGGGGCGCTCTCGACGGTCACCTCTCCGCCGTGGGCGAGCACGACCGCGCGGACGATGGCGAGGCCGAGGCCGGTGGATCCGGCGTGCCGGGAGCGGGAGGCGTCGCCGCGCGCGAAGCGTTCGAAGACGGCCGGGAGCAGCGCGGGCGGGATGCCGGGGCCGTCGTCCTCGATCTCGACGAACGCCGCCGCCGGTTCCGTACGGACGCGCGCGGTGACCTTGGTGCCGGGCGGGGTGTGGGTGCGGGCGTTGGCGAGGAGGTTGACCAGGACCTGCTGGAGGCGGGCGCCGTCGGCCCGTACGACCGCGGCGGCCGTGGGCAGTTCGAGGCGCCAGTGGTGGTCGGGTCCGGCGGCGCGGGCGTCGCTGACGGCGTCCACGACGAGCGGGACGAGGTCGAGCGTCTCGTACGAGAGGGGCCGGCCGGCGTCGAGCCGGGCGAGCAGCAGGAGGTCCTCGACCAGGCCCGTCATCCGGGTGGCCTCGGACTCGATGCGGAGGAGGGCGTGCCGGGTGTCGGGTCCGCACTCCTCGTGGCCGCGCCGGGTGAGCTCCGCGTACCCCCGGATCGAGGCGAGCGGGGTGCGCAGCTCATGGCTGGCGTCCGCGACGAACTGCCGCACCCGGGTCTCGCTCTGCTGGCGGGCGTCGAAGGCCGAGTGGACGTGGTCGAGCATCCGGTTGAGGGCCGCGCCGACCTGACCGACCTCGGTGCGCGGATCGGCCTCCGCCTCCGGGACGCGCTGATGGAGCGCCACTTCCCCGCTGTGCAGGGGCAACCGGGCGACCTGACGGGCGGTGATGGCGACCCGCCGCAGCGGGCGGAGGGCGACCCGGACGAGCACGGTCCCGGCGAGCGAGGCGGCGACCAGCCCGGCGCCGGTGACGCTCAGCTCGACGAGGACGAGGGTGGAGAGGGCGTCCTCGACCTCGGTGAGGGGGATGCCGGTGAGGAACTCGCCGTGGGCCCCGGCGGAGTACTGGACCCGGTACGAGCCGAGGCCGCCGGGCAGTTCCACGGTGTGCGGCCGGCCGTCCCGGGGGACGGCTGCGAGGGCGGCCGTCTGGGCCTCGTCGAGTTTCTCGACCCGGAAGTGCACACCGTACGCACCGCTGTCCTCGGTCTCCGCCTGATATCCGGCGGAGGAGACGCCGTCGCCCGTGAGCACGGCCCCGAGCGTGCCGTTCGGCACGCCGCGATCGACGACGAAACCGAGCGGGTCCCGGCTCCGCACCGGATCGGGCGCGCCCATGGCGATCGGCGGCCCGGCGGCCCGGTTCGAGACGGCCCGCACCTGCTCGTCGGCCTGGTCGTACAGGTACGAGCGGAACGCGATCGTCGTGACCGTGCCGATCACCGCCGCGACGACCGCGATCAGCGCGACCGCCGACACGACGAGCCGGGTCCGCAGCGACCACGGCCGCCGTACGCCACGCAGCACGGTCCCCTACTCCCCCGGCTTGATCAGATACCCGGCCCCGCGCCGGGTGTGGATCATCGGCGGGCGGCCCGCGTCGATCTTCCGGCGCAGATAGGAGATGTAGAGCTCGACGACGTTGGCCTGGCCGCCGAAGTCGTACGACCAGACCCGGTCGAGGATCTGCGCCTTGCTGAGCACCCGGCGCGGATTGCGCATGAGGTAGCGCAGCAGCTCGAACTCGGTCGCGGTGAGGTGGATGGACTCGCCGCCCCGGGTGACCTCGTGGCTGTCCTCGTCGAGGGTCAGGTCCCCCACGACGAGCAGGGACTCGCTGCGCGTCTGCGCGGCCCCGGACCTGCGGATGAGGCCGCGCAGCCGGGCCACGACCTCCTCCAGGCTGAAGGGCTTGGTCACGTAGTCGTCGCCGCCGGCGGTGAGCCCGGCGATGCGGTCCTCGACGGCGTCCTTCGCCGTCAGGAACAGCACGGGTACGTCGGGCAGCTCGCGGCGGATCGACCCCAGCAGGTTCAGCCCGTCGACGTCCGGGAGCATGATGTCGAGGATGACGACGTCGGGCCGGAACTCGCGCGCGGAGCGGAGCGCGGTGGCCCCGTCCCCGGCGCTGCGGACCTGCCAGCCCTCGTAGCGCAGGGCCATGGAGAGCAGCTCGGCGAGCGAGGCCTCGTCGTCGACGACGAGCACCCGGACGGCGGTTCCGTCGGCGCGGAGCATGTCGGCGTGGGTGCCGGTGCGGCGTGTGGTGACGGTCATGGCACCACGGTGTCGGCCGCCGCTGAGAGGCCTCTTTCCCTTTCCTGTGAATTCCCTGAGAAAGGCCCCGGGGTCACGGGACGTGTTTCACGTGAAACAGCGCGGCTCCGTTCTCGTACAGGACGCGCCGGAGCCAGTCGTCGCCGAGCCCGAGGCGTTCGAGGGCGTGGAGCTGGTGGACGTACGGATACGGGATGTTCGGGAAGTCCGAGCCGAGGAGGATCCGGTCGCCGAGGTCGAGGAGCCGCTTGCGCTCGTTCTCCGGGAAGGGCGCGAGCCGCTCGCTGAAGTCGGTGAAGGCCATGGTGGTGTCGAGGTGGACGTCCTCGTACCGCTGGGCGAGGTCGAGGAACTCTCCGTACTCCGGCATCCCCATGTGGGCGACGATCACCCGCAGCCGGGGATGGCGGGCGAGCAGCCGCCCCATGGGCCCGGGGCCGGTGAAGTTGCCCGGGGTGGGGCCGGAGCCGCAGTGGACCACGACGGGCGTACGGCTGTCGGCGAGCGTCCCCCAGACGGCGTCGAGCGCCGGGTCGCCCGGGTCGAAGCCGCCGACCTGGAGGTGCACCTTGAAGACCCGGGCCCCGGCGTCGAGCGCCTGGTGGACGTACGCGTCGACGCCCGGCTCGGGGAAGAAGGTCGCCGTGTGCAGGCAGTCGGGTGTGCGGGCGGCGAAGTCGGCGGCCCAGGAGTTCAGCCAGGCGGCCATGCCGGGCTTGTGCGGGTAGAGCATCGCGGTGAAGGCGACCGCGCCGAACCCGCGCAGGAGGGCGAGCCGGCGTTCCTCCTCCTCGCGGTAGGTGATGGGCCACTCGACGCCGGTCAGGGGCCCGACGGCGTCGAAGTACGCCCAGACCTTGTCGAGGACGTTCTGCGGCATGAAGTGCGTGTGCACGTCGACGAGCCCGGGGAGCCCGAGCCGAGTCAGCAGCCCTTCGGGGTCGCCCGCGAGCTGTTCGGGGGCACAGGGGAGCCCTCCTGCATCACTCGCGCTCATAGCCGTAGCTCCGCTCCACCTTGCCGATGTGGACGCTGTAGCTGTCGTACCAGTGCTTCCGGCCGTGCGCCTTGGCGGCCTGGTGCTCGGTGTGGAGGCGCCAGGCGTCGAGGGACTCCAGGTCGCGGAAGTAGGCGACGGTGATGCCGATGCCGCCGGGAGTGCGGGCGGACTCGTAGCCGAGGAAGCCGGGGATCTCCCGGACGATCTCCTGCATCCGGGCGGAGGTCTCGGCGTAGCCCTCGGGGGCGTCGGGACGGATCGAGGTGAAGACAGCGGTGTAGTAAGGCGGTTCGAGGCCCGCCACCAGTTTCGGGGTCATGTGATCACCCTCGCCGGGGCGGAGGCGGGATGTCCACGGCGGCCGGGGAAAGGGATCCAAGACTTTACGAAGGAGGATCCGGGGTTCAGAACAGCCCCTCCTGGGCGGTCTCGACCACGGGGGCCACCGCCGTCACCGGCACCGAGAAGTCCTCGTCCGCCCCGGCGGCCTCAAGGATCCAGCCGCCCATGAGCCGGGTGTCGAGGGCGAGACAGCGCCCGTCGGGGGCGAGGAGGTGCAGATCGGGACCGGCCGCGGCGAGCAGCCGCCCGGTGACGACGCCGCCGCCGACGAGCTCGGCGACCGTGCCGTCGAGCGGCGGCAGCCCGGCGAGGCGGAAGGCCTCCACGTGGTCGCGCGCGGCGAACTCCAGCGGCTCCAGGGTCTCCGTCCAGCCGCCGACCGCCCGGGCGCTCCGGTACAGCTCCTCGACCTCGCGGGCCCGGTCCGCGGCCGGCGGCAGGGCGTGCCGGGCGGCCCGCTTGCGCTCGTACGCCACCCGGTCGGGCACGCCGAGCGCCTGCCGCAGGACCTCCTCGGTGCGGCGGGCGGCCATCAGCGGACCCCGGCCGAGCCAGCTGAACGCGACGGCCCCCTGCTCCAGGAGCCGGGCCTCGCCGCGGGCCTCGGCGGTGATCCCGACCTTGGTCATGCCGGGCCCGAACCAGGCCAGGTAGACGCGGTACGGCTGCGGGTCGTCCGCGAGGGTGTCGGCCGCGACGGAATGGGCCCGGTCGAGCCGCGCGCACTCCGGACACCGCCCGCCGGTGGCCCGCCCCGGGACGACGGCCTCCAGGGGGCAGGGATTGCCGCGGGCCCCGGGACACCGCCGGACCCCGACGGCCCGGAAGGCGAGCCGCTGCCCGTACGTGAGCGTGCTGACGCGCCCGCCCCGCCACCGGAGCCCGGGCACGCCGCCGCCCCAGCCGATCCCCCGGCACCACCACTCCACGCGCCCACCTCTCTACCCTGCTCCGGTGTCCAGTCTCCGCCACATCCGCTTCCAGTCCCCGACCCGCAGCCCGCGGGGCCACCACCCCGGCGTCTTCGGCCTCGCCAACGCGCTGGCCCGGGAGGGACGGCTCTCCCCCGAGGAGTGGAGGATCTGGCGCGCCTCGAACGACTGGTACGACGCGCACTTCCCGAACCCGACGACGGTGGACCCGACGGTCTACGACCCGGCGGTGAACCCGGGGGCCGCCGCCTGGTTCCGGCCGACGGCGACCGAGGCGCTGGCCCGGGTCGCCCCGTACCTGCGCATCCTGCGGGACCACGGCGTGCCCTGCGTACGCCTGGAGTCGGCGGACCCGGGCCGGATCGTGTACGAGGACGCGTACCAGGTGGTGGCGGTGGACCAGGTCTCTCAGGGCAGCACGTAGATGCGGGTCCCAGCCGGCCCGGCCCTTCAGGGCAGCACGTAGATGCGGGTCCCGTCCGGGGCCGGTCTGCCCACCTCGCGCATGCAGCCGCGTTCGAGGAGAAGGCGGACGCAGTCGCGGACGCGCTCGCAGGAGAGGCCCGTGCGGCGGGTGACGTCCTGCGGCCGGTAGCGCACCCCGCCCCGGACCAGCGCGGGGGCCAGGCAGGAGGCCACCGTCCGCATGTCCCCGGTGATGGCCCAGGACTCGACGAGCTCCTGCGGAGTGAGGGCGACGGCGGCGCCGGTGCGCTGGCGGGGCACGGCGAGCCGCTCCAGGGAGTCGGCGACCCTGGAGAGGCTCTGCCGGGTCTCGCGGAGCAGCTCCGCGTACTCGGCGTGCTCGGCATACGCGGCGGCCCGCTCGTCGAAGCGCCCCTCAAGGCGTACGAGGACGTCGACCAGCTCCGGCGGCAGCACGTACCCGGCGTGCACCGGCGAGGGTTCGAGGCCGTATCCGCCGTATCGCTGGACCGCCGCCACCACCCCCGCCGTCCACGCCCGGAACGGCCCGGCCTCCGGTCTGCGGCAGGCCCCGACGAGCTGGACGAGCCCCTCCAGGCTCACCATCCGCGTCGACGCCCGGATCCCGGTGGACCGGCCGGGGAAGCCCGCGCCCCCGCCGAGGTCCCGCGCGGCCGCCAGGCACTCCTCGGGCAGCGCCACGGTCCGCAGCGCCTCCCGCGTCCCCGCGTACCCCAGCCGTCTCGCCACGTCCACCACCGGGAACCAGTGGGTGCCGTCCGGCGCGGTCAGCCGCCGCAGGCACGCTCCGGTGGCGACGTACGCCAGGTCATCGATGTCGATCGCGTCCATCGATCATCACCTCCGCCACGCAAGCTAGGCCGAGGGCATATTCAACTGACATGCAAATCAGACAGGTTCACCCAAAAGGGGAGGGTTTTCAGGGATTCCCCCAAAAACCCTCCCCTCGACCTGCTTACTTGGCGACGAACTGCGTGAGGATCGCCTGCACCTCGTAGATGTCGACGCCCTTGGTGAAGGTCTTCTGGACCGGCAGCTGGCTGCCGGAGATCCAGATCTTCAGCTCGGCGTCCAGGTCGAACGTGCCGGCCGTCTCGACGGCGAAGTGCGTGATGCTGCGGTACGGGATCGAGTGGTACTCGACCTTCTTGCCGGTGATCCCCTGCTTGTCGACGAGCACGAGCCGCCGGTCGGTGAAGAAGATCGTGTCGCGGATCAGCAGGTACGCGGCGTGCACCTGCTCCCCCTGGCCGAGCAGCCGAGCGAAGTCCTGCTGCGCCTGCGCCGGATCGATCTTGTGTGCGTTCCCGAAGAGCGCCATGCCCCAAACCCCCACATCGGATCAGAAAGAAAGATCATCCGACCCTAACTCCCGCCCCGTGAAGCCCGCTACGGCCGTGGGCGACCTGCCCTCGCGCACCCGCCCGGACTAGGATCCGGACCATGCCTCTGACCATGAGCGACGTGGACCGGTTCGAGGCCTCGCGGCCCCGCCTGGAGGCCATCGCCTACCGCCTCCTCGGCTCGGCGAGCGAGGCCGAGGACGCCGTACAGGACACGTTCCTGCGCTGGCAGGCCACCGACGTCGACCGCATCGAGGTCCCCGAGGCCTGGCTGACGAAGGTCCTCACCAACCTCTGCCTCAACCAGCTCACCTCGGCCCGCGCCCGCCGCGAGACCTACGTGGGCGAATGGCTGCCCGAACCCCTGCTCGTCGGCGACCCGATGCTCGGCCCCGCCGACACCGCCGAGCAGCGCGAATCGGTCTCGTACGCCGTCCTGGCCGTCATGGAGCGCCTCTCCCCCAACGAGCGTGCGGTGTACGTCCTTCGGGAGGCCTTCGACTACCCGCACCGGGAGATCGCCGAGATCCTCGACATCAGCGAGGCGGCCAGCCAGCAGATCTTCCACCGCGCCAAGAAGCACGTCGCCGACGGCAAGGCCCGCACCGAGATCGACGAGGCGGAGGCGCGGCGGATCGTCGAGGAGTTCCTCGCGGCGGCCACCAGCGGCCGGACCGAGCCGCTCGTACGGCTGCTCACGGGCGACGCCGTCGCGATCGGCGACGGCGGTGGCAAGGTCCCCGCGCGCGCCAAGGCGTTCGAGGGCGCGCTCGCGGTGGCGACGTTCATGCGGGGCCTGTTCAAGCCCGGTATCGCCAAGCGCAAGGTGATCGGCGGTTCGCCCGACGTCTACGCCACGACCGCGAACGGCGTCCCCGCCGTGGTCGCGGTGCTCGACGGCCGGGTCGTCGGCATCATGTGCCTGGAGGTCACGGCAGAGGGCATCACCGCCTTCCGGAACCAGGTGAACCCGGACAAGCTGGAGCGCGCGACGAGGCACTGGGCGAAGACGAATCACGGAGCCCCCCTCCTGCAAGCAGCCTTCTAACTTTCCATGTGACCCAGATCACACCACGCTCCTGTCAGGAATCGCGGGGCTGCCCGGTTCAAGGGTCGACACCGCGCGAGACAGGAGCAGGCACATGCAGCAGCACCGGATCATCGTCCTCGGAGCCGGCTACACCGGAGCCATCGCCGCCGGACGCCTCGCCAAGCAGCTCCACCGCGAGGACGTCGCGATCACCCTCGTCAACGCCGAGCCCGACTTCGTCGAGCGCGTCCGCCTGCACCAGCTGGCGGTCGGCCAGGAGCTCACGCCCCGGCCCTTCAGCGAGATGTTCGCGGGAACGGGCGTCGAGCTGAAGCTCGCGAAGGTGACGGCGGTCGACGCCGACCGGAAGACGGTCTCCGTCACGTCCGGAACCGGCGCCGCCGAGGAACTGACCTACGACACCCTCGTGTACGCCCTCGGCAGCGGCTGGAACCCCCAGGGCGTCCCCGGCACGGCCGAGCACGCCCACGAGATCTCCAGCCGCCCCGGAGCGCTCCGGCTGCGCGAGCGCCTGGCCGCCCTGCAGGCCGGCCAGTCCGTGGTCGTCGTCGGCGGCGGCCTCACCGGCCTGGAGGCCGCCACCGAGATCGCCGAGGCCCGCCCGGACCTCGCCGTCACGCTCGCGGCCCGCGGCGGACTCGGCGACTGGCTCTCGGACAAGGGCAGGCAGCACGTACGAAGGGTCTTCACCGGCCTCGGCATCACGACGCGCGAGCACACCGAGGTCACGACGGTCGAAGCGGACCGCGTGACCACGGCCGACGGCGACACGGTCCCGGCCGCGGTCACCATCTGGACGACCGGCTTCGCGGTGCACCCGATCGCCCGGGCCACCTCCCTGGAGCTCGCCGACGGCCGGATCGTGGTCGACGGCACGATGCGCTCGGTCTCGCACCCGGACGTGTACGCGGTCGGGGACGCGGCCCTGGCGATGGGCCCGGGCGACAAGCCGCTGCGGATGTCGTGCGCCTCGGGCACCCCCATGGCCTGGCAGGCGGCCGACGCCATCACGGCCCGCCTGACCGGCGGAAAGCTCCCGAAGACGCAGCCGCGCTACTTCAACCAGTGCATCTCGCTGGGCCGCAGGGAAGGCCTGATCCAGTACGTCACCGCCGACGACCGCTCGGTCCGCGCAGCCCTGACGGGCCGCCTCGCCGCCGGCTACAAGGAACTGGTCTGCAAGGGCGCGGCCTGGGGCGTGGCCAACCCGAAGCTCGGCATCCCGACCCGCCGCCGCCACATCCTCCCCACCCCCACCCCGACCCCGGCCAACGCCACGGCCTGACCCCACAACGCAAGAGGCCCGGACTCTCGTCCGGGCCTCTTGTCTGTGTGCACTCGGCAGGATTCGAACCTGCAACCTTCTGATCCGTAGGATCGGGCAGCGCACAAGGAGAGGCCCCAAGAGCCGCCAGCCTTGGCTGCTCGCGGTAGTGGTCACCCGCGGCCGTGTGCCGTCGTTGCCGTCACCGCTGCCGTCACGCCGCAAAGTCACAAGTGTCCTGAGGCACCCCCAAACATACGACTCCCCTTTGCGAACCGCAGGTTGGCGCTAGAGTGCTGGCTGCCGGGCGGCAGCCCGGTGGCAGTGGGCACCCGCAAGGGTGCTGGAGGTGGGGCCCAGTTGGGCCCGCTCGGGGTTGTCCGGTGACGGCCCAGGGGTTTGCCGCACCTCTTCTGTGGGAGAGCACCCACGGGCCTGTGACCCACGCATAAAGGGAAGACCCCGGTCTGCATCCGGGCGCACCACCCTGAGTCGCTGCGCCGGCGTGATCTCAGTTCGTCACCTGTTGGTGGCCGGACTGAGCACGCCCGTTCCGTCCGGCCTTGTTAGAAGGACGAGGCGTTGAACGAGCTCACTCTCGGAACCCTGGCGGTGTTTGGCCTGCTCAGCTTGACCCTCGGCTTCGGCACAAAGCTCGGCCGCGAGGTAGACGAGTTCTTCGATGCATGGCGCAGGCCGGCTGCCCGTATCCGGCGATGGTGGCGTGGCCGACGGGATCGATCCTGATTCGCGTCGATCTTGACCTACAGGACGCCTCGAGAAGGCAACAGTTCACAGCCATACGGCGCTTTCCAGCCACAGTGAGACTGTTACAGGCCATAGCGATAGGAAGTCATCAAAGAACAACCTGACCAACTGACAACGCGATGCAACCAACCCCCTGCCGTGCGCAGCGGCCAGCACGTATGGTCACAACATGCCGGGAGAGGATCTGCATGAAATCGGCGCTGACGGCGCCAGACGGGCGAAGGAGTGGCTGGAGGCCACCACGCGCGTCAAGGCGTCTTGGACCAACACGGACCCCAAGTGGAGCCGTCGCATGACGTTCAAATGGCCCAGCGGAAAGCAGACACAGTTCTCCCTGGACCTTGGCGGCCTCCTGTGCGGTGGAGAGTTCGACAATGACATCTTCATGGCGGAATGTAAGAAATATTCAACGCCAGGAGATCAGGGCACCCATTACCTCAGCTACCTAGCCAAGTGCTATGTGATCGCCAGCAATCCACAGTGCTACGTCGATCATTTCATGTGGATCACTTGGTGCCCTTTCAACGTCCAGGACTGGAACAAACTCCTCTCCAAGGAATGGATAGAACGAGCGCTCCACAAGCACAGCGCGGATGTATTTGGAGAAATACCACCTGAGGAAGTAAGCTCACACATCGACGACGAAGTCGTGGCGTGGGTCGCAGACCGACTCTGGATGATCGTCTTGTCGGAGAAGCAGGAGAAGCTCGTGATAACGCGCGAGCATCGTTCCCTCATCCAGAAGAATGAGGTACTGGAGGGGATCCGGTGACAGTCAGCGAATTCTCTAACGCCCTGCATGCCGCATTCGAGAGCCCAGACCCCCGCGATGCGGTCAACCGGATCAAGAGCGTCGTTGCCCACGAACTATCACAAACAGACACTCGCGCGACCGTAAAGAAGACAGATTTCTTTAACCACAGCTTCGCTCCAGATCTAGTACTGTCCTGGCCGAACGAGCGCGAGCGCTTCGTCTTCCTTAAGTCAGACACTCGCCCTGATGTCCTGCGTGACGACGTCGACGCAATCCGTAAGCATGACCCAATCGTTTTCGCTTTGGACCCTGTCAACGAAGACGTAATCAGCGCTAGCACTCAAGCAGCGGCTGAACGAACAGACGACACCCTCCTGGCCGACTCGCGCGGGATGGAGGTGCTGATTCAGAGCCGCCGTACGGATCCGGTAATTGGTCTAGCTTCAAGCGCAGTTCTCCAGGGAGGCCGCGGCCTTCTGACAGAAAGAGAAGCGGAGGTCATGGCCTCTAGTGTCGCGGCCGGCTTCAGTGGTGCACAGCGTCTCGATTCGGCAGCCACCGGCGCCGCAGTTGCCCAGATCTCTGGCCACTTTGACAAGCGCCGAACTGCGCGCCTCCTGCGCTTCCTCGGTGCCGTCTGGGTGGGCTCGGGGGGAACGCCAGCGAATTTTCCTGGCGAACAGGACATAGCTGGAGACCTCGACGGCACAGCTCTCGAATTTCTGCTCGACTTGCCGCCGATCAACGACTTTGAGTTCTGGCGCAGGATCGGACGCCCATTGACTCTGGAGTCAGTATCCCGCTTGCGCATAGAGGGAGACTCCGAAAACCTCCAGTACCTAATCGGAAGCAACCTTGATGTGCTGCACGCAAGAGCATGCCGAATCCTAGATCGCCAGCATGAATTGAGCGAGACTGAGGGCGGAGAGTTCCGCTGGGCGCTCGACCGAGACATGCTCTGCCTGCGCAGCCCTCGATCTGTAACCTACTTTGCAAGCAAAGTAGACGAGTTGAAA
This sequence comes from Streptomyces sp. R44, assembly GCF_041053105.1. Taxonomy (NCBI): domain Bacteria; kingdom Bacillati; phylum Actinomycetota; class Actinomycetes; order Kitasatosporales; family Streptomycetaceae; genus Streptomyces; species Streptomyces sp. R44. The sequence goes on along the minus strand of NZ_CP163444.1, from coordinate 4,487,709 downwards.
ATCGAGGCTCAAGAGGGGGATGGAATCTCCCTTGAAGAGCTATTGCGTCGCGCAGAGCAGCGCAGAATCCCGATCAATGAGCTCGAGCTTGCAACTCCTACACGCACGGTCTCCTATGCAACTGTCAACAGGGATGACATTTCCCACGACGAGGATCTACTGAACCTTTCAAGGACTTTCAGCTCTACCGCTTACGTGCAAACCGCGGTTGCTTCCCTCTTGGGCTCCCGCCCATTGGTCTGCGATTTCCCCAGCAGAACCGGAAAGGGAAGGACAGCAGCCAAGTTCCCGTTGGGCGCACTTGCCCCGGCCGCCCTCACATTGCTCACTTCCCTGACACCGGAAGAGTGCCAAGAACTGGACGAAGTCACCCGGAGCTACTTCGAACACCAACGGGAGCCCACTCTGTTTGAATTGGAGGATCTCATCGAGTCACCGCGTTCCCTTCAGCACGGGGATGACGACGGTGCACGACCTGATATTGAACCGTAAACGGGAGGAAGTGGTACTTATCAGACACGCCTCCCGGTGGGGTGATCAAAGCCAAGGTCGCCGCAGTTGTGAGTAGGCGCCACCTCTATTGGTCAGATCGACGCTAAGTCGCCGAACTCTGCTGTCCTCGAGGTTCGTTCTGCGATGCTGGAGGTCGATCGAGAGGGGCCGCAGCGATGCAGTGGAAGATCCACGGGGAACGTCCGATCTACGAGAACAGCTGGGTGAACTTGTGGCTCACCGACGTCGAGACGCCGGACGGGAACCGCTGGGAGCACCACGTCGTCAAGCTTCGGCATCTGGCCGTGGCCGCCGTCGTGAACGAGCGGCGCGAGGTCCTGATGATGTGGCGGCACCGCTTCATCACGGACGCCTGGGCGTGGGAACTGCCCATGGGTCTGGTCGAGGAGGGCGAGACGCCGACCGACGCGGCTGCCCGTGAGGTGCTGGAGGAAACCGGCTGGCGTCCCGGCCCCATCAAGCCGCTGATCTATGCGGAGCCGGCGAACGGCATCACCGACTCCCAGCACCACGTCTTCCGGGCCGATGGAGCGACGTACGAGGGGCCGCCGACCGAGAAGAACGAGTCGGATCGGATCGAGTGGATCCCGCTGGCCGACGTGCGGGGCATGATCGACCGGCGCGAGATCGTCAGCAGCGGCTCCCTCGTCGGGCTGCTCTACGTGCTCATGGATGAGGCGATCCGCTGATCTGACGGGGCAGCACTTCCCGGAGCCGGGATTCGAACGCCGCTGCGGCCGGTTCGCGGCGGAAGGGTTCCAGCTGTTCGTAGAACTCCCGGAGGTGGCCGGCGACTCGTTGCGAGCTGACGGCCGCCGCCGGGGCCAGGGCGTCCATGGCCGTGTGGCATGCCTCGTCGAGTTTGCCGCGCTGGAGCTGGGTGCGGGCGAGCCAGAAGGCGTGGAAGGCGCGGCCTCGGTGGTTCGTATGGTGTTCTCGGCGGAGGGCGTCCGCGATGAGGGGTTCGGCGAGGGCGGCTTCGCCCAGGCGGCCGTGTGCGATGCCGGTGTCCACGATCAGTTTCGGTTCGTCGAAGTAGGCGACCCAGGCCGGGTCCGGATCGCCGGCACCGATCCGTCCGAACTGGGTGTGGGCTTCCGAGATCGCAGTGTGGGTCGCGCCGTGGTTGCCGAGGGTGGCGTGGGCGAAGGCTTCGCGCATCGCGAGCATGGCCAGCACGCGCGGTGTCGTCCCCCCAGCCGTTCGGGCCTGATCCTGGGCGGCTGTGACGAGTGCGAGGGCGTCGCCGGGCTTGTCCTGGTAGGTGGCCTGGAGACTCATGCAGGCGAGGACGTTGGCCATGAACTGGCGGTCGTCGATGGCCTTGGCCAGGCCGAGGGATTCGGTGAAGTAGGCGCGTGCCTGGTTGTACTGGCGGGCGTCGAAATAGGTCCATCCGGTGAGCCGGGCCAGCTCGGCCGCGATGCTGTGCAGGCCGTCCCGTAAAGGAGCCGGACGCTGCTCCTTGAGGAGGTCGACAACGTAGCGGAGCTGGCCGACGACCGCCGGCCGTAAGGTCTCGCCGCCGTGCTCGTCGTCCCGGCGCCAGTAGTCCGCGATCGACGAGTGCAGCGCGTCCAGTGTCGATGGGCTGAGATCCCGCTCGGCCGCCAGGGCGAGAATGCTGTCGACATCCGCCCCCGGTAGTCCGGCGGCCAGTGGTTCGACGGCTGAGGTCGGCACCTCGACCGGTTCACGGGGCGTGACCGTCAGGCTGGGCGGCGTCTCCCAGGAGCGTCGGGCAAGTCCGAGCATATGTCCGGGGATGCGCAGTCCATCCGAGATCCGTTCGATCACGTCCATGTGCAGCAACTGCCGCCGTCCGGCAATCACCTCGCCCACGCGGCTCGGGGTCAGGTCGCAGCGGCGCGCGACCATCGACGGATAGATGCCTGCTCGTGCCTTGACCAGCTGAAAGATGCGGCCGAAGTCTCTGGCCTGGCATGCCTCGATCATCACTGGGTCCGTGAGCAGGCTGACCGGGAGTTCCTTCGAGCGAGATGGCTCGGGCATCGGGCACGCTCCGGCATGAGGACTACGGATCGCTGCACTTGGTGAACCGAGGGTGATGTTACCCAAGTTGGGTAATCCGCTTGGCCTTTCTGGCCGGTCCCGCGGATCGCGATGCTCATGGCCATGACGAACGGACAGGACGACGTACGGATGACGTTGCGGGTCTCCCGCGACTCCGGCCAGACGTGGGGACCTCGCACAGAGGTACGCGTGGGCGAGGACCCGGCGGTCCCGGAGAACCCGGGCCGCTACCCGCCGTGCGTCTGTCCCCGGTGCTCGAAGCAGGCCCAGAACGCCGTCGCGTCCTTCCGGATGGTGTCGTGATGCAGTGCGTGCACTGGCGCCAGGTGCCCCTCGACCTGGCACGGGAAGCGCGGGAGAAGTCGGCCGCCCCGTACATCGACAGGGCAGTGCAGTGCCAGCTGTCCGCGCACGACGGGGGTCAGCACTTCGGTCTCCTCACCGACGCCGGGGCGTACGGGACCGCACTGTGGCTCCGCTGGCACGGGACGAACGAGGCGGAACTCGTCGTACTGCCGGACTGTCCAGTGGCCGCCCCGGGGCCCGACGGCGAGGGCTGCTGTCTGTTCGCCGACCACGCCAAGCAGCACACCTGGGAAGACGCCCTGGAGGAGGTCTCGTGCACCAGCTAATCGCAAGCCCGCACAAGCCCCGGCGCCCTCGCTCGCCTCGCAACGAACAGTGCGGGGACTGCGGTGGCAGCGGCGCCAACTCGTCCGGCAAGACCTGCGGCACCTGCAACGGGCTGGGCGAGATCCACTGCCGCGCCGGCCGCCAGGGGCCCCGTGCGCTGTCCCGCTCCGTGATCCGGAAGGAGGGCCACCGATGGCCCACGCTCTGATCGCCTCCCCGTTCCTCGACGGACACCTTCTCCTCAAACCGGGAGCAAGGGCCGGCGCCCGAATCTCCCCCGACCACTACGAGGGCCTGCGCCAGGCCGCCACTGACGGTGAGTCGCTTCCCGTCTGGGCGGTGCAGACCGCTGCCGACGTGTGGGGCCTGGACCTGGGTGGCCAGACCGCACAGGGCACCGTGCTGGTGCGCGAGCCGTCCCCGTACGGCTACTGCCGGGCCTCCTGGGAGATCAACCTCGGCTGCAACTTCGGCTGCAGGCACTGCTACCTCGGCGAGCGGCCCTTCTCCGGCCTCGGCTGGGAGGACAAGGTGCGGCTGCTGGACATCATGCGCGAGGCAGGCGTCCTCTGGCTCCAGATCACCGGCGGCGAACCCACCATGGACCCCCACTTCCAGGGCGCCTACCGTTACGCCTGGCAGGCCGGGATGATGCTCACCATCTCCACCAACGGCTCGCTGCTCTGGCGTCCGGACCTCCTGAAGCTCTTCCGCGACTGCCCGCCCTACCGGCTGGTGGTCAGCATGTACGGGGCGAGCGAGGAGTCCTTCGACACGCTCACCCAGCGCCGTGGGGCGTGGAAGGCGTTCCGGCGCGGTATGGACGCGGCGCGAGAGGCGGGGCTTCCTCTGCGCATCAACGTCGTGGTGACCGAGGACAACGCCTCCGAGGCCGACGAGATGGCCGCCCTCGCCGACGAGTGGAACGTCGAGAACCACGCGTACACGAACATGACGCCCACGATCTACGGCGGCGGAGAGCCGCTGCTCGCCCAGTCCGCCGCCCACCTGCGGCAGCGCAAGCCGTTCGCCGGCTGCAACGCGGGACACACCTTCTTCCACGCCGACCCGCACGCAAAGGTCTCGATCTGCAAGGTCGGGCGCGACGACCAGATCGACCTGATGGCCGAAGGCATCGACGGCCTCACCCGGCTCGGCGCCATCGCCGACCGCCTCATGCTTCGCACCGGTGGGTGCGAAGGCTGCGCCCTGTCCGGCACCTGCCGGGTCTGCCGCCCCCTGGCCAAGCACTACCAGGAGGCGAAGGCGCCGCTGCACAGCTACTGCCAGCACGGAGACAAGGAGAACGCCTCATGACCCCGCCCGTACCGGTGACCATCCTCCCCGGCCCGCCGACCTCGGCCCGCCGCGCCGCCCCACCCGTCGCAACCGCGTCGATCACCGCCGTCCAGGACCTCGACGTGATCGTGGAGAGCGCAGAGTGCTCCTGCGACGCCGGGGACGACAACCCCCACTGACCGACACGATCCGGTCAACTCCGTTCAGGCCCCGGCGTGCTCGCGTCGGGGCCTGAGCCCTGACCGGCTCACCGTTAGGGTGCCGCTCATGTTCTTCCGCTGGGACTGGCTCCGGCCCCAACTGGCCGCACCGATCGTGCCGACTCTCGGTCCCGTCCACCCCGACACCCTGACCGTCGACCTCTTCGAGGACACCCTGCGAGCGGCCGACACCGGGGGCTTCCTGCCCTACGACAAGGACCGGCGCTGGGGTGGTGAGAAGGACGAGAAAGTCCTCCGCGAGGATGTGGTCCACCAGCCCGAGCACACCCTCATCCCCACCCTGACTCGGCGCGGACGCGGCACTGTGAAGGTCTTCGCCTACGGGCTCCGCGACAGCCTCGTGGATGAGGCCGCCGAGCTGGCAACCAAGCTCGCCGCCGCGCATGACGTGGTCAACGCCCGGGTCGTACGCCCCCTCGGCCCCGGGACCGCACACCCGCGCGGTACCCGCATCCAGTTGAAGGACTTCACCGCTGGCCCCTGCCCCGCCCCGGACAGTCCGGTCCACCCCGTCACCGCCTGGCCGACCAGCGTGCAGGAGACCTTCGCCCCGTTCGCCGAGGCCATGGCGGGCGATGGCCTGGCCTTCCTCCACACCCAGATGCAGGCCGGCCGGTGCGGCCCGGTCCTCGCCGCCGCCGTCGAGGACCGCATCGTGGGCGCGATCGGCCCCATGGAGATCCAGCCCGACGCCATCGGACGCCCCCAGCTCATGCCCCAGTACTTCGCCGTCCTGCCCGAAGCCCGAGGCCAGGGCCTCGGGCGTGTCCTGTGGCGGGCCGCCATGCACTGGGGCCAATCCCACGGCGCCGCCTACCAACTCCTCCAGACCGAAGTCGACGGCCCCTCCGACCACCTCTGCCAGACCGAAGGACTCACCTCCCTCGGCTTCACCGACACCACAGCCGCATAGCTCCGGGCCGCGCCGCCTTCTCTGGTCTGTGAGAAGGAGGCGCTCTGATGGCAAAGCAGCAGAAGCGAGCCTCGGACCGGTTCGCGGTCCCAGGGGCTCGCTCGTTTGCTGTGGTGGTGAGAACCCACCATTTGTGGGCCGGGAATCTACCTCCTGGCGATGGCGAGGAAGGCGGCAATCGCACCCACGATCGTGATGACGAGGGTTACGCCGGCGACCGCGACTGTGAGCGGGGTCGCGAGCGAGGGGTGCGCGATCGTCACGTAGAGCAGGCCGGCTCCGATGATGAGGATGACGAGGACGAAGAGCAGGATCAGGAGAGGGACCAGGGCCGCGGCAGCCGGGCCTGCGGGAGCCGGGTAGGACTGCTGGGGCTGGGCGGAAGGCGTCTGAGTGGAGCTGCTGTTGGTCATGGCACGAGCATCGTTGCGATCGTCGGGAGATCCTGCCCGACAAAATCGGGGGTGTTCTCCGGACGACCGGGACGGTGCTGAACGAGGGCTTGCGAGATAGTGGCCGTATGGCATTCGGCATGGGGTTCGGTGAGATCGAGATGGACCTCACCGAGACCGGCGTCACCCTGCGGAATCTCTACGGGTGGCCGGGGTGGGTGATAGAGGTCGACATCGACTGGTCGACCTGGAGCGCGCGCACCGTCCGGGACATCCCGCCTCCTCGGACCCGGAGCAACGCCCGGCGACCGACCGACGACCCCGAACTGGTCCGGCGCATCAGGAAGGCGGCTGAGGCGGCCAAGGAACTCCCCCGCAGCTCGATCTGGGTGGTCTCCCTGGCCCTTCCAACACCGCACAAGAAGAAGACGGACGGTGTGCAGTTGCGGGCCGCCACCATCGGCACGATGTACAACTACGCGCTCAAGCTTGGCCTCTCCCCGAAGCGCGCTATCTCGGAGGTCTACGACCTCCCTCTGGTGGAAGCCGAGGGTGAGCGTGCGCAGCCCTCCCGCAAATACGAGCGCTGGATCGAGCAGGCCCGTAAGACCACCAACCCAGAAACCGGCAGGCCGTACCTCCAGCCCTACATCAGCGAGCTTCACGCCCCCAGGCTGTGGCCGATCGGCCGCGGACACCCACTGGAGCCGCGCCGCGCGCAGCCAGCGATTCCCGAGCCCGTCCGAGAAGGACGGTACGCCGGCCGCGTCCTGACCTTGAGGGTGTCGAGAACGGCCCCGCCGGACTGGGCGGTCCAAGAGGCTCGGGAACGAGGATCCCGGATGATCGGCCCGGACCTGGTCATCGAAGGGTCCTGGTCCAACGGCGAGGAATCGCCGCCACTTCCCGTGTTGCGGGGCGTCAGCCCGGGGGAGACCCCCCGCCGGGTGCAGAGCCTGGTCAAGGAGCTGGAGGGGCGCTATCCCGGGGCGAAGGTCACCGCTACGGTCAGCGCCCAGGCGATGGGACAGCCTCCCGGAGCGGACTGATCGCGGCGTAGGACCGGATCCCAGTCGTACTGCGGAAGGGCGTGCTCGACTGCACTGGAGGACCGCTACTGCCCGGCGTGTGCCACGAAGCGCGAGCCCCTACAGCCGACCCATGCCGTTGGCGACCTCAGCCACAGAAAATCAGCCACGACGGCGGGTGCGCCGAACAAGCACCCGCCACGTGTGCCTCCAGCAACCCCCCACCGGCCCCAGCCACGCTTCCCCAATCCGTTACGGTCTCGGCCACGTTGCAGCCTGAGCGCTGTCACCAGCCCCGCCTGACGGATGGACAGCAGGCCAGCCACCGGGAACAGCTGGTGGGGCGGCAATCCGCAGTGACCGATGCGGACTTGGCGAGCGCCTCGCTCCTGCCAGCCGTGCTCGCCGTGGGACGGCTGGCGGGATTCTTCGCAGGTCTGGCTGCCCGCTCCTCGGGCTTTTGCGGCGCGAGCGGGCGGGGGCCGTCGCAGGCGGTGGCGGAGACATGGAGCCAGCGGCGGCCTGGGGCCGCCGCGCCGCGCGGCCCGCGCCAGCGGGCCGCCTTGATCCAGTAAAGAAACTTTGGACAGCTCACCCCTTCGGCCGCTTCGGCTAGCAGGGAGTGAGCTGTTTTGCCACGTTTCACCCGGTACTCATAGCGATAGCCCGTTTCGCACCCGTCTGTTTGCGAGATCGGCAGAATCTATCCACAGGGTGACTGGCGCATGGTTGGGGCCTGCGGAAAAGCGGGCGGCGCACCTGACCTATATGGAGCAGGTCACAAGAGGCGTCGTCACACCGGAGGGCTTTTCCGTACCTGTAGGAAGCGAGGGGGTCGCTCGTCGCGGCGAAGGTGTCCGCTTTCGGTGATCTGCTTCGCGCGCTCCGGAAGACCCGGAGGCGCTAGGTACAGAAGGGGCTAGAAGTGAACGGCGTCACATCGATTGCAGGTCACACGCGACCCGAAAAACCGACCTCTATGGGTGCCTCTCAAGACGGGGCGGCGAAACATAGCCGACGATCGCCGGTTACCCAAACCGGCGTTTCTCCAGACCCTTGATGCACTACCCGGACGGCTGGAAGGACGAGCGTCATGAGCGCACAGAAAAGGCGCGGTCCCGTGTGGCGGAACGCGAAGGAAGGTTTCTGCCCGCCCGGCGGGAGCGCTGAGTCGGGGCTCTCGCACCTGTCCGGTCCGGTCGGTAGACCTGACTCAACAGCCGCGTTGACGGCTTGCCGAGCGGCACGGGCAAGCCCTCATCCGGTGGCGGATGACCGCTGGGCAAGCCTTCGGGCAAGCCCCCGGCGGTTGGCTGATCTCGACATGCAACAACGGCACGACAGCGAACGGGTGGAAATGAACGAGCACGAGGCAGCACTGATAGCGGTGAAGCTCAAGGAAGTTGAAGACAAGGTGGCGCGGCTCGAAGATTTGGCACGCCGGCTGCTCGAAAGCGGTCGCGCTACTTCTTCGGCGGCTTCTTCGCCTCAGTGACGCCACCGAGCTGCCCGAAGACCTGGAACAGAGCGTCCAGCCTGGCATTTATGGCATCCAGCCGTTCGGACAGTTCAACGTATTCCCGCGTGGGCATCTGCCCGCCGGTTGCGACCTCGGGAGCGCCGGCCTTCGGGTCGGCCTCCGGCAGGGGGTCAGCGACGAAATTGCCCCGGCCGGGCATGGTGTTGATCAGCCCTTCGTCGCGCAACATGCGCAGGGCGGATCGCGCGGTCATGTTCGCGATCTCGTAGGTCGCCTCTAGGTCGCGAGACGAAGGGACTCGCTCACCCGGCTTGAGCCGGCCGGACCGAATCTGCCGCCGCAGCTCCTCGGCGACCAAGCGGTATGGCGGGGTGTCGGAGTCCTTGGGCAGCTTCATAGCCCGAGGGTAGCGGGCCTGGCCCGTCTACCGCAGTAAGACCCTGTTGCACCTCCTCGTTTTCCCAGAGGCTCACCCCAACCTAGGCGCGATGTGCGCTAAGCGCTTGACGCACTCTTGGCGGGTAGTGCACCGTTGATCTCGCTTCGCCACCCCGGTGGAGCACCTACCGAAGGGACGTAACACCCATGGCTCGTATCCGTGTTGGCCTGCTCCCGTCCTCGTCGTTCATGACCGGCAACCTCCCGGTGCCGAAGTACGCGGACGCCGAGAAGACCCAGTTCGCCGTGGACCGGGAGACCGGCGCGAAGCTGTTCACGATCACCCTCTTCTTCATGGAAGAGGACCGCGCAGAGGCGATGAAGATCACCGTTCCGGAGACCGGCCTCCCGAACGGCCTCAAGCCGGGTGTGCCGGTCATGCCGGTGGAGCTGTTCGCCACGCCGTGGGCCCGGATCTTCAACGGATCGCTCTCGGACGGCATCGCCTACCGCGCGGAGCGCCTGAACCTGGTCGGTGTCCCGGAGTCGGCCGCAGAGGCGGCGTGAGCAGCACTGCTTTCCGGTCCGGCGTCGAGCGCAGTTACCCACTGCCTTGCGCCGGGCCGGATGCCCGGATCAGTGACTCCCTCATCAACTCGGTGGCAGCCGTGCTCGTCGGCTACGGCTTCCCCCGCCTCACCGCCTCGGATCGGGCGGCCCTCGAAACGGCTCTCGCGGCCTTTCTCTACGACTTTCAGGAGAGCAACACATGAAGGACAACGACCCGACCGGAGGGGCCTTCGGCTACGGCACCCTGGTGGTCGGCATGGCGCTGGCCGTGCTGGTCGGCTGGTCGGTGTGGTGGGTGGTGCGCTACCTGCGGGCCGATGCCATGACCCGGCGTTCCATCCGGCAGGCCGTGCGCGTGCGGCGGACCTGGAAGCGGCTCGCGCAGATGCTGAAGCTGTGCGCCACGGACAAGATGCCGACCCCGCTGGCCTCGCTGTCGAACTCGGACGGCAAGCCGCCCAAGCCCCGCGTCCTGGTCCCCGCTCTGAAGGTCACGCATGACGAGTACGGGGTGATCGCACAGGCGACCTGTCTGCCGGGCGTTGGCCTGGCGGAGTTCCAGAAGGCCACTCCCTATCTGGCGGATGCGTGGCGCATGGCCCGCGTGTCCGCGCTGCCGGGAGACAAGCCGGGGCAGGTGACCCTGCGCGGGGTGCGGGTGGATCCGCTGATCGTGCCGACCGTTCACGAGCCCACCGGCCGCCCGCCGGAGGAGTACGCGGTGTGGGAACTGGGGGTGGACGAGTACGGCATGCCCGTGGTCGTGCCCCTGAAGGAGGTCCCCGGGGTGGCCATGGGCGGCCTTCCGGGCTTCGGGAAGACGTCATGCGTGAACCGGCTGGTGTGCGACTGGGCACCTTCGCCGGCCATCCAGTTCGTCTTCTTCGATGGCAAGGTCTCCCACGCCTATGAGGGCGACTACGCCGACCTCGTGCAGCGGGCCTTCGAGTTCTGCGGGGACGACCTGGAGGAGGCCAACAAGAAGCTGAAGGAGCTGGTGGAGCTGCGCCGTGCCCGCTCCGCGAGCATCCGCCGCGTGCTGGGCGTGAAGAACATGTGGCACGTCGGTCCCTCGGAAGACTGGCCGCTGATCGTCGTCATCATCGACGAGGCCCACACCTACTTCCGCGACCACAAGGGCTCCGACCCGGCCACCAAGAAGCTGGCCGCGCTCGCGGCGGAGAACGCCCGCCTGGTGGAGGACCTGGTGAAGAAGGGCCGCTCGGTCGGATTCATGACCTTCCTGACCACGCAGAAGACCACCGGAGACGCGATCCCCACCTTCATCCGCGACGTGTGCCCGGTCGGGCTGTCGTTCGCGCAGAAGACCGCTGATGCCGCCGTGGCCGCGCTCGGTGACGACATCCGCGAATGGCCCGACGCCAGCCCGGTCACCCTTCAGGACCCCGCCTACGTCGGCGTCGCGGTCATGTCCCAGCACGGCCGCCCCGGCTTCATCCGCATCCGCACCCCTTACGTCGCTGACCGAGACGCCACCAGCGTCGCCGAAGCCACCGCCCACCTCGTGCAGCACCCGGCCCGGCTCCTGGAGGACCTGACCGGACGGACGGTCGTGGACCTCACCAAGGAGGACCCCGAACCCCCCGCCATGGCGGCCTGACATGCGCCGACACATGAGGATCTACATCTGCCACATGCGCAAGGCCATCACCGCCGGAGACCTCGACCGCGCCGCGCGAATCGGCATCGCCGCCTACCGCGTCGCCAACGCCCACGAACGGCGGGTCCTGGAAACCTACCTCGGCCCGAGCGTCGCCCGCCGGGCCGGCCTCGCCCCCACGCCCTGACCACCCACCGGTTCCCCACCAACACCCGAAAGGAGGTGAACTCCCCATGTCTGAGGACCGGATCACCCAGCGCACCGTGACCGTGGTCATGGGCATCATCGCCGCCCTGGCGTTCGTCTTCTCCTTCGGCAACGTCTGGGCCCTGGCCCTGCGCCTGGGCGTCCCCGCCCCCATCGCGCCCCTCATCGCCCCCATGGTCGACCTGTCCGTGGTCGGGCTCCTGGTCGCCCTGCGCTACCTCTCCCTGCGCGGCGTCCCGTCCGAGCAGATGAAGGCGGCCACGCGTCTCATGCACGTTTCCGGACTGCTGACCTTGGCCCTCAACATCGCCGAGCCCATCGCCGCCCAGCACTACGGCCGCGCCGCTGTCGACGCGGTGGCCCCGGTGCTGCTCCTCGGCTGGGGAGCGGTCGGCCCACAGCTCCTGCGCTCCTTCCACACGGTCGGCACCGATGCCGCCGACCAGGCTCCCGCTGACGACACGGAACCGGCTCACGAGCCCGCCCCGGCCTCCGTCGCTACGGAACCCGCCCCGTCGCCTGCGGCCCCGGCCCCAGTCACCGCCCCGGCTCCCGTGGCGCCGGCCCCAGCCGTGTCTGCGCCTGCGGTCAAGGTGCCTGAGCCGCTGCTGACCGAAGCGCGCTCCATCGCCGCGTCCCATCACACCGAACACGGCGAACCCATCTCCGCGGACCAGCTCAAGAGGCGACTCGGCATCGGCCTGCCCATGGCCACTGCCCTCCACGCCGCCCTGTAGCGCCGTCCCCTCCGCCGGCCTTCCCGACGCTTCCCGCCCTCGCCCGCCCCTGGGCCGACCCGTCATGCCTGCGGGCAGCAGTCCGAGCGCTGATCACTGCTGCCCGCAGGCCCCACCCTCGCGCCAGAAGGGAGACCCCGCCACTCATGCGCCGCCACCTCGACCTGCGCCACATCATCAGCCCCAGCCTGCGGGACCTGATCGAACTGGCCAACACCCATGACTTTGACCGCGTGCAGCAGCAGGTCCGCGACCTGCGCGGCTGCACCAGCCCCGTCAACCTCTACGGCTGGACCATCACCACCGACCCGGCCACCAAAGAAGTGGTCCGCGCCTACCGCTCCGAAGATGAACCGTCCGGACGCCTGCTGACCACCTGCGGCAATCGCCGCTCCTCCCGCTGCCCCGCCTGCTCCCGTGTCTACGCCGCCGACACCTACCACCTGATCAAGGCCGGACTGTCCGGTGGCAAGAACGTCGCTGAGACCGTCCGCGACCATCCCCGTGCCTTCGTCACCCTCACTGCCCCCTCCTTCGGCCCCGTCCACAACCGCCCCACCGCCAAGGGAGGACAGCCCCGCCCGTGCGCCTGCGGTGACACCCACGCCGAAGACGCCCCCGAACTCGGCACTCCGCTGAACCCGGCCACCTACGACTACTCCGGAGCCGTGCTCTGGAACGCCCACGCCGGGCAGCTCTGGGCGCGCTTCACCACCTACATGCGTCGCGCCCTGGCCGAACACCTCGGCATGACGCAGAAGGCGCTGAACGACTCCCTGCGTATCTCCTTCGCCAAGGTCGCCGAATACCAAAAGCGCGGCCTGGTCCACTTCCACGCCGTGATCCGCTTCGACGGGCCCGCCGGCCACACCGCGCCGCCCCCACCCTGGGCCACCTTTGCCGCCCTGAGCGCCGCCGTGGGCCTGGCCGTCGAGCGTGCCCGGCTTACCGTCGAGTCCGACGCCATCGGTGAACGCGTCATCGCCTGGGGCCGCCGGTTCAAGGTCGACCCCATCACCGCGCTGGGCGACGGCGAACTCACCGACGCTCGCGTTGCCGAGTACACCGACGCCAAGGTCGCCGGATACGTCGCCAAGTACGCCACCAAGAACGCCGAAGGCACGGGCACCGTGGACCGCACCCTGATGTGCCGCCCCTGCACCGGACGCGGCTACGTACGCGGCCCAGACGGCTTCCACGACGTGTGCGCCGACTGCGACGGCACCGGACAGGCCGAACCCATCAAGGACCTGCCCATCCAGCAGCACGTACGGCAGATGATCCGTACGGCCTGGGCCCTCGGCCACCTTCCGGAGTTCGCCCACCTCAAGCTCTGGAAGTGGGCCCACATGCTCGGCTTCCGCGGCCACTTCTCCAGCAAGTCCCGCGCCTACTCCACCACCCTCGGCGCCCTCCGCGACGTACGCCGCGCCTGGCGACTGGCCAAGGCGGAAGCCGCCCGCACGCGCGCCGGCCTTCCCGCCACTGCCGAGAGCACCACGCTCGTCACCACCTCCTCCTGGACCTACCTCAGCAGCGGCTACCGCCCCGGCGAAGAACTCCTCGCCGCCCAGGTCCGCCACGACATAGCCCACACCACACGTCTCAAGCACGAAGGGCTGGTGCCTGCATGACGACCGCCGTACTCACCGTGGACCAGGTCGCCGAGCGTCTCGGCATCAGCCGCTGGAAGGTCCACAACCTGATCCGCTCGCGCGAACTCGCCTCCTTCAAGATCGGCCGCTGCCGCCGCATCAGCGAAGCCGCGCTGGACGCCTACGTATCCCTCCGCACGGAACAGGAAGCAGCCTGATGGCCAAGCCGAAGAAGAACCCCAACAACGAGGGCACCATCTACCAGCGCAAGGATGGCCGTTGGGAGGGCAGTGCATACGTCCTCACGACAGACGGCACGTACAAGCGCCGCAGTGTCTACGGCAAGACCTGGGACGAGGCGCACGAGAAGCTGACCAAGCTCAAGGCCGACTCGCTCAGCGGCCTTCCGGTGGCCACGAACAAGATGACGATCGCCGAGTACCTGGCGTACTGGCTGGCGAGCGTAGCCAAGACCAAGGTCCGCCCCACGACCTACGTCAATTACGAATCCCTCGTCCGGAACTACGTCACCCCGGAGTTCGGGAAGAAGAAGTTGGTCCGGCTCACCGCCCGTGACATCCGCGCCTTCCTCATGAAGACGGCGGCCACCTGCCAGTGCTGTGCACAGGGGAAGGACAAGAAGCGGCCGGATCACAAGCGGCGCTGCTGCGCCCTCGGCAAGTGCTGCAAGAAGCTCCCCTCGGACCGGACCGTGCGCTTCCTGCTGGTGATCATGCGCGCTGCCCTCCAGCACGCCGTGCGGGAGGACGAGCTGCCCCGCAACGTGGCCCGGAACGTGGAGCTGAGCATGGGCACCAAGCGCGAGATCGAACCGCTCACCGCCGCGGAAGGGCGTCGGCTCCTGACGGCGGCCCGGGACAACCGACTCTGGGCCGCGTACGAGCTGGCGGTCCGTATCGGGCTCCGGCGGGGTGAGCTGCTGGGCCTGCGCTGGTCGGACGTGGATCTTCTCGACGGGGTTCTGACCGTCCGGCAGGCTCTTCAGCGTGTGGGCGGCGAGCTGCTGATCGTCGCGCCGAAGACCCAGCGCTCGGCCCGGCGCGTGGCGCTGCCGGCCGAATGCGTGACCGCGCTCCGTGCCCAGCGCGTCCAGCAGATCGCCGACCAGAAGGCCGCGGGTCACAACTGGAAGGGGACGGGGAAGGGCCTCGTCTTCACGACGAAGAACGGGACCCCTATCGAGCCGCGCAATCTAAACCGGTCCTTCGAGGCCCTGTCCGTCCGCGCCGGCGTCCGCAAGGTCCGCTTCCACGACCTGCGCCACACGTGCGCGTCCCTGCTCCACGAACAGGGTGCCGATGCCCGCATGATCATGGAGGTTCTGGGCCACAGCTCGATCCGCGTGACCATGGACATCTACACCTTCGTGCGGCTGGACTCCCAGCGCTCCGCCTTCGACCGCCTCGGCCAAGCCCTACGGAAGGACGATGACATGAAGTGAGTGAGTGGATGGAGGCGAAACCGAGGCCCTCACTGGAATCCATTGTGGTTTCGCACATCCCGAGTCGGAGCCCTCACCGCGTTGGCGAGGGCTCCGACTCAGCACGGCCTACCTGAGTCAGCCGCTGATCAGGTCAATCGTCTCCACCCGAGCGGACCGGATTCTGAGCGTCACGACGATGTCACCGTCGCCATCGACCGTGTAGAAGTCGATGAAGTCGCCAACGGTCTTGAAGCCGGCGGCTTCAACCTCACGCTGTTCGCTGAAGTCCTTGTTGATCACGTACTTGCCCATCGCGATCAGCCCTTCGACTTCTTCGGGTCACTCCCCGGCGGAACGGTGTTCTGCTCCCGCACCTGGCCGTTCTTGCCGCGAACGCGAAGCTCTCCGCCGCCGTCGTTGGCCAGGATCTCTTTGGCACGAGCGACTGCCGCTGCCTGAGTCGGCAGGACCGCACTGGCTCTCTCGGCCCCAGGCTTCGTCACCGCCCAGCCATCGTCTCGCTTGGACACATCCCGGGTGTTGGGCCGGTCTGCCATGGCACATCCGTTTCCGGAGCCGGACGCGCCGGGCTGCCCATCTTGGAGGAACCAAGAGAGGGCGATAAGGTCCCAAGGCGCGACCAACGCATCAGGCCCCATTGCCGTGCGCCCAACCCCAAGTTGGGCCCCGGATGGGGCCTGTTTTGGTTTGGCGGATCAAGTGAAGCACCCCGGATGACCCGTCAGCAAGCAAGACACCCCAACATGCGCCATGGAGTACGTCAGAGCACCACAACATCTTGTGTTTCCGGCAGAGCCCAACACCAGAGTACCGACACCCACCGACAACCCGGATGGCCCAGTAGGGCCGCCCCGGGCTCAACAACGCCGGAGCCTTGCCGATCACGGGCGCCGTAAACGAGGGGAGGGAGTCCACATGACGCCGACCGGCGGATCACCCCTCACTCCGCGAGGGGACCGGCGCGATCGGAACGGTTGCCGTCAATCACTGCCGTCACGACATACGACAGAGGCCCTCAGGATCTCTCCTGAGGGCCTCTGGCCTGCTGTGCACTCGGCAGGATTCGAACCTGCAACCTTCTGATCCGTAGTCAGATGCTCTATCCGTTAAGCTACGAGTGCTTGTTTTTAGTTTTTGTCTCCGTTCCCCCGGCCCTTTCGGCCCGCTGTCCCGGCGACAGGAAGAACATTACATGAGTCCCGCCGTCATGTGAAATCCATTCCCCCCACCCCTTGTGACCTGCGAAAACGCCAGGATGGGGGCGCGGCGAGGGGTGAGGGGCGGGCTGGCGCCGACCCCGCGTGCGGGGTGAAAAAGCGGGGAAAGAGACCGGGGTCACACCTTCGGGGCTCGGAGGTGGAAGTCGGCCGGGGAGCTCGGCCGTGGAGTGGTCCGGGAACGGCCGAAGCCCCGGCCTTGGAGGCCGGGGCTTCGGTGTGGGGCGGAGGCGGAGGGATTTGAACCCTCGATGGGCTTTAAGACCCAAACCGCATTAGCAGTGCGGCGCCATAGACCGGACTAGGCGACGCCTCCATGCACCTCGCGCATACGCGGGTGGTGCGTGCAGATGATGACACAGGCGAACCGGCTGTCACCAATCGATTCTCACCGTACTAGTCCTCCGGGGTCCAGAGCAAAGCCCTGCCCGACCGAGTCCGCCCCTCCCGGCGCACCCCGGTTGCGCAACGCCGGGGCGCCCGGAGCGTTAGAGGGGGCGGGCGCGCTGTGCACCCGCGCCCGTCGTACTCCCCGTGCTTCTGGAGATCCGCATGCTGCGCAGTCTCGTCCTCTCGACCCTCGCCACCGCCGCCGTCGGGACCGCCGGCCTCGGCCCGCTTCCGCCGCTGAACCTGTTCTCGTCGCCCGAGACGCTGACCGTGACGGTCGAGAAGAGCGGCCATCCGGACGCCGACGGCACCTTCGAGCTGACCTGTGGCGACCGCGCCAAGGGCAACCACCCGGCCGCCGAGAACGCCTGCAAGCGCCTGGACCGGCTGGCGGAGGAAGGCGGTGACCCGTTCCTGCCCGTCCCCCAGGACCAGATGTGTACGCAGGTCTACGGCGGGCCCGCGCTCGCCCACGTCACCGGCACCTGGCAGGGCCGCAAGGTCGACGCCCGCTTCTCCCGGGCAAATGGGTGCGAGATCGACCGCTGGCAGAATCTGGAGCCGCTGCTTCCCCTTGTCCGGGGATGACGGCCGGAGGCTCCCTTAGACTCCCCTCAGTGACAGGCTGCGGCCCGAGGGGCAAGATGGGGCCGGCCGGCCGATAGGCAAGCACGTGCAGTGCGTCAGGGAGGAAGCGTCGTCGTGAGCAGCAGGCCATCCCGAGGCGCTGCTCGCCTCGCAGCCATACTCGACGCCCTCCCCGACGGCCTCGTGCTCGTCAACTGCAACGGCACGGTCGTCAACGCCAACACGATCGCCCTCGGCATGTTCGAGACGCCCGGCACCGCGCTCGTCGGGCGCGGGCTGCTCGATCTGCTGCCGAGCTTCGACTCGCGCCTCATCCCGGGCTCCATGCGCCGCCCCGAGGGCGCCGACGAGCGGGGCCGTACCAAGCCCGCGAGGATGATCGCCCGCCGTACGGACGGCAGCGAGTTCGCCGTCGAGGTGACCAGCGCCAGCCTGGAGGACGGCCGCGAGGCCTACGACTCGTACGGCGGCTACACCGGCGACGAACTGCTCATGCTCGTCGTGCGGGACCTCACCGGCACCCTCGACACCGAGGCCGAACTCGCCCGCTCGCAGCGCCAGACCGAGATGATCCTGCGCGCCGCGGCCGAGGGCGTCGTCGGCACCGACACCGAGGGCCGGGTCGTCCTCGTGAACCCCGCCGCCGCGCAGATCCTCGGCCACCGCGCCGGCGAGCTCGGCGGCCAGCTGCTGCACCCGCTGATCCTCGCCAAGCGCGCCGACGGCGAGCCCTTCCCGTACGAGGAGTCCCCGCTCGCCGACACCCTCAAGTCCGGGCGCAAGCACCGGGTCCGGGGCCAGGTCCTGTGGTCGAAGAAGGGCGAGCGGGTCCCGGTCGACCTGACGACCGCTCCGGTACGCGACGGGGACCAGCTCGTCGGCGCGGTGATGACCTTCACCGACCGCAGGCCGTACGAGCAGCTCGTCGAGGAACACGCCGCCGAGCTCACCCAGCTCGCCGAGCGGCACGCGACGGAGCTCGCCGACCGGGCCGAGCGGCACGCCGCCGAGCGCGAGACCCAGGCGGAGAAGTACGCCTCCCTCGCCGCCCGCCACGAGCAGCTGACCGCCGTCCTCGCCGAGTCGCTGCGCGGCCCCCTGGACGAGCTCCGCACCCAGCTGGGCACCCTCGCCGCCGACGACGCCGGGCAACTGTGGCCCGAGGCCAACCAGGTCCTGCACCACCTCGCCGCCGGGTACGCCCGGATGACGGCCCTCGTCGACAACGTCCTCGGCTACCAGCGCCTCGACGCCGGTGCCGAGGAGCTCGACAAGGCCGTGGTGCTGCTCGACGGGATCGTGGCCGGCGGCATCGACGGCGCCGTCGAGCTCATCGGGCCCGGCCGCGCCCAGTTCGCCGTGCACGCGCCGCCCATCGAGGCCGAGGTCGACGCGGCCCGCCTGACGACCGCGCTCGCCCATCTCGTCGCCGACGTCGCCGGCGTCGACGCGACCGGCAAGAGCAAGGCCGAGCGGACCCCGAGCGACTCCACGATCGTCGTCGCGGCCGCCCAGCGCGGTGACGTCGTACGGATCGAGGTCCGCGGCCCGTACGCGGGCGGCGACCCCGTGCACGGGCCCGTCGTGCGCGGCATCGTGGCGGCGCACGGCGGCGTCGTGCAGACCCACGAGGTACCGGGGACGAGCGGCGGCGCGTACGTCCTCGAGGTGCCGCTCGGCGCGGGCCGGGGCACGGTCCCCTCTCCGCCGCGGAACGACGCACCCTCCGGCGGCCGCGAGGCCCTCGCCCTCCCGGCCCAGGCCTCGGGCCCGAACCCGGGCCATGACCGGGGCCCGAACCCGGGCCTGACCCC
Organism: Streptomyces sp. R44; assembly: GCF_041053105.1. Taxonomy (NCBI): domain Bacteria; kingdom Bacillati; phylum Actinomycetota; class Actinomycetes; order Kitasatosporales; family Streptomycetaceae; genus Streptomyces; species Streptomyces sp. R44. The sequence continues at coordinate 4,468,614 of NZ_CP163444.1, read as the reverse complement.
GGGAACGGACACGGGGACGGACCTGGGGACGGCCTCGGGGACGGACACGGGGGCAGGCACGGCGACGGCCATGGGCACGGCCGCTGGGCTCGGCCTCGCCGCCGGCCCCGTCCCGGCCTCCGTCTCCGGTCCGGTGCCTGTCTCCGGTGCTGTGCCCGTTCCCGGTGCCTCCTCCGGTCCCGTTCCGGGCTCCGGGCATGTCCCCGCCGACTCGGCATCCGTCGTCGCTCCCGGTGGGACCCCCGGTGCCGCCATCGCCCTCGACCCCGCCCCCGAGGCCTCCGGTGGCGGGCGGCGGCGGGCTCGGCGGGGGTCCACCGATGCCTTCCTGGAGAGTGCCGTCGCGCCCGAGGGCGAGGTGCCGGGCGGTGCCGAGCCGAGCGGGCGTCGCCGTGCCCGTACGGGAGAGGCCGCCGAGCTGATCCCCGCCCAGCAGAACGCCGCCGTCGACGCCCCCGTCGAGCCCACCGGGCGCCGTCGGGGCCGGCCCGCCGAAGGCTCCGTCGTGACGGCCGCCGAGGGCGCGCAGGGGCGTGCCGCGCTCGGCGCCGCCGTGCCGCCGCAGGGCGTCGCCGTCGAGCCGAACGGGGCTCCCGCCCTGGCCCGCGCCCTGCCAGCCGTCGCCTCCGAAGAGGCTCCGGCGCAGCCGAGCGGGCGCCGTCGGCGCGCGCTGGCCGCCGCGCAGGAGCGGGCCGCCGCGGCCGAGGCCGGGCCCCGTACGCCGTTCGCGCTGCCGCCCGCCGATGCCGACCGTGATCCCGGGACGGCCGTGCCCGGTCCGCTGCCCGTCTCCGACGAGGGACAGCACGAGGCCGTACGAGGTGTCCCGGGCGACGGCCACACGCCGCCGCAGGCCCACCCGCAGGCCCATCCGCAGGCCCATCCGCAGGCCGCGTCCCCGGTCGAGCCGACCGGGCGGCGCCGGGCCGTGGCGGTCCCGCAGCCGGAGGTCGCGTCGCGGCCGACGCCCCAGTCCGCGCCCCAGCCCGTGCCGCAGAACAACACGGGTTCCGGCACCGGTTCCGTACCGCTGCCTCCCGAGCTGCCGATGCCGGCGGCCGTGTCGAAGGACTCGACCCAGGGGCGGGCGTTCAGCGTCCGTACCCTCGGGCAGGGCGTTCCGTTCGTCCCGCCGGCCCCGGCCCCGGCGCCCGCTCCGGCCGCGCCCGCCGGGCCTTCCCACGGCTCCGGGCGGCGGCGCAGGCTCGCCACTCCGCCCGAGCTCGACCCGCCGGCCGCGGCGGTCGAGGCCCGGCCGCATCCGCAGCCGACCGCCCCGGCCCCCTCGCCGCACGACACCCCGGCCGAGGGCCGCGCGTACGCCATAGGAGCGCCCGCCGAGGGCTCCGCCGAGGGGCCCGAGCCGCTCGACGGTCCCGGCGGCGCGGTCGAGGTCGCCAACCGGCCCGCCCCGCGTCCCGTCGACGACGAGCTGCCCCCGGAGCCCCTCGACAACCCGCGCCGGCTGCTCGTCTGGCCCGCGCCCGACGTCACCACCCAGCAGGCGCTGAGCGACCGCGGCTACCGGCCGGTGATCGTGCACTCCCGCGAGGAGGTCGACGCGCAGATCGCCGCCTTCCCGGCCGCGCTCTTCGTCGACCCGCTGACCGGGCCCATCACCCGTACGGCCCTGCAGTCGCTGCGTCAGGCGGCCGTCGCCGCCGAGGTGCCGGTGCTGCTCGCGGCCGGGCTCGGGCAGGCGACGCGGGAGGCGGCGTACGGCGCCGATCCGGCCGTACTCCTCAAGGCGCTCGCGCCCCGCGACAGCGAGCAGCACCCCTCGCGGGTCCTGCTGATCGAGGAGAACGAGACGATCGCGGAGGCGCTCGCGGCCACCCTGGAGCGGCGCGGGATGCAGGTCGCGCAGGCGGAGACGGACACCGAGGCGGTCATGCTGGCCACCCAGACCCGGCCGAACCTGGTGGTGATGGACCTGATGCAGGTGCGCCGACGCCGGGCCGGGATCATCGACTGGCTGCGCGCGAACGGCCAGTTGAACCGCACTCCGCTCGTCGTCTACACCTCGGCCGACCTGGTCGAGGAGGAGCTGCCGAAGCTGGAGTCCGGCGAGACGGTCCTGTTCCTCGCCGAGCGCTCGAACAGCGCCGAGGTGCAGGCGCGGATCGTCGACCTGCTCGCGAAGATCGGCACCAACTAGCCCCCTCGGGCGAGTTGGTGCCGGCCTCGGTGCATCAGAGCCGAGTGACGTCCAGCTCGCCCTCCGCGTACTGCTTGCGGATGACCTTCTTGTCGAACTTGCCGACGCTCGTCTTCGGCACCGCCTGCACGATCGCCCACCGCTCCGGCAGCTGCCACTTGGCGACGCCGCCCTCGTCGGCGAGGAAGGCCTTCAGCGTCTCGTAGTCCGCCGTCGCGCCCTCCTTGAGGACGACGGTGGCCAGCGGACGCTCGCCCCACTTCTCGTCCGGCACCGCGACCACGGCGGCCTCGGCGACCTCCGGGTGGGCCATGAGGGCGTTCTCGAGCTCGACGCTGGAGATCCACTCGCCGCCCGACTTGATGACGTCCTTGGCGCGGTCGGTGAGGGTCAGGAAGCCGTCCGGGCTGATGACGCCGACGTCGCCGGTCTTGAGCCAGCCGTCCTCGCTGAACTTGTCCTCGGGGCGGAGCGGTTCGCCGTCGACGCCGTTGTAGTACGCGCCCGCGATCCAGGTGCCGCGCACCTCCAGCTCGCCCGCCGACTCGCCGTCCCAGGGGAGGCGTTCGCCGCCGGGGCCGACGAGGCGCGCCTCGACACCGGCGGGGAAGCGGCCCTGCGTGACCCGGTACGGCCACTCCTCCTCCGGGGTGAGGCCGTGCGGCGGGTGGGCCATCGTGCCGAGCGGGGAGGTCTCGGTCATGCCCCAGGCGTGGCAGAGGCGGACGCCGAGCCGGTCGTACGCCTCCATGAGGGAGGGCGGACAGGCGGCGCCGCCGATGGTGACCTGGGTCATCGAGGAGAGGTCGCGGGGGTTCGCGGTGACCTCGGCGAGCAGGCCCTGCCAGATGGTGGGGACGGCGGCCGCGTGGGTCGGCCTCTCGCGCTCGATCATGTCGGCGAGCGGGGCCGGCTGGAGGAAACGGTCCGGCATGAGCATGTTGATGCCGGTCATGAAGGTGGCGTGCGGCAGGCCCCAGGCGTTGACGTGGAACTGCGGGACGACGACCAGGGTCGTGTCCTTGTCGGTGAGGCCCATCGACTCGGTCATGTTCACCTGCATGGAGTGCAGGTAGATCGAGCGGTGCGAGTAGACGACGCCCTTCGGGTCTCCGGTGGTGCCGGAGGTGTAGCACATGGCGGCGGCCGTGCGCTCGTCGAGCTCGGGCCAGTCGTACGAGGTCGGGCGGCCGGCGATCAGCTCCTCGTACTCGTGGACGCGCGGGGCGGCGCCGTCGAGGAGGGAGCGGTCGCCCGGGCCCGCGACGACGACGTGCTCGACCGTCGGCAGGTGCGGGAGCAGCGGGGCGAGGAGGGGGAGCAGCGAGCCGTTGACGAGCACGACCCGGTCGGCGGCGTGGTTGACGATCCACACCAGCTGCTCGGGGGGCAGGCGGAGGTTGAGCGTGTGGAGGACCGCGCCCATGGAGGGGATCGCGAAGTAGGCCTCGACGTGCTCCGAGTTGTTCCACATGAGGGTGGCGACGCGCTCGTCGCCGGTGACCCCGAGTTCGTCGCGCAGGGCGTGGGCCAGCTGGTGCGCGCGTGTTCCGGCCTCCGCGAACGTGCGGCGCTGCGGCTCGGGCTCGCCCGTCCAGGTGGTGATGGTGGACTTTCCGTGGATGGTCATCCCGTGCTGGAGGATGCGGCTCACGGTCAGTTGTACGTCCTGCATGGTGCTGTACACGGGGCGTCCTCCCGGTGGGCGCTACGTGGGCAGATGGGGTGTGGAGATTCTGCGCACGTACCGCGCGGTATGTCACTACCCGAGAGTACGTAAATTGCCAGTGATTACTGGCGGAAGTGGTCTGTCGTCCTTCCGCGGCTACCGTACGGGCGTCAGCTCCGGGTCCTCGCGGAGCTTGCCGAGCGCCCGGGACACCGCGCTCTTGACCGTGCCGACCGACACCCCGAGCACCTCGGCCGTCTGGGCCTCGCTGAGGTCCTCGTAGTACCGCAGGACCACCATCTGGCGCTGCCGCTCCGGCAGCTTCAGGATCGCGCGCCACATCGCGTCGTGCAGCACCTGCCGCTCGGCCGGGTCCGGCTCCGGGAGACCGGCGGGCTCGGGCAGCTCCTCGCAGGCGAACTCGTCGACCTTGCGCTTGCGCCACTGCGACGTACGGGTGTTCAGCAGCGCGCGGCGGACGTAGCCGTCCAGGGCGCGGTGGTCCTCGATGCGCTCCCAGGCCATGAAGGTCTTGGCGAGCGCGGTCTGGAGGAGGTCCTCCGCGTCCGAGGGGTTGGCGGTGAGGGAGCGCGCGGTGCGCAGGAGCACGGGTCCACGCGCCCGCACGTACGAGGTGAAGGTCGGGTACGACGCGTACTGCGAGGCACCGGCGCAGACGGGGCCAGAGGGTGGCGGAGTCATGACTCCACGCTAGGAGGGCACGGGACCCGGCGGATCGGCCCCAGGTCCCGACCCGCCGTCCGCCTCAGGTTGTAGGGGTGGGGATGGCTCCACCTCCTCTGGGTGGAGGCCCGGGGTCACCCGGCTCAGGGTCAGGGGCGTCGAAGGCCCTCCCCGGCAGGGTCACCGGGCGCGGCGGTCCTCCTCAGGGGCGTCCACCCGCGACGAAGGACAGGGGGACGGGGACGCGGGTGGTGAACCTGGCGGGGGCGGTGACGCGGGCGACCGGTGCGTCCATCGCGTTGCGGTCGATCGCGAGGGTGCGCCCGCCGTACGTCTCGGTGACGTTCCCCGCGTACTGGTGGATCCGGGCGTGCGGCGTCCAGGCGTCCGGGTGCAGCACCGACTCGGTGAGCAGCGCCGGCTGGCCCCGCCAGCGCGCGAACCACATCACGTCCGGCAGGTCCTTCGTCCCCGCCCTCCGCTGCGTCTCCATGTCCCGCACCCCCGTGTCGGCGCTGCTGTAGAAGCCGGGGAGGTAGCCGAGCCGCCGCACCTCCCGGTTCCAGGCGCGGACGAAGGCGAGGGTGGTCGCGGCGCAGCTCGCGTCGCCCCGCCGGTAGGCCTCGATGTCGAGGTAGAGCGGGCTGCTCGTACCGATCCCGAGGGCCTTCGCGGCCCGTACCGCGTCGCCGCCCTCCTTGGTGCCCTGGGTCGCGGGCGCGCTGCCGATGGCGAAGCGGCGCTTGGCGAGGGAGTCCACGCACGGGGCCTGGGAGCCGACGAAGAGCGGCAGCAGCCGCCAGCCCATGGCGTGGGCGGAGGCGACCCAGGCGGGGGTCAGCTCCTTCTGTACGGGGCAGCCCCGCCCGCGCCCGCCGAAGTAGATCCCGACGGCCCCGTACGGCGACCCCCGCCAGGCCTTCATCACGGTGAGGGACGGCGCCTCACAGGTGTCGAACGCCTTGCCCGCGAACCGCACGGGCGCGCCGGCCAGGGCGGGGGCCGCGGGAGCCGCCGGGGCGGGCGCGCCGGGAGCGGCCTGAGCGGCGAGGGCGCGCGGCGCGGTGGCGGAGCCCCTGCCGGCCTCGGGCCCGGGGGCGGCGAGGACCGCGGTGGTGTCGGGTGTCGTCGTTGCGGGTGGGCGTTCCGCTCTCGCCGTGGCCGCGGGCGGGGTGTGGAGGAGGGTCGTCCCGGCCAGCGCCACCAGCACCGCCGCGATCACGGTCCGCGCCCCGGGAGGCGGCGTGGAGCGTGGGCGGACCGGTACCGACGGCGGGGCCGGGACGTGCGTGGGGGCGGCTTCGGATGCGGGCGGCGTACGAGTGCTCATGGCGCGAGTGAAGATCCACCCGCCCCGCCCGGCCACCGCTCAGGCCGTCGCCTCAGCCGTCCGTGCCCAGGATCAACCCGGACGTGGGAACCCCCGTGCCCGCCGTGACCAGGGTCCGGGCCGCGCCGGGTGTCTGGTTCACCGAGGTGCCGCGGATCTGCCGCACCGCCTCCGCTATCCCGTTCATCCCGTGGAGGTAGGCCTCGCCGAGCTGCCCCCCGTGGGTGTTCAGCGGGAGCGCGTCGGCCGCGACGAAGTCGGCGGCCTCCCCCGGCCCGCAGAAGCCGAACTCCTCCAGCTGCATCAGCACGAACGGGGTGAAGTGGTCGTAGAGGATGCCCACGTCGATGTCGGAGGGCGCGAGCCCGGACGTCCGCCAGAGCTGCCGGGCCACCACCCCCATCTCCGGCAGCCCGGTCAGCTCGTCCCGGTAGAAGCTGGTCATGGCCTCCTGTTTCCGGCCGGCGCCCTGGGCCGCGGCGAGGATCACGGCGGGCGGGCGCGGCAGGTCGCGGGCGCGCTCGACGGAGGTGACGACGATCGCCTGGCCGCCGTCGGTCTCCTGGCAGCAGTCGAGGAGCCGGAGCGGCTCGACGATCCAGCGCGAGGCGGCGTGGTCGGCGAGGGTGATCGGCTTCCCGTGGAAGTACGCGGCGGGGTTGGTCGCCGCGTACCGCCGGTCCGTCACCGCCACGTGCCCGAAGGCGTCCGGGGTCAGCCCGTAGGTGTGCAGGTACCGCTGGGCGGCCATGGCGACCCAGGAGGCCGGGGTGAGCAGCCCGAAGGGCAGCTGCCAGCCGAGCGCGGCGCCCTCGGCGGAGGGCTCGCGCTGCGTGACCCCGGAGCCGAAGCGGCGCCCCGAGCGCTCGTTGAACGCCCGGTAGCAGACGACGACCTCGGCGACCCCGGCGGCGACGGCGAGCGCGGCCTGCTGCACGGTGGCGCAGGCGGCGCCGCCTCCGTAGTGGACGCGGGAGAAGAAGGACAGCTCGCCGATGCCGGACGCCTGGGCGACGGTGATCTCGGGGTTGGTGTCCATGGTGAAGGTGACCAGGCCGTCGACGTCGGCGGGGGTGAGCCCGGCGTCGTCGAGGGCCGCGCGCACGGCCTCGACGGCGAGGGAGAGTTCGCTGCGGCCCGAGTCCTTGGAGAACTCGGTCGCCCCGATGCCGACGACGGCGGCCCGCCCGCCGAGCGTGTCCCTGCCGCGGACGCTCATCGGGTCACCTCCACGGTGACCGTGCCGGTGACGTGGTGTCCGAGCCCGTTGGCGCCGACGACCCGGACGCGCGCCGTGTCCCCGTCCACCTCGGTGACGGTCCCGGTCAGGACCATGGTGTCTCCGGGGTGGTTGGGGGCGCCGAGGCGGATGGCGACTCCGCGGAGGACGGACCGGGGACCGAAGTGGTCGGTGACGTACCGGCCGACGAGCCCGTTGGTCGTGAGGATGTTCATGAAGATGTCCGGAGAGCCCTTCTCGCGGGCCAGCTCGGCGTCGTGGTGCACGTCCTGGTAGTCGCGTGAGGCGAGGGCCCCGGCGACGATCAGGGTGCGGGTGATCGGGATCCGCAGCGGCGGCAGTGCGTCACCGGGCTTCACCGGGCTCATGACAGGTCCCCCTCCGCGAGCAGGTCGCCGAGTTCGGCGAGGAGTTCGGTGCCGCAGCCCAGGTAGGCGTCGAGCTGCCGGCCCCACAGGAAGTGCCGGTGGACGGGGTGGTCGAGGTCCGCGCCCATCCCGCCGTGCAGATGCTGTCCGGCGTGCACGACCCGCTTGCCCGCCTCGGAGGCCCACCAGGCCGCGGTGAGCGCCGCCCCGGTGGCGTCGAGCCCCTCGTCGAAGCGCCAGGCGGCCTCGTAGGCGGTGACCCGGATGGCCTCGGTGTCCATATGGGCGTCGGCGGCCCGCAGTTGCACCGCCTGGTGGGTCGAGAGCGGCCGCCCGAACTGCTCCCGTACGGAGGTGTACTCCACGGCCCTCGCGAGGGACCCGGCGCACACTCCGACCTGGAGCCCGGCGAAGGCGGTCCGCGCGGCGGCGAGCACGTCGTCGTGGGCCCCGGTGCCGCCGAGCCGCTCCCCCGGTGTCCCGTCGAGGACGAGCCGGGCGGCGGCCCAGGGCGCGGTGAGCTCGACGGCCTCGACGGCGGCCGCGTCCTCGGCGCGGACCAGCCACAGGGCGCGGTCCTCGTCCGGTACGAGGACGTGGGTGGCGTCCCTGAGCCACGGCACCCAGTCGACGACGCCGCTCAGTCCCCCTGGACCCGACGTGACCGTGCCCGGTGCCGGGAGCGCCCCCGTCATCACCGTCGTCCCGTCGCGGAGGCCGGGCAGGAGCCGGGCGCGCTGCTCCTCCGTACCGTGCCGGCCGACGGCGAGGATCCCGTACGCACAGCTCGCGGCGAACGGCACCTGCGCCGTCCTGCGGCCCTGCTCCTCCAGGAGGAGGACCAGGCCGAGCAGGCCGGTCTCCTCGACGGCGCCGGGGAGTCCGGCCGCGCAGAGCGCCTTCCAGAGCTCGGCGTCCGTGCCGGTACCGGCTGCCCGGAGCCGCTCGTGGGTCGCGAGGTCGGCGAAGATCCGCCCGGCGAGCTCCCGGGCGGCCTCCTGCTCCTCGGTGGGGGTGAAGTCCATGTCAGTCCTCCCCTCCCGCGCGGAAGACGGGAAGCTCCAGCTCCTCGTCGACCCGCTGGAACTCGAGCCGCACCGGCATTCCGATCCGCACCTTGTCGTACGGCACGCCCACCACGTTGCTGATCATGCGTACGCCCTCGGCGAGTTCGATCAGTCCCACTGCGTAAGGGGGATCGAAAGCCGGGAAGGACGGGTGGTGCATCACCACGTACGAGAAGACCGTCCCGGCCCCGCTCGCCTCGACCGTGTCCCACTCCCGCGAGCCGCAGTCGGCGCACCCGGGCAGCCAGGGGAGGCGCAGGCTCGCGCAGTCGCCGCAGCGCTGGATCAGCAGCCGGTGCGCGGCCACGCCCTCCCAGAAGCCGGCGTTGTCCCGGTTGACCACGGGCCTGGGCCGCCGGGCCGGGGGCTTCCGCGGCTCCCGGGACGGCCGGCCGGCGGGCGCGTACTTGAGGATGCGGAAGCGGTGGGTGCCCGCGAGTTCGCCGTCCGCGCGGACGTCCGTCCGCGTCGTCACGAAGTACCCGGTGCCGAGCTTCGTGGTCTTGCGCGCCGACACGGACTCGATGACGGTGTCGAAGCCGATCTCCTCGCCCGGGCGGAGCGGCCGCAGGTACTCCTGCTCGCAGTCGGTCGCGACGACCGAGGTGTATCCGGCGCCGTCGAGGAGGGCGAACAGCTCCTCGTACGCCGCCGACCGGTCCGTGTGCCCGGAGAGTCCGCCCATCGTCCACGCCTGGAGCATGGTGGGGGGCGCGACGGCGTCCGGCCCCGCGTAGGCGGGGTGGGTGTCCCCCATCGCCTCGCACCAGTGCCTGATCATGGGCAGGTTGACCGGGTCCTTCCCGGTGCCCCCGACGGCGGCGGGCCGGCCCTCGTACGCGGCGAGGCGCTCGTACAGCGCGTCCTCCGCCGTCCGCTCCGTACCGCTCATCGCCTGCCCCTCGCCTTCATGCCGAGCCGCATCCTCGCGACGATCTCGCGCTGCACCTCGCTCACTCCTCCCCCGAAGGTGTTGATCTGCGCGGCCCGGTTCATGCGCTCCAGCTCACCGCCGTCGAACTCCCCCGGCGATCCCGCTCGCACCGTTCCCGGCCCGCCCGCGATCTCCTGACAGATGCGGTACACCTCCACCGCCGATTCGGTGCCCGCGAACTTCACGCCGCTCGCGTCCCCCGGGGCCAGCCGGCCGGCCCCCACGTCACCGACCAGGCGCCAGTTCAGAAGGCGTGTCGCGGCCAGCCGGGCATGCGCTTCGGCGGCCCGGATCCGGATCCACGGCTCGTCGATGCGACGCCTGCCCGTCACCGGATCGGGGGTACGCGCCCGGTCGAGGACGGCCGCGAAGAAGTCCTCGGCCTGCATGCCGATCGCGGCCAGCGCGACCCGTTCGTGGTTGAGCTGGCTGGTGATGAGGCCCCAGCCGCCGTGCTCGGGCCCGACGAGGTTGCCGGCGGGGACCCGTATCCCGTCGTAGTACGTGGCGGTCGTCGTCAGCCCGCCCACCGTCTCGATCGGGGTCCAGGAGAAGCCGGGGGAGTCGGTGGGGACGAGGACGATGGAGATGCCGCGGTGCGGGGCCGCGTCGGGGTCGGTGCGGCAGGCGAGCCAGATCCAGTCGGCGTTCTGGGCGTTCGAGGTGAAGATCTTCTGCCCGTCGATGCGCCAGGAGTCCCCGTCGCGCACGGCCCGGGTGCGCAGGGAGGCGAGGTCGGTCCCGGCCTCGGGCTCGCTGTAGCCGATGGCGAAGACGGCCTCGCCGCGCAGGATCCGGGGCAGGAAGAAGGCCTTCTGCTCCTCGGTCCCGTACGCCATGAGCGTGGGTCCGACGGTGTTGAGGGTGACCATCGAGACGGGGGCGCCGGCGCGGTACGCCTCGTCGAAGAAGACGAACTGCTCGTCGGGGCCGCGGCCCTGCCCTCCGTACTCCTCGGGCCAGCCGAGACCGAGCAGCCCGTCGGCGCCGATCCGGCGCAGCAGCCGCCGCTGGGCGGCCGTGTCGGTGGCGGGCGGTGGGCCGTCGGGCATCAGGTCCCTGAAGTACGCGCGGAGTTCGGCGCGCAGCCGCAGCTGCCGCTCGGTCGGGGCGAGGTGCACGGCGACGGCCTCCCGGTGGGACGACTGAGGTTTCTGACTGTCCGTCAGATTCCGTGCGCCTGTCAAGGTCGAGGACGCCCCCGGGCCGCGCACGCGCCCGCGCGCAAAAACGCGACGGCCCGCCCGCCGGTACCGAAGTACCGGCGCACAGGCCGTCGTTCACACCACGGTCACGCCCCCCGTCGGGCCGGAGTCCGCACTGCCGGTCACCACCACGGGTGGAAGTTCACCACGTTGTTGTCCTGGTCGATGTGCGTGAAGGCGGAGCCGTTCACGCTCGCGGTGTTGTTCTGGTTGGAGGCACCGGAACCGGTCGCGACCTGCTGCGTCGTGGTCGAGTTGCCGAGGTTGGCCCCGCCCACGCCGCTGCCGATGATCGTGGCGACGCTCGTGTTCGATCCGTCGTCCGCGAAACCTCCGTTGTCGGCCTGGGCCACCCCGGTGAAGAGCGCGGCGGCGAGGGGCAGGGCGGCGGCGGCGGCGAGGATGCGGGCGGTACGGATGCTTGCCATGTCTGTTCCTCCGGGAACTGAAAGCTGCTGCTGGTGCACGGAACTGCTCTATGGAACTGCTCTGAAGTACGGCCATGTCCAAGGCAGTTGGCCGACCGCCTCGGTCGTCGTGCTCGACGTCGCGAATCCAGAGTTGCCCACCGAATCCCCGGCGAACCACCCCGGAGCGGCCGATTCCCCCGCAAGCGTGAGGACAAGCCGATAAACCCCGGCAGTACGAAGAAAGTCCCAGCTCACACGGGTGGAGGGGCCCGCGCGCGGTGCGGGGGCGGCAGGGCCGGTGCGCGGCAAGGGAGGAAGCGTTCCGGCAGATTTTCCGCCGATCCTTCTCCCGGAAGGACGCCACGGCGCGTCCCCACCCCGCAGAAATCGAAGAGAAAATCCAACAGGGACAAGGTGTTCGACGCTACGAGGCCTCTCCCAAGGCCGCTTCGAACGCCCCGTACGCCACCGCGTCGAAGAGCACGAAGCGGACCTCCTCGACCTCCGTACGGGCCGCCCGCACCGTCTCCACCGCGATCCGGGCGCCGTCCGCCATCGGCCAGCCGTAGATCCCGGTCGAGATGGCCGGGAACGCGACCGTACGGTCCCCCGACTCGTCGGCGACCCGCAGCGATTCGCGGTAGCAGGAGGCCAGCAGCTCCGAGCGGTCCTCGTCCCGCGACCAGACCGGCCCGACCGTGTGGATCACATGCCGGGCGGGCAGCCGCCCCGCCGTGGTCGCCACGGCCTGCCCGGTCGGCAGGCCCTTGCCGTAGTGCGAGCGGCGCAGCTCCTGGCAGGCGGCGAGGATCTCCGGACCACCCTTGCGGTGGATGGCCCCGTCGACCCCGCCGCCCCCGAGCAGAGAGGAGTTCGCGGCGTTGACCACCGCGTCCGCCGCCTCGGCGGTGATGTCTCCCTGGACCAGCACGATGCGCACCACGAGAAGGGCCCTTCCTGAAGCCGTCCGTCTCCGATCGCCGGATTCAAGCGGCCCCGGGCCCCCGCCGGCCACCGAAAAACGGACCCGGAAACCGGAAGGGGTGCCCCGGGAAGACCCGGGGCACCCCTCCTGACATGTGCGGTCACTGCTGCGGCGGCGGCGCGTCCTGCCCCTGGCCTCCGAGCTGCTCCTTGAGCTTCTCCTGGGCCGTGTCGACGTGCTTCGCGTGCTTGCCCTGCGTTCTCTCGTCGACCATGTCGCCGGCCTTGTCGATGCCCCGGGAGGTCTGGTCCTCGTGGCCCTTGAGCATTCCCTTGAGCTTGTCCAGCACAGACATCCTGGCCTCCTAGCCGCTGTTCCAGCCCCTCCAGCATCGCGGCGCACCGCCGGAACCGCATCCGCAGAGGCGCTCCTCGTCAGGAGCACCCCTTGTGACCAGCGCACACGCCACGCAGAGACTCCACGAGCGCTCCCCCGGGCGCTGCCGGTAGCGGTCAGGCGTGGCCCCGGTCGGACCCCGTCAGTGCGCGAGGGCCCCCTTCGCCGCCACGATGAGCAGGACGAAGACCAGGTTGACCAGGCCCTCGATGACCGCCTGGGTGCGGGATGCACCGGCGTTCAGGGCTCCGAACAGGGCCCAGGAGAACTGCTGTGCCGCCGCGACCGACAGTGCGAGCCACCCCGCGCCGCTCGGCCCGAGCCCCAGGAGTGGGCTCACCGCCAAGGCCGCCGCCGGCAGCACGGCCGCCTCGATGATGGGCAACTCGCGCCGTCCGGCCCGTCGGACCTCGGGCCAGCCGACGGGCAGACCGACCAGTCGTTCGCCGGCGAGATGCGCATAGACATGGGCCGCCCAGAAGACCGCGCCCGTCACGAGAAGCAGAACGATGAGTTGAACGCGCGGGAAGTCACCGACCGCGCTGGCCGTGGCGATCACCGAAGCCGCAAGGAGCGATCCGTAGACGGCTCCTGCATGGTCCGCCCGCGATGCCGACCGAGTGTGGTCGGATCTGCGAGGCCATCGGAAAAGGCGGTGCACCCGCCCAACCTATAGATCGCGGCCTTCCGTCTACGGCTCCACACGCGGATGTGCGCCCGTTCCTCTCAGCCGCTGCGGCGCCACGCCGCTTCCCCGAGTCCCTACCCGGCTGCGCCGAACCCACGTGCAGCGGGCACGAGAACGGCCCCTGACCGATCTACCTGGTCAGGGGCCGTTTCACCTTGCGGTGGGTGTGGGATTTGAACCCACGGTGACATCGCTGCCACGACGGTTTTCAAGACCGTTCCCTTAGGCCGCTCGGGCAACCCACCCTCGCCCCGCCTCACCTGGCGCGGAGCGGCTACAGCCTACCGGCTGACCACCCCCGTCATGGAAGCCCCGACCACAGGCCGGCCGCGGGGTCATCCGACGACGAACGGCACGTCGGGGAAAAGGGGGTACGGCATCGCCGTACCCCCTCAGCCCCGGACACCGGGTGTCAGCTGTCGCCGGTGCGTTCGCCGAGGACGACCGTGGCCGTCGCGGTCTTGCCGTCGCGCTCGTAGGTGATCTTCACCGAGTCGCCCGGCTTGTGCGTCCAGATCTCGCTGATGAGGGTCGGGCCGCTGTCGATCTGGTGGTCGTCGAAGCCCGTGATCACGTCGCCGGCCTTCAGCCCGGCCTTGGCCGCCGGGCCGTCGGGCGTGACCGAGGCCGTGCCGCCCGTGCCCTGGGAGGCGATGGTCGCGCCCTGGCCCTTCTCGTTCATGTTCACGGTCGCGCCGATCACCGGGTACACCGGCTTGCCCGTCCTGATCAGCTGCTGGGCCACGTTCTTCGCCTGGTTGACCGGGATCGCGAAGCCGAGGCCGATCGAGCCGGCCTGGGACTGGCCGAAGCCGCCGCTGGTCGACTGGATGGCCGAGTTGATGCCGATCACCGCACCGCTCGCGTCGAGCAGCGGTCCGCCGGAGTTGCCCGGGTTGATCGAGGCGTCCGTCTGCAGCGCGCTCATGTACGAGTTGCTGCCGCCGGAGCCGTCGCCCGAGGCGACCGGGCGGTTCTTGGCGCTGACGATGCCCGTCGTGACGGTGTTGGACAGGCCGAAGGGCGCGCCGATCGCGATCGTCGAGTCGCCGACCGCCACCTTGTCGGAGTCCCCGAGCGGCAGCGGCGTCAGGCCCTTCGGGGCGTCCTTCAGCTTCAGGACCGCCACGTCGTAGCCCTCGGCCCGGCCGACGACCTCCGCGTCGTACGTCTTGCCGTCCGAGAAGGTCACGGACAGCGTGCCGCCGTCCGCCGCCGACGCCACCACGTGGTTGTTGGTGACGATGTGGCCTTCCTGGTCGTAGACGAAGCCCGTGCCCGTGCCGCCCTCGCCCTCCTGGGCTCCGGACTTGGCCTGGATGGTGACCACGCTCGGCAGGGCCTTCGCCGCGACCGCCGCGACCGTCCCCGGGTCGCGCTTGAAGGACGCGGGGGCCTGGCCGGAGGAGACCGTGGTCGAGCTGAAGCCGTTGTCGCCGCGCTCGGCCGCCCAGTAGCCGATGCCGCCGCCGATGCCGCCCGCGACGAGCGAGGCGACGAGCACGGCCGCCACGAGGCCGCCGGTCCGTCTGCGCGGCGCCTCGGGTACGGGGGGATGCGGGGTGCCCCAGGCCGGGACGGCCGGCGGGGGCGGCGGCCAGCCACCGGCGGGGGCGGGGGCGGGGGCCACGGCGGCGGGCGGCTCCGGGGCGGGGGGCGCGGCCGGAACAGGGGCCTGGACCGTCGTCGGCTCGTCCGCCTGCGAGACCGGCTGAGGTGCGGGGGTCGGCTGGGCCGCAGAGGCCGGCTGGGGCGCAGAGGCCGGCTGGGGCGCCTCCTGCGGCGCGTCCTTCGGGGGTACGGGAGGCGTCGGAGGGGCGGACGGGGCAGCCTGCTCCGCCGGGTCCGGCGTGCCCTCGTTCTCGGTGCTCACAGCTCGCTCTCCTCGTCGACGGCGCGGTTACCTAGGTGGCTCCGGGGTGCTGCACCAGCTTTTCCCACAGGACGTCAGGCCGCTGTAAGGCGGAGCTGTGCGTTCACCCCCCATCCTTTATATACGGACAGAACGGACAGGTTCGGGGTGCCCGCGCCACCCCGCCAATGGCACCATGACGCGGTGACTCACGCACGGCAGCACCCGAACCGCGTCCCCCTCCAGGTCGTCGCCCACCGCGGAGCATCCGAGGACGCACCGGAACACACCCTGGCCGCCTATGTGAAGGCCATCGAGGACGGCGCCGACGCCCTGGAGTGCGATGTCCGGCTCACCGCCGACGGCCACCTCGTCTGCGTCCACGACCGGCGCGTCGACCGCACCTCCAACGGCCGCGGCGCCGTGTCCGCGCTCGAACTCGCCGATCTCGCCGCCCTCGACTTCGGGACCTGGAAGGGCCGGGACGACTCCGGCGAGATCCCCGACTGGGGAGACCCCGGATCCACCTCCGTCCTCACCCTGGAGCGGCTCCTGGAGCTGGTCTCCGACGCCGGGCGCCGGGTCGAGCTGGCCATCGAGACCAAGCACCCCACCCGCTGGGCGGGCCAGGTCGAGGAGCGGCTGCTCCAGCTCCTCAAGCGCTTCGGCCTGGACGCGCCCGCGTCCCCCGCCGATTCGCCCGTACGCGTCATGAGCTTCTCGGCCCGTTCCCTGCACCGGATCGCCGCCGCAGCGCCGACGCTGCCCACGGTCTCGCTCGCCCAGTTCGTCTCGCCCCGGCTGCGCGACGGGCGGCTCCCCGCGGGCGCGCGCATCGCGGGCCCGTCGATCCGGATCGTCCGGCACAATCCCGCGGTGATCCTGCGGCTCCAGAAGGCCGGCCACCAGGTGCACGTCTGGACGGTGGACGAGGCCGAGGACGTCGAGCTCTGCGAGCGCCTGGGCGTGGACGCGATCATCACCAACCGCCCGAAGCAGGTGCTCGCCCAGCTGGGCCGCGACTGACCTCCGGGCCGGGTCCGAAACGCCTCCCGCGTCCCACTTTTCCCGTCCGTCACAGGGGATAACAGGCCTTACAGGGTGTGCACCGGCGCGTTCCGTGCGTACGCGATCGTCACGAGTGCCTCATCACACGTGGATTGGCCGGTTTCCGGTCCAGGCCATTGGGGCATCCACACGGTGGCGTGGGGCAAAGGAGGTCTCGGGGGTGGCGTTGGTGGTGGCACAGGAGGTGCCCACGTCGTCGAGCATGGCCGTACCCCATGGCCCTGCGGGCGTGGGTGAGGCGCGACACCGGCTGCGGGACGAGCTGTTCCGCAGCGGGGTGGCCGAATCGGTCGTCGACGACGCGGTACTGATCCTTTCGGAGCTGCTCAGCAATGCCTGTCGGTACGGCAGGCCGCTGGGCCACGCGGAGCGGGGCGAAGGCGATGTACGGGCGGCCTGGCGGGTCGACCCTGCGGGCGGCCTGCGGGTCGAGGTGACGGACGGCGGTGGTCCCACACGGCCCGTTCCGTCGACGCCCTCGGTCACCGCACGGGGCGGCCGCGGGCTGAACATCATCGGGGCGCTCGCCCAGGACTGGGGCGTACGGGACAGCGCGACCGGCGAGGTCACCGTCTGGGTCGTGGTCACCGAGGGACACCGGCGCGAGGACTTCGCGGCACGCGTCGGAGGCGGCCCGGGCCTCGATTTCCTGGACGCGTACGACGATCTGGACTGACGGCGGGGGAAGGCGGGCGCCGGGGTACGCCGTACCCGGGCGTCCGGGGAAGACCCGCCCGACCCGTACGACAGCCCCGATCCGGGCGTACCCGTGGCACCCGTACAACACCTCCGATCCGGGCGTACCCGTGGCACCCGTACGACAGCCCCGATCCGGCCGTACCCGTGGCACCCGTTACGCCCCTCCCGCACCGGGGCGCGCGGACGTTCGTACGCCCCCGCCGGCACCGGGCCGCCGCCCCGCCTGAGCGGCCCCGGCGGCCGGTGCGGCTAGGCTCGCGCCCGGTACAGCACCGCACTCAGAGCACAGCCGCGATCGGGAGAAAGCCACACCATGGCCAAGAAGCGCCCCCAGACGAAGGCCGGCAAGGCCGGCCAGGCACAGGTCACGAGCGGGGAGATCCCGGTCGTCGGCGCGCGCGAGCCGTGCCCGTGCGGTTCGGGCCGCCGCTACAAGGCGTGTCACGGCCGGGCCGCCGCGCACGCCGTGACCGAGCTCGTCCAGCGCCCCTTCGAGGGGCTGCCCGGCGAGTGCGACTGGGTCGCGCTGCGCGAGCTCGTGCCGGCCGCGACCGTGCCGCTCACCCTGAAGGGCGGGCTGCCCGAGGGCGTGCCGTCCGTGACGCTCGCGACCGTGCTGCCGATGGCGTGGCCGGCGCTCCGCCGCGACGACGGCTCCGTCCTGCTCGCCCTGCAGAACGACTCCACCTCCGGCGACCTGGCCCGCGACCTCGCGGACACCCTCCAGCGCGCCCTGGAGGCGGAGCCGGGCACCCCCGTCCCCGCGCGCCGCGTGCCGGCCGAGGGCCCCCGCCTCCAGGAGCTCCTCGACGCGGACTCCCCGTTCGTGCCGGAGGTCCACTCGGGCTTCGAGTTCTGGATCCCGCAGTCCACGGACGGCGCGGACCCGGAGGTCGCCGCCTCCCTGGAGCGGGCCAACGCGGCCGCGATCCCGACCGTGAAGCTGACGGGCGTCGACTCGGCGTACTGGTGCGAGACCCCGGACAAGAACCACCTGCGCTGGGTCATGCCCCACGCGGAGGAGAAGCTCCTCGACGCGCTCGCCCGTCTCCAGGCCGGCGAGGGCACCTCGCTCGGCGCGGACACGCGGCTGGTCGGCTCCTTCCGGGCCCACGGCCTGATGGTGCCGGTGTGGGACCTGCCGACGTCGATGACGGCCGAGGACTGCGAGAAGCCGGCGGCCGAGTTCGCCGAGCGGCTGGCCGAGGCGCTCGCCTCGGACGCCCCGCTGACGGCGGAGGAGCGCCGGGCGCGCGGCGGTCTCACCAACCGTCAGGTGACTCTCAGCTGATACCCCAGGTGGTATCGGTGACTGACAGACCGACCAGTCGGTGACTTCCGCCACAAGGCGGGTCTTCGGACGGACAAATCCCTGTCCGAATAACCGAGATCGAATTTGCGAACAGCAGATCTCTTGTTACCGTTCTTGAAGCCCGGTCGCTGGTGCATCCCCCGTCGCCAGCGACCGGGCCTTTCCATGTCCGCTCCCGGCAGGGCCGGGGCATGCGACGTTCAACTTCCTTCGCCGTCCGCCGTGTTGCTTCCCGCGCGGAGCAGCAGCGGAGTACTGCCGCCCTCGCCGGATCCGGCGAATTCCGCGACCGCCGTATAGGCCGTGACCGCGCCCCGAGCGCGCTCCCTCGGTGTTTCACAGGTTCCCGGTTCGTCCTGCGCCGGGACCGGGCAGTCCACTTGCACGGTCCGTCCGCCGGGGCCCATGAGGGTCAGAAACGCGTCGAGCCGGCGGCCGGTGGCGTTCCGGTAGTACGTGCGCGCCCAGACGTCGGGGCCTTCGCCCAGGACACAGGTCTGCGCCTCGGCCCCCTCGGGAGAGGCGAGTTCCGGCCCACAATGCGTGACGCGCTCGGGAGCCGCGGGAGCCGCCGGGACCACGGGAGCGGTTGCGGGGGCGGTGGACATCGGTGTACGGGGTCCCAGGCCGAGCCCCCTCAGCAGGTCCCCCGGCTTCGCGTCGCCCCCGGCGCTCGCGCCGGCCGGCCGTACGGGATCGCCCGTCGGCCGTGCCGTGGCGACGAGGGGCAGCAGGACGGCGACCGTGACGGCGGTCCCGAGTCCGACCACGCGGAGGTTCACCGGGCTCATGGGACCCACCACCTGCTCCTGAGATCTTGGACGGTGGGGTGAACATAGCGGCGGGATCCGGGCGCCCGGTCGGCCGCGCGCCCGTTTCCCGTGCAAGTCGGACCAGGACACACCCGTTCGGGTGAACGCGTGCGGTCCCGGCTCAGTACGCCAGTCGGCTTCCGCCGCCCGGCGCGCTCGTGCTCGCCTCGACCAGGGCGTCGACCACCGCCTCGACGTCGGGCAGCCACGGCCGGGCCGAGCCGGCGAGCGGGGCCCGCTCCCAGCGGACCTGTCCGGTGCCCGCGACCGAGGGCGGGAGGAGCAGGTAGCCGCCCTCGCCGTGGAACCGGAGCGAGCTGGGCACGCTGTCCTTCGCGTACAGCAGCTCGCCGAGCCGTTCGAGGCTGTACGGGGCCACGAGGATCGACCACCGGGTCGGCGTCGCCACCACGGGGCCGAGCCGCATCCCCGTCGCGTCGAGCGCGGCGAGGGCCCGCGCCCCCGCCACCGCGGGGAGGCTGACCGCGCAGGGCGCGCGGCCGCCCGTGGCGAGGACCACCGGGGCGTCCGGGCGCCGGGTCCACCACCAGCGGATCATGCGCTCGTCCGTGGTGGCCGCGAGCAGTCCGGGGTCGTAGGGGTGCGCGCCGGGCACCACGCAGTCGGGGTCGGGACAGGAGCAGGCGGCGCCCGTGGCCGCCCCCGCGCCGGTACGGGTCGCCGGCCTCAGGCCCCCGCCCGCCGCCGTACGGGTCGTCGTTCTCAGGCTCGCGCCCGGCAGGACGGGCCAGTTCCACTCGACCGCGAAGGCGACCGCCGCGTCGAGCCGGGCGGTCCTCTCCTTGCGCCGGAACCGGAGCCTGCGTCGCCTTCCGAGGATCTCGCGCATGAGCGCTCGTTCCTTTCCGTTGAACGCCGAATCCACATCACACCATGTGCAGATCTCTTCACCGTGCGTATCAGCGCGTGCCGGGTCGGCGGGGTGCCGGACCACCGAGGGGCGGTGCGGACCGGGCCGGTGCCGGTTGGATCCCGGGGGAGCCGGGTGGAGCCAGGTCAGAGCCGGAGCGGGTCAGAACACGTTCCCCGCCACTCGGTGGCGGGTTGCGGCCTGCGGCGGGAAAGACGCCGGGGTTCCGCGTCACGTTCCGGGGCGGTGTCAACTGCCCCTGCCTGTCACCGATTACGTACCCAGCACGCTTGGAATGACGCGCTTTCAAACGACGCCAGTCGACCGCAAAAGGTGCACACCGGGGGCAATTTTCAGCCAAGTTCCCGCGTACTTCAACCCTTGCGCGCAAGCTCACGGACACCACAAGTCCCGTGGGGACAATGCTGGACATCGTTCCTCTTGTGCGTGTACATGTGGATGCATCGAGCGGCTCAGGATGACATGGGGGTTTGCGATGCTATGGCGTCAAACGCACCGGTCGGAAAGCCGACTGACATGAGCGCCCCACACCTGCCGAAAGTGGCTGGAATCGATTCCACTGTTCCGGGGCCCCCGCACACTACGGCGCCCCTCCCCGGGGTCCCGGCGGCCGCGGGTCCCGCCGACACGGCCCTCCCACCCGGAGCCCTGATCCAGGACCGGCTCGCCTCCTGGGTCTCCGACCTCACCACCCTCCACGAACTCACCGAGCGCCTCATCAGGACCGCCTCCCTCGACGAGGCCCTCCGCGAGGTGCTCGGCGCCGGCGCCGCCCTCGTCGGCGCCCGTCGCGGCATGGCCGTCCTCGAACCGGCCGACGGCCACGGCCCCGCCAGCACCATCGGCCTCGGCCTCGCCCACTCCGACCTCGGCACCATCGAGACCGTCCCGCGCGGTGCCACCAGCTACGGCCGCCTCCTCGACGGCCTGCCCGATCCCGGGCACCCGGAGCGCGTCCCCGATCCGATCGCCATCCGCGACGTCCGGACGGAGGAGGGCCTCGACCCGCGCCACCGCGAGGTCGCCGCCCGCCTCGGCTACGCCGCCAGCTACGCCCTCCCGCTCGCCACCGAGGAGGCCGGCCGGCTCGGCGCGGTCGTCTGGCTCTACGACGAGCCCGCCGAACCCACCGACCGGCAGCGCCACCTCATCGGGCTCTACGGCCGCTCCGCCACCGAGCAGCTCGCCCGGCTCCTCCAGGTCGAGCGCGCCCGCGTCCAGGTCACCACCGTCGCCGAGGAACTGCTCCCCAGCCGCCTCCCCCGCGTCCCCGGCGTCCAGCTCGCCGCCCGTCACCGCACCGGCCCGATGGGCGGCGGCGACTGGTACGACGCGCTGCCGCTGCCCGACGGCGCCCTCGGCCTGTCCGTCGGCTCCGTCTCCGGCACCGGCCCCAGCGCGCTCGCCGCCATGGGGCGGCTGCGCGCCTCCCTGCGGGCGTACGCGGTGATGGAGGGCGAGGACCCCGTCGCCGTCCTCTCCGACCTGGAGCTCCTGCTCCGGCTCACCGAACCCGCCCGCTCGGCGACCGCCCTCTTCGCGTACGCGGAACCGGCACAGCGCCGGATCGTCCTCGCCGGTGCCGGGCACGCCCCGCCGCTGGTCGTCGGCGACCGCCGCACCGAGTTCGTCGAGACCTCGCTCTCGGCCCCGCTCGGGATGCTCTCCTGCTGGGAGGCGCCGAGCGTCGAGCTGTCCCCGGCACCCGGAGAAACGGTGCTTCTCTACACGGACGGGCTGCTGCGCCGTACCGGCGACGCCATGGACCGGGCCTTCGCGCGGCTCCACGCGGCCGCCGCGAGCGTGCCGAAGGCCGACCGGGGCGACCCGGGCGCGGTCGCCGACCACGTCCTGCGGACCCTGCTCCCCGAGGGCCTGGACCCGGCCGTGGACGGCGAGGACGTGGTCCTGCTGGCGGCGCGCTTCGAGTGAGCGGGCCGCGACCGACCGGGCCGCGGGTGAGCACGCTTCGAGTGAGCACGCTTCGAGTGACCGGAATGTGACACTCCGGTAATGGGTCTTCCGGCCCTGGGCCCCCTTCCGCACGACCGTACGATGGTGGGGGTTCAGTGTCGTACCAAGAGGAGGCAGACCCGTGGCCGAGGAGCTCACCCCGGAGACCCCGGAAGAGACCGAGACCGAAGAGCAGGCGATCAAGCAGCGGAAGAACGGCCTCTACCCGGGCGTGTCCGACGAGCTCGCCGAGAACATGAAGTCCGGCTGGGCCGACACCGAACTGCACGACCTCGCGCCGATCGCGCAGGCCGACAGGACCGCCGCCCGCCGCGCCGCGCTCTCCGCCCGCTTCCCGGGCGAGCGCCTGGTGATCCCCGCGGGGAACCTGAAGACCCGGTCGAACGACACCGAGTACGCCTTCCGCGCCTCCACCGAGTACGCGTACCTCACCGGCGACCAGACCCAGGACGGCGTCCTCGTCCTTGAGCCCACCGCCGACGGCCACGAGGCCACGATCTACCTGCTGCCGCGCTCCAACCGCGAGAACGGCGAGTTCTGGCTCGACGGCCAGGGCGAGCTGTGGGTCGGCCGCCGCCACTCCCTCACCGAGGCCGAGCGGCTCCTCGGCGTCCCGGCCAAGGACGTGCGCGAGCTCGCCGACGCCCTCAAGGAGGCCACCGGCCCCGTCCGCGCCGTCCGCGGCCACGACGCCGGCATCGAGGCCGCGCTGACCGACAAGGTCACCGCCGAGCGCGACGAGGAACTGCGGATCTTCCTCTCCGAGGCCCGCCTCGTGAAGGACGACTTCGAGATCGCCGAGCTGGAGAAGGCCTGCGCCTCCACCGCCCGCGGCTTCGAGGACGTCGTCAAGGTCCTCGACAAGGCCGAGGCCACCAGCGAGCGCTACATCGAGGGCACGTTCTTCCTGCGCGCCCGCGTCGAGGGCAACGACATCGGCTACGGCTCCATCGCCGCCGCCGGCCCGCACGCCTGCACCCTGCACTGGGTCCGCAACGACGGCCCGGTCCGCTCCGGCGACCTGCTGCTGCTCGACGCCGGCGTGGAGACCACCGAGCTCTACACCGCCGACATCACGCGCACCCTGCCGATCAACGGCCGGTACACCGAGATCCAGCGCAAGATCTACGACGCCGTGTACGAGGCGCAGGAGGCCGGCATCGCCGCGGTGAAGCCCGGTGCCGCCTACCGCGACTTCCACGACGCCGCCCAGCGCGTCCTCGCCGAGAAGCTCGTCGAGTGGGGCCTCGTCGAGGGCCCGGTCGAGCGCGTCCTTGAGCTCGGCCTCCAGCGCCGCTGGACCCTGCACGGCACCGGCCACATGCTCGGCATGGACGTCCACGACTGCGCCGCCGCGCGCACCGAGAAGTACGTGGACACCACCCTGGAGCCGGGCATGTGCCTGACCGTCGAGCCCGGTCTCTACTTCCAGGCCGACGACCTGACCGTGCCGGAGGAGTACCGCGGCATCGGCGTCCGGATCGAGGACGACATCCTCGTCACGGAGGACGGCAACCGGAACCTCTCGGACGCGCTGCCACGGCGCGCCGAAGAGGTCGAGGCGTGGATGGCCGCGCTGAAGGGCTGACGCCCGCGTAGTTTGGAGACGAAGGGCCCCCGCCGACCGACCGGCGGGGGCCCTTCCCCGTACGTGACTCCCGTACGTCACACCCGTACGTCACACCCGTACGTCACGCCATGAGGAGCGAGGGGCTGTCCCGCCACTTCAGGATCTTGTCGAAGCTGACCACGGCCCCGCCCCGGCCCGAGCGGTTCCCGAACTGCACGTGATCGGCCAGCTCCTCGATCAGCCGCAGCCCCCGGCCGTGCTCGGCCTCGTCGGACGGGACGGCCGGGACGGCGCTTCCCGGGAAGCCCGGACCCGAATCGGCGACCTCGATGCGGCAGGTCTCGCCGTCCAGGTACGCCGTCACCCGGTACGCCCCGCCCTGTTCGCGGGGGCCGTGCGCGCCGCCGTGCTCGACGGCGTTGGCACACGCCTCGGTCAGCGCGACCGACAACTCGTACGACACGTCGGGATCGACACCCGCCGTCTCCATCGTGCCCAGCAGAAGCCTCCGTGCGAGCGGCACGCTCGCGGCCTCGCGCCGCAGATGGAGTGACCACCAGATGCTCATGCTCCAGCCTCCCGGCAGCGGCTCGACATACCGATACCTATTGCCGGAGCGGACGGTCCGTAAGCACCGGGAGGCGTCAAGAGCGCTCGTTCGGCGGATGACCGTGCGGCCGCGTCGGTGTATGTCACCGCGAAGAGGCCCAAGGGTGACCTTCCGGACCTGCCTCATGGCGGTGCGGTGCGTGGTGCGATGATGGGCCCGCCATGACTGCCCCCGCGCTCGCTCCACGGCTGCTGAGGGCCGCGGTGTTCACCGCGGTCTGCGTCGTGCTGTCCGCGCTGGGCCACGCCCTCGCCGCCTGCGCGGGCATCGCCCTGTGGACCGTCGTCGCCGGTTTCCTCGGCGTCTTCGGCATCACGGTGCTCTTCACCGGCCGGGAGCGGTCCCTCGGCTTCGTCGTCGGCGCCCTCGCCGGCGGGCAGCTCGGCCTGCACGTCCTCTTCGGGCTCGGCCAGCGGCAGCTCGCCCTGAGCGGCCAGGCCGACGACGCCCTCGTCCGGATGGCCGCCCGGCTGGTCTGCGGAGCGGGGACGGCGTCCCTCAGCCCCACCGACGCCACCCGGATCCTCACCGACGCCGGAGTCGACCCGGCCGCCGCCGCGCACGCCCACATGGGCCACACGGCCGCGATGGCGACCGCGCCCGCCGGTGAGCTGGTGCCGGGTCTGCCCATGCTCCTCGGCCACCTCCTGGCCGCGCTGGCCACGGGCTGGCTGCTGCGCCGCGGCGACCGCGCCCTCGGCCGGCTCGTGGAGCTCTCCGAGCAGGGCGCCACGGAGCTCGCCGAATGCGCCCTCGTGCGCTCCCTGCGGGCCGCGCTCCGTCTCGTACGGGCCCTGCTCGCCGGACTGCCGGCGGCGCCGCGCACAGGACCGCGGCGGACCCTCCGTACGACCTCCGACTCCTCGCCGCCGCCGGTGGCCGAGGCCCTTCAGCACACGGTGATCAGGCGCGGCCCCCCGGCCGCCGACTGCGTTCTCGCAGCCTGACGCGGACCGCTCACCGCTCGACGGGAGTGGGCCGCGCCTGTCCGTACGCCTGTGCGGGACTCCGGTCCCCCGGCGCGCCGACGCCCTCACCTCTCTGTGATCTTTCGAGCTGGAGTGTCTTCTGCCATGAGCATGTCCCGTGTCTCCGTCACCCGCGCCGCCCTCGCCGGCGGCATCGCCCTCTCCTCCGTGGTGCTGCTGTCCGGCACCGCCTTCGCGCACGTCAGCGTGCAGCCGCAGGGCGAGGCGGCCAAGGGCGGCTACGCGACCGTCAACATCAAGGTGCCGAACGAGCGCGACAACGCCTCCACCGTGAAGCTCGAGGTCAACTTCCCGCTCGACCACCCGCTGGCCTCCGTCATGCCGCAGCCCCTCCCCGGCTGGAAGGCCGAGGTGACCAAGAGCAAGCTCAGCAAGCCGCTGGAGCTGCACGGCAAGAAGATCAACGAGGCCGTCTCCAAGGTCACCTGGACCGCCGACGGCTCGAAGATCGGCCCCGGCCAGTTCCAGCAGTTCCCGCTCTCCCTCGGCCAGCTGCCGGAGGACACCGACGAACTGGTCCTCAAGGCGATCCAGACGTACGACAACAAGGAGGTCGTGCGCTGGATCGAGGAGCAGAAGGAGGGCGCCGAGGAGCCCGAGAACCCGGCCCCCGTCCTGAAGCTCTCCGCCGCCTCCGCCGACCACCACGGCGGCGGCGCCGCCCCGTCCGCGTCGGCCTCGGCGGGGACGGACGAGAAGGCCGGTCACGACCACGAGACGGCCGACCACGAGGAGACCGCCTCCTCCTCGTCCACCGACACCACGGCGCGCGTCCTCGGTGTCGTCGGCATCCTCATCGGTGTCGCCGGTATCGCCTTCGGCGTCCTCGCCGGCCGCCGCCGCTCGGCCTGACGGCCGGACCCCCACCCGAAACCCGGAAGAAGCACCATGTCTGAGCAGAAGACGCCCGGGACGGCAACGGACCGTCCCGGGCGGCGCACGCCGCTGGTCATCGCGGCCGTCGCGATCGTCGCCGCGATCGGCGTCACCGCCGCCGTCGGCCTCGGTGGCAACGACGACAAGCCCTCGGGCTCCTCGGCCGTCGCCGAGGTGTCCGGCGGCACCGATTCCACCAAGGCCGCCACCGTCCTCGACCGGCCGTTCACCAAGCCCGCGCTCGTCCTCACCGACACCAAGGGCCAGAAGTACGACCTGCGGGAGCGCACCAAGGGCAAGCCGACCCTCATCTACTTCGGCTACACGCACTGCCCCGACGTCTGCCCCCTGACGATGAGCAACATCGCCATCGCCAAGAAGCAGCTCCCCAAGGCCGACCAGGACAAGCTCCAGGTCGTCTTCGTCACCACCGACCCCGAGCGGGACACCTCCGCCGAGCTCGCCAAGTGGCTGCCCGCCGCCGGCGACCCCTCCTTCACCGGCCTCACCGGCGACTTCTCCGCCATCCAGGCGGGCGCCCGGCAGATCGGCATCGGCATCGACCCGGCGACCAAGGACAAGGACGGCAACGTCGTCTCCATGCACGGCGCCCAGGTGATCGCCTTCTCGCCCACCACCGACCAGGGCTACGTCCTGTACGGCGAGGACGCGAGCGTCGACGACTACGCCAAGGACCTGCCGAAGATCATCAAGGGGGAGAACCCGTGACCCGCCGCACCACCGCCCTGTCCGCCGCCGTGGCGCTCGCCGCCGCTCTCGCACTGACCGGGTGCTCGTCCTCCGGGAGCAAGCCCGATCTGCAGGTCAGCGGCGCGTTCATGCCCCAGCCGGTGATGGACATGGCCGGCGGCTTCCTCACCATCAAGAACGACAGCGGCAGCGCGGACAAACTGACCTCCGTCAGCAGCTCGCTCTCGGACGACATCACCCTGCACGAGACGAAGAACCAGAAGATGCAGCAGGTGACGTCCTTCGACATCCCCGCGAACGGGGAGCTGAAGCTCGAACGCGGCGGCAGCCACATCATGTTCATGGCACTGAAGTCGAAGCCGAAGCAGGGCGAGAAGGTCGCCGTCGAGCTCCACTTCGAGAAGTCCGACCCCATCAAGGTCGACCTTCCCGTCGAAGCCCCCAACCACAACCCGCAGCAGCACTGAGCTCGTTGACGGAGTGACACACAGATGACAACCACCGCCCCGCGCCTCGGCAACGCCCTGGCACGGCTGCTGATCCTCGCGGCCGCGCTCCTCGGCACGCTGCTCGCCGGCGCCGCCCCCGCCTCCGCGCACGCGGCGCTCACCGGCAGCGACCCGAAGGACGGGGCGGTGGTCGCCACCGCCCCCAAGGAGGTCAACCTGACCTTCTCCGAACAGGTCGCCATGAGCGCCGACGCCATCCGGGTCCTCGACCCGGCGGGCCGCCGGGCCGACACCGGCGAGATACGCGACCTGTGCAGCGGCTCCGTCGTCCGGTACGGGGTGGGGCTCCGCGCCGGACTGCCCGACGGCACGTACACCGTGGCCTGGCAGGCCGTCTCGTCCGACAGCCACCCCGTCGCCGGTGCGTTCACCTTCTCCATCGGCGCTCCCTCCCAGACCTCCGTCGCCCTGCCCGACCGGGCGCCCGGGGGCGGCCTCGTCGGCGCCCTCTACGGCATCGCCCGCTACCTCTCGTACGCCGGATTCGCCGTCCTCGTCGGCGGCGGCGCCTTCGTCCTGGCCTGCTGGCCGCGCGGCGCGAGCGTCCGCCCCGTCCAGCAGACCGTCGTCCGCGGCTGGCTGACCCTCACCGGCGCCACCCTGGCGATGCTGCTCCTGCGCAGCCCGTACACCGGCTCCGGGAAGCTCTCCGACGCCTTCGACCTGGCCGGCCTGAAGGCCGTCCTGGAGACGAAGACCGGCGCCGCGCTCACCTCCCGGCTGCTGCTGCTCGGCGCGGCCGCGCTCTTCGTGGCCGTCCTCTTCGGCGCCTACGCCCGCCGCACCGACCCGAAGGAGAAGAAGGACCTCGCCTTCGGACTCGGTCTCGGCGGCACCGTCGTCGCCGCCGGCATCGCCGGCACCTGGGCCCTGGCCGAGCACGCCTCGACCGGTCTCCAGCCCGGCATCGCCATGCCCGTCGACATCCTGCACCTTCTCGCCGTCGCCGCCTGGCTCGGCGGCCTCACCGTGCTGCTCGTCGCCCTCTACCGGGCGCCGTCCGTCGAGCGCTCCGCGGTCGAGCGCTTCTCCAAGGTGGCCTTCGGCTCCGTGGCCGTCCTCGCGGCCACCGGGCTCTACCAGTCCTGGCGCCAGGTCGGCTCCTGGTCCGCGCTGACCGGCACCCGGTACGGCCAGCTGCTCCTGGTCAAGATCGGTCTCATGGCGGTCCTCATCGGCATCGCCTGGATCTCCCGCCGCTGGACCCGACGCCTGGCCGACCAGGCGACACCGGAAGCGGACGGAAACCCGGAAGCGGACGGAGACCCGGAGGAGGGCGCGGACGAGGCCGCGCAGGAGACCGCGCAGGACGCCGAGGCCGCGCAGGGCTCCGAAGAACCCGCCGAAGCCGTCGACCCCGAGCGGGCCGCGCAGCTCGCCCGGCAGCGGGCCGCCGTCGCCACCGCCCGGCGCAAGCGGGAGCGGGACGCCGACCCCGAGCGGGCCGGTCTGCGCCGCTCGGTGCTGACCGAGGCCGCCGTCGCCGTCGTCCTCCTCGCCGTCACCACCGTGCTCACCTCGACCGAGCCCGGCCGCACCGAGGAGGAGGCCGGCCGTGCCACCTCCGCCTCCGGCCCGGCCGCCGTGCCCGACCGGCCCGTCGACATCCGGCTGCCCTTCGACACCGGCGGCGTCGACGGCAAGGGCGTCGTCCGTCTCACCTTCGACCCCGGACGCACCGGCGCCAACGCGCTCCACATCTTCGTCGAGCGCCCCAACGGCAAGCCGCTGGACGTCCCCGAGATCAAGATCGCCCTCACCCTGGAGGCGAAGGACGTGGGCCCGCTGCCCGTCGCCCCCGACCGGATCCAGACCGGACACTGGAGCGCGAGCGGCGTCCAGATCCCCATGCCGGGCGAATGGAAGATCCAGGTGACCGTCCGTACCTCCGAGATCGACCAGACCACCATCGACAAGAACGTGAAGATCGGCTGAGCCCAGTGACCGACAGCGACAACCTTGAGCTCTCCCGCCGGCGCCTGCTCGGCACCGTCGGCGCGGCCGGAGCCGCCGGCCTCGTCGTCGGCGCGGCCGGCGGCGCCGGGATCTCCGCGGCCCTGTCCGGCGACGACACCGCCGGTACCGGAGCCGGCGGCGCCCCGGCGCTGACCACCGTCGGCTCGACCGCGGTGATGTTTCACGGGAAACATCAGGCGGGCATCACCACCCCCCTTCAGTCCCGCGGTCATCTGATCGCCTTCGACCTCGCCCCCGGCGCCGGCCGCAAGGAGGCCACCGCCCTGCTGCGCCGCTGGTCGGCCACGGCGAAGGTGCTGATGGCGGGCAGGGCCCCGGCCGAGGACACCGGTGTCGCGCTCGACGCGGGTCCCTCCTCCCTCACGGTCACCTTCGGCTTCGGCCGCACCTTCTTCGACCGCACCGGACTGACCTCGCGCCGACCCGCCGGTCTCGACCCGCTGCCCGCGTTCTCCTCCGACGCCCTGGACCCCCGGCGCTCGGAGGGCGATCTCTGGGTGCAGATCGGTGCCGACGACGCGCTCGTCGCCTTCCACGCGCTCCGCGCCGTCCAGAAGGACGCCGGGGACGCGGCCCGGGTGCGCTGGCAGATGAACGGCTTCAACCGCTCGGCCGGTGCCACCGCGCAGCCGATGACCGCCCGCAATCTGATGGGCCAGGTCGACGGCACGGGCAACCCGAAGCCCACCGACCCCGACTTCGACCGGCGGATCTTCGTCCCGGCCGGGGCCGGCGGCGCGCAGGACTGGATGGCCGGCGGCTCGTACGCGGTGGTGCGCCGGATCCGGATGCTGCTCGACGACTGGGAGAAGCTGCCGCTGGACCGGCAGGAGAAGGTGATCGGGCGCCGGAAGTCCGACGGGGCCCCGCTCACCGGCGGCTCCGAGACCACCGAGCTCGACCTGAACAAGATCGGTCCGGACGGGAAGACGGTGATCCCGGACAACGCCCACTCCCGGATCTCCGCCCCCGAACAGAACGGCGGGGCGGCGATGCTGCGCAGGCCGTTCTCCTTCCACGACGGGATCGGCCCGGACGGGACCCCGGACGCGGGTCTGCTCTTCGTCTGCTGGCAGGCGGACCCGCTCAGGGGCTTCGTCCCGGTGCAGCGCAAGCTCGACCGGGGCGACGCGCTGTCCGCGTTCATCCGCCACGAGGCGAGCGGGCTCTTCGCGGTCCCGGGCGGTCCCGCCGAGGGCGAGTACGTGGGCCAGCGCCTCCTGGAGGCCTGACCGGCCCGGCCGGAGCGCGCCCCCGTCCGAGGAGTGAGAGCCCTCGCTCGGACGGCGGCTCGCTCCCGCGGCGACCATTAGGGTGACGGTATGTCCGCCACCCGGTACACCTATCTCGGCCCTGAAGGCACCTTCACCGAAGCGGCGCTGCGCACGCTGCCCGAGGCCGCGACGCGGGAACTCGTGCCCATGGTCTCGGTCCCGGCCGCCCTCGACGCCGTACGGAACGGGGAGGCCGCCGCCGCGCTCGTACCGATCGAGAACTCGGTCGAGGGCGGGGTGACCGCGACCCTGGACGAACTGGCCTCCGGCGAGCCGCTGATGATCTACCGCGAGGTGCTCCTCCCGATCGCCTTCGCGCTGCTCGTCCGCCCCGGGACCAAGCTCTCGGAGATCAAGACGGTCACGGGCCATCCGGTGGCCCAGCCGCAGGTCCGGAACTGGCTGCGGGCCCACCTGCCCGAGGCGGTGTGGGAGTCGGCCGCCTCCAACGCGGACGGGGCCCGGCTCGTGCAGGAGGGCCGCTTCGACGCCGCCTTCGCGGGGGAGTTCGCTGCGGCGACGTACGGCCTCGAAGCGCTGGTCACCGAGATCCACGACGCGGAGAACGCCGAGACCCGGTTCGTGCTCGTGGGCCGGCCGGCCCGGCCGGCGGCCCCGACGGGCGCGGACAAGACCTCGGTGGTGCTGTGGCTGGGTGACGATCATCCGGGTGCCCTCCTCGAACTGCTCCAGGAATTCGCGGTGCGCGGGGTGAACCTGATGCTGATCCAGTCCCGGCCCACGGGGGCGGGGATCGGGAACTACTGCTTCGCCGTGGACGCCGAGGGCCACATCGCGGACCGGCGGGTGGGCGAGGCGCTGATGGGTCTCAAGCGGATCTGCCCCAACGTGCGGTTCCTCGGCTCGTACCCGCGGGCGGGCGTCGCGGTCGAGGACGTACGGGCGCTGCGGCGCGGCACTTCGGACGTGGAGTTCATGGAGGCCTCCGACTGGCTGGCGAGGGCCCAGGACGGTCGGGCCTGATCCGATGGTGACCGAACGCTCCCGGCCCCGGGAGCGTTCGTCCACAGGTACGAACCACTAGTCCTACCTGCATACTTTTCGGTTACCCACAGAGGTTATCCACAGGATCCCGTGAGACCTGGGGACAAGTCGACACCACGCCGAGACAAGGTCGACAAATCACCCCACTCACCCCCCGCCACTGCGTGCGCCATCCACAGAGCGCCACGGACGCCCTCGTCAGCGGCCCTCTGCGGACCCACTCGTTGGAGCGAGCAATTCCCACCCAAATGAGTGCGTCAATGGTGTTTGATCACGGAATTCTCAGGGACGATGAGGGAAATCCCCGTGATCTTCTCGGTAGTCCACAGATCTTCCGCACAGCCTGTGGATAAGTGAATGCCGGCGGCCGGCCGTCCACATTTCCTCGCGTCTCAATTCGGGCGAATCAACACGCGCACCCTTATCCGGTGGGGGCACGCGAACGCGCACCGGTAGCCTGGTGGGGTGATTGACCTTCGCCTGCTCCGTGAGGACCCCGACCGTGTTCGCGCCTCCCAGCGCGCCCGTGGAGAGGACGTCGCGCTCGTCGACGCCCTGCTCTCCGCCGATGAGCGGCGCAGGTCGTCCGGCGTCCGCTTCGACGAGCTCCGATCCGAGCAGAGGGCGCTCGGCAAGCTGATCCCCAAGGCCTCCCCCGAGGAGCGCGCCGAGCTCCTGCAGAAGGCCGAGCAGCTCAAGACCGACGTCAAGGCCGCCGAGGCCGAGCAGAACGAGGCTAACGAGACGGCCCGCGCGCTGCTGCTCCAGCTCGGGAACATCGTCCACACGGACGTCCCGGTCGGCGGCGAGGAGGACTTCGTCGTCCTGGAGACGCACGGCACCATCCGCGACTTCGCGGCCGAGGGCTTCGAGCCCAAGGACCATCTGGAGCTGGGCGAGGCCCTCGGCGCCATCGACGTCGAGCGGGGCGCCAAGGTCTCCGGCTCGCGCTTCTACTACCTGACCGGTGTCGGCGCGCTCCTTGAGCTCGCCCTGGTCAACGCCGCGATCGCCCAGGCCACCGAGGCCGGCTTCATCCCGATGCTGACCCCGGCGCTGGTCCGTCCGCGCGCCATGGAGGGCACCGGCTTCCTCGGCCAGGCCGCGGAGAACGTGTACCACCTGGAGAAGGACGACTACTACCTCGTCGGCACGTCCGAGGTGCCCCTCGCCGCGTACCACATGGACGAGATCATCGAGGCCGACAAGCTGCCGCTGCGGTACGCGGGCTTCTCGCCCTGCTTCCGCCGCGAGGCCGGCACGTACGGCAAGGACACCCGGGGCATCTTCCGCGTCCACCAGTTCGACAAGGTCGAGATGTTCTCGTACGTCGCGCCCGAGGACGCGGAGAACGAGCACAAGCGGCTCCTGGACTGGGAGAAGCAGTGGCTGACCTCCCTGGAGCTGCCGTTCCAGGTCATCGACGTCGCCACCGGTGACCTCGGCGCCTCCGCCTCCCGCAAGTTCGACTGCGAGGCGTGGATCCCGACGCAGGGCAAGTACCGCGAGCTGACCTCCGCGTCGAACTGCGACAGCTTCCAGGCCCGTCGGCTCTCCGTCCGCATGCGCGACGAGCAGGGCGGCAAGAAGACGGTGCAGCCGCTGGCCACCCTGAACGGCACGCTGTGCGCCGTCCCGCGCACGATCGTGGCGATCCTCGAGAACCACCAGCTGGCCGACGGTTCGGTGCGCGTGCCCGAGATCCTCCGCCCGTACCTCGGCGGCCGTGAGGTCCTGGAGCCGATCGCCAAGTGAGCCCCTTCCCCTACCGCCTGGTCGCGACGGACCTCGACGGCACGCTGCTGCGGGCCGACGAGTCCGTCTCGGACCGCACGCGGGACGCGCTCGCCGCCGTGACGGCGGCGGGTGCCGCGCACATCGTGGTCACCGGCCGGGCGGTGCCCTGGACCCGGCACATCCTCGACGACCTCGGCTACCAGGGGATCGCGGTGTGCGGGCAGGGCGCGCAGGTCTACCACGCCGGTGAGCACCGGCTGCTGACCTCGCTGACCCTGGACCGGCAGCTCGCGGGGCTCGCCCTCTCCAAGATCGAGGCGGAGGTGGGCCCGCTGGCGCTGGCCGCCAGCCGCGACGGTCTGGACGGCGAGGTCCTGATGGGTCCGGGCTACAAGGCCCACGAAGGGCCCCTGCCGTACGTGGCGTACGAGGACCCGGCGGAGCTGTGGTCGGCGCCGCTGACCAAGCTGTACGTCCAGCACCCGACGCTGAGCGACGACGAGCTGACCCGGGTCGCGCGGGAGACGGTCGGCGGACTCGTGGACGTCGTCATGGCGGGCCCGGGCATCGTGGAGATCCTTCCGCTCGGTCTGAGCAAGGCGACCGGTCTGTCGCTCGCGGCGCGCCGGCTCGGCGTGAAGGCCGCGGAGACGATCGCCTTCGGCGACATGCCCAACGACATCCCGATGTTCGGCTGGGCGGCGCACGGCGTGGCCATGGGCAACGCGCACGAGGAGCTGCGGGCGGTGGCGGACGAGGTGACGGCCTCGAACGAGGAGGACGGCATCGCGGTCGTCCTGGAGCGCCTGCTGGCAGGCTGAGCTGCCGAGTTCTGCGCGAAGGCCCGCTCCCCGGAGGGAGCGGGCCTTCGTGGGTTCGCGGCCCGCGCGGACCGAGGGTCCGCGCGCTCGAAGCGGCCGCACCCGGGAGATCCCCCGTGTCCCCCGTGCAACTAGTGTGCGCCGGGCGCCCGTTCGGGGGCGACCGGTTTTCCGCGCGTCAGCGGGTAGCAGGCCAGACCGATCGCCAGCGAGATCGCGTGGCCGAGGTCGGTGTAGGTGCGGTCGGTGGCGAGCGGGACGAGGAAGAACGCCAGGACCGCGGGGAGGTAGAGCCAGCGCCAGGGGTTCGGGAGCCGGTAGGTCAGGATCCCGGCGGAGGCGGCGAGGCCGTAGCTGACCCCGATGTCGACGACATGGGCCATGCTGCGCGGCACGTCGTGGAGCCGGATCGCCACGAGGACCACCTGCTGGCTGATGAGCGTGGCCGCGATGTGGGCGGTGGCGACGGTGAAGAGCCATTTCGGGGTGCCGAGCCAGCGTTCCACGGGGGCGTGGAAGACCTCGAAGAGCACCGCGTACAGGAGGAGGTCGGCCGGGTTCTCGATCCAGAACGCGCTGCCGAGCAGGGCCCGCATGGGGTGGTGGGCGAGCTGGTGGAGATTGCTGCTGTTGCGGTGGAGGAGATAGGTCTCCAGGCCGTGGGGGACGAGCGCGATGACGAGGCTGGTGATCGCGATGACCGCCAGCCACACATGCGTACCGGGTGACGAACACACCCACGACCTGATCGGCCGGGACGGTTCGCCACCCGGTGGGGTTTCGCCCGGAGGGGTTTCACCCGGAGAGGTTCTGCTCGGCACCTTTCAGTGCCTATCACCCGAAGCCGGGAGAAACCTCAGAAATTGATCATGTGTCCCGCAATACCGTGGATCGCTTCCTTCACGGCCTCGCCCAGGGTCGGGTGCGCGTGCACGTTCCGGGCGACCTCGTGGACCGTGAGGTCCCACTGCTGGGCCAGCGTCAGCTCGGGCAGCAGCTCGGTGACGTCGGGGCCGATCAGGTGGGCGCCGATGATCTCGCCGTACTTCGCGTCGGCGACGATCTTGACGAAACCGGTGGCGTCGCCGAGGCCGTGCGCCTTGCCGTTCGCGACGAACGGGAACTTGGCGACCTTGACGTCGTAGCCCTTCTCGCGGGCCTGCGCCTCGGTCCAGCCGAAGCTGGCGATCTGCGGCTGGCAGTAGGTCGCGCGGGGGATCATCGGGTAGTCGAGCTCCATCGTCTCGGCGTCCCCGATGGTCTCGGCCGCGATGACGCCCATGGCCTCGGCGGTGTGCGCGAGCATCAGCTTCGCGGTGACGTCACCGATGGCGTAGATGTGCGGCACGGAGGTGCGGCAGCGGCCGTCGACGTCGATCGCGCCGCGCTCGGTCAGGGCGACGCCGGTGTTCTCCAGGCCGTAGCCGGAGACGTTCGGGGCGAAGCCGATGGCCTGGAGGACCTTGTCGGCCTCCAGGACCTTCTGGACGCCGTCCTTGCCGGTGACGGTGACGCGGACCTGCGGGCCGGACTCGTCGATGGCCTCGACGCGCGTGGAGGTCAGGACGTCGATGCCGAGCTTGCGGTACTGCTTCGCCAGCTCCTTCGACACCTCCTCGTCCTCCAGCGGGGCGACCCGGTCGAGGAACTCGACGATCGTGACCTTGGTGCCGTAGTTGTTCAGCACGTACGCGAACTCGATGCCGATGGCGCCGGCGCCGGCGATGACGATCGACTTCGGGGCGTCCTCGGCGAGGATCTGCTGCTCGTACGAGACGACGCGGTCGCTGAGGGCCGTGCCCGGGAGCAGGCGCGGGGAGGCACCGGTCGCGATGATGCAGTTGTCGAAGGTGATCGTCTCCGACGTGCCGTCGGCCTTGGCCACCTGGAGGGTGTTCGCGTCGAGGAAGGTGCCCCGGCCGTTGAACTCGGTGATCCCGTTCTTCTTCATGAGGAAGTGGACGCCCTTGACGCGGCCGTCCGCGACCGAGCGGCTGCGGCGGAAGGCCTCGCCGTAGTCGAAGGAGACGGTGCCGTCGACCTTGATGCCGAAGGTCTTCGCCTCGTGGTTGAAGATGTGGGCGAGCTCGGCGTTGCGCAGCAGCGCCTTGGTGGGGATGCAGCCGACGTTCAGGCAGACACCGCCCCAGTACTTCTCCTCGACGACCGCGACCCGCTTGCCCAGCTGGGCGGCGCGGATGGCGGCGACGTAGCCGCCGGGGCCAGCTCCGAGTACGACGACGTCGAAGCGGTCTGACATGACTGACTCCCGAGGGTGGTGAGGGTGTTCGGCACACGTACGAGCCCACAGTAGTCCGGTCGCTGCGGGCCGGCCGGGGGCGCGAGGGAGGTCACTTGTAGGATGACTGGGCAACCGGGCGAATAGAGGATTTCCATGGCACTCAAGGCGGCGGGGCGGACCTCGCTGGTGGACTCCGTGGTGGAACAGCTGCGCACGCAGCTCACCGAAGGGGAGTGGGCGGTCGGCGACCGCATCCCGACCGAGCACGAGCTCGCGCAGCAGCTCGGCGTGGGCCGGAACACCGTCCGCGAGGCGGTCCGGGTCCTCGTCCACGCCGGCCTCCTGGAGTCCCGTCAGGGCAACGGCACCTTCGTCCGGTCGACCGCCGACCCGGCCGCCGTGCTCCACGGCGTCCGGCACGCGGGCGCGGCCGACGTCCTCGAACTGCGGGTCGCCCTGGAGGCGGAGGCCGCCCGGCTCGCGGCCGCCCGGCGCGACACCCACGACCTGCTGCGGCTGCGGGCCGCCCTGACCACCCTGCGGGAGGAGGGCGACCGGGACGCGGACGCGGACCTCGCCTTCCACCTCGCCGTCGTCGGCGCCACCCACAACACCGCCTTCGTCGAGGTGTACCGCTTCTTCTCCACGCAGGTGCACGAGGTCCTGGTGGAGGCCCTCGGCGACCGGGAGATGCCCCCGGTCGACATCGACGCCCACGAGGCCCTGGTTGCGGCCGTCGAGGCCGGCGACCCGGAGGCCGCGGAGCGGCAGGCCCGCGAACTGCTGCGGGTCCCCATGGAGACGGTCGCGGCGCTGACGGAGCAGAACCGATGAGGACCGAGGAGGAGAACCGCGTACTCGTCGACGCCGAGGCCGGGGTACGGCCCTCGGCCGAGGGGGCGGCGGCCCGGCGCGCCCTGCTCGCGCACCCGGCGGTGCTCCTCGTCGGCATCGTCCTCGCCTCGCTCAACATGCGGGTCGCGCTCGCGAGCGTGGCGCCGCTGGTCGGCGAGATATCCGCCGCCTTCGGCCTCTCGGCGACCGCGAGTTCGCTCGTCACCTCGGTGCCGGTGCTGTTCCTCGGCCTGGGCGCCCTGGTGGCGCCCTGGCTCGTCCGCCGCTTCGGCGCCGAGCGCGTGCTGTTCGCGGCGCTCCTGCTGCTCGGAATCGGCATCCTCGCGCGCGTACTGCCCTCCGTGTACGCGCTGTACGCCGGCGGGGTCCTCGTCGGCACCGCGATCGCCCTGCTCAACGTGCTGATGCCGGGCCTGATCAAGCGTGACTTCCCGGACCGGGCCGCGTCGATGACCTCGGTCTACACGGGCGCGATGGTCGCCGGCGCGACGGTCGCCGCGGCGGTCGCGGTCCCCCTGGAGAACGCCCTGGGCGGCGGCTGGGAGGCCTCCCTCGGCTTCTGGTCGCTGCTCGCCGCGGTCGCGGCCCTCGCCTGGCTCCCCCAGGTGCTGATCGCCCGTGGTCGTACGGGACACGAGGTACGGGCCGTCCCGGCCGGCGGCGCCCGCCCGGTGAGCGTCTGGCGCTCGCCGCTCGCCTGGCAGGTCACCCTCTTCATGGGCCTGCAGTCGCTCTGGTCGTACGTGCTGATCGCCTGGATGCCGACGATCTTCACCGACCACGGGATGAGCCGCTCCACGGCCGGCATGGTCTTCGCCTTCAACAACCTGATCCAGGTCGCCGGTGCCTTCGCCGTGCCGCTGCTCAGCGGCCGGATGCGCAGCCAGCGCCCGCTGATCGTGCTGGTCACGACGCTCGTCGCGGCCGGCTACGCCGGTCTGATGGTGGCCCCCGTGGAGGGCGCCTGGCTCTGGTCGGCGGTCCTCGGCGTCGGCCAGGGAGGCGCCCTCGGCCTCGCCCTGACCCTGATCGTGCTGCGCTCCGGGGACGCGGTGACGGCGGCCCGGCTGTCCGGGATGGCCCAGACGGTCGGCTATCTGATGGCCGCCGCGGGGCCGCTGGCGGCCGGCGCCCTCCACCAGGCCACCGGCTCCTGGACCCTGCCGATCTGCGGCGTCCTCGGCGTCTGCGCGACGGCCCTCGCCGTCGGGCTCCTCGCGGCCCGGGCCCGGACGGTCTGAGACGAGGGCCCGGGAGACGAGAGTCCGGGAGACGAGGGCGGGGGCGGTACGGCTCGGGGTGGGCCTCCCGGTTCCGGGCGACGCCCCTCGGAGCCGTACCGCTTCGTCTCTGTCGTCCTACTCCTCGCCGGCCAGGGTCAGTCTGCTCAGCTTCTGGGCGGCGAACCAGGTCGCCGCGACCGTGACCGCCACCAGGAGCGTCACCGCGGTCGGCAGCCCGACCTCGGAGGTGACCAGGCCGTCGCCGGTGACCTTCTCCGCCAGGGCCAGCGCCCACTGCTGGACGCTCAGGGTCCGGGCGCCGGCGATCAGGGAGCCGAAGAGGGCCTCCCACACCAGGGCGTAGACCAGGCCGATCACCACGGCGTGCCGGCTGACGGTGCCGAGCAGCAGGAACAGGGCGCTGTAGGCGATGGAGGCGACGAGCGCGGCCACCGTGTAGGCGACGGCCACCTGCTGGCCGTTGCCGTTGAGGATGAAGCCGGCGATCAGCGTCGGGACGGCCGAGAAGACCATGGTGACGGCGATGGCCACGATCAGCTTGGTCGTGATGATCGTCGACCGCTTCACCGGCTTGGAGAGCAGATAGACGATGGAGCCGTCGTCGATCTCCGGGCCGATCGCGCCCGTGCCGGCGATGACACCGATCAGCGGGACCATCGTGGCGAGCGCGAAGCCGCCGAGGAGATCGGCCGCGACCTGGTCGTCCGCACCGTTGAGCACGCGGACGGCCGCGGCGATGAGCACGAGCAGGGCGGGCAGCAGGAAGAGGATCGCCGCCCGCCGGCGGCCGAGGAGGGCCCGGTAGGTGAGCCGGGCGACAGTGGGGTCGTACATCGGGGTCGTGCTCCTTTCAGGCCGCGACGAGATACGAGAAGACGGATTCGAGGGACTCGTCCGAGGGCGAGACCGTGAGGAGACGGATGCCCCGCTCCCGCGCGACCTTCGGCAGCAGCTCGGTGAACCGTCCGAAGTCGACGGCCTGGATCCGCAGTCCGCCGTCCACCGCGTCGACCTCGATGCCGGCCGTGGACGGATCGGCGATCAGCGCGGCGGCGAGCGCCCGGTCGTCGCTGGAGCGGATCACATAGCGGTGCGGCCGGTCGGTCATCAGGCGGCGGATCCGCCGGAAGTCGCCGGAGGCGGCGTGCCGTCCGGCCACGATCACCTCGATGTGGGAGGCGAGCTGCTCGACCTCCTCCAGGATGTGCGAGGAGAAGAGGACCGTGCGCCCGTCCGCGCCCATCCGCCGCAGCAGCTCCATGAGCTGCATGCGCTGGCGCGGGTCCATGCCGTTGAACGGCTCGTCGAGCAGCAGCACGGACGGCTCGTGGACGAGGGCCGAGGCCATCTTCACGCGCTGCCGCATGCCCTTGCTGTACGTGGAGATCTTCCGGTCCTGCGCGTACTCCATCTCGACGGTCGCGAGCGCCCGCTGGGCCTCCGCCGCGCCGAGGCCCTGGAGCTCGGCGTTGGCCACGACGAACTCGCGGCCGGTGAGGAAGTCGTACATCGCCTCCCGCTCGGGGACGACGCCGATGGAGCGGTAGACCGACTCGTTGCGCCAGACGGGCTGGCCGTCGAGGGTCACGCTGCCGGTGGAGGGGTCGAGGAAGCCGCCCATCATGTTGATGAGGGTGGACTTTCCGGCGCCGTTGGGGCCGAGGAGACCGGTGACGCCGGGGCTGATCGACATCGTGACGTCGTTGACCGCTACGACGTTTCCGAACCAGCGGGAGACGTGGTCGATGTGCAAGGTGCTCACAGTCCGACCTTTCGGTAGCGGCGCATCAGGATGCCGTAGCAGGCGGCTACGAGGCCGAGGACGACCAGCAGGTAGACCACGCCCACCCCGGCCCCGACGTGCATCTCGCCGGGGAAGGAGGCGGGAGCGCCGAGGAAG
The DNA here is from genome assembly GCF_041053105.1 of Streptomyces sp. R44. Classification (NCBI taxonomy): domain Bacteria; kingdom Bacillati; phylum Actinomycetota; class Actinomycetes; order Kitasatosporales; family Streptomycetaceae; genus Streptomyces; species Streptomyces sp. R44. Next base: position 4,428,611 of record NZ_CP163444.1, on the reverse strand, counting down.
GCGTTCTGCAGGCCGATGACGAGGGTGAGGGGGGAGAACAGGCCGAGCCAGACGATGGAGCCGGTGTTCTCGGTGGCGTAGGAGATGCCCTGGAGGGTGGAGACCGCTCCGTACGAGATGGTGAGGACGGCGATCACGGCGGCGACTCCGAAGCCGCGGCGCGGGGTGAGCGCGGCCATGACCAGGCCGATGCCGCCGAAGAGCACCGACAGGATCGCGACGGAGACGATGCCCTGGCCGAACAGCTTGGCCTGCTCGGCGAAGTCCATCTTGGCCAGCATCGAGCCGATCCACAGGATCAGCAGCGGGGCGGCGGTGAGGACGAACAGCGCCGAGGCCATCGCGCCGAACTTGGCGAGCACGTAGTCCACGCGCTCGATCGGCCGCGAGAAGTACAGCGGGACCGTCCGGAACCTCAGGTCGCGGGAGACCGACTGCGGGGCCTGGGAGGCCAGGAAGACGGCGATGACGAGCTGGAGGTAGATCGCGTACTGGGTGTACTCCATGAACAGCTTGTCGGCCTTGGTGTACACCGAGATGGCGACGATGATGAGCGCCGGGACGCACATCACCGCGAAGAGCAGCATCGGCAGCACCTTGGACTTGGCGCTGCGGCCCAGGCCGTACGCGCCGCGCAGCGACTGCGAGAACAGCGACCTGCGCGCGTACGCCCGGCCGAGGCGCGGGCCGTCGTAGGACCGGTAGCCGATGTTGTGGATCTGGGTGGTGTCGGGGGTCTGGGTGCTCATCGAGCCGCCACCTCCTCCTGGTCCGTCGCCTTGAAGACCTCGGCGATGTGGTGACGGCGCTGTTCCATGCGGACGAGACCGAGGCCGAGACCGGCGACGGTGTCCCGCACCAGGTCGTACGTCTCCTCGCCGGCCGTCTCCAGGAGCAGGATGTGGCCGGCGCCCGGCAGGCCGTCCTCCACGCCCGGGTGGATCGTCACACCGGCGGCGGCCAGCGCGTCGCGGAGCGCACGCGTGCCGTCGGGGTGCGCGTCGGAGTCGGTGACCTCGACGGCGAGGGTCGTGGTGGTCCGGGTGAAGTCGCTGGTGGAGCTGGAGCGGAGCAGCCGGCCGCCGTCGATGACGACGACGTGGTCGCAGGTGCGCTCCAGCTCGCCCAGGAGGTGCGAGGTGACGAGGACGGAGATGCCGAAGTCGGTCCAGACCCGGCGGATCAGTCCGAGCATCTCGTCCCGGCCGACCGGGTCGAGGCCGTTGGTCGGCTCGTCGAGGAGGACCAGCTTCGGGTCGTGGACCAGCGCCTGGGCCAGCTTCACCCGCTGCTTCATGCCCGTCGAGTAGCCGCCGATCGGGCGGTAGCGCTCCTCGTACAGGCCGACGTGGCGCAGGGTGTCGGCGGTCCGCTCGCGGGCGGCGGTCGCGGGCAGCCCGGACATCCGCGCCATGTGGACGACGAACTCGGTGGCCGAGACGTCGGGCGGGAGGCAGTCGTGCTCGGGCATGTATCCGACGCGCTCGCGGATCTCCGGGCCGTGGGTCCGGACGTCGAGGCCCAGGACCTGGGCGCTGCCCTCCGTGGCGGGGGAGAGCCCGAGCAGGATTTTGATCATCGTGGACTTGCCGGCTCCGTTGGCACCCACCAGTCCGGTCACACCGGGCCCGATGTCCAGGGAGAGCCGGTCGAGAGCGGTCACCCGGGGGAACCGCTTGCTGAGGCTTTCGGTGGCGATCACAGTCACGCTTCGACGGTAGTGGTGTGCGCCACAGCAGTCGTCAGCCCAACGGCTCGATCCTTCTCCCACTTCAGGAGTACAAGCCCGTAAGGGCGTCGAGACGAAAGTCTTTCCCGCGGCGGTCGTACGGACTTTTCCACAGGGTCGCCGTCCGACCCCTTGACGCAGCCGCCGGGCATTGTCACATTCATCGGTGTCAAGTTACGAACGCGTAGCGCAGCCGGGCGCTCACACGGGACGGCGGGTGGCATGGCCTCAGCAGTGACAGGCGAACTCTCCGCGGAGCTGCGGGGGTTCAGGGAAGTACAGCGGCTCTCCTACGAGTGCGCGGAAGCCGTCGCGGCCCAGCTCAAGCCGGGCGTGACCGAGCGCGAGGCCGCCCGGATGCAGCGGGAGTGGCTGTACGAGCGGGGGGTGCGGGACTGGTTCCACCGGCCGTTCGCCTGGTTCGGGGACCGCACCGCCTTCGTGGACTTCAAGATTCCGCTGCAGTTCTTCCCGACGAACCGGCGTCTGGAGGCGGGGATGCCGTTCATCCTCGACATGGCACCGGTCTACAAGGGCTACACGGCCGACATCGGCTACAGCGGCTGCCTGGGCCTCAACCCCCTGCACGACAAGCTGCTCGCCGACCTGGAGGCGCACCGCGAGCTGATCCTGCGCGAGGTCCGCGAGCGCCGCACCCTGCGCGAGATATACGAGGACGTGGACCGGCTCATGGTCCGCCAGGGGTACGCGAACCGGCACCGGGCCTATCCCTTCGGCGTCATCGCCCACAAGATCGACCGGGTGAAGGAGCGCCGCTGGTCGCCGACGCTCTTCGGCTTCGGCACCCAGTCGCTCAAGGGCCTCGCGAGCGACGCCGTGCACGGCCACCGGGACGGCTGGTCGCCGCTCTGGTCGCCGTACAAGTTCTCCGACCACCCGCCCAAGCCGGGGCTGTGGGCGGTCGAACCGCACCTCGGATTCCGGGGGACGGGCGCGAAGTTCGAGGAGATCCTGGTCGTCACCGACTCCCGGGACCCCGAGCAGAGCGCTTTCTGGCTGGACGACGATCTGCCGCACGTGCGGCGCTGGAACGAAGGGGCGGTCTGATGGCGGGGCTCAACGGAGCGCGGGAGCGCTGGGTCCGGACGGGCGGGATCGAGCTGTGCGTCGCCGAGCTCGGCGAGACGGACCGGCCGACCGTCCTCCTGGTGCACGGGTACCCGGACTCCAAGGAGGTGTGGTCGGAGGTCGCGACCCGGCTGGCCGAGGACTTCCACGTCGTGCTGTACGACGTCCGGGGCCACGGCCGCTCGACGGCGCCGGCCCCGCTGCGCGGCGGCTTCACCCTGGAGAAGCTGACGGACGACTTCCTCGCGGTCGCCGACGCGGTCAGCCCGGACGGGCCGGTGCACGTCGTCGGGCACGACTGGGGCTCGGTCCAGTCCTGGGAGTTCGTGACCGTGGCCCGCACCGAGGGCCGGATCGCCTCCTTCACCTCCATGTCGGGGCCCTCGCTGGACCACTTCGGGCACTGGATCAAGCAGCGGATGGCCCGGCCCACCCCGCGCCGGGTCGGACAGCTCCTCGGCCAGGGCGCCAAGTCCTGGTACGTGTACATGCTGCACACGCCCGTGCTGCCGGAGCTCGCCTGGCGCGGCCCGCTCGGCAAGCGCTGGCCGAAGGTCCTGGAGCGGATCGAGAAGGTGCCGGCCGGCGACTACCCGACGCCCTCGCTGCCGAACGACGCGGCCCACGGCGCCTGGCTCTACCGGGACAACGTCCGGGCCCGGCTCGGCAGGCCGCGGCCCGACGCGTACGCCCACGCGCCCGTGCAGCTGATCACGCCGACCGGTGACGCCTTCCTCTCCGAGCGGCTCTACGACGACCTGGCCACCTGGGTGCCGGACCTGACCCGGCGCACCCTGCCCGCCAAGCACTGGGTGCCGCGCACCCGGCCGGACCAGCTGTCCGCCTGGATCACCGAGTTCGTCCGGGCGAACGAGGACGCGGCGACCAGGGCAGCAGGTCTTCGTCAGCCCGTGGCGTCGACGACGGCGAAGAGCGGTGTGAAGCCGCAGTACGCGGAGCGGTTCGGCGGCCAGCTCGTCCTGGTCACCGGGGCGGCCAGCGGCATCGGCCGGGCCACCGCCTTCGCGTTCGCGGAGGCCGGCGCCCGGGTGGTGGCCGTGGACCGGGACGCCGAGGGGGCGGCCCGCACGGCCGAGATGGCGCGTCTGATCGGCTCCCCGGAGGCATGGGGCGAGACGGTGGACGTCGCCGACGAGCAGGCGATGGAGAAGCTGGCCGCGAAGGTGGCGAGCGAGTACGGCGTCGTCGACGTCCTGGTCAACAACGCGGGCATCGGGCTCACGGGCTCCTTCTTCGAGACCTCGGCCGAGGAGTGGAAGCGGGTCCTGGACGTCAACCTGTGGGGCGTCATCCACGGCTGCCGCTTCTTCGGCGCGCAGATGACCGCGCGCGGCCAGGGCGGCCACATCGTCAACACCGCCTCGGCGGCGGCCTTCCAGCCCTCCCGGGCGCTGCCCGCGTACAGCACGTCGAAGGCGGCGGTGCTGATGCTCAGCGAGTGTCTGCGTGCCGAACTGGCCGACCAGGGCATCGGGGTGTCGGCGATATGCCCCGGCATCGTGAACACCAACATCACGGCGACCGCGCGGTTCGCCGGGGTCACGGACGCGGCGGAGGAGAAGCGGCGGCAGCAGAAGGCCTCCCGGCTGTACGGGCTGCGGAACTACCCGCCGGAGAAGGTCGCGGACGCGATCCTGGGGGCGGTGCTGCACGACCGGGCGGTCGTGCCGGTGACCCCTGAGGCCCGGGGCGCCCACTTCCTGTCCCGGCTCAGCCCGGGAGCCCTGCGGGCGCTGGCCCGCTGGCAGCCGCCGGCGTAGGGGGCGTGGCGCGGGACGGTTCGCGGCCCCGGCCCCACCCCGGGCCGGTGCCGGGCCGGGCCCGGGGCCGGGCCCGGATCGCGGGGAGCAGGCCGGGACCTGCGGTCGTACGATCCCTTCCAGGAGGGGCCCCGCGGCTGCGGGGTGGAGGATGCGGTCGGTGGGAGCGGGTTTGTCCGAGCAGTCAGCACAGCCGGAGTACCGGATCGAGGATCTCGCCCATCACAGCGGGGCCACGGTCCGGACGATCCGCGCCTACCAGGACCGAGGTCTGTTGCCCCGCCCGGAGCGGCGGGGCAGGTCGAACGTGTACGGGGACGCGCATCTCGCGCGGCTCCACCAGATCGCCGATCTCCTCGACCGGGGCTACACCCTGGCCTCGATCAAGGAGCTCCTGGAGGCCTGGGACACCGGCCGGGGGCTCGGCGGCGTGCTGGGCCTGGTCGCGGAGGTCAACGGCCCCTGGACGGACGAGGAGGCGGACCGGATCTCCCGGGCGGAGCTGGACGCCCGCTTCGGCGGCACGCCGGACGAGGACGCCATCCGGGAGGCCGTCGAGCTCGGCGTACTGGAACGACTGCCGGGCCGGGAGACCGAGGAGTACCTCGTACCCAGTCCGCAAGAGCTCGCGGTGGCGGCCGAGTTGTACGCGGCCGGGGTGCCGCTGTCGGCAATCACGGGGCATCTGAGGGAACTTCGCGATCAGGTCGAGCACATCGCGTCCCGTTTCCTGGAGTTCACGACCGAGCACGTCTTCGCGCGCTATCTGGAGCACCGGCCGCCGACGGACGCGGACGCGACCGAGGCGGCGACGATGGTGCGGCGGCTCAGGCCGCTCGCCCAGCAGACGGTGGACGCCGAACTGGCCCGCGCCATGCGCCTGCTGGCGACCCGTCACCTCCAGATCCACCTGTCGCCCGATGGGCCCGCCGTGAAGGACGATCAGCCCCGAGCGGTGTCGCTGCCCGCCGGGACGATACGGGCCGTGCAGAACCTGGTTGGCGCGGAGGGCGTCGAGGCCTTCATCGCCGCGGCCACCGAACGAGAGGTGAGCAAAAGGGCATTGGATGCTCTTGCCTCAAGTCATCGCATAGGGAATGAACTTACCCAATCACCCTGAAAGTGCGGCCCTGTTGTCCACAGAATCATCAACTCGCCTGTGGATAAACGGCTTTGGTTGTGGATCAAACCTGCCCGCTCGAATTCGATGGTGAGGAGTTTCACGCTCCGGCATCCTGACGGAATGAACCAAGCACGCACAGTGAAGGTGTCGAAGTACCTCTCCAAGCACCTGCGCCATCAGCCCGAGCGCATCGGACTCGTCCTCGACGCGCACGGCTGGACCGAGATCGACGTCCTGCTCAGGGCCGCCGCGGAGCACGGCTTCCCGATCACCCGCGAGGAGCTCGACCACGTCGTCGCGACCAACGACAAGAAACGCTTCGCGATCGAGGGCACCCGCATCCGCGCGAGCCAGGGCCACACCGTCACGGTCGACCTGGGCCTGCCGGCCGCCGAACCGCCCGCGTACCTCTACCACGGTACGGTCGCGGCCCGGCTCCCCGCGATCCGGGCGGAGGGGCTGCGGCCCATGGCCCGCCACCACGTCCACCTCTCCCCCGACCGGGAGACGGCGACCCGCGTCGGGGCGCGCCGGGGGCGGCCCGTCGTGCTGAGCGTCGACGCCGGAGCCATGCGGCGGGCCGGGCACGTCTTCCACGTCAGCGCCAACGGGGTCTGGCTGACGGACGCCGTCCCGCCGGAGTTCCTCCGCTTCCCGTCCTGAGACAGATCCGAATCCGGGCAGATCTGGGGCATGATCGGCTCATGGCCCACCCTCACCTGCCCAGCACGGAAGCCGCCGTCATCGCGATCCGCGAGGTCGCCCGGGAGTTCGCCCTGGAGATGACGGTGACCGACGACATCGGCGCCGACCGGACGTCCCGGCGCACCTCCGCCGGCGCGTTCACCGTCCTGGACCCGGACGGCTCCCTGCCCCACGAGGCCCATGTCGAACTCGGCGGCTCCCCCGCCGTCACCGTCCAGGTCTTCCCCGAGGACGACGCCCTGATCACCGTCGACGGCATCGAGTTCGCGGACGTGCCGCGCGACGCCGTCCCCGCCTTCGTCCGCTCCGTCCACGGCGGCCTCGCCCATGTGAAGGGCCGGTTCTTCCCGCCCGGCTGGTGGCTGATCGTCCCGACGCCCGGCGACGAGACGTACAAGGAACTGGTCACGGGTGCCACCCTCACCCCCTGGATGAGCGCCCGCGTCCGCTGACCACCGTAGGCTCGGGGTCATGAGCCTGCGTCTGAGCACCGTGATCCTGCCCGTCGACCGCTGGCACGAGGGGGGCCGCGAGAAGTGGCGGCACGCCGAGGAGCTGGGGTTCCACACGGCGTACACCTACGACCACCTGTCCTGGCGGACCTTCCGCGACCGCCCGTGGTTCGGCGCGCTGCCCACGCTCACCGCTGCCGCGACGGCCACCGAGCGGCTCCGTCTCGGCACCCTCGTGACCTCGCCGAACTTCCGGCACCCGGTGACGCTGGCCAAGGAGCTCATCTCGCTGGACGACGTCTCCGGCGGGCGGGTCACCCTCGGCATCGGCGCGGGTGGCAACGGCTTCGACGCCACCGCGCTCGGGCAGGAGGCGTGGACGCCGAAGGAGCGGGCCGACCGGTTCGGCGAGTTCGTGGCGCTGCTCGACCGGCTGCTCACCGAGGACGTGGTGTCGGAGCAGGGCGCGTTCTACTCGGCCGACGAGGTGCGGAACATCCCCGGCTGCGTCCAGCGCCCGCGGCTGCCGTTCGCGGTGGCGGCGACCGGGCCGCGCGGGCTGAGGCTGGCCGCGAAGTACGGGCAGGCGTGGGTGACGACCGGCGACCCGAAGCTGTACGAGGAGGGGACCCCCGAGCAGTCGGTGGCGGCGCTGCGCGGCCAGGTCGAGAAGCTCGCCAAGGCGTGCGCCGAGTCCGGGCGTGACGTCGCCGAGCTGGACAAGATCCTGCTGACCGGGTTCACCCCGGACCGGAACGGCCCGCTGGAGTCCGTGGACGCGTTCGTCGACTTCGCCGGGCGCCACCGCGAGCTCGGCTTCACCGAGATCGTGATCCACTGGCCGATCGCGGACTCCCTCTTCGCCACCGACCCGACGGTCTTCGAGAACATCGCCACCGAGGCACTCGCCCAGCTGGGCTGACCTTCACCGACCCGCCCCGCACCGGGGCGGATCAGGCCGTGCGATGCCACTCCGCCCGTCGCCCGCCCCGGTCACAGGCGGCGGGGGACGGCGCCCGTTGCTGGGGCACGGCACTCGACACGTCCGGTACGGCGCTGAGGGCGCGGGCCGCCGGCAGTGCCACGATGTCGGCCAGACCGGCCAGGACGTCCCCCACCAGCACCGGCTCCCGTACCGGATGCGCCGCTCCGGCCCGCTCGCACTCCGCGCACAGGGCCATGCGGAGGCTCCCGACCCACGTTCCGTACGGCGCACCGCAGGAGTCGCACTCCTCGCTTCGCCGGCCCGCGACCATGCCCCGCCCTCCCTGGAGACGCCGTCAGCTCCCAGGGGTCTTCCCCGTCACGCCGAAAACGAACGGGTGTTTACGGCCAATTCGTGACGGACCGTTCCCGCTCGCTCAGCCCCGACCCTCGCTCGGCCGAGGCGCTCGCGCTCGCTCAGCCCTGCCGCTCGCTCAGCCCGGGCGCTTCTGCAGGTTCCGGTAGCCCGGATGGACGCCCGGGGTGAGGCCCTGCTGTTCGGCGATCCGCCCGAGGAGCGCCGTCAGCCGCACCCGGTCCTCCTCGTCGAGCGCCGCGAACAGGTCGTCCTCGTGCAGCGCGGCGACCTCGCGGACGCGTCCGAGTGCGCGGCGCCCGTCCTCGGAGACGTACAGCTCGTGGTGGCGACGGTCCTCGGCGCTGCGGCGCCGTTCGACGAACCCCTTCTTCTCCAGGTTGTCGATGAGCGCGACGACCCGGCTCGGGACGACGCCGAGGTCGGCGGCGAGCGAGCGCTGACTCCGCCCCGGCTCCGTGGCGATCATCCGCAGCAGGCCGACGTCCGGCGGGGCGAGGCCGAGCTCGCCGACGCGCTCTCCGAAGCGTCCCGCCGCGTGCGCCCCGAGCTGGGCGAGCAGGAACGCTCCGCCGCGCGGGGGCGGGACCGCCGCCGCTCCGGGATCTTCCACTGGTTGCCGGTCACTGCTCACGGGGTTATCGTACGCCACAAGAATGATTCTCCATTGTGAACTATTCTCCTGAGAGAACGGATAGGCCCGTGTCTGCAGAGAGCTGGACCGACCCCCGGCCGACCCGCCCGACCGAGGCCCCCCGAGGACGCCGGGAAGCCCAGGGAGGACCACCGCCCGGCGTGCTCGCCGTCGTCTTCACCGGCCTGTTCCTGGCCGGGCTCGTCCTCGGCACCGTGCTCGCCGACGGCGACACCTTCCCCTCGCCCTTCGGCGAGACCGGCGAGATCGTGGCGTACTTCCGCGCCCACTCCGGCGCCGTCCGGATCATGGGCGCCCTCCAGTTCGCGGCCTCGATCCCCCTCGCCGTCTACGCCGCCACGGTCTCGGCCCGGCTGCACCGCCTCGGCGTCCGCGCCCCCGGCGCGACCATCGCCCTGGCCGGCGGCCTCCTCGCCGCCGGATTCCTGGCCTGCTGCGGTCTGGTGAACTGGACCCTGTCCCGTACGGAGGTACTCGACCTCCCGTCGCTCGTCCGGGCCCTCCAGTACCTGGCCTTCGCCACCGGCGGCCCGGGCCACGTGGTGACGCTGGGCCTGCTCGTGGCCGGGATCGCCGTCCCCGGACTCCTCGCCGGGCTGCTGCCCCGCGCCCTCGCCGTGACCGGCCTGGTCCTCGCGGCGATCGCCGAGCTCGCCACCCTGACCCTGCTCCTCGACGGCGCCGCCCTGCTGCTGCCGCTGGCCCGCTTCACCTGCCTGGGCTGGCTGATCGCCGCCGGCTTCCTGCTGCCCCGCCGCCGCACCCGCACGAACAAGGAGCTCTGACATGACCGAGAACCTCACGGACAAGCTCGTGCGCTTCCAGCAGCCCGAGAAGACCCTCCGCTACTTGGGGGAGCTGCCCGACACGCGCCTCGCGGGCCTCTTCGGCCTCGACCCCGAGGCGTACCGGACGCTACTGCGGGACTTCGACGACCGGACCCGGGACACCGCGGTCGAACTGCTCAAGGACCCCGCCTTCGCCGAGCGGGCCGGCCGGCTCCCCTTCCGGCCGGGGCAGCGGATCGTGGCCCTCGGCGAGAGCACGACCGCCGACCGGCTGTCCTGGTTCTCGATCCTGCGCCACCTCCTCCCGGACGGCGTCGAACTCGTCAACCTCGCCGTCTCCGGCTCCACCACCACCCAGGCCCTCGCCCAGCTCCCCCCACTCGCCTTCCTGCGCCCCGACTGGATCCTGTGCATGCTCGGCGCGAACGACGCCCAGCGGCTGGGCCGCGGCGCGCGGACGGCCGGCACCCGGCTGGTCAGCGCGGCGGAGACCGAGCGCAACCTCCTCGCCCTGCGGGAACTCGCCGGCCGCGGCGGACTCTCCGACCCGGACCGCTGGATCTGGCTCACCCCGAGCTCCGTCGACCAGGAACGGGCCGACGCCTACCCGCACTTCCGCCGCGCCGGGATCGGCTGGACGAGCGAGGACGTCGACGGCGTCGCCGACTTCCTCCTCGGGCAGCCGGAACGCACGGTCGACACCCGGCACGCCACGGCCGGACTGCACCTGGACGACGGGATCCACCTCACGCTCGACGGCCAGCGCGCCGTCACCGTCGCCCTCGTCCACGCACTGACCGAGGAACGCGCCTCATGAAACTGATGCTCTTCGGCGTCACCGGCGGTACGGGCGCCCAGCTCCTGACCCAGGCCCTCACCGCCGGCCACCAGGTCACCGCCGTCGCCCGCGACCCCGCCCGGGTCCCGGTCACGGACCCGGGAGCGCGGCTGACCGTCCTGCCCGGCGACGTCCTCGCCCCCGGGTCCTGGCGGCAGGCCGTCACCGGCCACGACGCCGTCCTCTCCTGCCTCGGCAGCACCGACCGCAGGCACCCCACGACCGTCTACTCGGAGGGCACGCGGAACATCGTCGAGGCCATGCGCGCCTCCGGCGTCGGCCGGCTGCTCTGCCTCTCGTCCGCCGGCCTGGAGGTCACATCGGACGTGCCGCTGCCGCAGCGGCTCGTCACCCGGTACGTGATCCAGCGGCTCTACCGCCACGGCTACGCCGACATGGCCCGGATGGAGGGCTTCGTACGCTCCCCGGCCGCGGACGGCACCGCGTGGACGGTGGTCCGGCCCCCGATGCTGACCGACGGCCCGCTGACCGGCACCTACCGGACCGCCGAGAACGCCCCTCTGGAGCGGCCGAAGTCCCTCTCCCGCGCCGATCTCGCGCACTACCTGCTCACCCACGTCGACGACCGCCGCACCCACCGGGCCGTCGTGGAGGTCGCGTACTGAGAACACCGCCGGAGAGGGCCTCGACCCAAGAACCCGGGCTCATATGTGCAGCTCCTCGCACGCCCGTGCGTTCGGTGCGGAAGAATGGGACGGTGACCTCTCCCCGTTCCCCGCGCCCTTCCGCCCCGGCGGCCCGGCTGATCGCCACCGACCTCGACGGCACCCTGCTGCGTGACGACAAGTCCGTCTCCGAGCGCACGGTCGCCGCCCTCGCGGCGGCCGAGCAGGCCGGGATCGAGGTCTTCTTCGTCACCGGCCGCCCCGCCCGCTGGATGGACGTCGTCAGCGACCACGTCCACGGGCACGGCATGGCCATCTGCGCCAACGGCGCCGCCGTCGTCGACCTGCACTCCGGAGGCACCTTCCTGGAGGTCCGCCCGCTGGAGCGGCCGGTCGCGCTCGACGTCGTCAGCGCGCTGCGCGCCGCCGCCCCGGGGACGTCCTTCGCCGTCGAGCTCACCACCGGCATCCACTACGAGCCGGAGTACCCGCCCTTCTTCCTCGACCCCGGCGCCACCGTCGCCACCGCCGAGAAGCTCCTCTTCGAGGAGAAGCCCGGCTCGGCCGCGCCGGTGCTCAAGCTGCTCGCCCAGCACCCCGAGCTCGACCCCGACGTGTTCCTCGCGATCGCGCGGGAGGCCGCGGGCGACCGGGCCGCCTTCACCCGGTCCAGCCCGACCGCCCTCATCGAGATCAGCGCGCTCGGCGTCTCCAAGGCCTCCACCCTCGCCCTGTGCTGCGCCGAGCGCGGCATCGCGGCCGAGGAGGTCGTCGCCTTCGGCGACATGCCGAACGACATCGAGATGCTGAGCTGGGCCGGCCGCTCCTACGCGATGGGCAACGCCCACCCCGACGTCATCACCGCCGCCTCGGGCCGGACCGTCGGCAACAACGACGACGGGGTGGCCGTCGTCATCGAGCAACTCGTCGCCGAGGCCCTGGCGCAGCAGGTCTGACCCGTCAGAGCGGGGCCTCCCACACCACCGTCGTCCCGCCCCCGTCCTCGCCCAGGCCCGGGCCGCACCAGCTCGCGCCGCCCAGCGACTCGGCCCGGCGGGCGAGATTGCGCAGGCCGCTGCGCCGCCCGCCCTCCGGGAGGCCGATGCCGTCGTCGGCGACCGAGAGACGCACCCCGGCGGCGCCGTCCGGCAGCGTCACTCCGGCGTCGACGACCACCTCGATCCGGCTCGCCGCCGCGTGCCGGAACGCGTTGGAGAGCGCCTCGCGCAGGGCGGCGATGAGGTTCTTGCCGGTGAGTTCGCCGACCGCCGCGTCGATCGCGCCGAGGAAGCGGTGCGCGGGCTTGAAGCCGAGCGGCACGGCCGCCATGTTGATCTCCCGCAGGACACGGGTGCGCAGCCCCGAAGGCGCCTCGGCGGGCCCCTGCTGGAGCGCGAAGATCGCCGTACGGATCTCCTGGATCGTCACGTCGAGCTCGTCCACGGCCTTGCCCACGCCCTCGCGCACGGCGGGCACGATCGACTTCCGCTGGGCGCTCTCCAGCATCATCCCGGTGGCGAAGAGCCGCTGGATCACCAGGTCGTGCAGGTCGCGGGCGATCCGGTCGCGGTCCTCGTAGACGGCGAGGCGCTCCCGGTCGCGCTGGGCGTCGGCCATCATCAGGGCGAGGGCGGCCTGCGAGGCGAACTGGGTGGCGAGCGTCCGCTCCGCCTCCGTGAACTGCCGGGCGCCCCGCACCCGGGGCGTCGCGAGCGCGCCGAGGACCCGTCCGCCGCTCTGGAGCGGCAGCATCATGCTCGGTCCGTACGAGGCCGTCAGCCGGCTGATCATGCGCGGGTCGGTCGAGGCGTCCGTCACGAAGACCGCCTCTCCCTCCAGGAGCTCCTTCACCACGGCGCTCTCGGGCGGGATCACCACGCCCAGCGACTTCGTGGGCCGGGGCGAGGAGACGGCGACGATCTCCAGGCCGCCCTCCTCGGCGGGCAGCAGCACGATCCCGGCGTCCGCCTCGGCGAGCCGGCGGGCCTGCTCGGCGACGACCGTGAGGGCGTCGTCGGCGTCGCCGCCGGAGAGCAGCGCGGTGGTGACGGCGACCGAGCCGTCGATCCAGCGTTCGCGCTGCCGGGCCGCCTCGTACAGCCGGGCGTTGCCGATCGCGATGCCGGCCTCGGTGGCGAGGACCCGGACCATGTGCACGTCGTAGTCGTTGAACTCGCCCCCGCCGCGCTTCTCGGCGAGGTAGAGGTTGCCGAAGATCTCGCCCTGGACCCGGATGGGGACGCCGAGGAAGGTCCGCATCGGCGGGTGCCCGGGCGGGAAGCCCGCCGCGCGCGGATCGGTGGACAGATCGGCGAGGCGGATGGTCTGCGGGTCGCGGATCAGCGCGCCGAGCAGGCCCGCGTGGCCGTCGGGGCGTCGGCCGATCCGGCGGGCCACGTCCTCGCCGACCCCGAAGGTGACGAAGTCGGAGAGGCCGTCGCCCTCGTCGTCGACGACGCCGATCGCGGCGTAGCGGGCGTCGGCGAGTTCGGCGGCGGTCTCGCAGATCCGGTCGAGGGTGGAGTGGAGTTCGAGCCCGGTGCCGACCGAGCGCATGGCCTCCAGGAGCTGCGGCACGCGGGCCGTGAGCTCCGTGGACAGCCCCTGGAGGCTGCGGGTGGCCTGAGTGGCGGCTTCCAGGGGGTCCGAGGACTCGGACGCGGCGGCGGTCATGGCCTTGAGCCTAGTAAGTCCTATTTGGCGAGAAAAGTCGGCCGTCCACCGCCGTCTGTCGTGGCGAGCAGATCGGTCGCCCGCTCCTGCTCCAGCATCCGCCGCAGCGGGCCGTCCACCGCCGCGAGTTCGGCGTACGGGCCGCGCTGCACGGTCAGGCCCTCGTCGAGGACCACCACCTCGTCGACGGCGTCGAGACCGTGCAGCCGGTGGGTGATGAGGACGGTGGTGCGGCCCTCGGTGGCCCGGAGCAGGTCGTCGGTGAGCGCGTCGGCGGTGGCCAGGTCCAGGTGCTCGGCGGGTTCGTCGAGGACGAGGACCGGGAAGTCGGCGAGGAGGGCGCGGGCGAGCGCGAGGCGCTGCCGCTGACCGCCGGAGAGCTGCGAACCGTGCTCGCCCACGAGGGTGTCGAGTCCGGCGGGCAGCCCCTCGACCCAGTCGAGCAGCCGGGCCCGGCGCAGCGCCTCGCGCAGCTCCTCGTCGTCCGCTCCGACCTTGGCGAGCCGCAGGTTCTCGCGGACGGAGCTGTCGAAGAGATGGGCGTCCTGGGCGCAGAGGCCGACGAGGCGGCGGACCGCGTCGCCGTCGAGCTCCCAGGCGGGCACTCCGCCGATCCGGTACATGCCGTGCTCCACGTCCAGGAACCGCAGCAGCACCTGGGCGAGCGTGGTCTTGCCGGAACCGGAGGCGCCGACGACCGCGACCCGCCGCCCGGCCTCCAGGGTGAGGGCGAAGTCGTCGAGCGCGGGCCGCTCCTGCCCGGCGTGCCGGGCGGAGAGCCCGGCCAGCTCCAGCGGGAACGGGCTCGCCGGGGGAGCGGCGGGCGTCTCCGGCTCGTGTACGGCGACGGGGGCGTCGAGCACCTCGAAGACCCGCTCGGCGCTGCGCTTGATCCGCTGCCGGTACTGGACGGCGAGCGGGAGCCCGGTGACGGCCTCGAAGGCGGCGAGCGGCGTCAGGACGACCACCGCGAGGGCCACCCCTTCGAGCCGTCCGTCCCGTACGGCCTGGACGCCGACGAGCGCGGCCGCCGCGACCGTCAGGCCGCAGACCAGGGCCGAGAGTCCGGCGCCGAGCGCGGTGGCGGCGGCCTGCCGGGAGGCGATGGAGGTGAGGGTGCGGTCGGCGTCCCGGGCCCGCTCGATCCTGTCCCGGAGCGCACCGGCCACGGTCAGTTCGGCGCAGCCGCGCAGCAGATCGGCCACGGCCGTGGCCAGGGCGCCGCGCGCGGGGGCGAGCCGCCGCTCGGCCCGGCGGGCGAGGGCCCCGCCGGCCGCCGGCACGAGGACGCCGGCGACGAGCAGGCCGACGGCGAGGACGGCCCCGGCCTCGGGCAGCAGCCAGGCGGTGAACCCGACGGAACCGACACCCACGAGGAGCGCGGCGCCCACCGGGAGCAGCCAGCGCAGCCAGTAGTCCTGGAGCGCGTCGACGTCCTGGACGAGCCGCGCGAGGAGGTCACCGCGCCGGGTGCGGCGCAGTCCGGCCGGGGCGATCCGCTCCAGGCGCCGATAGACGGAGACCCGCAGGTCGGCGAGCATCCGCAGGACGGCGTCGTGCGAGACGAGCCGCTCGGCGTACCGGAAGACGGCCCGGCCGATGCCGAAGGCGCGCGTGGCGGTGACGGCGACCATCAGATAGAGCACGGGCGGCTGCTCGGAGGCCCGCGAGATGAGCCACCCGGACACGGCCATGAGCCCCACGGCCGACCCGAGCGCCAGACTCCCGAGCAACAGCGCGAGCGCCATCCGCCCCTTGAGCTCCCCGGCCATCCCCCGCACCCGCGCGAGCACCGACGAGGAGGCCACCGGCGCCTGTCCGGCAGGGCTCGTGAGGGGTTCCTCTTCCACGAAGCCGGCGGTGGACGCCTGCACGACCGGGCTCGTCGAGGGCGAATGTTCCACGTGAAACGGAGCGGGCATGTTGCCGCCGAGGCTCACCACGCGATCCGCCACCGCAAGCAACGCCGGCCGGTGCACGACCAACAAGACGGTGCGCCCCGCGGCAAGCCGCCGCACCGCCTCCACCACCCCCGCCTCCGTCGCCCCGTCCAGCGCCGCCGTCGGCTCGTCGAGCAGCAGCAGCGGGCGGTCCGCCAGGAACGCCCGGGCGAGCGCGAGCCGTTGCCGCTGCCCCGCCGAGAGCCCCGCGCCGTCCTCGCCGAGGACCGTGTCGAGCCCCTGCGGCAGCCCCGCGACGAACCCGTCCGCCCCGGCGTCCCGCAGGGCGTCCCGTACCGCCTCGTCGGAGGCGTCCGGCCGGGCGAGCCGTACGTTCTCGGCGACCGTTCCCGCGAAGAGGTACGGCCGCTGCGGCACCCAGGCGATCCGGGCCCGCCACTCCTCCAGGTCCAGCGTCCCCAGGTCGACGCCCCCGACCCGTACCGAACCGCCCTCCTCCGGCACCGCGAACCCGAGCACGACGTCGAGCAGGGTCGACTTCCCGACGCCGCTCGGCCCGACCAAGGCAACCGTCTCGCCGGGCTCGACCGTCAGCGTCGCCGCGTCGAGCGAGGGCTCGGTGCGTCCCGCATGGCGTACGGTCACGCCGTCGAGCTGAAGCCGTACGGACTCCGGCACCGCGGTCGTGCCGCCCTCCCGTACCGGCTGCTCCAGGACGTCGAAGATCTCCTCCGCCGCCGCGAGCCCCTCGGCCGCCGCGTGGTACTGCGCCCCCACCTGCCGCAGCGGAAGGTACGCCTCGGGCGCCAGGATCAGGATGACGAGCCCGGTGTACAGGTCGAGCTCACCGTGGACGAGCCGCATGCCGATGGTCACGGCGACGAGCGCGACCGACAGGGTCGCGAGCAGCTCCAGGGCGAACGAGGAGATGAAGGCGATCCGCAGGGTGCGCATGGTCGCCCGGCGGTACTCCGAGGTGATCGCGCGGATCGACTCGGCCTGGGCCTTGGCCCGGCCGAAGATCTTGAGCGTGGGAAGGCCGGCCACCACGTCCAGGAAGTGACCGGAGAGCCGCGAGAGCAGCTTCCACTGCCGGTCCATCCGGGCCTGGGTGTACCAGCCGATGAGGACCATGAAGACCGGGATGAGCGGCAGCGTGACGACGATGATCGCCGCCGAGACCCAGTCCTCGGTGACGATCCGGGCCAGCACCGCCACCGGCACGACCACCGCGAGCCCCAGCTGCGGCAGATAGCGGGCGAAGTAGTCGTCGAGGGCGTCCACGCCCCGCGTGGCGAGGGCGATCAGCGAACCGGCCTTCTGGCCGCTGAGCCAGCCCGGCCCGAGCGCGGCCGCGCGGCCGAGGAGCCGGCCGCGGAGTTCGGACTTGACCGCCGCGCTCGCCCGGTGGGCGGCGAGCTCGGTCAGCCAGGAGACCAGCCCCCGCGCCACCGCCACTCCGGCGAGCAGCAGCAGGGGCGTGGTCAGTTCGGAAACCGACAGGGCCTTCTGGAAGGCCCCCACCACGATCTCGGCGATGAGCATCGCCTGGGCGATGACCAGCGCCGCTCCGACGAGGCCGAGAGCGACCACCGCGAGCAGGAAGACACGGGTGGCCCTGGCATACCGGAGCAGGCGCGGATCGATCGGTTTCACGTGAAACATGCCCCTCTTGTGAGAGTCGGCTTGAGCGAGCGTCGGCCCTAGTGGGCCTCGGCTCTAGCGGGCGTCGGCCCTAGTGGGCGTCGGCGATGTGCTGCGTACCGATGCGCTTGCGGAACACCCAGTAGGTCCAGCTCTGGTAGAGCAGCACCAGCGGGGTCGCGATCGCCGCGCACCAGGTCATGATCTTGAGCGTGTACGGGCTCGACGACGCGTTCGTCACGGTAAGGCTCCACTCGGGGTTGAGCGAAGAGGGCATGACGTCCGGGAAGAGGGCGAGGAAGAGCATCGCCACCGCCGCCGCGATCGTGACGCCCGAGAGCGCGAACGACCAGCCCTCGCGCCCCGCCTTGATGGCGGCGATGGCGCCGACGAGCGCCACCACTGCGACCAGCATCGCCGCGAGGCTCCAGCTGTCTCCCGTGTCGACCTGGGTCCAGATCAGGAAGCCCAGGGCGAGCGCGGCGGTGACCAGACCCAGCTTGAGCGCGAGCGCCCGCGCCCGCCCCCGGATGTCACCCACCGTCTTGAGCGAGGCGAAGACCGCGCCGTGGAAGGTGAAGAGGGTGAGCGTGACCAGACCGCCGAGGAGCGCGTACGGGTTGAGCAGGTCCCAGAAGGTGCCGACGTACTCCATGTCGCCGTCGATCTTCACGCCCCGGACGATGTTGCCGAAGGCCACGCCCCAGAGGAACGCGGGGATCAGCGAGGTCCAGAAGATGGCCTGCTCCCAGTTGCGCTGCCAGTTCTCCTCGGGCCGCTTCGCCCGGTACTCGAAGGCGACGCCCCGGACGATCAGGCAGACCAGGATGATCAGCAGCGGCAGGTAGAAGCCGGAGAACAGCGTCGCGTACCACTCGGGGAACGCGGCGAAGGTCGCTCCGCCGGCGGTGAGCAGCCACACCTCGTTGCCGTCCCAGACGGGTCCGATGGTGTTGATGAGGACCCGCTTCTCGGCCCGGTCCCGGGCGAGCAGCTTGGTCAGGATGCCGACCCCGAAGTCGAAGCCTTCGAGGAAGAAGTAGCCGATCCAGAGGACGGCGATGAGTACGAACCAGACGTCGTGGAGTTCCATGCCTCGATCTCCTGAGCCTCAGTACGAGAAGGCCATCGGGCGGTCGGGGTCACGAGAGTCCCCGCCGATCTTGGTGGGCGGGTTGAGGTCGTCCTCGGTGAGCTCCGGCGGTCCGGCCTTGACGTACTTGACGAGGAGCTTGACCTCGACGACGGCGAGGATCGCGTAGAGGGTGGTGAAGACGATCATCGAGGTGAGGACCTCGCCCTGGGAGACACCGGGGGAGACCGCGTCACGGGTGCGCAGCACGCCGTAGACGACCCAGGGCTGGCGGCCCATCTCGGTGAAGATCCAGCCCCAGGAGTTGGCGATCAGGGGGAACGCCATCGTCCAGAGGGCGATGATCCAGTACCAGTTGCCCAGGCGGGGGCTGAGGGCCTTCCGCTTGAAGAGGACCAGGTTCGGCACCTCGTCCTCACCGGTCCGCATCCCCGGTGCCAGCATGAACTTCTTCCGCGTCAGCCAGAGGCCGAGCATGCCGAGGCCCAGCGAGGCCATGCCGAAGCCGATCATCCAGCGGAAGCCCCAGTAGGCGACGGGGATGTTGGGCCGGTAGTCGCCGGGCCCGAACTTCTCCTGCTCGGCCTTGTTCACGTCGTTGATGCCCGGGACGTACGAGCTGAAGTCGTCGTTCGCGAGGAAGGACAGCAGGCCCGGGATCTCTATGGCGACCGTGTTGTGGCCCTTCTCGACGTCGCCGTAGGCGAAGACCGAGAAGGGTGCGGGCGCCTCACCGTCCCAGAGCGCCTCGGCGGCGGCCATCTTCATCGGCTGCTGCTTGAACATGACCTTGCCGAGCAGGTCGCCGCTGATGGCGGTGCCGAGTCCGGCGATGATCAGGGTGATCAGGCCGAGCCGCAGCGAGGTCCGCATGATCGGGATGTGCTTCTTGCGCGCCAGGTGGAACGCGGAGATACCCACCATGAACGCGCCACCGACCAGGAACGCCGCCGTGATCGTGTGGAAGAACTGGGTGAGCGCGGTGTTCTGGGTGAGCACGTGCCAGAAGTCGGTGAGCTCCGCCCGGCCGCGCTCCTCGTTGATCCGGTAGCCCACGGGGTGCTGCATCCAGGAGTTGGCCGCCAGGATGAAGTACGCGGAGAGGATGGTGCCGATCGACACCATCCAGATGCAGGCGAGGTGGATCTTCTTCGGCAGCTTGTCCCAGCCGAAGATCCACAGACCGATGAAGGTCGACTCGAAGAAGAAGGCGATGAGCGCCTCGAAGGCGAGCGGGGCACCGAAGATGTCGCCGACGAACCGGGAGTAGTCGGACCAGTTCATGCCGAACTGGAACTCCTGCACGATTCCGGTGACCACACCCATGGCGATGTTGATCAGGAAGAGCTTGCCCCAGAACTTGGTCGCCCTGAGGTACTTCTCCTTGCCCGTACGGACCCAGGCGGTCTGGATGCCGGCGGTGAGCGCGGCAAGCGAGATCGTCAGGGGTACGAACAGGAAGTGGTAGACCGTGGTGATGCCGAACTGCCAGCGCGCCAGTGTCTCCGGCGCCAAAGCTAGGTTCACGTCGTCTTCTCCTTACTCGACGTGGTCACAGCGGGCAGTCTGCCTGGCGGGTTCCACCCAAACAGGGAGGAAGCAGGACACGCTTGTGAACGCGTTCACATTCACAAGCATTATGGCTCATACGAAATCCGTACGTAAGAGTGGGGGTCCCCTACTCGAAGGTCACCTCTTCCCAGGACCTTCAACATATTGTTGAATCCGGGGCATGACCCTTCGGATACGCATCAGCTGGCCGGCCGGACACACCACGGCCACACTTGAGGAGACCCCCACGAGCAAGGCGCTCGCGGGAGCCCTCCCGATCTCCTCCACCGCCCGGACCTGGGGCGAGGAGGTCTACTTCGACACGCCGGTCTCGGCCTCGGTCGAGGGCGACGCGCGCCAGGTCGTCGAGCCCGGCACCGTGGCCTTCTGGACGGAGGGCGACGCGCTGGCCCTCCCCTACGGCCCCACCCCGATCTCACGGGGCGACGAGTGCCGGCTCGCGAGCCCCTGCAATCTGCTGGGCGCGCTGGACGGCGACCCGCGGATCCTGGCCACCGTCAGGGACGGCGACCCGATCCGCGTGGAGCTCGTCTAGGACTCGGCCGATCAGACCTCGCTGATCAGCCCTACCTGCGTTACTTGCGGAAGCCCTCCGCCGCCTTCAGGAACAGGTCGTTCGCCTCGCACTCACCGATCGTGACGCGCACGCCCTCGCCCGCGAACGGCCGCACCATCACGCCGTGCCGCTCGCACTCCGCCGCGAAGTCCATGGTCCGCTCGCCGAGCCGCAGCCAGACGAAGTTCGCCTGGGTGTCCGGCACGGTCCAGCCCTGGGCCACGAGCCCCGCATGGACCCGCTCTCGCTCGGCCACCAACGAGCCGACCCGACCGAGCAGTTCGTCCTCGGCCCGCAGCGAGGCCACCGCCGCGTCCTGCGCCAGCTGGCTCACGCCGAACGGCACCGCCGTCTTGCGCAGCGCCGCCGCGACCGGCTCGTGGGCGACCGCGAAGCCGACCCGCAGCCCCGCCAGGCCGTACGCCTTGGAGAAGGTGCGCAGCACGGCCACGTTCGGCCGGTCGCGGTACAGCTCGATGCCGTCCGGGATCTCGGCGTCACGGACGAACTCCCGGTACGCCTCGTCGATCACGACCAGGACGTCGGAGGGCACCCGGTCCAGGAAGCGCTCCAGCTCCGCCCGGCGCACCGCGGTGCCCGTGGGGTTGTTGGGGTTGCAGACGAAGATCAGCCGGGTCCGGTCGGTGATCGCCTCGGCCATCGCGTCGAGGTCGTGCACCTCGCCCTCGGTCAGCGGCACCTGCACGGAGGTGGCCCCGCTGATCTGCGTGATGATCGGGTACGCCTCGAAGGAGCGCCAGGCGTAGATCACCTCGTCGCCCGGGCCCGAGGTGGCCTGGAGCAGCGACTGCGCGACGCCGACCGAGCCGGTGCCGGTGGCCAGGTGGGAGACGGGCACGCCGAAGCGGTTCGCCAGCTCCTCCGTCAGGCCGGTGCAGGCCATGTCCGGGTAGCGGTTGAAGTTCGCGGCGGCGGCGAGGGTGGTCTCCATGACCCCCGGCAGCGGCGGGTAGGGGTTCTCGTTGGAGGACAGCTTGAAGGCCACGGGCCCGCCCGTGGCGGCCGGCTTGCCCGGCTTGTAGGTGGGGACGCCGTCCAGCTCGGCGCGCAGCTTGGGGCTGCCGGTGCTCGTCCCGCTGGTCTCGCTCACAGTGTGGCCTCCTCGACCGTCCGTACCGCCAATACTCCTCACCTTAAGAGGATTCGCCTCCGCTGCGAATGGGCTGTGGACAACAGGAGGGACACGCTGTGGAAACGGCCCCGGTCCCGCGGCGACCCTCCCCCGGAGAGGGGGGAGCGCGCGATCGGGTGGCGGGCGCCGGTGGCGGGCGCCGTGGCGCGCATCCCCCGTAGAGGTGAGTTGAGACCTCTTCGAGACCTCGCCCCCTCGCCAGGCCCACACCGCCGGATGGTCACGGATCGCACGACAGAAGCTGCAACTACCTTCGATTCACTGCCTCTTGAGCCTGTTCGATCATGCAGAAACGTGCCTGTCAATGCCCGCATATGCGGCCGTCCCGACCGCCCCTCATCGCCCTACTATCGGCTCGCCATGACAGCAGCAGGGAAGCACCAGGTGAGCCGGGCACAGACCCGGGGAAGCCGGCAGGGCCGGGCGGGAATCCGGGACGTGGCCGCCGCCGCCGGGGTCTCCATCACGACTGTCTCCGACGCGCTCAACGGCAAGGGCCGGCTCCCGGACGCCACCCGCCGCCACGTCCGCGAGGTCGCCGACCGGCTGGGCTACCGCCCATCCGCGGCGGCCCGCACGCTCCGTACCGGCAAATCGGGACTCATCGGCCTGACCGTGACCACGTACGGGGATGAACCTTTCACCTTCACCGAATTCGCATACTTCGCGGAGATGGCCAGAGCAGCCACCTCGGCCGCACTCGCCCGGGGCTACGCCCTGGTCATCCTCCCCGCCACCTCCCGCCATGACGTCTGGTCCAACGTCGCCCTCGACGGCACCGTCGTCATCGACCCCTCCGACCACGACCCCGTCGTCACCGAACTGGTCCGCCAGGGCCTGCCCGTCGTCTCCGACGGACGCCCCGCCGGCACCCTCCCGGTCACCGCCTGGGTCGACAACGACCACGAAGCCGCCGTCCTCGACCTGCTCGACCACCTCGCCGACGCCGGCGCCCGCCGCATCGGCCTCCTCACCGGAACCACCACCGACACCTACACCCGCCTGTCCACCACCGCGTACCTCAACTGGTGCGAACGCGTCGGACAGGACCCCGTCTACGAGGCCTACCCGGCGCACGACCCGTGCGCGGGCGCCGTCGCGGCCGACCGGCTGCTCGCCCGCCCCGACCGCCCCGACGCCGTCTACGGCCTCTTCGACCCCAACGGAACCGACCTCCTCGCCGCCGCCCGCCGCTACGGACTGCGCGTCCCCGACGACCTCCTGATCGTCTGCTGCAGCGAATCCACCGTCTACGCCACCACCGAACCACCCATCACGACCCTCTCCCTCAAACCCCGCCGCATCGGCACCGCCGTCGTCCAGCTCCTCATCGACGCCATCGAGGGGATCGACACCGACGGACCGGTCGAGCAGGTGATACCGACCGAACTCATCGTCCGCACCTCCTCGCAGCGGCGCTCGCCGCGCACCACGGTCAGCCCGCCGCGCTCACCCGCGAAGGACTGACACCACGGGCGGCGGCGCCCGAACCCGCCGTCATCCGACCCGCCGTCCCCGCCCCTGCCCGTGGGCAGGGACGGCGAAACCGGTCACCGTACCGGCCTCGACCCTGGACTGGACCTTCTCAATTCGGGCGAAACAACCGGTGAACCCGGAGTGGACCCGGATTCACCACCCCTGGTGCGTCACACAGGAGGACCCTCATTCCTATGATGGGCGGACGACACCGCGGACCACCACGACCAGGCCGGTCCGCGATGTGCAGGGCATCGCGACGGTGGTGGAGGGGTCGATGACTCAGGGGGCCGGTCAGGAGCCCGTGGTACGCACGGCGACATTGCGTGACTTCCGCGTACCGCCGTACGCCCGCGTGCCCGTGCAGGGCCATGCCGCCGAGCCCCTCTCCCCGGAGGAAGCGGCACCGGCTCCGGCGGTGGAGCACGCCCCCAGCGAACGCCTGACCCCTGTCGAACACCCCGCGTCCGCGGCGCACATGCCGCCGGTCGCCCCTTCACCGGTCGAGGCCGTCCGGGTGCCGACCCCGCAGGCCACGGCCTCGCCGATCGAGCCGCCCCCGGCCGCGCCCGTGACGGCGCCGCCCGCACCCGTGGCGCCCGCAGCACCCGCCGCCCCGGTGGCGTCCGCGGCCCAGCCCATGTCCCCCGCGCCGCAGGCACCCGCGCCCGCCGCGCCGGTCGCGCCCGTGACCGCGCCGCCCGCGCCCGCGCCGATGCCCGCCGCTCCGACCCTCCACCTGGGTCACCGCCTCGCCCCGGCGTACACCACCTCCACAACCGGCTCCTCCATCGTCTCCGTCGCCACCGGCCACCCCGGCAACGCCTTCCCCGAGGGCGAGCCCGAGGGATACACCCCGACCGAGCGCGACCTCCCGGTCATCAACCGCGGCGACACCGTCCAGGTCCCGGTCACCCCCGAGCAGCCGGCCCCCGCCCCGGCTCCCGGGAACGGCGACGGCCCCGGCCCCCTCTACGTCGTCGGCGACGTCCACGGCTACCTCGACGAGCTCATCGCCGCGCTGCGCGCCCAGGGCCTCATCGACGAGAACGGCAACTGGTCCGCGGGCAACGCCCGGCTCTGGTTCCTCGGCGACTTCACCGACCGCGGGCCCGACGGCATCGGCGTCATCGACCTCGTCATGCGCCTCTCCGCCGAGGCCGCCGCCGCGGGCGGCTACTGCAAGGCCCTCATGGGCAACCACGAGCTGCTGCTCATCGGCGCCAAGCGCTTCGGCGACACGCCCGTCAACTCCGGTGCGGGCACTGCCACCTTCCAGGCCGCCTGGCTGCTCAACGGCGGCCAGAAGCACGACATGGACCGGCTCCAGGACGTCCACCTCCAGTGGATGTCCCGGCTGGACGCCGTGGTCCGCGAGGACGACCACCTCCTCGTGCACTCCGACACCACCGCGTACCTCGAATACGGCCAGACCATCGAGGACGTCAACGACACGGTCCACGAGGTCCTCAACCGGAACGACGCCGACGAGGTCTGGGACCTCTTCCGGAAGTTCACCAAACGCTTCGCGTTCCGCGACGACGGCGGCCCGCAGGCCGTCCAGGAGCTGCTCTCCACCTACGGCGGCCGCCGCATCGTGCACGGCCACAGCCCCATCCCGTACCTCCTCGGCCAGGTCGGCACGGAGGACGGCGAGGACGGCGGGGGCCCGGTCGTCGACGGACCGCACGTGTACGCCGACGGTCTCGCGATCGCCATGGACGGCGGCGTGACCATGGCCGGAAAGCTACTGGTCGTCCAACTCCCCCTGAACGGCTGACGCATAACCCTGCGCATCCGGGGAAGTCGATTTCCGGAAACACCCTGTCAGGCCGTGGCGTCACCGCAATACCATCGGGTCATCCGTAGCAGGCTCTCCTCCGTTTCCGCCCAACCGACCGTTTCCCACGGCTGATCCGGGCCTACGGAGCATCGGGGGATGCACATGAACGTGGCTCCGCACCTGCTGACCGAGGACCGCGCCGAGTACGAGCGGGTCCTCGACGACGCACTGAGCACCGCCCACGCACGTCCGGATCTCGACGGAGTCGGAACGCGGCTCACGGTCGCGCAGCTACGCGCCATGACACTGAACGCGACAGCGCTCATCACCACCGCCGCGGCGAGCGAGTACGACCACTTCGTGAAGGTCCGCGAGCAGAACCGCGCGGCCATCGACACCCGCATACCCGTGGCGGACCCCGGCACGGGCGCCGGAGTCGTCGCCATCGTCACCGTGATGGTGCCCGTCCTCGCGGGCACCGCCGCCGCGATCCTCCTGCTGGTCGGGGCGGTCCTGCACGCCCTCGCCCCCACGGTCGTGTTCGGCGAGACCCTGCTGACGGCCGGCCTGGTCTTCGCCGCCCTCGCCGCCGCCGGGCTGCTCAGCGCGGGCACCGGCCTCCTCCTGACCGCCCTGCGCAACAGACCGGCCGCGGCGGACGGAACCGCCCCCGCAGACGACGAACTCACCCGCGCCCGCGAAGCCTGGCGCCGCGCCCTCCTGGAACGCGGCATCCTCCCCTTCCTCCGAGCCGCCCTCGCCGCGACCGACCCGCCGCCGGACCCGCCGACGCCCTGAGGGTCGGCGGGTCCGGCGGATCGGCGGATCGGCGGATCGGCGGATCGGCGGATCGGCGGATCGGCGGATCGGCGGATCCAGGGGGGCGCTGCTCGTTACGCCTCGGCCAGCGGCAGGTAGACGCGGTTGCCGCTCGCTGCGAACTCGGCCGACTTCTCCGCCATGCCGGCCTCGATCTCCTGCTGCGTGCCGCCGTGCTCGCGGCGGATGTCCTGGGAGATCTTCATCGAGCAGAACTTCGGCCCGCACATCGAGCAGAAGTGCGCCGTCTTCGCGGGCTCCGCCGGGAGCGTCTCGTCGTGGAACTCGCGGGCGGTGTCCGGGTCGAGGGCCAGGTTGAACTGGTCCTCCCAGCGGAACTCGAAGCGCGCGTCCGACAGCGCGTCGTCCCACTCCTGCGCGCCCGGGTGGCCCTTGGCGAGGTCCGCCGCGTGGGCCGCGATCTTGTACGTGATGACGCCCGTCTTCACGTCGTCGCGGTTCGGCAGGCCCAGGTGCTCCTTGGGCGTGACGTAGCAGAGCATCGCCGTGCCCCACCAGGCGATCATCGCCGCGCCGATGCCTGAGGTGATGTGGTCGTACGCCGGGGCGACGTCCGTGGTCAGCGGACCGAGGGTGTAGAACGGCGCCTCCTCGCAGATCTCCTGCTGGAGGTCGATGTTCTCCTTGATCTTGTGCATCGGGACGTGGCCCGGGCCCTCGATCATCGTCTGCACGTTGTGCCGCTTGGCGATCGTGTTCAGCTCGCCGAGCGTCCGCAGCTCCGCGAACTGCGCCTCGTCGTTGGCGTCCGCGATCGAGCCGGGGCGCAGACCGTCGCCGAGCGAGTAGGTGACGTCGTACGCCGCCAGGATCTCGCAGAGCTCCTCGAAGTTCGTGTAGAGGAAGTTCTCCTTGTGGTGCGCCAGGCACCAGGCGGCCATGATCGAGCCGCCGCGCGAGACGATGCCGGTCTTGCGGCGCGCGGTGAGCGGCACGTACGGCAGGAGCACGCCGGCGTGCACCGTCATGTAGTCGACGCCCTGCTCGGCCTGCTCGATGACCGTGTCCTTGTAGATCTCCCAGGTCAGCTCCTCGGCCTTGCCATCGACCTTCTCCAGGGCCTGGTAGAGCGGCACGGTGCCGATCGGCACGGGGGAGTTGCGCAGCACCCACTCGCGGGTGGTGTGGATGTTGCGGCCGGTGGAGAGGTCCATGACCGTGTCGGCGCCCCACTTGGTCGCCCAGGTCATCTTCTCCACCTCCTCCTCGATGGAGGAGGTGACGGCGGAGTTGCCGATGTTGGCGTTGACCTTCACCAGGAACCGCTTGCCGATGATCATCGGCTCGATCTCCGGGTGGTTCACGTTCGCCGGCAGCACGGCGCGACCCGCGGCGATCTCCTCCCGTACGACCTCGGGGGAGACGTTCTCGCGGATCGCCACGTACTCCATCTCCGGGGTGATCTCCCCCCGGCGGGCGTACGCGAGCTGGGTCACGGCCTGGCCGCTGCGGCCACGGCGCGGCAGACGGGGGCGGCCGGGGAAGACGGCGTCGAGGTTCTTCAGCCCACCGCCGCGCGGCGAGGTGTGCTTGATGCCGTCGTCCTCGGGGCGGACCGGGCGGCCCGCGTACTCCTCGGTGTCGCCGCGCGCGATGATCCAGTTCTCGCGCAGCGGCGGAAGGCCCCGCCGGACGTCGGTGTCGATGGCGGGGTCGGTGTACGGGCCGGACGTGTCGTACAGCGTGACGTCCTTGCCGTTGGTGAGGTGCACCTGACGGACGGGCACCCGGAGGTCGGGGCGCGAGCCCTGGACGTACCCCTTGTGCCAGCCCGGCGTGCGCTCCTGCCCGTCGGTCTGGTTCTGGTCGGAGGCAGGCGTGCGTGCATCCTGAATGGTCATGAGACCGATCTCCCTACGCCGGCATTACCCGGTAACAGGTTCGGCGGTCGGCGCAGCCTCCTCCCGTACGTGCGTACGGTGATCAGCGCCCTCTCAGCCCGGTGCTCCGAGCTCCCGCGTGTGCAAAGGTGCCACCACGCTAGCGTCATCCTTGGCGTGCTGAACAGTGGGCCCCCGCCGTTCTTGCGATGATCGGTCGGTGACTTCCCCCCAGCAGACCCCCGAACCTCATGGCCACGGGCACTCCCATTCCCACAGCCACGGCCCCGCCACGCCCGTCTCTCGGCATCTGCGCAGAGTCATCGCCGCGATCCTGATCCCCTTCGCCACCGCGGTCGTCGTGGGGCTCGTGGTCCTCTGGCCGGGTGGCGCCCCGGCGCACGAGCGCACCGGCGTCGGCTTCGACCGGCAGACTCAGCAGGGCAAGGTCGTCTCCGTCGAGCACGTCGACTGCAAGGACGTGAACGCCGCCCAGGTCCCGCCGACCGGCGACACCTCGACTCCGGAGGGCCGCGAGGCGGTCAACGGCCGGCAGGGACAGTGCGAGAAGGCGACGATCGAGGTCACCAGCGGCCCGGACAAGGGGCGGAGGTTCGTCGAGATCGTGCAGCCGGACGCCCCGCGTCAACTGCACGAGGGCCAGCGCGTGGTGGTGGCGTACGCCCCCGACGCCCCGCGCGACCTGCAGTACTCGGTGACCGATGTGAACCGCAAGCTGCCGTTGGCGGTGCTCGCGGGCATCTTCGCCGTCGCGGTCGTGCTGGTCGGTCGGATGCGGGGCGTCATGGCGCTCATCGCGCTCGCCGTGAGCTTCCTCGTGCTGACGTACTTCATCCTTCCGGCGATCCTGGAGGGGTCGAACCCGCTGGTCGTGGCGGTGGTCGGGTCGAGCGCGATCATGCTGATCGCGCTCTACATGTGCCACGGCCTCTCGGCCCGCACCTCGGTCGCCGTGCTCGGCACACTGATCTCACTGCTCCTGATCGGTCTGCTGGGCTCGCTCTTCATCGGCTGGACCTCGCTCAGCGGCAACACCGACGACTACACCGGTCTGATCCACGGCCTGTATCCGGAGATCGACATGTCCGGTCTGCTCCTGGCCGGGATCATCATCGGTTCGCTCGGTGTGCTCGACGACGTGACGGTGACCCAGACATCGGCCGTCTGGGAGCTGCACCAGGCGGATCCGGGGATGGGTCCGCGCGGTCTGTACCGGGCCGGGATCCGGATCGGCCGCGACCACATCGCCTCGGTCGTGAACACCCTGGTGCTCGCCTACGCGGGCGCCGCCCTGCCGCTGCTGCTGCTCTTCTCCATCGCCCAGAGCAGCATGGGGACGGTGGCGAACAGCGAGCTGGTCGCCGAGGAGATCGTCCGGACGCTGGTCGGGTCGATCGGTCTGGTGGCGTCCGTTCCGGTCACCACGGTGCTCGCGGCGCTGGTCGTCTCCGCCGACCGGCCGGCTTCCGACGGCGTGAAGCCCGCGGCGGTACGGGGAGGGCGGCGCCGCCGCGCCAAGTGAGGTGTGCGTGCTGAGGGCTCGGGCCGGCCCGGCTCGGGGAGGGTCCGGCTCGAACGGTCTCGCGCAGGCGGGACGGCTCGGCTGAGGCGGCTCGGCTGAGGCGGCTCGGGCCGGCCGGCTCAGCGCGGGCCCGCTCAGGCGGGCCCGGCGTTCTCTTCGGCCAGAATCCGGCCCAGTGCGGCCTCCAGGTTGTCCTCGAAGTCGCCCAGTGTCCGTTCCTGACCGAGCGGAACCAGCTTGTCCGTTCGGTCGAGGAAGGCGACGAGCGGCGGCGCGCTGGCCCGGAAGAGCGCGCGGTCGCCGCCCACCTGGAGCCGGATGGAGACGTCCGAGAGTCCCTCCGGCTCCGTCGGGGCGATGTGCACATCGCCGTCCCCACTCGGCCGGTTGATCCCGTCGAGCAGCAGTTCCCGTCCGAACGCCCAGGTCACGGGCGCGTCTCCGGGAAGGTGGAAGGTCATCCGCACCGCGTAGGGATCCCGGGTCTCATATCGGAGTTCGACCGGGATCTTGAAGGAGAGCTCCTCGGAGACGAGGAAGCTCATCAGGACCTCGGCCTGAACCGACTCTCGCATCATGTACCCCGCAGTAGATGAAGCAGTTGTGTAAACACAGCTGCTGAAAGCTGTGACCGAAACGGCCAGGAATGATCCCCCGTGGCCCTCTTGACGCAATCGTGCTGTACGCGCTAGCAGATCACAAGGAGTGATTTTTCAGATACTGATAGAGAACGCGAGTGAACCGAAGAGCCTTCCGATCTCGTTACGTAGCCGCTCGACTGCTGGGAGCAACCGTTCTTCCTGGTGAAGGGGGAGGGAAATGGCCATGGCGGCCGCCGTGGAGCCCGCGGTGATGGGAATGGCGGCACAGACCGTGCCGAGCGCATATTCCTGACGCTCCACCACGGGTTCCATTCGGTCCAAACTGCCCAAACGCTCCAAAAAGACACGCTGGTTACGCACCGTGTACGGAGTGATGGCTTCCACCGGGTGGCGATCAAGGTGGTCTTGACGAGATTTCAGATCGAGTTGACTCAGCAGGCACTGCCCGATCGCGTGGGCGTGCGCGGTCTCGCGGAAATCGGCCCATTCCTCCACCGCGGGGGCGTTGGAGGTGTCGGCGACAGCGACGAGCTCGATCTCCCCCTCGCGGTAGAGGGCGAAGTAGATGGGTACACCGATCTCGTCCCGCCAGTGGGCCAGGGAGTCTTCGATCTTGATGCGACGATTCTGCACATCTCCGCCGCCGGCCAGTCGGACGGCGGCGTCGCCAAGGACGAACACACCCTTGTCCCGGAGCAGATAGCCCTCGTGTGTCAGGGTGCGGAGCAGGTGGTACGTGGTGGGCAGCGGAAGGCCCGTCTCACGGGCGAGCTGCTTGGCCGGGGCACCCTCCGCATGGGAGGCGACGGCCTCCAGGAGTCTCAGCGCCCGCTGCACCGAGCCGATCAGGGTAGGCGCAGCCGTCTGCGTAGCCGTGGCCAAAGGTCACCCCCAGGCGTGACGACGGATGCAGTGCACCCGCCCGCGGGGGCCGCCCCCGCGCGGCCGCCGGGCCTGGGAAACCGCTGGTCAGTATGGAGGTCTACGCCTGTAGTCCCCAACGCGGCGGAGAGATTCCACTCTAGTGGCAGCTCCAGGGCCCATACCCTGATTAGCCCGGCGCGTTCCCTCGCCCGGGCTAATGCCCTCCATCGGCTTCATACTGATGAGTAGCTTGTGCTACCAGTCCTCGCGCGACTTGGCGGAGGAGCTGAACTTGCGTACGACGTAGATCAGTCCGGCGACGAGGGCCGCGAAGAGCAGCACCTTGAAGAGCACGGCGACCACGAAGGTCAGGACGCTGGTGATCAGTCCGCCGAAGACGAACAGGGCTAGGAGGGGTATGGCGACCCACTTCACCCACCAGGGCATCCCCGCGAGAATCTCTCGTACGGCCATCGTCCCTACCTCGCTCTCGAAGAAACGCTCGGCGCACTCCGCGCCCGAACACTCTCCAGGCTAGGGGCGGGAGGAAGCCCATGGGGGCCCTGCGGCCCCCGCTCTCCCCTGATCCGACCCCTAGGGGCTCAGGGGGCCTCCACCCCACGGCTCTCCGGGTCCGGCTCAGCCCTCCGGCGGGGAGAAGACCACCATGACCCGGAGGTCCTCGCTGATGTGGTGGAACTTGTGCTCCACCCCGGCCGGCACATAGACCACGCTGCCGCGCGCCACCTGGGTCGTCTCCGTCCCGACCGTGATCGCCGCCCGGCCGCTGACCACGAAGTACACCTCGTCCTGGCCGTGCGGCTGCTGCGGGTCGAGCTCCCCGGCGTCCAGCGCGTACAGACCCACCGACATGTTCCGCTCGCGCAGGAACTGGAGGTACGCGCCCTTGTTCGCGGCGCGCTCCGCCTCCAGTTCGTCCAGCCGGAATGCCTTCATCGCCTGCTCGCCCCTGCCATTGGCCCGATCATGTCTGCCACGATCAGACACATGAAGAATTTCGTAGTCAAGACGCTCGCGAACGCGGGCGCCCTCGGAGTCGCCATCTGGCTGCTCCAGGACATCACCCTGACCGGTGACAGCACCGGCAAGAAGGCCTGGACGCTCATCCTCGTCGCCCTGGTCTTCGGTCTGGTGAACTTCCTGGTGAAGCCGATCGTCAAGCTGCTGACGCTTCCCCTCTTCATCCTGACCCTCGGCCTGATCACCCTGGTGGTCAACGCCCTGATGCTGCTCCTCACGTCCTGGCTGGCCGATCAGCTCGACCTCAGCTTCCACGTGGAGGGCTTCTGGACCGCCGTCCTGGGCGGCCTGATCATCTCCGTCGTCTCGTGGGCGCTGAACGTCGTGCTCCCCGACGGCGACTGAGTGGACACCATGGCCTACCGCGTCTGCTTCGTCTGCACGGGCAACATCTGCCGCTCGCCGATGGCCGAGCACGTCTTCCGCCGTCGGGTGGAGGAGGCCGGCCTCGGCGAGCTGGTGGTGATCGACAGCGCGGGCACCGGAGGCTGGCACGAGGGCGACG
Organism: Streptomyces sp. R44; assembly: GCF_041053105.1. NCBI lineage: Bacteria > Bacillati > Actinomycetota > Actinomycetes > Kitasatosporales > Streptomycetaceae > Streptomyces > Streptomyces sp. R44. The sequence goes on along the minus strand of NZ_CP163444.1, from coordinate 4,396,459 downwards.
GAGCCGACCCGCGCACGGTCGCCGTGCTCGACGAGAACGGATACACCTCCGCGCACACCGCGCGGCAGTTCCGTTCCTCGTGGTTCCCCGCCCTCGATCTGGTCATCGCCCTGGACGAAGGGCATCTGCGGGAGCTCCGACGGCTCGCCCGCACCCCCGAGGAGGCGGCGCGGATACGGCTCCTGCGCTCCTACGACCCGGCCGCCGGGGCCGGACTCGACGTCCCCGACCCCTACTACGGGGGCCACGAGGAGTTCGAGGAGTGCCTGGAGATGGTGGAGGCCGCGAGCGAGGGACTGCTCGCGGCCGTACGCACGGAACTGGAGGAACGGACACCGTGACGGACGAGGAACTCGGCGACGGCACCCGGGCGGTACGGGCGGGACTGCCCGAGCCCGTGAAGTACGAACCGACCCTGCCCGGGCCGGTCTTCGCGGCCCACTTCCACCTGCCGGGCGAGCCGACCGGCCCGTACACCTACGGCCGCGACGAGAACCCCACCTGGACGCATCTGGAGCGGGCCATCGGCGAGCTCGAGGCACCGGGGGAGGAGGGCGTGGAGACGCTCGTCTTCGCGTCCGGCATGGCCGCGATCTCCGCCGTCCTCCTCTCCCAGCTGAAGGCCGGCGACGCCGTGGTGCTGCCGTCCGACGGCTACCAGGCCCTGCCCCTGCTGCACGAGCAGCTGCGGGCGTACGGCGTCGAGGTCCGCACCGCGCCGACCGGCGGTGACGCCCAGCTGTCCGTACTGGACGGGGCCCGGCTGCTGTGGATCGAGACCCCCTCCAACCCCGGTCTCGACGTCTGCGACATCCGCCGCCTCGTGGCGGAGGCGCATGCGGCCGGGGCGCTCGTCGCCGTCGACAACACCCTCGCCACCCCGCTCGGCCAGCGCCCGCTCGCCCTGGGCGCGGACTTCTCCGTGGCCAGCGACACCAAGGGCATGACCGGGCACGGCGACATCCTGCTCGGCCATGTGAGCTGCCGGGATCCTCGTCTCGCGGCGGAGGTACGGCGCTGGCGCAAGATCGTCGGCGCCATCCCCGGCCCCATGGAGGCCTGGCTCGCCCACCGGTCGCTCGCCACGCTCCAGCTGCGGATCGACCGGCAGTGCTCCACCGCGCTGGCGCTGGCGCGGACGCTCGCCGGGCGCGCGGACGTCACCGGACTTCGCTACCCCGGCCTCCCCGACGACCCCTCGCACGCGGTGGCCGCCCGCCAGATGCGGCGCTTCGGACCGGTGGTCTCCTTCGAGCTGGCGGACCGGAAGCGCGCCGAGCGGTTCCTGGAGGAGCTGCGGCTCGTGGACGACGCCACCAGTTTCGGCGGGGTGCGCTCCACGGCGGAGCGGCGCGGGCGCTGGGGCGGGGACGCCGTCGCGGAGGGCTTCATCCGCTTCTCGGTCGGGGCCGAGGACCCGGAGGACCTGATCGCCGATGTGCTGCGCGCCCTCGACGAGGCCGGAAGCGCGGGCTGATCACGGGCCGGGGGCACGGACCGAGGACGCTCCGAGCCTCCCCCCTCGTGGCTCGGAACGACCTCGGTTCCACGCGCGGAGACCGCCTGAACAAGGCTAGTTGACTGTGCGTCAGTGTCCAATCACGGTAGCGACAGCGACCTATCGACTTATTTATAGTTGGACGGTCCTGAGGCGCAGTCAGCCGACCGCCTGAGTCGAACGGCCGCACGGCCGGGAGGGGGCGGACATGGATCTGGCCCTGCTGCGCACGTTCGTCACGGTGCACCGGGCCGGCTCCTTCACCCGCGCCGCCGCGCTCCTGGGCCTCTCCCAGCCGGCCGTCACCAGCCAGATCCGGACCCTGGAACGACAGCTGGGGCGACCGCTCTTCCTCAGACAGGCGCGCGGAGTCACCCCCACCACGATCGGGGACGAACTGGCACACCGCGCGGCGCCCCATCTGGACGCACTCGTGGAGATCGCCGAGACCGGGCTCGACGAGGACAGCGGGATCCGCACCCTCCATCTCGCCGGGCCACCGGAGTTCACCGCGCTCCGCGCGCTGCCCGCCCTCACCCCGCTGATCCACCAGGGGCTCGCCGTGCGGGCCTCCTTCCCCGGCACCACCGAGGAGATCCTCGACGGGCTCGCCGCGGGCCATCATGATCTGGCCATCGCCACCGCGCGCCCCCGCGGTGGTCTGCTCGTCTCCACCCCGCTCTGCGACGAGGAGCACGTCCTGGTCGCGGCCCCGCGCTGGGCCGCCCGGCTCTCCCCCGAGGTGCTCCTGGGCGAGCGCGCGGTGGTCCTGGAACAGCTGCCGGTGGTCGAGGTCCACGAGTCGCTGCCCTTCGTCTCCCGCTACTGGGCGAGCGTCTTCGAGACCAAACCGGCGACCACCGCCACCGTCATCGCCCCCGACCTGCGGGCCGTGCGGGACTCGGCCGTCTCCGGTGCCGGACTCGCCGTCCTGCCGCGCTACCTCTGCGAGGAAGCCCTTCTGCGGGGAGAGCTCGTGGCGCTGCTGGAACCTCCGGTCCCTCCGCTCCGGACGTACTTCCTGGTCGCACGGACGGGGACGCTCGCGCTCGCCCCTCTCGCGCGGGCCCATGAGGAGTTGCTGCGCGCCGCCGGGAGCTGGTGAGTTTCAGGACACCTCGGACGGGCCATTTTCTTCCCATGACCGAACGGCCCGTGATCAAGCGCACCGCACGCGCCATCCTGCTCGACGGGGACGACCTGATCCTCATCAAGCGGACCAAGCCCGGAATGGATCCCTACTGGCTCACGCCCGGCGGCGGAGTGGAGCCCACCGACTCCACCGTTGTCGAGGCCCTGCACCGCGAAGTGCTCGAAGAACTCGGCGCCAAGATCACCGATGTGGTGCCCTGCTTCGTCGACACCGTCGAGCACATCGTCGACGGCGGGGTCTCCGGGGTGAAGGTCCAGCACTTCTTCGTGTGCCGGCTCGGCTCCATGGACACCTCCCTGCGCCACGGCCCCGAGATCGAGGAGCCGGTCGGCGAGTACGAGATCGTCCGGGTGCCCTTCAGCCGGGTCGGCATCGCCGCCGTGCACCTCGTCCCGCTCTCCCTGCGCCACTACCTCGACGGCAACATCGAGGGCGTCCGCGCGATGCACGCCCCCGACCTGGGCTGACCCGCGGTCGCGGGGGCGAGCTCCGCGAGGAAGTCATGGCGGATGCGGTCCGAGGGGACGCCCGCCCCGCGCAGTGCGTCGACCCCGCGGCGGACCATGTCGAGCGGGCCCGAGAGATACGCGTCCCGTTCGTTCCACGGGCCGTAGCGGCAGACGGCGTCCGGGAGCCTTCCCTGTTCCTCGGTGACCGGGTGGACGGAGAGCCACGGGAAGGTCTTCTGCAGCCGCAGCATCGTGTCGATGTCGTAGAGGTCGTGGCCGCTGCGCGCCCCGTAGAAGACATCGACCGGGCGCCGGTCCCCGTGCTCGGCGACGTCCTCGACCAGCGCCTTGATCGGCGCTATCCCGGTGCCGCCGCCCATGCAGAGCAGGCCGGTGTCCGTGGAGTGGTCGACCGTCATCGAGCCGGCCGGCGGACCGAGCCGCAGCACGTCCCCGGGGCGGGCCCGGTGGACCAGCGCATTGGACACCCAGCCGGCCGGGACGGCCTTGATGTGGAGGGAGAGCAGCCCGTCCGGCCGGGGTGCCGAGGCGAAGGAGTAGTGACGCCATATCCGGGGCCACCACGGCGTCTCCAGCGTCGTGTACTGCCCGGCGAGGAACGGGTACGGCTGGTCGGGCCTGAGCGTCACGACCGCGATGTCCGGGGTGCGCAGGTCGTGGGAGACGACCTCGGCCTGCCACCAGGCGGGCGCGGTCCGCTCGTTCTCCGCGGCCGCGTCGATCATGATCTGGGAGATCGTCGTGTACGTGCGGACCCAGGCCGCCTCGGTCTCCTCGTCCCAGCTCTTCTCCGCGTACCGCGTGAGCGCACCGATGAGGGCCTCGCCGACGGCCGGGTAGTGGGCGGCCTGCGTTCCGTACTTCCGGTGTCCCCTGCCCAGGTTCTCCAGGTACGCGGTGAGGACCGGAGCGTCGTCCATGTGCTCGGCCGCCGTCAGCAGGGCCTTCAGGAGCCGGTCCCGCTGGGTGTCCATGGCCGCGGGGAACATCTCGCGCAGCTCGGGGTGGTGGATGAAGAGCAGGGCGTAGAAGTACGAGGTCACCCGGTCGGCGACCGGTGCGATCTCCGCCAGGGTGCGTCGGACGAGCACGGCGTCGGCGGAGGGTCCCTCGGATATCCGGGGTTCCTTCCCGTCCGGCGTCGGGGACTCCCGTTCGTCCGTCGTGGTGGTCGGAGCATCCATCATCTGCCTCGCCTCGCGCTGGCCGGCTTCCTGGTCGCAGGATGGCGCTTCCGGCCGGCGCTTCGGGCAGAAAGTGGCATTCTCGGGCCATAGGCCCGGGTTTCTGGCTAGGCTGCGCTGTTTCGGACCAGGGCGTAGGCCTCGCGCAGGTCTCCTCCGGAGTAGCTGTGGCTTGAGAGCCCGGCGAGATGGTGGTCCGCGTTCACGGCCACGGTCTCCGGCACGATCGCGAAGAGCTCCGCGTCCGACATCGAGTCCCCGTACGCGACGCAGTCGGCCGGGTCCACTCCGTACCCCGCGCAGAGCTCCCGCGCGATGCGCACCTTGGCCCGCGCAGTGAGGATGCCCGGCCGGTGGATCGGCTCCGTGAAGGGGACCGCCGGCCAGAGCGAACCGTGCGTCGTGTCGACGCCCCAGTCGAGAAGCCGCTCGACGAAGAAGTCGGGCGAGAGGGAGATGACGGCGCAGCGTTCTCCCCGGGCCCGGATGTCCGCCCAGACCTCGCGGATCCCCATGAGCCAGGGCGCCCCTTCGAAGGCCGCCGCGACCTGCTCGGGGGTGAGCTCGGACCACAGCTCGCGGGCCCGGACGGCGAACTCGTCCGGCGTGAGCCCGCGCAGGAACCCCTGCTCCAGCGCGGCGATCTCGTCCACCAGGCCCAGTTGCCGGGAGATCTCCACCGCGGCGGCCGAGCCCCTGATCAGGGTGCCGTCGAGGTCGAAGAGGTGCAGGCGCCGCGTGCGGGGGTCTCGGGGTTTCACGTGAAACATCGTCCGTGGCCCCTGGCCCGGAATCAACGGCTCCACGGGTATCGGCCAGTGGGATCGGCCGGATCCGGTAAAGCAGTGGACGAGAGATCATCGCGTCGGACAGCCTGAAAGGCATGCCGATTTCCCCCGCTCCCCTCGCTCAGCTCCCGATCCGCCGTCTCACCCCGGGGGACCTCCTCGCCTGCTCCGACCTCTCCGAGAACCGGGGATGGCCCCGCGAGGAGCACAAGTGGGGACTGCTGCTCGCCGCCGGCACCGGCTACGGCATCGACGACCCCTACGGCCCCGGCCTCGCCGCCTGCTCCGTGGTCACCTCCTACGGTCCGGGGCTCGCCGCGATCGGCATGGTGCTCGTCGCCGAGCGGTACGCACGCCAGGGGATGGGACGCCGGCTCATGCAGCACGTCCTGGCGGAGGCGGGAGACACCCCGCTCACGCTGTACGCCACGGCGAACGGGCAACCCCTGTACGAGCAGCTGGGCTTCACCGAGACGAGCCGCTCGGAGATGGTGCGCGGGCAGTTCGCGTTCACCGCACCCGCCCCGGACATCCCGGTCCGCCCCGCCACCGCGGAGGACCTCCCGGCCGTCCTGCGTCTGGACCACGAGGTCTTCGGTCTCGACCGGACGCACCTCCTCGCCCGGCTCCCCGCGTTCGCGGACCACCTCCGGGTCGCCGAGGAGGACGGCGAGATCACCGGCTTCGCGGCCGCCTGGCCCAACATGGACACCCATGTCATCGGCCCCCTGATCGCCCGGGACCCGGGTACGGCCAAGGCTCTGATCGCCTCCCTGGCGGCCGCCACCGACCGGCCCCTGCGCACGGACATCGACGTGCGCCACACCTCGCTGCTGAGCTGGGCGAAGGAGAACGGCATCGACACGATCACCACCACGTCGGTGATGATCCGCTCCCTGCCCGACCTCCCCGGCGACTGGCGACGCCGCTTCGCTCCCCTGACGGTCGCCGCCGGCTAGGCGCGGTCGCCGCCGGTGAAGCACGGTCGCTGCCGGTGAAGCACGGTCGCCGCCGGTCTGGTTTAGTTGCAGACGCGCATAATTGCGTCCCTTCGTCTACCCTGGACCCCACGCCGCTCCGGCGCCGAGGAGAGACCGAGGAGAGACCATGACCGCGACGGACCCCGCACTCACCGCGCTCTCCCAGCGCTGGTGTGCCCTCTCCCTGCTCCACGGCAGGATCGAGGCCCACATCGAGCGCGCCCTGGAGTCCGGGCACGGTCTGAGCGTGCGGGAGTACTCGCTGCTCGACGTCCTCAGCCGTCAGCACAGCGGCCCCGGCGGTCACCTCCAGATGAAGCAGGTCGCCGACGCCGTCGTGCTCAGCCAGAGCGCCACCACCCGGCTCGTCACCCGGCTGGAGGACCGCGGCCTGCTCACCCGGTACCTCTGCGCCACCGACCGGCGCGGCATCTACACCGATGTCACCGAGGCCGGCATGAAGCTCCTCGAAGAGGCCCGTCCCACCAACGACAGCGCGCTGCGCGAGGCTCTCGACGAAGCCGCCAAGAACCCGGAGCTGGCAGCGCTCGTCCAGGTCGTGGAAGGCGTGGGCGCGCCCGCGTGACACGGGCGCGCGTACGCTGCGAGGCATGAGCGATCTTGAGATACGTCCCGCCACCGCGGAGGACCTTCCGGCCATCGTCGCGATGCTCGCCGACGACCCCCTGGGCGCACAGCGCGAATCCCCCGACGACCTCGCCCCGTACCTCACCGCCTTCGAGCGCCTCGCGAACGACCCGAACCAGCACGTGGTCGTGGCCGTCCGCGAGGACAAGGTCGTCGGCACCCTCCAGCTGACCGTCATCCCGGGGCTTTCCCGTCGGGGCACCACCCGGTCGATCATCGAGGGCGTCCGCATCCACTCCGACGAGCGCGGCAGCGGTCTCGGGACGCAGCTCATCGAGTGGGCGGTCGCGGAGTCCGAGCGCCAGGACTGCCGCCTCGTCCAGCTGACCTCGGACGTCACCCGCGCCGACGCCCACCGCTTCTACGAGCGCCTGGGCTTCGAGGCCTCGCACGTGGGCTTCAAGAAGAGCCTCTGAGGACGTGTTTCACGTGAAACAGCACGGTTTCACGTGAAACATCATCCCAAGACCCGCGTTCCGCGCGTCAGAGACCGCGCCAGCCCGCCTCGTCCACGCCGCCGGGGACCGCGTCCGCCGGGTCGTACGGCTCCCGCGTGAAGACGAACGACCCGAGGTCGAGATGGCTCACGCTGCCGTCGGCGCGCCGCGCCGCACGAAGCGTCTCCCCCGCGTAGTAGCCGTTCAGCCCGACCCAGCCACCCTCGGGCAGCGCCCGGAACCGAGCCCGCCGGCCGGCGCCTCGCAGGGGTTCGAGCACGACGCTCCGCTCGGGGCCGAGCCGAAGCCCGTAGGCGTACGTGCCCCAGTACCAAGGTCCCGTGAGGGAGAGCAGCTTCTCGTCGACCTCGGCCTCAGGAAGGGGCCGCCACGGCTCCGGGAACCGCGGCTCCGCCTCCGCCACGATCCGTACGAGATCGGAGGCCACAGCCCCCACCAGCGGGCCCGACGTGGCGTTGGAGAGGGCGATCCCCGCGAGGCCGTCCTCCACACTCACCCACAGACAGGCGACGAAGCCCGGGAGGGAGCCGGTGTGGCCGATCAGGGTGCGGCCGTCCCTGCGCAACAGCTGGAGGCCGAGCCCGTAGCTCCCCTCCCAGTCGCCTTCCCCGGCGGGGGAGGCCGGGGCCCGCATCTCCTCCACGGACGACGTGGCGAGCACCCGCTCGTCCCCCGCCGCGAGGAAGGCGGCGAACCGCGCGAGGTCGGCGGCCGTCGACCAGAGCTGACCGGCCGGTGCCATCAGGCCGAGGTCCTCGGAGGGTTCGGACATCATGACGTCGGCCCAGGGGTGCACGGCCCAGCCGCCCGCGTGCGGGGCGACAGGATCGAGCGTCGTACGGCTCATCCCGAGCGGTTCCAGGATCTCGCGCCGCAGCGCCTCCTCCCAGGCCACTCCACGGACCGCCTCGACGAGTGAACCGAGCAGCGTGTAACCGGGGTTGGAGTAGTGGTGGCGGCGCCCCGGCGACTGGAGGAAGGGCTGCTCCCCCAGAACGTGGGAGAGCTCAGGCCGCAGCTCCGCGGAGGACCTCTCCCACCACGCGCCGGGCGTCTCCGCGGCGAGACCGCCGGTGTGGCCGAGGAGTTGAGCGACCGTCACCTCACCGACGCCCGTTCCCTTCAGGTGCTTCTCCAGCGGGTCGTCCAGCCCGAGCAGGCCCTCGTCCCGCAGCCGCATCACCAGTACGGCGGTGAACACCTTGGTGATCGACCCGATCCTGAACTGGGTGTCCGCGTCGGGCGCGTGGCCGTCCACACAGCTGCGCGAACCGCTCCACACCAACGCTCCGTCGCGGACCACCGCCCCCACGAAGGAAGGCGTCCGCCCCTCGGTCTGGGCGACCGCGACACGGTGCAGCAGGGCCCGCTCGGTCCCGGGCAGCAAAGCTTCGAATGATGTCGTCATAGACACCATCCAACGCGATCCCCGCCATGGGACTTCCCGATCGGATCAGGTCTGGGCCATGTCCACGAAGCGCGAGTAGTGGCCCTGGAAGGCCACGGTGATGGTCGCCGTCGGGCCGTTACGGTGCTTGCCGACGATGATGTCGGCCTCGCCCGCGCGCGGTGACTCCTTCTCGTAGGCGTCCTCGCGGTGCAGCAGGATCACCATGTCGGCGTCCTGCTCGATCGAGCCGGACTCACGCAGGTCGGAGACCATCGGCTTCTTGTCGGTGCGCTGTTCGGGACCACGGTTCAGCTGCGAGAGCGCGATCACCGGCAGTTCCAGCTCCTTGGCGAGGAGCTTCAGGTTTCGCGACATGTCGGAGACCTCTTGCTGACGGCTCTCCTGCCGCTTGGAACCACCCGACTGCATGAGCTGCAGGTAGTCGATGATGACGAGCTTCAGGCCGTTGCGCTGCTTGAGCCGACGGCACTTCGCGCGGATCTCCATCATCGACAGGTTCGGGGAGTCGTCGATGTACAGCGGGGCCTGGGAGACGTCGGGCATCCGGCGGGCGAGCCGGGTCCAGTCCTCGTCGGTCATCGTGCCGGAGCGCATGTGGTGGAGCGCGACCCGGGCCTCGGCCGAGAGCAGTCGCATCGCGATCTCGTTGCGGCCCATTTCGAGGGAGAAGATGACGCTGGGCAGGTTGTGCTTGATGGAGGCCGCCCGGGCGAAGTCCAGGGCGAGGGTCGACTTACCCATGGCGGGACGGGCCGCGATGATGATCATCTGGCCGGGGTGCAGTCCGTTGGTGAGCGAGTCGAGGTCGGTGAAGCCGGTGGGCACACCCGTCATCTCACCGCTGCGGGAGCCGATCGCCTCGATCTCGTCGAGCGCGCCCTCCATGATGTCGCCGAGCGGCAGGTAGTCCTCGGTGGTGCGCTGCTCGGTGACCGCGTAGATCTCGGCCTGGGCCGAGTTCACGATCTCGTCGACGTCCCCGTCGGCCGCGTAGCCCATCTGCGTGATCTTGGTGCCGGCCTCCACGAGGCGGCGCAGGACCGCCCGCTCGTGGACGATCTCCGCGTAGTACGAGGCGTTGGCCGCGGTCGGCACCGACTGGACCAGGGTGTGGAGGTAGGAGGCGCCGCCGACGCGGGTGATCTCGCCGCGCTTGGTGAGTTCGGCGCCGACCGTGATCGGGTCGGCCGGCTCGCCCTTGGCGTAGAGGTCGAGGATCGCCGCGTAGACGGTCTCGTGGGCCGGCTTGTAGAAGTCGTTGCCCTTGATGATCTCCACGACGTCCGCGATGGCGTCCTTGGAGAGGAGCATGCCGCCGAGGACGGACTGCTCGGCGTCGAGGTCCTGTGGGGGAACGCGCTCGAAGCCGGAGAGCCCGCCGTCCCAGGGACCGTCGCCGCCCCGCTCGTGCTGGTCGTCGCGCCCGCGGCCACGGCCGCGCCCTTCGCCTCGGGTACGGGTGGGCAGCCGGTCGCTCGGTCCGCTGTCGGCCCAGGGGTCGTCCATGGGCTCGGGAACGCTCACCAAGCCACCTCCTCCGTCCGCTCCGCGGACCTCGCCTTGCCACTCTTTCTTACGCCACGGCCTTGATCAAAGAGTGGCTTTGCGACCGCTTCTGGCGCGTCGGGCGCCGGACCACGGTAGGCCCGCGGGAGGCGTCAGCCAATCTGGTTATCCACAGCCCCTGTGGGTGAAGGGCCAGATGCTGTGGAGAACTCGCCGGATCCTGTGCACGGAGCGGGGGACAGCCATGTGGACAAACTCATAACACCCCTGCCCTCGCGCATCTGACCTGCACGTTTCCCATCCACGGGCTGTGGGGGAGAAAAAGTTCTCCCCCTGGACCAAGATCAGAACAAACGGCCCACACCCGAAGCCCCGCACCAGAGAAAAGTAAGGACTGCTTGGCCATTGCATCTCTTACCTGTGGAAGATTAGATTGAGCCCATGACTCAGGCCCCCGCGACCCCCAAGGCCGTCCGCCGACAGCACGACCGCGAGATCGTCTCCCTCGCCCTGCCGGCCTTCGGTGCTCTCGTCGCCGAGCCGCTGTTCCTCATCGTCGACAGCGCCATCGTCGGCCACCTCGGCACACCTCAGCTCGCGGGCCTCGCGATCGCCGCGGCCCTGCTCTCCACCGCCGTCAGCGTCTTCGTCTTCCTGGCCTACGCCACCACGGCCGCCGTCGCCCGGCGCGTGGGAGCGGGTGACCTCCCCGCCGCCATCCGGCAGGGCATGGACGGCATCTGGCTCGCGCTCCTCCTCGGCGTCGCCGTCGTCGCCCTGACCCTGCCCACCGCGCCGTGGCTCGTCGACGTCTTCGGGGCCTCGGACACCGCCGCCCCGTACGCCGTCACCTATCTCAGGATCTCCGGCCTCGGCATCCCCGCCATGCTGGTGGTCCTGGCCGCCACCGGCGTGCTGCGAGGCCTCCAGGACACCCGTACACCGCTCTACGTCGCCATCGCGGGCTTCGCGACCAATGGCGCCCTCAACATCGCCCTGGTGTACGGCGCGGGTCTGGGCATCGCCGGCTCCGCCTGGGGCACGGTCATCGCCCAGTGCGGCATGGCCGCCGCCTACCTCGTCGTGGTCGTACGGGGCGCCCGGCGCCACGGCGCCTCCCTCCGCCCCGACCCGGCCGGCATCCGTGCCTCCGCCCAGGCCGGCGTCCCGCTCCTGGTCCGTACGCTCTCGCTCCGCGCGGTCCTGATGATCGCCACGGCCGTCGCCGCCCGGCTGGGAGACGCGGAGGTGGCCGCCCACCAGATCATCCTGTCCCTGTGGAGCCTCATGGCCTTCGCGCTCGACGCGATCGCCATCGCGGGCCAGGCCATCATCGGCCGCTACCTCGGCGCGGACGACGCCGACGGCGCACGGCAGGTCTGCCGCCGCATGGTCCAGTGGGGCGTGGTCTCCGGAGTGGTGCTCGGCGCGCTGCTCATCGTCGCCCGCCCCTTGTTCGTCCCGCTCTTCACCGGCGACACCACCGTGCAGGACACCCTGCTCCCCGCGCTCCTGGTCGTCGCGCTCTCCCAGCCGATCTCCGGCGTGGTCTTCGTCCTGGACGGCGTCCTCATGGGCGCGGGAGACGGCCCCTACCTGGCCTGGGCCATGCTGCTCACGCTGGCCGTCTTCGCCCCGGTCGCGCTCCTCGTCCCGACGCTCGGCGGCGGACTGACGGCGCTCTGGTGGGCGATGACCCTGATGATGGCGGTCCGGATGGGCACCCTCTGGTTCCGTATGCGCTCCGGCCGCTGGATCGTCACCGGCGCCACCCGCTGAGACCCGCTGTTTCACGTGAAACAGCGAAAGGAACAGCGGAAGGAACAGCGGAAGGAACAGCGGAAAGAACAGCGGAAGGGCCGCACCCCGAGGGGTGCGGCCCTTCCTCACTGCTGAGCGCAGACTGCCAAGGGCAGCGTTACGCGGCGACGACCTCGACGCCGAGCTTCGCGGCAACCTCGGGGTGCAGACGCACGGACACCTGGTGCGAGCCCAGGGTCTTGATCGGCGAACCGAGCTCGACGCGACGCTTGTCGACGTCGGGGCCACCCGCGGTCTTGATCGCCGAGGCGATGTCGGCCGGGGTCACGGAGCCGAAGAGACGGCCGGCGTCGCCGGAGCGAACGGCCAGGCGGACCTTCGTGCCCTCGAGCTGGGCCTTGATCTCGTTGGCCTGCTCGATGGTCGCGATCTCGTGGATCTTGCGGGCGCGGCGGATCTGCGCCACGTCCTTCTCGCCGCCCTTGGTCCAGCGGATCGCGAAACCGCGCGGGACCAGGTAGTTGCGAGCGTAGCCGTCCTTGACGTCGACGACGTCGCCAGCGGCACCGAGGCCGGAGACCTCGTGGGTGAGGATGATCTTCATTTTTCGGTCACCCTTCCCTTATCGCGCGGTGGACGTGTAGGGCAGCAGCGCCATCTCACGGCTGTTCTTGACGGCCGTGGCGACGTCACGCTGGTGCTGCGTGCAGTTGCCGGTCACGCGGCGGGCACGGATCTTGCCGCGGTCGGAAATGAACTTCCGCAGCATGTTCGTGTCCTTGTAGTCCACGTACTGGGTCTTGTCCTTGCAGAACGCGCAGACCTTCTTCTTAGGCTTGCGCACAGGCGGCTTCGCCATGGTGTTTCTCCTGTGTGATCAAGAAGTGGGGGTACGAGCTGCTTCGAGGGCGTGGCCCTAGAAGGGGGGCTCGTCCGAGTAGCCGCCGCCGGAGTTTCCACCCCAGCCGCCACCGCCGCCGCCCTGCTGGCCGCCGCCGGAGGAGGGGCTGCCGGTCGCCCACGGGTCGTCGGCGGGAGCACCGCCACCACCCTGCTGGCCACCGCCGCCGGAGTTTCCACCCCAGCCGCCACCGCCACCGCCGCCGCCCTGCTGGCCGCCGCCGCCGTATCCACCCTGGCCGCCGCGACCGGTGGTCTTGGTGACCTTGGCCGTGGCGTTCTTGAGGCTGGGGCCGACTTCCTCGACGTCCAGCTCGTAGACCGTGCGCTTGACGCCCTCACGGTCCTCGTAGGACCGCTGCTTCAGCCGGCCCTGCACGACGACGCGCATGCCTCGCTGAAGCGACTCGGCGACGTTCTCCGCCGCCTGACGCCAGACCGAGCAGGTCAGGAACAGGCTCTCGCCGTCCTTCCACTCATTGGTCTGACGGTCGAAGGTGCGGGGGGTGGACGCGATACGGAACTTCGCGACCGCCGCACCGGACGGGGTGAAGCGCAGCTCGGGGTCGTCGACAAGATTGCCGACGACCGTGATGACGGTCTCGCCTGCCATGGGGGAACCTCTCGGCGGGTTTGCTTCTGGCTGCTGTGTTGCTACTCGAACCCGATGACCTCTGAGCTAGAAGCTCAGTGGGTCTCGGGACGGAGGACCTTGGTCCGGAGGACCGACTCGTTCAGGTTGAGCTGTCGGTCGAGCTCCTTGACGACCGCAGGCTCGGCCTGCAGGTCGATGACCGAGTAGATGCCCTCGGGCTTCTTCTTGATCTCGTAGGCGAGACGACGACGGCCCCAGGTGTCGACCTTCTCGACCTTTCCGTTGCCCTCACGGACGACGGAGAGGAAGTTCTCGATCAGCGGGGAGACAGCGCGCTCCTCGAGATCGGGGTCGAGGATGACCATCACCTCGTAGTGACGCATGTGGAACCCACCTCCTTTGGACTCAGCGGCCACGGTCGTTCCGTGGCAGGAGGGTCGTGATGCGTAAGCAACGGTATCCACCACCACTGACAGTCCCCTCGGCGAGCGAGGAGCGCTGTCGGGGATCCCGGAGGGACCTGGGCAGACACCGGCGCAGCTGTACAGAGTACCCGCACATCGGCTTCCGGTTGAAATTCTCCGGCGAGGGGACGCAATCTGTACACAACGGAAGTGGGCGGCGCTACGATGCGCCGCCTTCCGGTAGGCACGCCAGGAGGTGCCCCATGGCACAGGCAATGCGACCCGACCCCGGCCACTCTCTCTTCGCGACCGACGGCAAGCCCCACCCGCTCCAGGACACCCTGATGGCTGTCACGCTGGTGCTGGGGGTCATCTCGTTCACCACCGCGCAGTTCGACAACCTGCATCTGCTCAGTTCCTGGTCGGGCCTGATCGGCATCCTGACCGGCGCGTACGGACAGTTCATCTCCGTGACCACGCGCGAACGGTTCCTGCTGATCCTCGGGCTCGGCGCCTCGGCCTTCGGCTTCTACCTCGGAATGGCGCACGGCGGCCTCTTCGGCGGCGTCATCAGCTGAGCCCGACGGCACGTCGGGGCACACACACCCATTCGGGGCGCTCCAAGGTCACAGTAGGCTTCGGCGCGAGAGCCGGAGCCCCTGACCGATGGGGACACACCTGCCGAGGAGCGCCCCGCATGAGCCTGACCCTGAGGACCATCAGCCGTGAGCAGCATCTGGCATTCATCCAGAGCCAGCCCGCCGCGAGCCACTGCCAGGTCCCGGCATGGGCGGATGTGAAGACCGAGTGGCGCTCGGAGAACCTCGGCTGGTTCGACAAGTCCGGTGAGCTCGTCGGCGCCGGCCTGGTGCTCTACCGCCAGCTCCCGAAGATCAAGCGCTACCTCGCCTATCTGCCCGAGGGCCCGGTCATCAACTGGTACGCGCCGAACCTGGACGACTGGCTGCAGCCGATGCTGGCGCACCTCAAGCACCAGGGCGCCTTCTCGGTGAAGATGGGCCCGCCGGTGGTCATCCGCCGCTGGGACTCGGCCGCCATCAAGGCCGGCATCCAGGACCCGGACGTCAAGCGCCTCAAGGACGTCGAGGCCACCCACATCGAGCCGCGCGCCTTCGAAGTCGCCGACCGGCTGCGGAAGATGGGCTGGCAGCAGGCCGAGGACGGCGGCGCCGGCTTCGGCGACGTGCAGCCCCGCTACGTCTTCCAGGTCCCGCTCGCGAACCGCTCGCTCGACGACGTCCTCAAGGGCTTCAACCAGCTGTGGCGCCGCAACATCAAGAAGGCCGAGAAGGCCGGTGTCGAGGTCGTCCAGGGCGGCTACGAAGACCTGGCCGAGTGGCAGCGGCTGTACGAGATCACGGCCGTCCGCGACCACTTCCGGCCGCGCCCGCTCTCGTACTTCCAGCGCATGTGGACCGTCCTCAACAACGAGGACCCCAACCGCATGCGGCTCTACTTCGCGCGCCACAACGGTGTGAACCTCTCCGCCGCGACCATGCTCGTCGTCGGGGGGCACGTCTGGTACTCCTACGGCGCCTCCGACAACATCGGCCGTGAGGTCCGGCCCTCGAACGCGATGCAGTGGCGGATGCTGCGCGACGCGTACGCCATGGGCGCCACCGTCTACGACCTCCGGGGCATCTCGGACTCGCTCGACGAGACCGACCACCTCTTCGGCCTCATCCAGTTCAAGGTGGGCACCGGTGGCGAGGCCGTCGAGTACGTCGGCGAGTGGGACTTCCCGCTGAACAAGCTGCTGCACAAGGCGCTCGACATCTACATGTCGCGCCGCTGACCGTTCCGTAGGCTTCGTAGTCTCGTACACACCTCCGACACACCGCTTCCGTCAGAAAGGTTCCGGGCCGGCCATGGCGCTCTCCCTCTACGTCGACACCGCTCGCTGGCGGGCGCACCAGAAGACCGTCATCGAGCAGTTCCCCGGTCTCATTCCGGTGTGCAAGGGGAACGGCTACGGCTTCGGCCACGAGCGCCTCGCGGACGAGGCGTCCCGGTTCGGCGCCGACATGCTGGCCGTGGGCACCACGTACGAAGCCGCGCGGATCAAGGACTGGTTCGGCGGCGACCTGCTGGTCCTCACCCCCTTCCGCCGGGGTGAGGAACCGGTTCCGCTGCCCGACCGGGTGATCCGCTCCGTGTCGTCCGTGGACGGCGTCCACGCCCTCGTGGGCGCCCGGGTCGTGATCGAGTGCATGAGCTCGATGAAGCGGCACGGTGTGCGCGAGGAGGAGCTCCAGCAGCTCCACTCCGCCATCGAGGACGTCCGCCTGGAGGGCTTCGCCCTCCACCTGCCCCTGGACCGCCCGGACGGCACCGACGCGGTCGAGGAGGTCATCGCCTGGATGGACCGGCTGCGGACCGCCCGGCTGCCGCTGCACACCATGTTCGTCAGCCACCTGCGTGCCGAGGAGCAGGCCCGGCTCCAGCAGCAGTTCCCGCAGACCCGCTTCCGCGCCCGCATCGGCACCCGGCTGTGGCTGGGCGACCACGAGGCCACGGAGTACCGGGGCGCCGTCCTCGACGTGACCCGCGTCGCCAAGGGCGACCGGTTCGGCTACCGCCAGCAGAAGGCCGCGTCGGACGGCTGGCTGGTCGTCGTCGCCGGCGGCACCTCCCACGGCGTGGGCCTGGAGGCCCCGAAGGCGATGCACGGCGTCATGCCGCGCGCCAAGGGCGTCGCCCGGGCGGGCCTCGCCACCGTCAACCGCAACCTCTCGCCCTTCGTCTGGGCCGGGAAGCAGCGCTGGTTCGCCGAGCCGCCGCACATGCAGGTGTCGATCCTGTTCGTGCCGGCCGACGCCCAGGAGCCCCGGGTGGGCGACGAGCTCGTGGCGCATCTGCGCCACACCACGACGCAGTTCGACCGGCTCGTCGAACGCTGAGCCGGCGGAGAAGCATTCACCCCCGGGAGCAGGTGCTCCCGGGGGTGAATGCTTTTCCGGTCAGTCGGGTTCGGGGGCGCGCCACGGATCGTCGGGGTCGGCGGTGCCCCAGAGGACCCGCCGCCCCTCCTCCGCGGCCGGGGCGGCGTGCCGGGCCGGACGGGCCGCCCTGCCCGCCACGAAGACGTCCTCCGCGCCGTCCAGGACGCCGCCCGAGGGGTCGTCCGCGCCGTCCTGCCGCACGGGGTCCTTCTCGGGCGCCAGGATGTCCCGTACGACCATCGCGCACAGGTACAGCGTGCCGAGCAGGTGCACGACGATCGCGAACTGGTAGCCGTCCACCGGAAGGCCCTGCTTGTTGCCGCTGGTCGTGAAGGCCAGGTACATCCAGACGCCGACGAAGTACACGACCTCGCAGCCCTGCCAGACCAGGAAGTCGCGCCAGCGCGGCCGGGCGAGCGCGGCCAGCGGCACCAGCCACAGGACGTACTGCGGCGAGTACACCTTGTTGGTCAGCACGAACGCGGCGACGATCAGGAAGGCCAGCTGGGCGAAGCGGGGCCTTCGGGGTGCCGTGAACGCCAGGAACGCGAGACCGGCCACCGCGGCCGCCATCAGCAGCAGCGCGTACAGATTGGCCCGCCCCGGCGTGATCACGTCACCGGTCCGCTGGCTGAACAGCAGCCAGATCGAGCCGAAGTCGACGTTCCGGTCCCGGCTGAAGAGGTAGAACTGCTTCCACCCCTCCGGCGCGAGCAGCATCACGGGCAGGTTCACGACCAGCCACGCGCCGCACGCGCCGAGCACCGCGGTCCCGTACGCCCGCCATTTCCCGGCACGCCAGCAGAGCAGCAGCAGCGGGCAGAGGAGCAGTATCGGGTAGAACTTCGCGGCGGTGGCCAGGCCCAGCAGGATCCCGAAGGCCAGCGGCCGGCTCCGCGACCACATCAGGACGGCGGCGGCGGTCAGCGCGACGGCCAGTATGTCCCAGTTGATCGTGGCGGTGAGCGCGACCGAGGGCGCGAGCGCGACCAGGAGGCCGTCCCAGGGACGCAGCCGGTGCGTCCGGGTCACACAGACCGCGAGGACGGCCGCGCACACCATCAGCAGACCGGCGTTGACCAGCCAGTACGCCTGCTCCTGCTGCCTCATCTCGCCGCCGCCGGGCGTCAGCCAGGCCGCGACCTCCATGAAGAGGCCCGTCAGGACCGGATACTCCAGAAACGGTATGTCGCCGCCCAGCCGGTCGAAGTACGGGACCAGACCGTCCGCGAAGCCCCGCCCGGCGAACAGGTGCGGGATGTCCGAGTAGCACGCGTGCGTGTACTGGGAGGTCGCGCCCTGGAACCAGGCCCAGTTGTAGCAGGGCAGCTTCTGCACCATCCCGAGGGCGTACATGCCGAGGGCCACGAGCGCGATCACCCGCACCGGCGTCAGCTGCCCGGTGCCGGCCGCCGCCCTGCGGCCGTAGGGGCCACCGATCAGCTCGCTGCCCGCTGCGGCCACCTTGTCCCGGTGGGTGGGGATGACCGTCTGCGAGCGTCCCGGCGGCGCGCTCGACTTCTGGAGGCTCGGCATGGGGGACATCCTGCCGTACGTCCCCGGGAAAACGGCGAGGGCCGCCGCGGCCGGTCCGTACGGAAAGTACGGAGCGGACGCGGCGGCCCTCAGGACGTTTCCCGGTGAAGGGATCAGGGACTCCAGAAGCCACCGGGTTTGCCGTTCCCGTTGCCTCCGGAATCAGCCGTCGGCGAGTCGGTCGGCGTCGGACTCGTGGGTGGCGAGGTGGTGGGCTGCCCGGTGTTGCCACCGGGATTGCCGTTGCAGGTGATGTCCCAGATGCTGCAGGTCGTCTTACCCGGCTTCGGCGTCTTGGTCGCCGGCGGAGTCGTCGTCGGCGTGGCCGGGGGAGTCGTCGTCGGCATCGTCGACTCGGTGGGGGTGGGGGTGGCGGTCGGGGTGGGGGTCGGGCTCGCGGCGCCACCACCGAAGACGGGCACGGCGCCCTCCAGCTTCTCCGGCTTGGGGAAGTCCACGACCGGCATGCCGTCGACGGCAGCCGTCATGTAGTCCTTCCAGATCCGCGAGGGGAACGAAGAACCGTGGATCGTCGGCTGGTCACCCGTGCCGTACATCTTCTCGAACTCGCGCCCCTCCTTCGACTCGTCGTCGTCGAAGCGGTACATGTCGATCGCGGTCGACAGCTGCGCCGTGTAGCCCACGAACCAGGCCGACTTGTTGTCATCGGTCGTACCGGTCTTGCCGGCGACCGCACGGCCCGGGATCCGCGCCTTGCGACCCGTACCCCGGTCGTCGTCGACGACGGACCGCAGCACGTCGGTGACGTTGCTGGCGATGGCCGGGCTGAAGGCCGTCTTGCGCTTGGCCTGGTGCTGCCAGGTCTCGCCGTCCCTCACCACCTTCTCGACGGAGTAGGGGTCGTTCTGCTCACCCTGGTTGGCGAAGGTCGCGTACGCACCGGCCATACGGATGGCGCTGGGGCTGGAGACACCGAGGGAGAAGGAGGGCACATCGCCCTTGACCAGGGAGTCCTCGCGGAGGCCGGCGGCCACGGCGGCCTCACGGACCTTGTCGATGCCGACGTCCATGCCGAGCTGCACATAGGGCGAGTTGGCGGACTTGATCATGGCGTAGCGCAGGGAGATGGGGCCGTAGCTGGCGTTCTCGTCGTTACTCTGACGCCACTCCTTGCCCTTGTCGTCGAGCCAGACGTCCCCGTTGTACTTACGGATCGTCAGGTCGTCCTTGCCGTTGTAGAGGCTCTTGTCCGGGTCAAGGATCTTGCGCTCGGACTCGTCCTGGTCCGGCCCCAGGTCCTTGTTGCGGACGCCGTCCTTCATCGCCGCGGCGAGCACGAAGGGCTTGAACGTCGATCCGACCTGGGCACCGGTGCTGTCGGCGTTGCTCCGGAAGTGCTTGGTGGCGTCGGCACCGCCGTAGAGAGCGACGATCTTCCCGGTCGCCGTTTCGACCGAAGCACCGCCGAACTGGACGTGCGTGTCCGTCTTCGGGCGCTTCTTCGGGTCGATGTTCTCCTTGATGATCTTCTTGATCGCGGTTTCCATCTTGTCCACCTTCAGCTTGTCGAAGGTGGTGTGGATCTGGTAGCCGCCGCGCTCCAGCTCCGCCTCGGTGATGCCGAACTGGTTCTGCAGGTTCACGTTGGCGGTGGCGACCAGGTAGCCGATCTGACCGCCGAGGTTGGCGCTCTTCCGGGGCGGCTGCACCTTGGGGAAGGTGGTGTACTTCGCCCGCTCCTCGGCCGAGATGTGCCGGTCCTTCTGCATCTCGTCGAGGATCCAGCTCCACCGCTTGGTGGCCCGCTCGGTGTTCGCCTTGGCCGTGGCCCGGGGGTCGATCTCGGGGTAGCCGGCGGGGTCGTAGTACGTCGCGCCCTTCAGTACCGAGGCAAGCAGCGCCGACTGGCTGGGGTTCAGGTCCTTTGCGTCCACGTTGAAGTAGGCACGGGCCGCCGCCTGAATGCCGTAGGCACCACGTCCGTAGTACGAGGTGTTCAGGTAGCCGGCCATGACCTGGTCCTTGGGGACCTCGTTGCCGACCTTCATGGAGATGAAGAGTTCCTTCACCTTCCTGGTGACGGTCTGCGACTGGTCGTCGAGGCGGTTGTTCTTCACGTACTGCTGGGTGATGGTCGAACCACCCTGGGTCTCGCCGCCCTTGGCCATGTTCCACACGGCGCGGGCGATACCCATGGGGTCGACACCGGAGTCTTTCCAGAAGGTCTTGTTCTCCGCCGAGATCACCGCGTTCTGCATGGACTTCGGGATGTCCCCGAACTGAACGATCTGGCGGTTGGCACCACTGCCGGTCGCGACCATGCGGTCGCCGTTGGCCCAGTAGTAGATGTTGTTCTGCGAGACCGCGGTATCGGCTTCCTTGGGGATCTCCACCTGCGAGTACGCGGCGTAGGCAACACCCATCAGACTCGCCACGCAGAACAGGAACGTGCCCGTCACGAGCTTCCACGACGGCATCCAGCGACGCCAGCCGTACTTGTTGTGGCGCGGGTAGTCGATGATCCGCTTCTTGCCGGGCTGGCGACCGCCGGAGCCCCGCCCCGGACCACTGCCGCCGCGACCGCCGCCACCGCGCCGCCCCCCACCAGGGCCGGCGGGGCCGCCGGGGCCCGCGTCGGCGCCTCTGCGGCGGCTGCCGCGCTGGGCGGCCCGGCGGGCCTCCGCGCGCCCTCCGTAGGGGCGCTCCTCCTCTCCGTGGGAGGAGGGAGGGCCGTACGAGGCCGAAGGGGCCCCCATACCGACGTCATGGGCCGGGGCCGACCTGCGGCCCGGCTGCTGGGCAGCGCGCCGTGCCGCCGCGCGACCGCCCGTCGGCGGCTGCTGCGGCGGCATTTTGCGACGATGCTCGCTCATCGAACGACTACTCCTCGGGCAGGCGCGTACGCCTGGAAGCGGCAGTTGAGTTCCGGTCCCCCCGAAATGCGCACGGCGGGAACCCATCGGAGGTCCCCCCGTACCGCAGCCGGTCACCCGCAGCACTGACGCCCCAGGGCATCGCTCGGTTCCCGGTGGTCTGCATGCCGCACAGACTACGCACGGCCAAAACCCACCTACGGCCGGACTTCACACCAAATCGGGCAAGTCGAACGCTGCGAATTGACGATGTGACGCCGGTCACTGTGGCCCGGCTTGTCGGGACAGGGTGGCCGTTCTATCGTGCTGATGTATCGAGTCGATACATCAGCACGGCATAAGGGCCCCGAAGGCGGAGGAGGAGGCGACGGATGAGCAGACGCTCCGGCATCCTCGAGTTCGCCGTTCTCGGCCTGCTGCGCGAGGCCCCCATGCACGGGTACGAGCTGCGGAAGCGCCTCAACACCTCGCTGGGCGTCTTCCGGGCCTTCAGCTACGGAACGCTGTATCCCTGCCTCAAGACGCTGGTCGCCAACGGCTGGTTGATCGAGGAGCCGGGCAGCGCCCCCGAGGAGGCCCTCGCCGCTTCACTCGCAGGACGCCGGGCCAAGATCGTCTACCGGTTGACCCCGGCAGGTAAGGAGCACTTCGAGGAGCTCCTCTCCCACACCGGCCCGGACGCCTGGGAGGACGAGCACTTCGCGGCCCGCTTCGCCTTCTTCGGGCAGACCGAGCGCGAGGTGCGGATGCGCGTGCTCGAAGGCCGCCGCAGCCGGCTGGAGGAGCGTCTGGAGAAGATGCGCGCCTCCCTGGCCCGGACACGCGAGCGCCTGGACGACTACACGCTTGAGCTGCAGCGCCACGGTATGGAGTCCGTGGAGCGCGAAGTGCGCTGGCTGAACGAGCTCATCGAGAGCGAGCGGGCAGGGCGGGATCAGCGATCCGGCTCCGACGCCCCCGCTCTGCACGACAACGATTCTGGAGAGACGGGCGGCCTGCCCCGGCACGGGGGCAGTACCCGGCCGGATCCGTCCGACGACACCGCCAAGTGAAACCCTGCGCACCGCAGGGCTTCCACGATCACACAGGGAGCAACCGGAATGGGTTCGGTTCGCGTAGCCATCGTCGGCGTGGGCAACTGCGCCGCCTCGCTGGTGCAGGGCGTCGAGTACTACAAGGACGCCGACCCGGCGACCAAGGTGCCCGGCCTGATGCACGTCCAGTTCGGCGACTACCACGTCGGTGACGTCGAGTTCGTCGCCGCCTTCGACGTCGACGCGAAGAAGGTCGGCCTCGACCTCTCCGACGCCATCGGCGCCAGCGAGAACAACACCATCAAGATCTGCGACGTCCCGAACGCGGGCGTCACGGTCCAGCGCGGTCACACGCTCGACGGTCTCGGCAAGTACTACCGCCAGACCATCGAGGAGTCCGCCGAGGAGCCGGTGGACGTCGTCCAGGTTCTCAAGGACCGCCAGGTCGACGTTCTCGTCTGCTACCTGCCCGTCGGTTCCGAGGCCGCCGCGAAGTTCTACGCGCAGTGCGCCATCGACGCCAAGGTCGCGTTCGTCAACGCTCTCCCGGTCTTCATCGCCGGCACCAAGGAGTGGGCGGACAAGTTCACCGAGGCGGGCGTCCCGATCGTCGGCGACGACATCAAGTCGCAGGTCGGCGCGACCATCACGCACCGCGTGATGGCGAAGCTGTTCGAGGACCGCGGTGTCCGTCTCGAGCGCACCATGCAGCTCAACGTCGGCGGCAACATGGACTTCAAGAACATGCTCGAGCGCGAGCGCCTGGAGTCCAAGAAGATCTCGAAGACGCAGGCCGTCACCTCGCAGATCCCGGACCGCGAGCTGGGCGAGAAGAACGTCCACATCGGCCCGTCGGACTACGTGGCCTGGCTGGACGACCGCAAGTGGGCGTACGTGCGCCTCGAGGGCCGCGCCTTCGGCGACGTCCCGCTGAACCTCGAGTACAAGCTCGAGGTGTGGGACTCCCCGAACTCCGCCGGTGTCATCATCGACGCCCTGCGCGCCGCGAAGATCGCCAAGGACCGGGGCATCGGTGGCCCGATCCTCTCCGCGTCGAGCTACTTCATGAAGTCCCCGCCGGTCCAGTACTTCGACGACGAGGCCCTGGCCAACGTCGAGAAGTTCATCAAGGGTGAGGTCGAGCGCTAAAGCGCCGCACGCTTGTCGATCGAGGGTCCCCGAGCCACTGCCCGGGGGCCCTCTTCGTATGTGAGTCTTGCTGCCATGTCCGTCGTACGTGATCTGCGCGTACTCCTGCGCCTGACGAACTTCCGCCGCCTTCTCACCGTACGGCTGCTCTCCCAGTGCGCCGACGGCGTCTATCAGGTGGCCCTGGCCACGTACGTCGTCTTCTCACCCGAGAAACAGACCTCCCCGGCCGCGATCGCCTCGGCCATGGCGGTGCTCCTGCTCCCGTACTCGCTCGTCGGGCCCTTCGCCGGGGTGCTCCTCGACCGATGGCAGCGCCGCCAGGTCTTCCTGTACGGGAACCTCCTGCGCTCCCTGCTCGCCTGCGTGACCGCCGTCCTCGTCCTCGCCTCCGTACCGGACTGGCTCTTCTACGCCTCCGCCCTCTCCGTCACCGCCGTCAACCGGTTCGTCCTGGCCGGGCTCTCGGCCTCCCTCCCCCGTGTCGTCGACGAAGGCCGGCTCGTCGTGGCGAACTCGCTCTCGCCCACCGCCGGCACCCTCGCCGCGACTCTCGGCGGCGGTCTCGCGTTCGGGGTCCGGCTCATCGCCGACAACTCCGACGCGGTCGTCGTCGCCTTCGGCGCCGTCCTCTATCTCTGTGCCGCCCTCGCCTCCCTGCGGATGTCCCGGGAGCTGCTCGGCCCCGACGCCGACCTCACGCCGCAGCCCCTCACCTCGGCCCTGAAGTCGACCGCCCTCGGTCTCGCCGCGGGCCTGCGGCACCTCGCCGAGCGACGCCCCGCCGCACGGGCGCTCACCGCGGTGGCCCTCATGCGCTTCTGTTACGGCGCCCTGCTCGTCACCGTGCTCATGCTCTGCCGCTACACCTGGGGGTCCAACGAGTCCGAAGGCCTCGGACTGCTCGGAATCGCCGTCGCCGCCTCCGGCGCGGGCTTCTTCGCGGCCGCCGTCGTCTCCCCCTGGGCCGTGGGGCGCTTCGGCCCTTTCGGGTGGATGACGGTGTGCACGGCCGCGGCCGCCCTCCTCGTACCGGCGCTCGGCCTGCCCTTCAGCCCGACCCCCTTCCTCGTCGCCGCCTTCCTGCTCGGGCTCATCACCCAGGGAGCCAAGATCGCGACGGACACGGTGGTCCAGACGGCCGTGGACGACTCGTACCGAGGCCGGGTCTTCTCGCTCTACGACGTGCTGTTCAACGTCGCCTTCGTGGGCGCGGCGGGCGTCGCGGCCCTGATGCTGCCGCCCGACGGCCGATCGCCGCTTCTGGTCGTGCTGGTGGCCCTGATCTACGCGGCGCTCGCGGTGGCCCTGCACCGGGAACGACGAGAGGGGTGATGTTTCACGTGAAACACCACCCCTCCAGAGCGTCGACCGGGTCGGTGTTTCACGTGAAACATCGACCCGTCCGTGCGCCGGCTCGACTCAGTCGCGCGCTGCCCACCACTCCTTGAGCGCGGCAACGGCCTGGTCGTGCCCCATCGGCCCGTTCTCCAGCCGGAGCTCCAGCAGGAACTTGTACGCCTGGCCGATGGCCGGCCCAGGTCCGATGCCCAGGATCTCCTGGATCTGATTGCCGTCGAGGTCCGGACGGATCGCGTCCAGCTCCTCCTGCTCCTGGAGCTGGGCGATGCGGACCTCAAGGCCGTCGTAGGTCCGGGAGAGGGCTGCCGCCTTGCGCTTGTTCCGCGTGGTGCAGTCCGAGCGGGTCAGCTTGTGCAGCCGCGAGAGCAGCGGCCCGGCGTCACGGACGTAGCGCCGCACGGCCGAGTCGGTCCACTCGCCGTCCCCGTAGCCGTGGAAGCGCAGGTGCAGCTCCACGAGGCGCGAGACGTCCTTGATCATCTCGTTGGAGTATTTGAGCGCGGTCATGCGCTTCTTCGTCATCTTCGCGCCGACCACCTCGTGGTGGTGGAAGGAGACCCGGCCGTCCTTCTCGAAGCGGCGGGTGCGCGGCTTGCCGATGTCATGGAGCAGCGCGGCGAGGCGCAGCACCAGGTCGGGCCCGTCCTCCTCCAGGTCGATCGCCTGGTCGAGCACGGTCAGCGAGTGCTCGTAGACGTCCTTGTGCCGGTGGTGCTCATCGCTCTCCAGGCGCAGCGCCGGCAGCTCGGGCAGCACGTGATCGGCGAGGCCCGTGTCCACGAGGAGCCCGAGGCCCTTCCGGGGGTGCGCCGAGAGCAGCAGCTTGTTGAGCTCCTCACGGACACGCTCGGCGGAGACGATCTCGATGCGCCCGGACATCTCCTTCATGGCCGTGACGACCTCGGGGGCGACCTCGAAGTCCAGCTGCGCGGCGAACCGCGCGGCCCGCATCATGCGCAGGGGGTCGTCGGAGAAGGACTCCTCCGGCGTACCCGGCGTGCGCAGCACCCTGGCGGACAGGTCTTCGAGACCGCCGTACGGGTCGATGAACTCCTTCTCGGGGAGTGCCACGGCCATGGCGTTGACGGTGAAGTCACGCCGGACGAGGTCCTCGTCGATCGAGTCGCCGTAGGAGACCTCGGGCTTCCGGGAGGTCCGGTCGTACGCCTCCGAGCGGTACGTGGTGACCTCGATCTGGTAGCCGTCCTTCTGGGAGCCGACGGTCCCGAAGGCGATGCCGACCTCCCACACGGCGTCGGCCCACGGACGGACGATCTTCAGTACGTCCTCGGGGCGGGCATCGGTGGTGAAGTCCAGGTCGTTGCCGAGCCGGCCGAGCAACGCGTCCCGCACCGAGCCGCCGACCAGCGCGAGGCTGAACCCGGCCTCCTGGAAACGGCGGGCGAGGTCGTCGGCGACAGGGGACACACGGAGTAGTTCACTGACCGCGCGGCGTTGCACCTGGCTCAGTGCAGTCGGGGTGTCTTCGTTGGCGTTCGGCACAACAGAAAAGGGTACGTGCCCCGGCTCACCGCGACGTTCCCGTTTTCAGCTGGAGCAGTCCCCGGCACTTGCCCCCAGCGTGCCTCGTTACCATGCCTGGACACAGCAACCGGGAACCACCGACACCACTGGCATCACGGACAACGACGAGGACGGGCGAACGCGTGGCCGAGGCGGCAGACATCCAGGGAACCGGTCCCTCACCTGCCCGCCGATGGCTGCGGCGCACGATCACCGTCGCCTTCGGGGCACCCCTTCTCGCGGGCCTGCTCCAGGCCCCCCTCGTCGTCTCTCCGGCGGCCGCCGCCGAGGACGCCACCGGCTCCAGGACGGTCGATGTGTCACTCGACACGCTGGCCCCGAGCGCGCCCGTCGAGGGGGACACCGTCACCGTCACGGGCACGGTGACCAACCGGGGCAAGAAGCCCGTCACCGAGGCGACCGTGAACCTGCGCGTCGGACCGAAGATGACGAGCCGCAGCGAGATCGAGCAGGTGACGGGGCGCACCGGTTTCCGGAGCGACAGCGACCCCGCCCCCCTCGAGGGCGCGCCGACCGTCAAGATTCCCCGGCTGGGCGCCGGCCTCAGCGCGGACTTCTCGTTCTCCGTCCCCGTCTCCGAGCTCGGGCTCGACGAGGAGGGCGTCTACCAGCTGGGCGTCTCCCTCACCGGGCAGACCTCGGACCGGCAGTACGAGCGGGTGCTCGGCATCGAGCGGACCTTCCTGCCGTACCAGCCCGAGGCCACCGAGAAGAAGACCCAGCTCACCTATCTCTGGCCGGTCATCGCCTCGGCGCACGTCTCGGCGCAGACCGCCACGGACGACCAGCAGACCCCGGTCTTCGAGGACGACGACCTGGCGGCCGAGCTGCGTCCGGGCGGGCGCCTGGACCAGCTGGTCTCCCTGGGCAAGGACCTCCCGGTCACCTGGGTGGTCGACCCGGACCTGCTGGCCTCCGTCGACGCCATGGCGAACGGCTACCGCGTCAAGGACGGCGACCTGGACGTCCCCGGCAGGAACCAGGCCGTCGCCGAGCGGTGGCTGGACGCGCTGGAGAAGGCGGTCCAGGGGCACAAGGTCGTCGCCCTCCCCTTCGCCGACCCCGACCTCGCCTCGCTGGCCCATCGGGGCAAGGACGTGCCCGGCTCCCTCGGACACCTCCAGTCGGCGACCGCCCTGGCGGGCGTGACGGTCGAGACCGTCCTCCACGTCCAGGCGTCCACCGACTTCGCCTGGCCCGTCGACGGCGCCGTCGATCCCTCCATCGTGGCGGTCGCGACCTCGGCCGGTGCCGAGAAGGTGATCGCCCGCAGCGACAGCGTCCGCGACGACCTCTCCTACACGGCCACGGCAGCCCGCCCGCTCGGCAACGGCAGCACCACGGCCGTGGTGAGCGATGCGCTCCTGTCCACCGCCTTCGAAGGGGACATGGTCCGCGCGGAGAACTCCACGCTCGCGGTCCAGGAGTTCCTCGCCCAGTCGCTCGCGGTCACCCTGGAGCAGCCGGAGGACCAGCGCAGCATCGTCGTCGCCCCGCAGCGGATGCCGACGGTCGCGCAGGCCCAGTCCATGGCGACCGCCCTGGAGGGCCTCTCCGGCCGGCGCTGGACCGAGCCGACCGACCTCCTCGCGGCCGCCGCCGCGAAGCCGGACCCGGACGCCTCCACCGCGGTGCCGAGCAGCTCCCGCTACCCGAAGAAGCTGCGCGACCGTGAGCTCCCGGTCCAGGCCTTCCGCGACATGAAGACCACGCGGGACGAGCTGGACGACTTCAAGGTCGTCCTGACCCAGCCGGAACGCGTCGTGACGCCCTTCGGCAACGCGATCAACCGCGAGATGTCGACCTCCTGGCGCGGTGAGGCCCGGGACGCCGCGATCTACCGGAACAACGTCCTGGACTATCTGCAGACCCTCACCAAGGGCGTCCAGCTGGTCGACAAGTCGGACCTCACGCTCTCCGGCCGCAGCGCGACGATTCCCGTGACCGTCCAGAACAAGCTGCTCCAGGGCGTCGACAACCTGAAGCTGCGCCTCACCTCCGGCAACAAGAACCGGCTGGAGCTGAACGGCGAGAGGTTCGCCGAGCTCCCGGTGAAGGTCGGCGGCGGGCACAGCCAGTCGGTGAAGTTCACCGCCTCGGCCAACGTCAACGGCCAGGTGCCGATGACCGCCCAGCTCTACACCGAGGACGGCACCCCGTACGGGCAGCCGATGAACTTCACCGTGCGGGTCTCCGAGATCACTCCCACGGTGATGCTCGTGATCGCCGGCGGTGTCCTCCTCCTCGTGCTCGCCGGCGTGCGGATGTACAGCCAGCGCAAGCGGGTGGCCGCCCGGAACGCCGAGGCCGAGGCGGCAGAGGCGGCAGAGACCGCCGAGGACGCACCCGCCGAGGACGCACCCGGCGAGGGGGAGTCCGACGCGGAGGAACCCGTGCAGCCGAGTGACCCGACGCCGGACACCGGGCCCGAAAGCGGCGACCCGTCGGGCCCGGGTGAGAAAGTGGACCGTTGAGCGATGTCGTGGCCGGTCGGCCGGGGACGATGAGGTGGGGTAACCATGAACGCGCCGTACGACGGTGACCGCGGCCAGGGCGCGGGCGGCCCGGCGCCGTCCGCTGGGACGCCCGCGGCGCCTCCCGGTGGCGGCCACCCGCCGGTGCCGCCCCCACACCAGGGCGCCCCAGGCGCGCAGGGGCAGGACCCCTACGCGCAGAACCCGTACGCCCAGGACCCCTACGTCCAGGACGCCTTCGCCCACGACCCGTACCAGGCCCAGGACATGTCCGCGCAGGACCCGGTGACCGAGGCGCTCTACGACCGCGCCGCGCACCCGCCGCCCCCGCCCGGCACCTACCAGGACCCCCACGCGCTCTACCAGCAGCCGGCCGCGCCGCAGCACGCCCCCGACCCCCGGGTGTGGGCCCAGACCCCGGCGCCCGAGCCGGACGGCCCCTCGCGGCATCTTCCGTACGGCGACGACGCGCGCACGGTCCAGTTCACCGGGGTCGACGACCTGGTGACCCGGGCGAGCGAGGAGACGCCCGAGCCGGACGCCTTCGCGCACCTCTACCGGGACCAGCAGGCGCCCGGCCAGGTGCCGCCGCCCGCCCCGGAGCCGGACCCGCTGCCCGCACCCGCCCCCAAGAAGTCCGGCCGCGCCTCCGGGCTGCTGAAGTCGAGCGCGGTGATGGCGGCCGGCACCCTCGTCTCCCGGCTGACGGGCTTCGTCCGCAGCCTGGTGATCACCGGTGCGCTCGGCGCTGCCCTGCTCGGTGACACCTTCACGATCGCCTACACCCTGCCGACGATGATCTACATCCTCACCGTCGGCGGCGGCCTCAACTCGGTCTTCGTCCCGCAGCTCGTCCGCTCCATGAAGAACGACGAGGACGGCGGCGAGGCCTACGCCAACCGGCTGCTCACGCTGGTCATGGTGGCGCTCGGCCTCATCGTGGCCCTGGCCGTCTTCGCGGCGCCGCTCCTGATCCGGCTGATGTCGAACACCATCGCCGACGACGCCGCGGCCAACAGCGTGGCCGTGACCTTCGCCCGCTACTGCCTGCCCACGATCTTCTTCATGGGCGTGCACGTGGTGATGGGTCAGATCCTCAACGCCCGCGGCAAGTTCGGCGCGATGATGTGGACCCCGGTCCTCAACAACATCGTCATGATCGTCACCTTCGGCCTGTTCATCTGGGTGTACGGCACCTCCGCCGAGTCCCACATGGGCGTGCAGACGATTCCGGACGAGGGCATCCGCCTGCTCGGCATCGGCACGCTGCTCGGCCTCGTCGTCCAGGCCCTGGCGATGATCCCGTACCTGCGCGAGACGGGCTTCCGCTTCCGCCCCCGCTTCGACTGGAAGGGCCACGGGCTCGGCAAGACGGTCAAGCTGGCCAAGTGGACGGTCCTCTTCGTCCTCGCCAACCAGGCGGGCGTCCTGGTCGTCACCCAGCTCGCCACCGCCGCCGGTGAGGAGTCCGGGAAGAACGGTGCCGGCTTCCTCGCCTACTCCAACGCCCAGCTGATCTGGGGCATGCCGCAGGCCATCATCACGGTCTCCGTCATGGCCGCGCTGCTGCCGCGGATCTCCCGCGCCGCCCACGACGACGACCCCGGCGCCGTCCGGGACGACATCTCCCAGGGCCTGCGGAACTCGGCCGTCGCGATCGTCCCGGTCTCCTTCGCCTTCCTGGCGCTCGGCGTCCCGATGTGCACCCTGCTGTACGCCTCCAGCGGCGTCGAAGCGGCCCAGGGAATGGGCTTCATCCTGATGGCCTTCGGCCTCGGCCTGATCCCCTACTCCGTCCAGTACGTCGTGCTCCGCGGCTTCTACGCCTACGAGGACACCCGGACGCCCTTCTACAACACGGTGATCGTCGCCGCCGTCAACGCGGCCGCGTCGGCGCTCTGCTACGTCGTCCTGCCGGCCCAGTGGGCCGTGGTGGGCATGGCCGCCTCGTACGGCCTCGCCTACGCCGTCGGCGTCGGCATCGCCTGGCGCCGGCTCCGCAAGCGCCTGGGCGGCGACCTGGACGGCACCCATGTGATGCGGACCTACGCGCGGCTCTGCATGGCCTCGGTGCCCGCGGCGATCGTCGCCGGTGGAGTCGGTTTCGGTCTGCTGAAGCTGCTCGGCGAGGGCGCCCTGGGCTCGCTCGCCGCCCTCGTGGTCGGCGGGGCGGTGCTCCTCGGTGTCTTCTTCGTCGCCGCGAAGCGCATGCGGATCGCGGAACTGAACACCCTGGTCGGCATGGTGCGCGGACGTCTGGGACGCTGAACCCGGCGGTCCGCACAACCATCGGCGGGAACCGCGTGTCGTGCATAGCGTCCGACTGTGGGCACAATTGGCTTGGCTGTTGGATGTGGCGCAACGGATGGGGAGGCAGGAACGACGGTGGCGGAACGTAGCACGGCTGCCGTCGACGTGGCCGACAACAGCGGTGACGACCCGCTGACCGCCAAGGCGGACACGGCCGCGACCGACGGGGTGGCGGAAGAGCAGAAGACGGCGGAGAAGGCGGAGAAGTCCGTCGAGGCCACGGAGAGCAAGGCGGTCGAAGGAAAGAGCGGCGAGCAGCCCTCCATCACGGCACCCGAACTGCACAGCGGCCACAAACTGGCCAGACGCTACCGGCTGGAGGAGTGCGTCACCCGTCTGGACGGCTTCAGCAGTTGGCGTGCCGTCGACGAGAAGCTGCGCCGTGCGGTCGGGGTCCACCTGCTGCCGGCCGACCATCCCAGAGCCCGGTCGGTCCTGGCCGCGGCCCGCTCCTCGGCCCTCCTCGGCGACCCGCGCTTCGTCCAGGTCCTCGACGCCGTCGAGGAGAACGACCTCGTGTACGTCGTGCACGAATGGCTGCCGGACTCCACCGAATTGACCGCGCTGCTCGCGGCCGGCCCGCTGGAGCCCCACGACGCCTATCAGCTCGTCAGCCAGGTCTCCCAGGCCATGGCCGCCGCCCACCGCGAGGGCCTCGCGCACCTCCGGCTCACCCCGAGCGCCGTCCTGCGCAGCTCCACCGGTCAGTACCGGATCCGCGGCCTGGCCGTGAACGCCGCGCTGCGCGGCATCACCGCCGAGCGTCCGCAGCGCAGTGACACCGAGGCCATCGGCGCCCTGCTGTACGCCGCGCTGACCCGGCGCTGGCCGTACGACAGCGACGCCTACGGGCTCTCCGGGCTTCCCAAGGGCGTCGGGCTGCTGGCGCCGGACCAGGTCCGCGCCGGTGTCCACCGGGGCCTCTCCGAGATCGCCATGCGCGCCCTCGCGAACGACGGGGCCACCGCCTCGCGTCAGGAGCCGCCCTGCACCACCCCGGACGAGCTGGCCAAGGCCGTGGCGGCGATGCCCCGTGTCCGGCCGCCGGAGCCGGAGTTCACCGCCCCTCCCGAGTACCAGCACACGACGTACCAGCAGGGCACCTACGGACGCCCTCAGCCGCGCCCCGTGGTCACCCAGCCGGTCGTCGTCCCGCCGCCCCCGCTGCAGAGCCGCACCGGCAAGGCGCTCAAGTGGGCCGTCTCGGCCCTCCTGATCGCCGCCCTCGGCCTCGGCAGCTGGCAGATCGCGGACCGGCTGCTCGCCCCGGAGGGCAAGGACGAGCCGAAGACCGTGCAGCCGACGCTCGACGACGAGAAGCCCAAGCCGCCGAAGCCGCTCGCCATCTCCTCGGCCGAGGAGTACGCCCCCGACGGCAGGCCGCAGGACACGAGTGGGGTCGCCAACACGTACGACAGCGACAGCTCCACGTACTGGCGCACCAAGACCTTCCAGGAAGGTCCCGTCCTCGCTCCCTACAAGGAGGGCGTCGGCATCGTCTACGACCTGGGCAGCGAGCAGAACGTGACGTCGGCCTCCATAGCGCTGCGCTACAGCGGCCCTCAGACCGCGATCACCCTGTACGCGACGGACTCGCTGAGCCCCTCGGGCTCCGTGGACTCGATGAAGCGGATCGCCGCCGTCGAGACCTCGGACCCGACGGCGAAGCTGGAGACGAAGACACCGGTCAAGACCCGCTACGTGCTCCTGTGGCTGACGGCCGCACCGTACGCGAGCGGTGACCAGTACTTCGGCGCCGGCTACAAGCAGGCCATCACGAACGTGTCCTTCCAGGGGACCGCCCCGTAGTCACCACCCGCACCATCCATGAGCGCCGAGCCCAGCTCGGCGCTCATTTACTTCCGGGCACGGACCGGATTGAATGCCTGCACGGCTGCCGAGCGAGGAGGGGAACCGTGACGCCTCCGGCTGACGACCTCCGGACGGCGGCGGACGAGGAACTCCTCGCCCGCCATGTCGCCGGGGATCCCGACGCCTTCAGTGAGCTCGTGCGGCGGCATCGTGACCGGCTGTGGGCGGTGGCCCTGCGGACCCTGGGGGACCGCGAGGAGGCCGCTGACGCCGTCCAGGACGCCCTGATCTCCGCCTTCCGGGCCGCCCACACCTTCCGGGGCCAGTCGGCCGTCACGACCTGGCTCCACCGCATCACGGTGAACGCCTGCCTCGACCGGGCACGCAAGACCGCCTCCCGCAGAACCTCGCCCGTCGACGACACCGACCGCTTCGAGCAGCTTCTCGACCCCCACGAGTCGGCCGAGGCACCGGTGGAGCGCCAGGACCTCAACCGTCAGCTCCTGGCCGCTCTCGCCGCGATCCCCGAGGACCAGCGGGCCGCCCTGGTCCTGGTCGACATGCAGGGATACCCCGTCGCGGAGGCAGCCCGTATCCTCGGCGTCCCCACCGGGACCGTGAAGAGTCGCTGCGCACGCGGGCGGGCACGCCTCCTTCCGATGGTCACTCATCTGCGCGCCGACACCGTGGGTAACGAGGCCGCCGAAGGGGGAAGGAACCGGACGCCGGGGACATCCGTCCCACCGGTGCCGGGGACGACGGATACCGGACCGACAGATCCAGCTGCTGTGAAGGGCGGAGGTGGGCGCACGTGACTTCCACGGCCGGCAAGGCCGACACCACACAGCACCCGGACGTCTCGGAGATCTCCGATCTGACCGAGGGGCTGCTCTCGCCGACCCGCTCGGCGGCCGTACGACGGCACCTGGACGGCTGTTCCCTCTGCGCCGACGTCCGGTCGTCCCTGGAGGAGATCAGGGGCCTGCTCGGCACCCTGCCCGGACCGCCCCGCATGCCCGCCGAGATCGCCGGGCGGATCGACGCCGCCCTGGCCGCCGAAGCCCTCCTCAACGCCACCTCCCCGGAGAGCGACACCCCTGTTTCACGTGAAACATCGCGTCCCTCCGCCGACACCGCGGCCTCCTCCCCGTCCTCACCGGCCACGGACCGCCCTGCCGGACGCCCTCGGGCGGGCACCGGCCCCGGCCGCCCCGGCACGCGCCGCCGTCGCCGCATCGCGCTGCTCTCCACGATCGGCGCCGCCTTCGGAGCCGTGGTGCTCGGGACGAGCCTCTACCTCAGCCAGGCGGGCAGCCCGACCGCCAGCGGCTCGGCCGACGCCCAGAAGGCCGACACGCTCGCGAGCGCACCCCTCAGTCCCTTCTCCGGTGCCCCCGTAGAGGACCGCGTGCACGCCCTCCTCGCGGAGAACCGCGCTCCCAAGACCCCCCAGGGGGTCGGGCCCGAATCCATGTCCGCAGATGCCGGCAGCGACGCTGCCCGGCGCAACGGGGCGGGAGCCGTTCCCGGATGTGTGCTGGCCGGCACCGGCCGCACCGACGGGGTACTCGGCCACGAACGCGGCGAGTACAAGGGCACACCGGCCTATCTGCTCGTCCTGACGGATCCGGCGGACAGCACACGGGTCCAGGCCTACGTGCTCGACGCCTCCTGCGCCGAACGACCCACGGAGAGCGGAGGCCCGGCCGCCGACGTCCTGCTCAGCCAGACGTACCCTCGCTCCTGACCTCTCTTCCCGTCCGGCCAGGGTGCCGCGCGGCGGTCTCGGGAATGCACGCCCCTTAGGATCCGTTGGGTGGGGTGAGAGCGACCGAGACAACCGCCCCCGTAGGCAGTGGCAGTCTGCAGAGACGAGGAAGAAACCCGTGAGCGACGTCCGTAACGTGATCATCATCGGCTCCGGGCCCGCGGGTTACACCGCTGCGCTCTACACGGCCCGAGCGTCGCTGAATCCTCTGGTGTTCGAGGGTGCGGTCACCGCTGGTGGCGCCCTGATGAACACCACCGAGGTCGAGAACTTCCCCGGTTTCCGTGACGGGATCATGGGCCCGGACCTGATGGACAACATGCGGGCCCAGGCCGAGCGCTTCGGCGCCGAGCTGGTCCCCGACGATGTCGTCGCCGTCGACCTGACCGGTGAGATCAAGACCGTCACCGACACCGCCGGCACCGTCCACCGCGCCAAGGCCGTGATCGTCACCACCGGCTCCCAGCACCGCAAGCTCGGCCTCCCCAACGAGGACGCGCTCTCCGGCCGCGGTGTCTCCTGGTGCGCCACCTGCGACGGGTTCTTCTTCAAGGACCAGGACATCGCCGTCGTCGGCGGCGGCGACACCGCGATCGAGGAGGCCACCTTCCTCTCGCGCTTCGCCAAGTCCGTCACGATCGTCCACCGCCGCGACACCCTGCGTGCCTCCAAGGCCATGCAGGAGCGCGCCTTCGCCGACCCGAAGATCTCCTTCGCCTGGGACAGCGAGGTCACCGAGATCCACGGCGAGCAGAAGCTCAGCGGTCTGACCCTGCGCGACACGAAGACCGGTGAGACCCGCCAGCTCGCTGTCACCGGCCTCTTCATCGCCGTCGGCCACGACCCGCGGACCGAGCTCTTCAAGGGCCAGCTGGAGCTGGACGCGGAGGGCTACCTCAAGGTCGCCGCCCCGTCG